>NZ_JAHWYN010000001.1:0-3691 GCF_019351435.1 Flavobacterium taihuense
TTAACGTGACCGCATTAGTTGTTTTAACTATTGTGCCTCCACTACCTTGCAAGAACACATATGTAAATGCACCGGATGTTTTAACGTTTCCAACTGTAAAAGTAACAGCACCATTAGAAACCGCAGGCGTTTCATTACAAGTAACATCACTTACTAATTGTCCTGCAACCGTAATATTTGTTACCGGTTGAACAATGTAAGACTCTTGATACGTACAACCATTGGCATCCGTAACTTTAAACAAATAAGTTCCAGGAGTTAAATTAGCAAATGTTGTTGTGGTTTGTGGTCCTCTAATAACAGGCGATGGAGCAATAGTTTCATATTGCAATGTCCCCACTCCACCTGTGTGACCTGTAATTACAACTGTTCCGTTTACTAAACAAGTTACGGGAACTGTTGTGCTAAATGTCAAATCTGTTGGTGCAACTAATGCTGGGATATTCACGCCATTTGTCAGTGTAACTATACAGCCTTTCGCGTCTTTTACATAAACATTAAATGTTGTTCCCACATATGATTGATAAGTATTGGTTGAAGAATAATTATTACCTCCATCAAAACTATAGGTATAAGGAGATGTTCCTGTACCTGGAGTAGCAGTCACAGTCACTGTAGCTGGTTGAGCAACATTTCCTGCACCACATGTCAATGGTGTAGTAATAGCTGAAGTTGCTGCCAAAACTGCTGGTTGAGTAATTGTTATTGCGACCGAAGCCAAAGTACATTTTCTAGCATTACGAACGGTCACCACATAAGTAGTTCCAGCTGCCAAACCAACAAACTCATTTAAAGTTTGGAATGAACCGGTATTTAATTGATATTCATAAGGACCTTCGCCTGCTGTAACATTTACAGTAATAGTTCCGTCAGTACCTCCATTACAACTTACATGGGTTTGTGTTGTTGTAAATACGGTAGTTGGTATTGGGTCTAAAACAAAAGTTTTTGTTGCTTGACAAACTGCTGCGTTATTTGCATCTGTAACTCTAAAAACATAAGTTCCTGCAGTAGTAGCTGTATACGGATTAGCTGCAGTTACAAAACCAGCACCTTTATTTACTTCATAAGTATAGTTAGCTGCCGGTGTCGTATTTCCACCTGTTGTACTCAAAGTAATTACCGCATCTGGAGAACCAATGCAATCTAAAGCTGTAGTTAATGCAGCGGATAACTGCAATTTAGGATATACTTTATAATTCACATTTGCTGAACACCCATTCCCGTCTTTAATCACTAAGTTATAGGTTCCAGCTGCGTTAAAAGTAAAGTTTGGCGAAGCTTGAAAAGCACTTCCATTTACACTATATGAAGCAGCACCAACAATCAAAGGATCTACAGTACCTGTAATTGAAATATTAAATGCCGTACTACCGTCATAGCAAATAGGGGCTGGTGCAGTAATTGTAGGATCTACGTCCTTAAATACAGTTACAGTAGTTTGTTTGATACAACCATACGCATCTTTAGCATAAACATAATATGGAGTTCCTCCTATAGAGCCTACTTTAGTAAAAGTATTACCAGTTACCCAACTCGGATCTGTGGCTAAAGGAAAAACTGCAGAACTTGTTACTTGATATTTATAAGGAGCTGTACCGTTTTTGGCTTGAGCCAAAATAATACCTAAATCAGTACAATTAGCCTTTTTAGTTGACGAAGCCAAAACACTTAAGTCTATAGATGATTCCAAAATATCGAAAGGCGCAGAGGCAGACTTACATCCATTAAATGCTCCTGATCCGTTTTCAATAAATTCAACATAATAACGTCCAGGAGCAAGAGTTCCTGGCGAAGGTGATGTAACGGTTTTAGGCACTCCAAAAGTAACTGGTACATTAACACTAGCACCGACAGCAACATTACTGAAAGCTTTGTAAATTCTATAATTTACAGAAGTAGTGGTAGCGTCAAAATTTGAAATAGTGAACGTTACACTTCCATTATTAGCACCTTTACATGTAACATTATTGGGTACCGTTGTTGAAGTTAATGTTGAAGCTGGTGCAATCGGAAAATCAGCACTCTTAACATAATAACAATTTGTCGTAAGGTCATGTACAACAAAAGTGTAAATTACACCTGGTGTAAGCCCTGTAAATGTTCTAACATCAGGAGTTCCTCCATCTGCAGGAAAATAAGCTGCCGGAGGAGCATAAGGAGCAACATTAGTTTGCAATATAGCAAATTCATAATTATGGCTACCAACTAATGAAACAACTTTTACCACCGCAGTACCTCCTGTAGTACAATTAGAAGTAAATGAAGAAATATCAATTGTTAAATCTGATGGAGGTGACGCTATTGTAATTTGTTTACTCAAGCTACATCCATTAGCATCGACCACGTCTACCGTATATAAACCATAATTGATAATCGTAAAAGTGTGATTCTCATTTGTAACTGCAGAAAAAGGATTACCAGCTATTACATCACCAAAATTATTCGTAATAAAATATTTGAATGGCGCTGTTCCACCAGCAACATTTCCCACAGAAATTGAACCCAAACTAGTTCCTCCCGGATTGTTACATGTAATATCCACCTTAGTCAAATCAAAAGTAATAGCTAAAGGCTGATTAATAACATAAGGAAAGGTATCTGTACATCCTTTTGCATCGGTAACCGTAATTGTATAATTACCTGCTGCTAAACCTGCTGTTTGTGTACCATAATTAGTACCGGTTGTAGTATTTAAAACATTAAACACAAAAGGCGCTAGTCCTTTAGTATTATCAACAGTAATCGTAATAGCAGCTGTAGAATCTCCATTACATTTAATGGTTTCCGTTTGTGAAACTGCAGTAATATCTGGATTTACAGGTGTTGTAATAGCAATACCTGTAGTAGTTACAGCGGTACAACCTGTTGCAGTATCAGTAACTTTAAAGGTGTAGCTTCCTGCAGTATTGCTATTAAACACATTACTTGCCATAGCGGTAAGAACACCTGCAGCTTCTTTGTACTGATATGTAAAAGGACCTGTACCTCCTGTCGCCGTCAACGTGATTTGAGCAGCCGTTGGAGCACTACATGTAATATTTTTATTTAATACTGCAGACAACGTTAATTGTGGAGCAACAATTACTGGTGCGCTATCAGCTGTACATCCGTTGCCGTCTTTTACACGAATGATATAAGAACCTGAAGTTGTTACTACAAATGTCGTTCCAGCTTGATAAGAAGCACCTGCATCAATACTATACGTTAATGTCCCTGTTCCTCCAGTTCCATTTGCTGTAATAGTATAACTGCCCACTCCCAAACATTGACCTACTGCAGAAGCAGTAATCGATGGAGTAGGATCTTTAACTATTGCAACATCTAGTTTAAAAGTACATCCATTAGCGTCTTTAACCCATACATCCCAATTGGAATTTGTAGTTGGATTTAAGTTATCCACATTGCTGGCCACATAATCTGTTGCCATTGGCGCAACACCGTCTTGTTTGAAAGCATACGTATAAGAAGCAGTTCCTCCTGCTGGAGTTACAGTCACTTTTGAAGTAGCAACATTACAGTTAGCATTAACTTTTACAACTGATGCTGACAAAGCAATTGCAGGTTGGGTAATAACCACTGTTCCATCTTTGAAACAACCCGTTGCTGTATCTGTAACTCTAACAGTATATGTACCCGATTTTACATTGGCTAATGTTAGCGTATTACCAGACTGTGTAAGCGTTCCTGT
>NZ_JAHWYN010000001.1:3784-437893 GCF_019351435.1 Flavobacterium taihuense
TTTTTGCAAAAGCATAAGTGTAATTTGGTGTCCCATTGGAGGCAACAACCGTAATTTGTGAATTATCGTTGTTACAATTTACATTCGTTGCTGTTGCACTTGTAATAGACAACGCTGCTGAAGGTTGGGTAATAACCACTGTTCCATCTTTGAAACAACCCGTTGCTGTATCTGTAACTCTAACAGTATATGTACCCGATTTTACATTGGCTAATGTTAGCGTATTACCAGACTGTGTAAGCGTTCCTGTTCCTAATGTTCCTGCAGTTAATGCAAATGTGTAAGCACCAACTGTAGCATTCCCTGATACAGTAAAAGTTGCTTTGGCTGTTGAATCGCCATTACATTTTACATTCGTGTCAACATTACCTGAAATCGCAATTGGAACAACGTCCTTAATTTCATAGGATTCGGTATAATAACAACCATTAGCATCCGTCACTTTAAACAAATAGGTTCCTGCTGTTAAGCTCGCAAATGAATTTGAAGTTTGTTTACCTCTAATTATTGGTGAAGGAGTAATAGTCTCGTATTGTAATGTTCCAACTCCATTTGTTGCTGTTACTGTAACTGTAGTAGACGTTGCAGTACAGGTTATAACCGCATTGGCAAAAGCTAAATCCGTTGGAGGATTCAACTTCAATAATGTTCCCGATCCTGAAACAGTACATAATTTTGAATCTCTAACAGAATATGTATAAGGCTGATTTGCTCCGTTATCATTTAAAGTCAAAACATTAATCGAACCATATCCTGATCCGTTGAAACTATATTCAAATGGTCCTGTTCCTCCCGATGGTGCATTTATAGTTACCGTTCCCGCTACTTTCGCATTGCTTGTATTACAACTAAATGGAACTTCTGTTACAGTAGCTGCTAAAGTTGCTGGTTGGGTAAGTGTAATAGTAGCTGCTGTGGATACACAACCTTTGCTGTCCTTTACTTGATATGGATAGGCTATTCCCGCTGATAATCCAGAATAACTTGTGGTTCCGGTAAAGGCACTTCCGTTAAAACTATACGTATAACCGCCAGATCCTCCTGAACCAGCTAAACTCACTGTACCATCCACTCCACCATTACAACTAACTTGTGTAGGAGTTGGTGTTGCCGTAGGATTCGTAATTGGGTTTACTGTCGTTGATGTAGTAGAAGTACAACCATTGGCATCTGTGATTACAAAAGTATATGCATCTGCATTGGCATTGCTAACACTATAAGTAAAACTTAAAGCTGCACTTGGTGAACTTGCTGCACTTGCCGCTCCTGAACCTTTTTTAACGGTATACGTAAAAGGCGATTTTCCACCAGCAATTGTAACTGTAATGACTGCATTTGGACTGGCTGAACAATCTAATGTTTTAGTCACTGAAGATCCTGCTATCAATTCCGGATAAACCGTTGTTGAAGCCGGTGCCGCAACTATACAACCATTTTTATCTTTGATATAAACGGTGTAAGTACCAGCTGATACAGTAAAAATAGGACTTGTTTGGAAAGCTCCGCTTGGGCCTGCTATTCCATATGTTAATGGTGCTAAACTTGTAGCAGATGGCGTAGCGGTAATAGTAAATCCACTTCCTGAAGCAGTACATTGCCCTCCAACTACAACGCTCGTAATCGCTGGCATAGCGTCACTTATAACTGTAACCGTTTTTTTAATTGTACAATCATTCGCATCTTTAACATAAACATCCCAAACTAAATCAACCCCAGAATTGGTGTCTACCGTTAAAGGATTTGTACCGTAAGTAGAAGTTGGAACCGTCGATGGACTTTTTGCAAAAGCATAAGTGTAATTTGGTGTCCCATTGGAGGCAACAACCGTAATTTGTGAATTATCGTTGTTACAATTTACATTCGTTGCTGTTGCACTTGTAATAGACAACGCTGCTGAAGGTTGGGTAAGAGTTATACTGTAAGTTGCAGGACAAGTGGTTTTTCTGTCTGTCGCAGTAATAGTGTAAACTCCTGCTGGTTGTGGACTAGTAACATTAATAATAGTAACTGTTTCACTCACATTGCTAGCAGTTTGAATAATTACATTAGCAGCATTCTTAATTACATAATCGTAACCTCTATCTTTTACTCCATTAACTGTAAACTGAATTGTTCCTTTATCTCCAAAACATTTAATTGGAGTAAGCACAGAACCTCCCGCAACAATATCTGGCACATCGCTTACATGATAAGGTCGTTCAAAACTACAGCCATTTTTATCGGTAGCTCTAAAAATATAATCTCCTGGTTTAAGATTTTTAAATTCTCCATCTGACACAACTGCAGAACTAAAACCTGAAGGTCCAGAAATAATTTGGTAACGTATAGGTGATAATCCACCTACCGCTTGAAATTTAACATGCGCTTCATAAGCTGGACACTCTAGACCTGTCTCAAAAAACACATCAATGCCTGTAATAAACACCTTAGGATTAATTATAATTGATAATGGTCCAAATTGACATCCATTTTTATCTTTGATGTAAGCAGTTACTGTCCCTGATGAATAAGTAGAATATGTGTTGTCAGAACTAAAACTAGTGGCTCCATTAAAGCTATACTCATAAGATCCTGTTCCCCCAGAACCATTAACAGTCACAACTGCTGGAATCGCGCCTGTGGAACTACAAGCTAATTCGGTTGCACTAATAGTACCTCCAACTACAGTTGGATTCACAATAGTAACATTACTCACTGCAGACTCACAACCTTTACTGTCAATTACTTTAATATTATAAGTACCAGCTGCCAAACCTGTAAATTGGTTTGTAGTTTGTGTTGTATAAGTCGCTGCTGCACTTAACTTAATAGCATAAGTGTAAGTGGTCGTAAAACCATTAGCTGCAGTAACGGTTATAGTTCCGTCATTAGCATTATTACAAGTAATATCGGTTTTAGCACTTGTTAAAGTTGGCGTTGTTTTTGGAGTAACAGTTATGGCATTACTAGTTGCTGGACAGCTTTTGCTATCGGTTACAGTAAAGACATATGTTCCCGAAAGAGTAGCAGCATAAGGGAAAGAAGAAACTACCGTAGAAGCTCCTCCATTACGAGAAACAGTGTATGTGTAAGGTGCACCATATCCATCGACAACAGTAGCCGTAATTGAAGCGTTTACCAAACACGTTAAATCTTGTGCTAATGTAGCATTCAATTGCAATTGAGGAGCGATACTAATATTTGAAATAGTAGCTGTACACAAATTAGTATCAGTAACTATAATCGTGTGTGTACCAGGCGCTACATTGCTAAAAGTATTTGAATTGACTGGTGCGTTACCATCTAGGGCATAAGTATAAGGACCAACACCACTGCTGGCATTTACCACCAAAGTAGCAGGATTAGCAGTTGTATAACACCAATCGGTTGTGGCATCTAAACTAGCCACTGGTGGTGTTGCCGCAGTTACACTAACAGTAGCCCCAACTGAAGTGGTACACAAATTAGCATCAAGAACAAAAATCATATAATTACCAGTCGGCACATCAGTAAAAACACCTCCATTACTACTAAAAGGTTTCACTACAGTAGTTCCATTAGACTGCCTCAATTCATACTCATAAGGTGAAGTTCCTCCTTTAGCCACTGCTGTAATTGTTGCTCCTGTTTTACAAGTAGCCACTTTGGTTACAGAAGCAGAAACTGTTAGAGCAGAAGGCATTTTTATCTCTTGAGAGAATGGGAAACTACAGCTTCCTGTTGATGCGTCAAAACGGATTTTTATATTGTAGATCTTGTTTGTCAAACCTGTTACAGTTACAGGAGAAACTTTACTGTTTACCCAAGTAACACCATTGTCCATCGAATAATCGAAACCATAAGGCAGATTAAAATTTTTGGCAGATAAAGTAATTTCACCATTTTGTTGCCCATTACATTTAACATCTTTATAACCTGTTATGGAAGCAGAAAAAGCTTTACTGCCATCGACAATTACAGGAAATGAAGCCATTGTATTACACGATTTTGGTATTTGACGCACCCAAATATCATCAATAAGTACATCATTACCATTAAATTCATTGTTGTAGGATCTAATTACAAAACTCAAATTAGTATAAGCCCCTGGATTTAATGATAATTCTTTGTATTCCCATTTATCTGATTTCGGAACAACCCAAGGAGTAGCTACTGGAGTCGTAGCAACAATAGTTTCTGTACCCCCTACACCATTTAAATTATTTACTAATTGAATAGTTAATTTGGGATCGTCATAGCTAGTTTTAGTTGATTTTATCAAATTCTCTGCCCATAAAGAAATAATTACGGGTTGATTCGGGATAACATCTTTGATAGGTTTACTATATAAAATTCCGCCTATACCAGCAGTTCCCCCTACGTTTACACACAAAAATCTTCCTTTTGGATCATCCGGCAATGTATGGTCATTGGCAACAAGCCAAGTACCTCCAAAAGTAGTTACAATAGAACTTGCTACCGCATATTCCCCATCATTAATCCATTGATCCGTATTACACGTATATCCAGGCAAAAGATGAGTAGTAGCCTCATCCTCAAAGCAATATGCAGGATTTATACCTGGTGTTGTGGTAAATCCACCTTTCCCAAAATCCTCCTGCAATAAATTACTATAGGTTGAAACACTTAATACATTATAATTTACAGTTATAGTATGATCCCCTTGAGTTACATTTTTAAAAATATTAGAAGGTGTGCTGGTATTTAGTACTCCATCTATATAATAATCATAACTAAATTTTGGATCTCCGCTTCCACTGTTAGTAACGGTAACTGTGCTCGTCGCGGATCCATCACAATTAAAGACAGGTTCATTGACACTAATAGTTGGAGCGGCAGGTTTAGGATCTAAAACAATACCTCCCATGGCATATTCACAACCAGCTGCATCTTTGATATAAAATGTATACGGACCTCCAGGACTAATAAACGCTTCATTTGATGTTATCCAAGTCGCTTTATTATCAAAGCTGTATCTGTAAAGATTTGGAGCTGGATAAGTAGTTCCTCCTTGAGGATTTGTAATTCTAACCTTCCCTTGAAGTTCGTTTCCTACGGGACCACAACCGGATAATTCTGCAACTCCCGCTGAGGCAGTTAGAGCAGTTGAAGCTCCTATTGTAATTGTAACTGCAGGGTCATAACAAGTACTGCCAGATTTTTTATATCTCACCTTTACACTGTAAATTCCTGGGGTAAGACTTGAGAATACACTAGTTGTATAATAATTTGTACCATTATCTATACTGTACCCCATAGTATAACCTTTCGTGTCGGTTACATTTATAGAAATTTGTCCTAATGATCCCGTGCAATTTCCATCAACTTTACTAATAGTATAAACAGGTTTATCAACTACGGGAACAATTACTGTTGTATTACTAGCAGAACAACCATTAACATCTTCAACCCGAATAACATAATTTCCCGATTTAGAAACTATAATTACCTTAGTCGGATTTTCTACAAATCCAGCACCATCAATGTCAACATAATATTTATAAGGTGAAGTTCCTCCTGCTGCAGTAATTGTTATTGCGCCAGTATTGCAAGGCGTCAAGGCTGTTGTTATACTTGCAGTAGATGTTAAAGAAGTAGGCGCATTAGCAACAATAACATTTGTCTTGGTATCTACCATACACGATGATCCAACTACAGACGTTTCAACCTTATAAGTACCCGAACTTAAACCGGTAAAAGTATAATCTGGATTAGCTGTAGTACCAGAAGAACTTACTAAAACATTAGCGCTATTAAAAATTTTATAGATATATTGTTGTTTTACATCATTTGTAATAACTTGTACGCTACCTAGACCACCATTACACTTCGGTGAAGTAATAGAGGTTGTAACTGCAAAATCTAAACTTTTAATTTCAAGGTTTATGACTTTAAACTCACATGAACCTACTATACCTTTTATTCTAATAAATGCTGTATAAGTACCTGGTGTACTTGTGGTAAAAACATTGCTATCCTGCCAAGTCCCTGGAGTTGAACCAGTAGTAAAACTATACTCATAACCACTGCCAAATCCTCCAACCGTAATTTTACCATCAATTTTACAACTAGCACCATATTTAACAATGTCATTTTTAGCAACAGCTGTAGGGACTAAATTATTTTGATATACATTGAAATAAAAAACATAGGGAGTTCCTGCACTGTCGGTTATTTTTACCCTAAATTGTCCAGCTGAATTTGCCAAATAATCTTTTCCAGTTGCAATTTGAGCCCAACATGATGCAGCTGCACTTTCATTAGCACAATCGCTATTAGAAACAGTAATACAACTTCCTCCCGAAATAAATCTTTCCCATGTAATAGATTGCGCATCTGTTATTCCAGTTTCAATAAGTCGAGAATCATTTCCCCCACATAAAAATAATTTCGGTAATTCTTTTCCGTCATTTGGACAAATTGAAACTTGCCCAGCATACGGTAATTGTGCATACTTAATAACTGGATTTGTGATTGCGACATTGAAAACCGCAGCTTCTTTAGTAGTCCCAGCAAACTTACTTTTTAACGAGTCTATCAGTACTACATCTTTTTTTGCATTGACGTTAATAATACCAATTCTAGATGAAGCTGATATTCCTAAATTAGAAAAACTGGAAAGAGTAGTTATTAGAAAGAAAAAGAATAGCAAAAAAATTGCTCTATACTGTATTGTTGAAAAAGTACTTCTTTGAAAAACTGGCTTACTCCAATTTCTAAATTCTCTCCTGGTTGAAGCACAATAAAACTCTTCTATATGAAATAAACTTTCAAATAGAGATAATATCCAATGAATAGGTTTTGAAAAAGTAGGTTTTTTCATAGTTTTTATGTGTTTATGTCTTTCAGCAATAATTTATTCATTGAGGCGTTTGAATAAATTTACCGAATAAAATATTTTAATTAAATGCAATTTTATAACTCAATAAGTGCAAAAAAGCCTTTTTATTATCCAAAAAAGCAATTCTAAAAATGATTATTTTAAAATGAACCTTAGTTTAAGTGCTCTTAAACAGTAGTTTATAATGTGATTTATATTACAAATTATAACATAAAAAGTTAAAATTAAACAAATTAAAACAATATCAAATAGTATCACAAAGTATTTTATGTTAAAATAAAACAAACGGAGTTTTATTATTTCTCAATTTTCACTATAACCATTTTGCTATTATAAGCCTTACTACCTTTTGCTTCTAATGCTTGTGTAGCTTCTTCCAAATTATCAAATTTATCGTTGTAAATAAAATATTTACTTGAATTTACATCATAAAAGAAGTTTACATTTGGTTGTCCAGATGCCACAGTTTTGGTAACAAAAGTGTCTCTTTTTTGTACATCACTATGAACGGCCAATATTATATAATAACCACTCTCTACATTTTTATTATTCTTAATAATCTGCATGTTAGCTTGATTATCACCAAAATCAAAATCTTCTGCTTTTAATGGAGTACTACTCACTTTAGTAGTTTCTTTTATACGTTTCAAAGTAGCTAAATCTTGAGCATAACGATCTTGATCGTTCAACGAAGCTGCGCGTTTTATTCTACGTTTTTTCTCTATTTCAGTTTCTACTTTGATTTGTTCAAGTTTAGCAGCCATTAAAGCGTTAGATTGCTCCGCTTTTGCCTGTTCCGCTTTTAAATTCTCAATAGTCTTTAAATAATTTTGATTGATAAAATCATTTTTTGGAGTCTTTTTAAGTCTTTCAGCATAAAGTCTATTAAACTCATCCAAAGATTCTGCCTGAGCTCTATTTACCTCGGCAATTTGTGCCTTAATAGATTCAAGTTCGGCATTTTCTGCAGAAGTACTCTTGAATTCTACTGTAGTTTTTACAATACCTTTATCACTTAAATCATTTTCTTCTCTCATTTCTTTCAATGCCTTTTGCTTATTGGCCACGGAAGCATCCAAACGAGTTAACAATTGTTGCTGTTTACGCTTAGAATCTTCGAGTGTCTTGGTCAAATTATCCATTGACTTACCGTATTCATCCTTAGGCATTGCATCAGCTTTGGCTTTGGCTAATGCTTCAACAGCAAGTTTTGCAGCTGCTGCAGCTTCAATTTTATCCTGTTCTGCTTGAGCGGCGGCATCAGCTTTGGCTTTAGCATCCGCAGCTAATTTAGCGGCTGCGGCAGCATCTGCTTTCGCTTTATTGTCGGCAGCAAGTTTAGCAGCGGCATCGGCATCAGCTTTGGCTTTAGCATCCGCAGCTAATTTAACGGCTGCGGCAGCATCTGCTTTCGCTTTATTGTCGGCAGCAAGTTTCGCAGCGGCAGCGGCATCGGCATCAGCTTTGGCTTTAGCATCCGCAGCTAATTTAACGGCTGCGGCAGCATCTGCTTTCGCTTTATTGTCGGCAGCAAGTTTCGCAGCGGCATCGGCATCAGCTTTGGCTTTTGCATCCGCTGCTAATTTAACGGCTGCAGCAGCATCTGCTTTCGCTTTATTGTCGGCAGCAAGTTTCGCAGCGGCATCGGCATCAGCTTTGGCTTTTGCATCCGCTGCTAATTTAACGGCTGCGGCAGCATCTGCTTTCGCTTTATTGTCGGCAGCAAGTTTCGCAGCGGCATCGGCATCGGCTTTGGCTTTTGCATCCGCAGCTAATTTAACGGCTGCGGCAGCATCTGCTTTCGCTTTATTGTCGGCAGCAAGTTTCGCAGCGGCATCGGCATCGGCTTTGGCTTTAGCATCCGCAGCTAATTTAGTGGCAGCTGCATCGGCATCTGCTTTCGCTTTATTGTCGGCAGCAAGTTTCGCAGCGGCATCGGCATCGGCTTTGGCTTTTGCATCCGCAGCTAATTTAGTGGCAGCGGCATCGGCATCTGCTTTCGCTTTATTGTCGGCAGCAAGTTTCGCAGCGGCATCGGCATCGGCTTTGGCTTTTGCATCCACTGTTAATTTAGCGGCAACTGCATCGGCATCTGCTTTCGCTTTATTGTCTGCAGCAAGTTTCGCAGCGGCATCGGCATCAGCTTTGGCTTTAGCATCCGCAGCTAATTTAGCGGCAGCAGCATCGGCATCAGCTTTCACTTTATTGTCGGCAGCAAGTTTCGCAGCAGCATCGGCATCAGCTTTTGCTTTCGATTCTGCAGCTAATTTAGTGGCTGCGGCAGCATCTGCTTTCGCTTTATTGTCGGCAGCAAGTTTCGCAGCGGCATCGGCATCAGCTTTGGCTTTAGCATCCGCAGCTAATTTAGCGGCAGCAGCATCGGCATCAGCTTTTGCTTTCGATTCTGCAGCTAATTTAGCCTTAGAAGCTTCTTTTGCTTTGGCATCTGCAAGTACTTTAGCAGAAGCATCAGCATCGGCTTTAGTTTTTGCATCTGCTCCTAATTTTGTTTTATTAACTGGTTCAGCTTTCTTGCTCGCTAGTACTAAAGCAGCGGCATCTGCTTTAGCTTTAGCATCGGCCGCTAATTTATTTTTTTGTTGAATTGCTTCTGCATCCGATTTAGCTTTAGTACTCGCTGCCAATTTAGCTTTAGCTGCAGCTTCTGCAGCATCAGCTTTGGCTTTGGAGGCTGCTGCCAATCTAGCTTTATTTTCTTCAGCTACTTTAGCTTGTTTCTCAATTCGCGCATCGGCAGCTGCCTTAGTATCTGCTTTCGGTTTAGCAGCAACGCTTTTCTGTATTGGTGCAGCTTCAATTAGAGCACCTTCTTCTTCGTCATCTCCGTAATCAAAGTTTTTACTCTTTATCTTATAAGCTAATACAATAATGTGTGAAGCTCCTAATTCTGAAATATCACCTAACCCCATTCCGTAAGAATATTCTAATGCAATTTTTGGAGTTACATTAAGACCAAAACCAGCAGTCATACCCAAAACCGAATTGTAACCTGCTTGAGCCCAAATTCCTTTTGGAATTGTAAACATAGCAGAACCCGAAAAAATAGTTTTATCTTTAAGCACTTCGGTTTTAATTAACCCTGAAAATTTGCTCCTATCAAAAAACCCATAGGAATCAATAAAACCTGTATACATAATATGACCTTCAATTCCCTTGTTTGGATCGTCTTTCAAAATTCCAGAATCAAGATTGTAAGTAATCAAATTATTGAAGGCGAAACCAAAATCAAAGAAAGCAGTCCCATAATTGATTCCCGGACTAATTGTCATTAAAGTATTTGATGGGATATTATCAAGTGAAGGATCTGGAATATTAGAAATAACTTTACCACTGTTTAAACCACTTTTGTAGGCACTCAAATTCATACCAAACGTCAAGTTGCTATCTTCTTGTAATAAAATATTGTGAGAAAAATTGGCAAGTGCACCAAAAGTAGTTAGTACACCTTGATTCTGTTGAAAAACACCTAGAGCGATACCTTCATTCTCTCTAAAACGACCAGAGTAACTTAGCAAATAAGTTTTTGGAGCATTATCAAAACCTATCCATTGACTTTTGTTAAACAAAGTTACATAGGCACTTTGCTGCCTAACAAAACTGAACGTTGGATTAATTACAAACGAATTAAATTTTAAAGAGTTTCCTGGTGGGATAACATAAGATACAACACCGTCTTCTTGTTGAGCATAGAAAACATGTACAGAACAGCAAAAAAAGAAAACGCTTAGTAAAATTTTTTTCATATTATTTCAGAAGAGTTATCGAACCCTTTTTGGCAGACCCGCCATTTGGAGTAATTATATAATAATAAACAGGATTGAAGTTAGTGAATTCTATAGCAGTTTGTGGCCATCCTGCATAATTATCATAATTGTTCGTCTCAAACACAATTTCTCCCAAAGTATTTAAAATCAAAATATGCGTATTAGTTCCAGAAATATATTCATCAGGAATAATCCAGGTATCATTTACTCCATCACCATTAGGCGTTACAATATTTGGGATTTTAGCAACGTTAAGATTTACCTTAAACGAAACCTCAAAAGGAAATTCATCAGTTATTATACAACTCGTTGTTTCTGTTATAATTACTTTATATTTCCCTTGCGCGGATACATTTAATGTGCTTTTATCGGCTCCTGGTATAACAAGATCATTAAACAACCATTGGTAGGTAGGAGAGACTGCAGTGGTAGTGGTGGTAACATTGAGTGCTTCCCCCTCGATAATAAAGTTCTTTGCCTCTACATTAATTGTACTTGTAATGTCTAATACTTTCAAATCAATAGTACCTTTAGCATTACAACCTCCAAAATCAACATCACAAGTATAAATTCCTGGAACATTAGTCAAATATGTTTGAGCTGTTGCACCATTAATGACAACATCATCTTTTTTCCATATATAAGTTTTTCCCGGTGTTACTGACAAAACTGTATTTCCAAGACTGCCGCATAATGGATTACCTAAACTCGAAACAATTGGAAATGAAGCACCTGTTGACACCGAGACTGTTACACTCTGTGAACTATAGTTATCATCCGAACAACCACCATAATCAATTTTAGCATAATAAACACCTGCTGTATTTACGGATAAAGAAGTAGTCGTTTCGCCTGGAATTATAACATCATCTTTATACCAAGAATATTTTAATTGAGGATAGTTTGCAGGAGAAGAATCTGGGATTTCAGGAGTAGGATTAAATACCGTAAGTGTTGCACTACCACCTGCACAAAAACTAACTGCAGACTGATTGCTATTAATTGCAAATGCGTCAGTATAGGCTTTATAATAGGCGGGAAATGTTTTGGTACTAGATGTGTTAAAAATAGTAAAAGGACCACTTTGAAATCCCGAAGCACTTACCACTCTTAATTTATAAAGATTGGAGCCAACTAAATTAGTTGGAACAGCAAAAGTCAGTGTTTTATCTGTAGCAGTATCTAGTGGTGTCCCAGGGAGTGCAGTTAGAACAGTTGTAGCTGTCGGGGTTGCAAATGAACCCGTAGGATCTGAAAGCTCAACATAAAATTTTTCATCTGAAGCAAATCCTGTAATAGAAAAAAAAGCCTGATATTCATTGAAGATTTCGCCAGGTTTTGTAGGATGCGGACCACCTGCACATATTTGATTAAATTTTAATGCTTTGGGAGTAATTTGCTGCCCAAATACATACTGCGTTGATGGGACCAACAACAACAAAAAAAACATAAATTTTATAAAAGAAAAAGAAGGAGTAGGTTTGCTTTTCATATGTTGATATTTATTGCTTTTCATAAGGGCATATGGAATCTGCAAATCATCACTGGGTTATCAACCAATCATTAGGCTAAACTCTTTTATACTAAATTGGAATTAAAAATAGCCAATTAAAAACAGCTTTTTTAAGTAATAAAATGAAAGCTAAACCTGTTATACTTTAGGCTTAACTTTCATTTTTCTTTAGTCCAAATAACTTTGATTTTATTTAGTAGAAGCTGTAATTTTAGTAAGAGCTAATCTAAAATCAGGTCTTCTAGGATTTGCAAAGTCATTAAAAGTCTCTAAGTTTGATGTTTTAGAATACAAATTGAAGAAAACGCTATTTCCATAGTAACTTTCTAAATCTTCATTTTCCAATGAACCTTCTGTAAAAATATTTCCTTTACAGAAATTAAAATACATTTCTTCTATTCGAATTTTCTTAAGATTTTTGTCATTGATTTCTATTTTATTATCCAATACTACTGCAGGATTAAAACCAGAAATAACGCTTTTTCTTAATATTAATGAGCTATTTTCACCAACATAAACAGCCTCTTTCACAAGTCCTGCTTTAACATCAGCGTCAATATTGTCACTATCATTAGCCAAAGTAAGATTAGTAGCTGCAACAAGTGTTTGCTTCTTAGTAAAATCTACGTCTTCTTTCTTAATATATGATGAAACGTCTAAACAACGAGAGCCATTACTACTTGTTAGATATGACGATCTAATAGCTAATGAATTATCAATCTTAACTTGAGCACCTAAAGTAAATTTAAAATCAATTCCATTCGCTTTATAAGAGACCATTTTAGTCATTACGGGCTCACCTCCAAGAACTTCAAATGAATCTCCTGCAGCATAACTCACCATAATATTTTCTAAGATTGTTTTGTTCCCAATCCCACCCAAAAGAATAGCATTGAAATTTTCTGATCCTCTTATTTTTTTTCCAGCATATTCAATTCTTACAAATTTTAAAACGCCAGAAGAACTTGACGGATTTAATCCTCCATAAGTTGTTAAAGAAGGATCTAAGTCATAATTAACAGAAGAATAACTACCAAACTTATTGATCGGTGCATCTCCAAGAATAACAATACCTCCCCAGTCTCCCGCTTTCTTTATACTTTTATTTGAAGTAAAAACTATCGGATCTGTTTCCAAACCTTCGGCTATCAGTTGAGCACCTTTGGTAATAACCAAAGTACCTTTAGATTCTGCATCACCAATAATAACAGTACCAGGCTCAATAGTAAGTATAGCATTATTTGTAACATACACATTTCCCTGTATAATGTAAACATCTCTCTTGGACAATTTTGTATCTACGGCTATGTTACCCGCAAGTATCTGACTAGCTTCACCATAATCTGCTTTACCTGGTTTGAATTCTGTCCAGTTATTCAACCAATTGCTTGGTCCAAATATTCCTTTCTCCTGTTGTGCATTCACATTGGAAACAACTGCAAGAAAAACCCATATAATTACAAATTTAGTTTTCATAGGTTTGGGGGTATTAAGTATTATTAACATTTCAATCTCTGTAGGCTTAGAGTATTATTCACCCATGATGGGTCTAAGATCAAACTTAGAAAAACGCTAAATTTTTCTAAAAATTTTATTTTTTATTGCTGATCAAAATCATGTAATGATTTCAATGTTTGCTCATAAAACAAAATTGCTGTAACGATTTGTCCTTTATCAGAATAGGGTAACATCTTTCTTAAGAAATCTACTGAAATATCAATATACGTTTGAGTAGCTTCTCCTTGCAAATCCAAGGCTTTTCTGTTGTCAGCATTATCAGGAATTCCTAAGTCTGTCATAGTAACGCCTGGTTTTGAAGCTAAAGCAAGATTAGGTAAAATCTTGATAATTACTTTCATACGTTCTATGTACAATTCAACCAATTCTCCTTTTGACATTGCTTTCAGTGTTTTATCATCATAATAAGTACGAATTGAAGCACTAGTACTAATGATACTTTTGGGCATGTTTGGCTTTGCCTGTGCGATGCATTTAGAAGAACTTAATGCTAACATAAAAATACTGAAAAAAATAATTTTCCCTTTCATATCTTGGATTTTTAATTAATAAAACAAAAATATACAATTAAATTGAATTTGCAAGTCTAGAAGCATAAAATAAAGATAATTTTAAAGCCCAAACACACTTTATTATACATTACACCGAGTAAAATCAGCACTTTATCGGAATAATTAAGATGCAAAAAAAAATTAAAATATTAAAAAACTAAATAAATAAATAGTATTTATCCTAATAAATTACAAGAAAAACAAACGAAAAAAATTTATTTAAATAATTAATACAAAACTTACCAACATATTTCTGTTCAAAAACCATAAAAAATAGAGTAAACTCCTATGTTTTTCACGAGTTTAAAGACAAGCGCGATTCCAAACTTTACAATAGAAAATTTTTGAAACTATCATTTTCTTCTATCTTTGCCCAATGGAATTCTCAAAAATTATAGGACAAGAATACATTAAAAACCATTTGGTTAAAAGCACCAATTTAGGCAGGATTCCGCATGCACAACTATTTATTGGACCGGAAGGCTCAGGGACATTACCCATGGCCATTGCTTATGCACAGTACATTTTATGCAATAGTAAAGGGGGACTAAACGAAACATGCCTCCTTAAATTTCAAAAAATATCCCATCCTGATTTACATTTTATATATCCCACTGTCACTACTGATGAAGTCAAAATAAAACCAAAAAGCATCGACTTTATTGCAGATTGGAGGCAATTTATTCTAGAAAATCCTTACGGAGGTTTATTTGATTGGTATGCAAAATTGGGGGTTCAAAATAAACAAGGAGAAATTCGTGTTGATGACGCACAGGACATTTTAAAATCCCTATCCTTAAAATCATATGAAGGAGGATACAAAATAATGATTATTTGGATGGCGGATAAATTAAATATAGCCGCCTCGAATAAATTACTGAAACTACTAGAGGAACCACCCGAAAAAACCGTTTTCATTCTCATCTCTGAAAACGAAGAAGATATAATTCAAACGATTCGCTCCCGCTGCCAAATTACTCATTTTAGCAGTCTGAGTGAACAAATTATTGCAAATGGACTTATCGAAAGAGAGCAGATTGAACCTAAACAGGCATTAAAAATTGCTCACCAATCACAAGGGAATTACAGTAAGGCATTACACCTATTATATGATGACCATGAAGCACTACCGTTTGAACAATGGTTTGTAACTTGGGTTCGGGCCGCTTTTAAAGCCAAAGGAAACGCCGCTGCTATACAAGATCTCATTGAATGGAGCGAACAAATAGCAACGTTAGGAAGAGAAACCCAAAAAAAATTCCTTCAGTTTTGTATTGAAATGTTCCGCCAAGCTTTGTTGCTAAATTATGAAACGAAAAAGCTTGTTTACATAGAACCCAAAGTTGAGAAATTTAAACTGGAGAACTTTGCTCCCTTTGTAAACGGAAATAACATTTCAGAAATATTTAAAGAGTTGTCCGATGCGATGTATCACATTGAACGCAATGGTAATGCCAAAATAATTTTAACCGATTTATCCATAAAATTAACACGTTTAATACATAAAAAATAGAACCACATGAACAATATTGCCTCAATTTTAATTTTAGTTTTTTTAGCAATTACCTTTTTACAATCTTCACAGGATAAACTATTTCACTGGAAAGACAATATCGATTGGCTTAAAGAACATTTCGCCGAAACTCCTTTACGCAATCAAGTCCCATTAGCTCTTGTAAATGTATTAATACTGGAATTAATTTCTGGTATTTTATGTGTGGTAGGAGCAATAGAAATAGCCGTAAATAGTGGTAGAATCTACGGATTATATGGTGCAATATTTTCTTGCATCACTCTTATTATGCTTCTCTTTGGACAACGTTTGGCCAAAGATTATGATGGTGCAAGAACCATTGTTTTATATTTCATACCATCAGTAATGGCAGTATATTGGCTAAATTAAAACATAACAAATAACATAATTCCCTTAAAAAAGTATGACATCAAAACATCCTTCTGACTCCTTAACTATATTAACCGATTTGGTTTTACCGAGCGAAACCAATCCTTTGAATAACTTATTTGGAGGGGAACTATTGGCCAGAATGGACCGCGCAGCCAGCATTGCAGCAGGAAGACATTCCCGACGTATAGGTGTAACAGCATCCGTCAATCATGTGGCTTTCAATAAATCCATTCCATTGGGTAGTGTTGTCATTATTGAGGCCAAAGTATCCAGAGCCTTTAAAAGTTCGATGGAAATATATTTAGACGTTTGGGTTGAAGACCGTCAATCTGGAAATAGAACCAAAGCAAACGAAGCTATTTATACTTTTGTAGCTGTAGATGATACGGGAAGACCCGTAGAAGTTCCGCTAATCGAACCTGAAACTGAATTGGAAAAACTCCGTTACGATGCTGCATTGAGAAGAAAACAATTAAGTTTAGTTTTGGCTGGCAAAATGAATCCTCATGATGCTACCGAATTAAAAGCTTTGTTCACGTAAAAGACAAAACTATCTTAATAACCGGCATCAAATAAATAGAAACAATTCACAGCAACAGAATATCCTGACCGATAACGCAAGTAAAAGGACTTAATGATTTCGAGTTCTTGCTATACGAGATAACAATTCGAAACGACGTAAATCTGCTTATTTGTCAAAAGAAAACAACTTTTGATACTTCAAAAAAAAAAAGTATTTTTACGAAAATTAAATAAAATAGACTCCTTCATTTATATAAAAACAAAGGAAAACCGAATAAACAAAAAAAAGAGATGAAAGAAAAAAGCAGTTCAGAGAAAGAAGCTAAGTTAAAAGCGTTGCAACTTACACTTGACAAATTAGATAAAACCTACGGAAAAGGAACTGTAATGAAAATGGGGGACAAAGCCATTGAGGAAGTGGAAACGATTTCTTCCGGGTCTTTGGGTATTGATTTGGCTTTAGGTGTTGGTGGTTATCCAAAAGGACGAATTATAGAAATTTACGGACCAGAATCATCTGGTAAAACAACATTGACTTTACATGCAATTGCTGAAGCTCAAAAAGCTGGAGGAATTGCTGCATTTATAGATGCGGAACATGCTTTTGACAGAAATTATGCCGAAAAACTAGGTGTTGATATCGAAAATCTAATCATCTCACAACCGGATAACGGGGAGCAAGCATTAGAAATTGCAGAAAACCTAATTCGTTCAGGAGCCATTGATATCGTTGTTATTGACTCGGTAGCAGCATTGACTCCAAAAAGTGAAATTGAAGGCGAAATGGGAGATTCAAAAATGGGTCTTCACGCTCGTTTGATGTCACAAGCCTTGAGAAAATTAACTGGTACTATCAGCAAAACCAATTGTACAGTATTTTTCATCAATCAATTGAGAGAGAAAATTGGTGTCATGTTTGGGAACCCAGAAACAACTACCGGTGGTAATGCATTAAAATTCTACGCTTCGGTACGTTTGGATATTCGTCGTTCTACCCAGATTAAAGATGGTGAAAACGTATTGGGTAACCGTACTAAAGTGAAAGTGGTTAAAAACAAAGTAGCGCCGCCATTTAAAGTAGCTGAATTTGACATCATGTATGGTGAAGGAATTTCTAAAACAGGTGAAATTTTAGATCTTGCGGTAGAATTTGAAATTATCAAAAAGGCAGGTTCTTGGTTCAGTTATGGAGATACCAAGCTTGGACAGGGTCGCGATGCTGTTAAATCCCTAATCAAAGACAATCCAGAATTGGCAGATGAACTGGAAGTGAAGATCAAAAATCACATCAAAGAATTAGCCAACGCATAAAAACAGGAAAGACCGTCTCGTTCCAAAAAACGCGACGGTCTTTTTTTATTTTCTTACTTTCAATTTATCAAGCTTTTTAAACTCAATTAACTCATCATGTATCAATTTACGAACGTGCTCACGTACTTCCTTTCTATCCATTGGTTCACCTGTATCTGAAACCGTCTCAACTAAAGGCAAAATCTTTACACGCATCAAACCCGGACTACCACTAAAAAAAGTATAGGATAATCTTTTTTTATTATCGGCAAAAACCAAAGGCACAATCGGCAAAGCATGTTCTATAGCCAAACGAAATGCACCATCCTTAAAAGTATCCAGCAAAATAGATTCATCGTGAGGCACTCCTCCCTCCGGAAAAATACAAATACTTAGCCCTCTATCAATTCTTTTTTGAGCTTCGTTGAATACTTTCATTCTGCTTTTAGAACAGGTTCTGTCTACCAAAATACTAGTTCTTTTGTAGAAAAAACCAAACAATGGAATCTTGGCGAGAGACATTTTCCCAACAAAAACAAAAGGATTGTCAACAACGGCAAGCATAAGCATAATATCCGACATAGAAGTATGATTGGCCACAAACATATAACTCTTATTGTGATCCAATTTTCCCAGTTTCTCGACTTTATAATAGAAACCCATTCCGAACAGGACACACTTCGCCCAAACACGAGACATTTTGAAAAAATAGGGATAACCGCTTTCAGTCAATATAGAAGCGACCAAAAAAGGCAGCATAATCAGAATTGGAATGAGCATTACCACATAAAACCAAACCCGCCAAACGGCCCAAAATATTTTTTTTATACTATTCATGTGTAGCTAATAATTGTTCTAAACGGTCATAAATAATTTGCAAATCGTCCTTGGTTTTTCTGACCAATTCAAAATTATGCGGCTTACATAAAGTCAAAAGTAAGGAAACTTGCGGAAAATTTAGCAAAAGAATTAACTTTGCGGAAAAATAGTATACCACAATACAATCATAGAAGATTTAAACAAATAAAAATGGCAAAAATACTTACAGGCGTTCAAAGCACTGGAACTCCACATTTGGGAAACCTATTGGGCGCAATTATACCAGCAATCGAATTATCTAATAAACCAGAAAACGAATCATTCCTTTTCATAGCCGATTTGCACTCCATTACTCAAATAAAAAATGGCGAAACATTAAGAGCTAACACCTATAGTACTGCCGCCGCATGGTTGGCTTGTGGTTTGGACATCGAAAAAGTAGTTTTTTACCGTCAGTCGGATGTAGCACAGACTGCAGAATTATCCTGGTATTTGAGCTGTTTCTTTCCTTTTCAGCGTTTGACATTGGCTCACTCTTTCAAAGACAAAGCCGATCGACTGGAAGACGTTAATGCTGGCTTGTTTTCGTATCCAATGCTTATGGCTGCCGATATCTTATTATACGATGCCGAATTTGTTCCCGTTGGAAAAGACCAATTGCAGCATTTGGAAATTACCCGTGATGTAGCCTCTCGTTTCAACTTCCAAATGGGAGAAACTTTTGTAATTCCTGAAGCCAAAATCCAAGAAGACAGCATGCTGATTCCAGGTACAAATGGCGGAAAAATGAGTAAATCTGCCAATAACTTTATCAATATTTTCTTGGATGATAAAGCGTTGCGCAAGCAAATCATGAGCATCGAAACGGATAGTACTCCACTCGAAGCTCCAAAAGACCCTGATACCTGCAACTGTTTTGCTTTGTATAAATTATTGGCAAACGAAAATCAAATCGCAGAAATGAGAGCTAATTATTTAGGCGGAAATTACGGTTACGGTCACGCCAAGCAAGCATTGTTTGAATTGATCGTTGAAAAATTCAAAACTGAAAGAGAAAAATACAACTATTACATCAACAACCTTCTGGAAGTAGATGCTTTATTGAAAAAAGGAGCTGCAAAAGCAAGTACTGTCGCGACTGGTGTTTTGAATAGAGTTAGAGAGAAATTGGGCTTTGAAGTTTAAAGAACAACTTGAAGTCAAATAACAATCAAGCTATCAAAACATAAAGTCAAAAAATGGAATCAGAAAGAATTAAGAGTATAACCATAAATGTTAGCTTACTTCTGTTCTTTATTTCTTTAACTCAAAATGCAGTAAAAATATATTACCATGGAGAATCTCAAGATTCAGCATCCATAAGTTACTTACTAACAGGAAGCATCGCTTTTTTTGGTGGAGGATTATTGGAGGAGATTATTTGGCTTGCAAATCCTTTATGTTTATATGCAATAATTATGCTGCAAAGAAATGATCAAAAAGCAATTGTTTTAAGTTGTATAGCTTTACTACTGGCAATTAGTTTTTCATTTTGGACTGAAATACTTGGATCTGAAAGTGGTTCACTAGCAAAAATTCTATCTTTAGAATTGGGGTATTTCCTTTGGGTGCTAAGTATTATTACATTAACGATCGGTACTTTTCTCTTTTTTATAATAGAAAAAAAGGAACTTAATGAAGAAGAAAATAGGATTGTTTAGTTGCAAAAAATTAAAGGAATTACTAATCAAGAAAGACGAATTTCACTAATTTTCACGAACTGATTCGTACTAATTAGTGAAATTCGTGTTTAAAATTCCTAGTGTATCGGCAAGTTTTTCTCGAAAGCGGAACCAAAAGAGATAAAGGAATCCGTTCCTCCCACTCCCTCAATAATGTGGATTTGTTCGTAGATAATTTTGCGTAACTCTTCGTTGTTGGCCGCCACAATCTTGATAAACAAAGCATATTTACCCGAAACCCAATGGCATTCCACAATCTCAGGAATCAGTTTTAATTGTTCGGCTATTGAATAGGCAAAACGGGCTTCTTTCGTGGCAATTCCAGTATACGTTATGGTTTCAAAACCGTTCGCTTTTGCATTCAATTTTACTGAAAAACCCGCAATCACACCCGATTCCTGCAATTTTTTGACACGCAAATGTACCAATGAATTGGATACTTTTAATTCTTTGGCCAATTCCGAAAAAGGGATTCTCCCGTTCTCACTGAGCTTTCTGATGATTTCTTGGTCTAAATAATCAGTATTTTCGTTGTTTTTGGAGTTTACCATAACTTAAATAATGTGTTGAAAACTATAACATTGACAATTCTAAAGCTAAAAGCCTTTAAATAAATGTCAAAATTACATAATTTATATTCAAAAATGTTCATTTATAAATAATCGGATCATAAATATGTTAGTTCAACAGAATTCTATCTAGTTTTGTGTCATTATTACAATTTAAAACTACAGACAAAAATGGACAAAAATCAACTACTTTCGAAACTATGGGAGCAATATGCTGAAATAACCCCATCTGCTAAAAAAATACATACTCTACTAGAAGAAAAAGGCGAAACGATTCAAAATGATCATGTTGCGATTAGAACATTTAGTGACAAAAGAGTCAACATTGATGTGTTAGAAAAAATTTTCTTAAGCGTTGGGTACGAAGCCCGTGGAGAATATGTTTTTGAATCCAAAAAATTGTTTGCAAAACACTACGAACATACTACTGACAAAGATGCCCCGAGAATTTTTATTTCTGAATTAGAGTTAGAAAAATGTTCAGAATCATTGCAAAATACAGTAAAAAAATTGCTGGATGATTGCGACCCTAATGAATTTAATCATCCCGAATTAGCGTTAAACAGCACTTTTTGGAAATCCGATTCACAGGCGATATACAAATCACTACTTGAAGAATCGGAATATGCAGCCTGGATGTATATCTATGGTTTCCGTGCGAATCATTTCACGATTAATGTAAATGCACTTAAGAATTTTAAAAAACTGGAAGAATTGAATGCATTCTTGGAAGAAAAGGGGTGGAAACTAAACGCTTCGGGTGGAAAAATAAAAGGAACGCCTGAGCAATTTTTAGAACAATCCAGTACGCTAGCCGATTTATACACAATTAAATTTGAAGAAGGTTCTTTTGAAATTCCATCTTGCTACTATGAATTTGCTTTACGATATGCAACGCCTGATGGTAATCTGTACCAAGGTTTTGTCGCTTCATCTGCCGATAAAATATTCGAAAGTACCGATGTGAAATTGCAAAATTAGAGACAAAAAACAAACCAATAACTTGTCAAATTCTCTGTTTTGTGTAGAGAATAACGACAAGTTATAGGTTTTTTTAAGAAATATCGCTCTCCTATTGCGAAAATCAGCTTTGGTCAATCAATTTAAAATAAATAAAACAAAATTTAAAATTGATTTTAGAGGTTTAAATTTAAAATTATCCAACCAAAGGGATAATTTATAACAATAATCTCAATTCTCGTTAAACTGTTTAGTATTATACCAATAAATTTTCAGAAAACCAATAGAGGGGCTATCTTTGAAAAAAAATTGACAAATAACTTCTATTTGTGAAAAACAGTAAAAAGATGACAGAAAATCAGGAAACATTTATATTCGATTTTGACAGTACTTTTATGAAAGTCGAAGCACTAGATGTATTATGCGAAGTAATTTACCAAGATAGTGCCGCAGGGGTCCAAATATTAAGCGAAATTCAACGATTAACCGACCTAGGAATGGAAGGTAAATTGTCCTTGAAAGAATCTTTGACTCAAAGAATCCAATTATTGCAAGCCAATAGAGATCACATCGGCAGCGTAATTGAAGAATTAAAAAAGAAAGTGACCGCATCGGTTATTAGAAATAGAACGTTTTTCAAACAACACTCCGAAAACATTTATATCATTTCAAACGGTTTTAAGGAAATTATCATCCCAATCGTTCAGGAATACGGGATCAAACCAGAGCACGTTTTAGCCAATACGTTCAAATTTGACCATGAAGGAAATATTATTGGTTTTGACGAGAAAGATGAATTGTGCGAAAACCAAGGGAAAGTAAAAAAAATCAAATCATTAAACCTTTCTGGTGAAGCGATTATGATAGGTGATGGTTATACCGATTATGAAACACTTGAGGGTGGAGCAGTATCCAAATTTTTTGCTTTCACTGAAAACGTAAGCCGAAAAATTGTGGTTGAAAAAGCCAGCCAAATAGCGCCGTCATTGGATGAAATTCTTTATGAACTATCCTATAAGGCTTCTGTTTCGTATCCAAAAAACAGAATCAATGTTTTGTTATTAGAAAATGTTCATGAAGACGCTGTTAAAATCTTCGAACACGAAGGCTATAATGTAGAAACCATCAAAGGATCTTTATCCGAAGATGAATTAATCGAAAAAATAAAAGGGATTTCGATACTTGGAATTCGTTCCAAGACACATGTCACGGCCAAGGTTTTGGAACATGCCAAAAAACTACATGCTGTTGGTACTTTTTGTATTGGAACAAATCAAGTAGATTTGGATGCTTGTAGCATGAAAGGAATTTCCGTTTTCAATGCGCCTTACAGTAATACGCGTTCGGTAGTAGAATTGGCTTTGGGACAAATAATAATGTTAGTTCGTAATACTTTCGAAAAAAGCAAACTGATGCATGCTGGTGTTTGGGATAAATCGGCTACTAACAGTGTTGAAATTCGCGGTAAAAAATTAGGTTTGGTTGGATACGGAAGTATTGGATCACAACTTTCTATTGTCGCCGAAGCATTAGGCATGAAAGTATATTTTTATGACGCTGTCGATAGATTAGCTCTTGGAAATGCTAAAAAATGTTCTTCTTTGAAAGAATTATTGGCCCTTTCGGATGTGGTTTCTTTGCACGTTGACGGACGCGCCAGCAATAAAAATTTAATCGATGCCGATGCTTTCGAATACATGAAACCGGGAGTTATCTTTTTAAACCTTTCCAGAGGACACGTTGTTGATATTGATGCATTGGTAGCCAACTTAAAAAGCGGTAAAATACACGGTGCTGCTGTCGATGTTTTCCCTTATGAACCGAAAAACAATGACGAACCATTTGTATCCGAATTACAAGGAATGTCAAATGTAATATTGACTCCACACATTGGAGGAAGCACCGAAGAAGCTCAAGAAGACATTGGACATTATGTTGCCAACAAAATAATTAATTACATCAACACGGGTACGACTTATGGAAGTGTGAACCTTCCTGAAATTCAGCTTCCTGAACTTCAAAGTGCCCACAGAATCATGCATATCCATGAAAACGTGAAAGGTATTTTGGCACAAATCAATAATATACTTTTAGAATACGACAATAATATTTTGGGTCAATATCTGAAAACCAACGAAACTTTGGGGTATGTAATTACCGATATTGATAATTTCCATAACAAAGATTTGGAGAAAAAATTAAAAAAGATTCCAAATACTATTCGATATAGAATTCTATATTAAGATTTCAGATTTTCGATTGCTGATATTTGATTGCTGATTTATTCGTCACAACAAATCAGCAATCGACAATAGTTAATCCTCAATCATAAATAAAATGAACCTTGAAAGTCTTGAAAAGCAATTAGATGGAAAATTACTGTACGACCACACCATGCGTACACTTTATGCCACTGATGCTAGTGCTTACAAAGAAATGCCGTTGGCGGTAGCTATTCCGAAAACAAAAGAAGATATCCAAAAAATCATCGCTTTTGCCAGAGAAAACAAAAGCAGTGTAATTCCGCGTGCGGCCGGGACTTCTCTTGCTGGACAGGTTGTCGGGAATGGAATTGTGGTTGATATTTCACAACAATTTACCAAAATCCTTTCGGTTGATCCGGTTGAAAAATCCGCTTGGGTAGAACCTGGAGTGATTCGCGACGAACTCAATTTACATCTTAAATCCTATAAATTATTCTTTGGCCCGGAAACTTCTACCAGTAATCGTTGTATGATTGGCGGAATGGTGGGGAACAATGCCTGTGGAGCACGATCTGTGATTTACGGTTCTACACGTGAGCATTTATTGGAAATCAAAGGATTTTTGGCCGACGGAAACGAAGTTACTTTTGGCGCTTTGACCAATGCCGAATTTGAAGACAAATGCAACGGTATAAATGTAGTGAGTCCATTGGAACAAGCCATTTATGTTCAGACTAAAGAATTATTGTCATCTCCTGCCAACAGAGCTTTATTCGACGAAAATTATCCTAAAAAAACTATTCCGAGAAGAAATACAGGTTACGCTTTGGATTTATTGGCCGACAGCCAGCCTTTTGGCGATCCGACCGAGAAATTCAATTTTTGTAAATTAATCGCCGGTTCTGAGGGAACTTTGTTCTTCTCGACAGCAATTAAACTGAATTTGGTTGATGCACTAAAACCTTTTGCTGGTTTGGTCTGCGTACACCACAATAGCATCAACGAATCATTGAAAGCCAATCTTGAGGCATTGAAATTCAACCCAGACAGCGTTGAGTTAATCGATCATTATATCCTAGAATGCACCAAAGAAAATATCGAACAAAGCAAAAATAGATTCTTTGTGGAAGGTGATCCGCAAGCGATTTTGGTTGTTGAATTTTTAAGGGACTCGAAAGAAGAAATTATTCAGGCCGCCCAAGAAATGGAAGAGCTGATGCGTTCCAAAAACCTTGGTTACCACTTCCCGATTGTTTGGGGCGAAGACACCAATAAAGTTTGGAACCTGAGAAAAGCAGGATTGGGATTATTATCTAATATTCCCGGTGATGCCAAAGCGGTTGCCGTTATTGAAGACACAGCGGTTGACGTAAATGATTTACCTGATTTTATCGAAGATTTCAACGCCATTCTAAAAGAACGAAACCTGAGTTGTGTGCATTATGCCCACGCAGCGACTGGAGAATTGCACCTTCGCCCGATTATTGACTTAAAAACCAAAGAAGGAGCAGCACTTTTCAGAACTATCGCAACTGATATTGCTCATTTGGTTAAAAAATACAAAGGTTCCCTAAGCGGAGAACACGGCGATGGAAGACTTCGCGGTGAATTTATTCCGCTGATGCTGGGAGAAGAAATCTACCAAATGTTTATCCAAGTTAAAAATACTTGGGATCCTTGGGGAATTTTCAATCCGGGCAAAATCGTAAATACACCTCCGATGGATACTAGCCTTAGATATACTCCAGGTCAAGACACTCCAATGCCGGAAACCTATTTTGATTTCTCCGAACACAACGGAATCGTGCGTGCTGCCGAGATGTGCAATGGATCTGGTGACTGCCGCAAAACCGAGAAAAGCGGCGGTACTATGTGCCCAAGTTATATGGCAACCCGTGATGAAAAACACACCACTCGCGCCAGAGCCAACATTCTGAGAGAAACCATTAACAACTCTACCAAAGAAAATAGATTTGACGATGAAGGCTTACTCGAAGTAATGGATTTGTGTTTGAGCTGTAAAGGATGTAAATCCGAATGCCCATCGAATGTGGATATGGCGAAACTAAAAGCCGAAACCTTACAACAATACCATGATAAAAACGGAGTAAAATTTCGTTCGAAATTAATTGGTAACACCCCAAAAATTAATCAATTTTTTGCTTCATTGCCGTGGTTGTATAATTTTGGTTCCAAAGGAATCATAGGAAATCTTATGAAACGTTCAACCGGTTTTGCCACCGAACGATCGTTACCATTAATGCATAAAATCACCTTTGCAAAATGGATCAAAAACTACAGACAAATAGGGAATTTCATTCAGGGAAAAGTATATCTCTACAACGATGAATTCCTGAATTTCTATGATGTCGAAATTGGTCAGACTGCCGTTAAACTGTTTAACCGTTTGGGCTATGAAGTAGTGATTCCTGAAATTGGTATCAGCGGAAGAACCTATCTTTCAAAAGGTATGCTGAAAGAAGCCAGAGAATTAGCAGAAAAAAATGTTCAGGCTTTCGCCAAAGAAATACCGGAAAACGCGATTTTAATTGGAATCGAACCTTCAGCTATATTATCATTCCGAGATGAATATCCGGATTTATGCCGTGGTGATCTGAAACAAAAAGCAAAAGCATTCTCCAGCAGAGCAATGCTCATCGAAGAGTTTTTGGCCAAAGAATTAGACGAAGGACGCATCACATCTGATTCGTTTACGCAAAGCACTGAAAGAGTCCGTATGCACGGTCACTGTTTCCAAAAAGCTTTGTCATCATTGGTACCGCTTAAAAAAATCTTAATGTTGCCAAAAAACTATACTGTTCTAAATATTCCAAGCGGATGTTGCGGTATGGCGGGTTCTTTTGGATATGAAAAAGAACATTATGACATTTCGATGAAAATTGGTGAATTGGTTTTATTCCCAACAATCCGCTCTGAAGAAGACGCGACATTAATATCTGCCTCCGGAACAAGCTGCAGACATCAAATAAGCGACGGAACAAGCCGAAAAGCACTTCACCCTGTTGAGATACTTTATAAGGCTTTAAAATAGAAATTTTAGATTTTTAAAATACGATTGCAGATGTTTTAGTTAACATCTGCAATTTTTTTTGCACCCAATCTAACCTAAATCATTATCAAAGTTATTGCTGTGCCAACTTCATAATTTGATTACGTTTCTTTCAAAATAAATTTTAGCTATAAATCATTTATATTTACAAAATAACTAAAGTCCTTTAAGACGAAAGTCTATAATGCCTATTTTATAAAATCAGATCCAAAAATTACATCATGAGGAACCTCCTTTTCACCTTCTTTTTACTGATTAGCATTACATCATCCGCACAGTTAACATTTGACAAAATAATACTTGATTGTGAAAAAAAATGGGTTGTATTTCCGGAGGAATATGGTGGAATATATAAGTATGGTTTCATTTACGTGGATTCGCGAGCAGGCCTTACATTTGAGTATAGAGGTAATTTAAAAATTGACTCTACAGGAAAGATTAAAGCATATCCAAACGAAGAGAACTCTTCGATAAAAGTCCCCTTATATCCAAGTAAAACCCCTATTGCTATAATACCTGAAGCAAATTTCGAGCAATTAAAAATAAGCAAAGATCCTGATTCGCTAAACTTAAATAAATTGAAAGAAGGCTCAATTGAACAATTGTACAGCTGGGGTTCTATCTACAATGCTTGGGGAGAATATCAAAAAGCAATGGAGTTATTAGAAAAAGCATCTAAAATTAATAACGAATATGAAGGATTGTCTGTCCAATTAGCCTACTCTTATAATCGCTTGCAACACTATAAAAAAGCTATTGAAGTATTAAAAAAGGCTCTAATTATAAATCCTACAGATGCCTTCATTTACAAAGAATATATTTATGCATTGGTAAATACGCAACAAATAGATGCAGCAATAGATAGCTACAGAAATTCTTTGGAAGTTTGTCCTGACAAAACATATGTTGCTGAAAATGCGTTTTATATTTTACAAGGTTATTTTTATAAGATTGATAAGAAGAACTTTGATAAGTGGTTAGCCCAAACAGAAAATGTTATGTCTTCCAATGAACAAATAAAAAAATTAGTAGAACAAATGAAAACTGAAATGAAAACTGAAATGAAAAAAAACAGACAGTAAAATAAATAGTATAAAAAAAATATTTAGAAGTAGAATTAAGCAGCATGACTCGATTCCCGCAACTATTCCAAATACGAAATAGCATTAGATCGCCTCAAAAATTTTCCCTGGCAAAGGCCTTATCACTCCTTTTAATTCCATATTCAACAATAACCCCGAAATTCTGTAAATTGGAAAATCACAATGCAAGGCAATGATGTCCATCAACTCTTTGCCAGTCTTCAAAAGATAATCATAAACTTTTTGCTCGTCGTCATCAAGGGTGACAAACAATTGTTTTTGAACAGATTTGGCTTCTTTTTGAATATCCCAATTTAGGTTGTAAATCAAATCCGCGGCGCAGGTGAGTACATTTGCTTTTTGGGTTTTAATCAAGTTATTGCATCCTTGACTGTATTTATCGGTTGTACGACCTGGAACTGCAAAAACATCTCGGTTGTAATCATTGGCCATATTGGCGGTTATGAGCGATCCGCCCCTATCGGCAGATTCTATCACAATAGTCGCTTCGGTCATTCCAGCAACGATTCGGTTTCTACGAACAAAATTCTCTTTATCCGGGTTGGAAGTACTCCAAAACTCAGTCATAAAACCGCCATTTTGTTCCATTTTGGCAACATATTTTTTGTGCGGTTTGGGATAAATTTGATTCAAACCATGAGCTACAACTCCAATGGTTTGTAAATTATGGTCCATTGCCAGCTGATGTGCCACAATATCAACGCCATAAGCAAAGCCACTTACAATTATAGGATCCAATGGAGCTAAGTCTTCGATAAATTTTCGACAAAATTCTGTTCCATAAGAAGTTATTTGCCGTGTACCGACAATACTGATAATTTTACGTTTGTCTAATTTGATATTTCCTGAAGAAAACAATAAAACAGGTCCGTCAATACAATGTTTTAATCGCTCTGGATATTTTTCGTCTTGAAAGTAAAGTAAATCAATATCATTCCGTTGAATGAAATCCAATTCTTGTTTGGCTTTTTCGAAAATAAATTTGTCTTTAAAGTTTTTCAATAAAACAGTACCCACCCCACCAATGGCGGCAAGTTGCGAAGATTTGGCATTCAAAACGTTTTCGGCAGTTCCAAAATGCGTAAGTAGTTTTTTGGCCATAATATCGCCTACTCCTTCTACCCGTAATAAAGCCATTAAATGAAATAAATTTTCCTCTGACATATCTTACAATTATAAGACAAATTTTTGAAATCTAAAAAGATTTCAAAGTAAAACAACATTCTTTTGTAAAAAAATAAGTACTATATTTTAAAAAATTGAAACACTAAAACCACTTTACAAATGGATTCGTCAAAAAACAAATCAGTAATCTATTGATTTTGTAATACATGCAGATTGTTAATAAAAATTGTGAATAAAATTTTGATAACTATTCCCGTTGCATAACTTTGTTACTATGAAAATCGAACTTTACATCGCGCAGCTTTTATACCGTTATCAATGTGTAACGGTTCCTGGTTTTGGAGCATTCCTGACCGAGATCCAATCGGCACAACTGCTTGAAAACTCTCATTCTTTTTTCCCACCAAAAAAAATGATATCCTTTAATTCCCATATCAAAAACAATGATGGGTTATTGGCCAATCATATTGCCCAAGCGGAACGAACTTCATACGATTATGCAGTAAGTGCTATCGAATATGAGGTTTTGAATTGGAAAAAAACGCTACAAGAAAATCGCAGTTTTATAATAAAAAACATTGGCGTTCTAAGTTTGACAGCAGAAAATAATATCCATTTTACTCCTAACGAGCAAACCAATTATTTAGCACAATCTTTTGGATTAACTTCTTTCGTTTCACCAGCAGTGAAAAGAGAAATAGAAGTGGTAAAAACCGAAGGAATACTCGAAAAACCAACTGAAATACTAGCGGAAGAAAAACCGATATTCAATTTTGTTCCAGAAACGAGAGAAAGAAGTCCTTATCTTAAATATGCCGCTATTTTTGTAATTGGATTGTCAATTGCTGGCACTATCGGTTATCCAATGTATCAAAACCAAATAGCTTCTGAAACAGTTTTGGTAGAAACGGCTGTCCAAAAACAAGTGCAACATAAAATTCAGGAAGCTACTTTCTTTATCCAAACGCCAATACCGGCTGTAACCCTTTCTTTGAAATCCAATAAAGAAAAAGAAGAGCTCAAGTTACCGTATCACATTATGGCTGGCGCTTTCAGAAGCGAAGCTAACGCCCAAAAAAGATACAATCAACTAATTGCCAAAGGTTTTAAAGCAAGAGTTTTGGGAATAAATAAAAACGGACTTTACCCCGTTTTATATGGAAGCTACTCCACTTTTGCTGAAGCGGAAAAAGAAAAAAATACTATAACAGAAACAGATAATCCTGAAGCTTGGATCTTGATTCAATCTTTGTAAAAAAATCTAAAATTTCAAAAAATAGCAACCACTGATAGACCTAGAAAAAGGTTTATTCGTGGTTTTTTTTATTTTCTTCCGATAAAATTAAGTTTACATCCAAACAGAAGCTAATTTAAAGTCTTTCTAGTTCGTTTTTTACAGTAAGACAATACAAAAACACAGAAGCAACATTAAAGTTGCTTAAATTGGCAAATAATGCATAGCTACCTATTTTGGAAATTCAATATTTTATACAAAAACCCTTAAAACAATTTTATATTTAAGGGTTTCGTCTTTTGATTCCTTTTTTTTTACGATATGTAAAGTATTTATTTTATTTCAGAAACAATTACAGTAAAAGGCTTTTTGCCCACATTAGAGGTTTTGTGTGTTACCGCAGGAGACCAAATCGCTTGCCCTGCTTTTAAATCCACAACAGAAGGTTCTTTCTCTTTTATTTCCACTTTCATTTTAACATCGGTTTTCGCATAAGCAGTGTATTGCGGATGTGAGTGCCAGTCGGCAACGGCACCAGGTGCAAAAGTTACTTCAGAAACATTAACATGCTCATTGTCAAATAGAACTTTTTTGGTGACTCCAGGCCAGGGCGAATTAGCTTCCTGTGCATTGGCAGTCTGTACGGACATCAATGTTGTAAGTGTAATTACTGACAGCATCATTAGAAAAGTTTTTTTCATCTTATTTTAATTTTAAATTATGCCTACTCTGCTTGGTTTTCGGCTACTCCGTTTTTTATTGCAGTTTGCATTCGACCCAAAAATTCGAGGCAACAACCCAAAAAAAACACGACATAAGAATTGCGCTTTTCGGTATGGTTTATTATTCCGCAATTATTGCTGAAAGCACTGTAAAGCCTCGGTAACTTTAGTCGCTTTCGCAAAAAAATATAAAAAAACAGAAATGGGGGTAGTGTTACTTTTTTGACCTGCTAATTTACAAAAAAACTAACAAATAACCATTAAATTAAAACATCATACAATTGATTTTTAACTACTTATACGAATAATAAAGTTATTCCAAAAAAAGCGGAAATATAATCTAAGTGAGCTAACGGAGCTTTATTACATCTTAAAGCGAAGTTGATAATGATTCTTATGATAGTCTGTAAAATAAAGATTGACTAATCAGTCATTTCATATTGTATTAATCCTCAATCATTTTCCAAACCATTTCAAAAGCCTCTTCAATGAATTCACTTTGCTTATCTTTCTCCAAATCATTCGCAATAATATAGGAATTCAAGCCATTGACTTGCGCAGTAAATATTGAATAAATAAAAGAAATAGGGAGTTGCTTGATAAGAACAATATCAATGCCGTTTTGTATCAGAACCAAAAGAGGGTGTTCATCTTGGTTTAACACCTTTGAAGTAACCAATTTAAAATAAGGAGAATGATTGAATTGTTGCAAATATTGGTAACGGAGAGGATTATCCAAACACCATGATATTGTTTCCATAAAAACAGAACGAAAAGATGCTTTGGAAATCGAGTGAGATTCCATTCTTTCAATGATAAAATCGTCCATGTGTTTTAAAACGGAACGGTATAAAGCCATTATAAGTTCATCCTTGGTCTTAAAGTAATTAAACAACGTTCCATTGGCAACACCGGCCTCCTGCGCAATTTTACTGGTTGCTGTCCCATGAAATCCGTTCACAACAAAAAGTTGCAGTGCAGTGCCAAGTAGTATACTTTTTTTATCCATTTTGTAAAGATTGACTAATCAGTCAAATGTATAAATATAATTCCATACTACAAAACTTCTTATCTAATAACTTGAATATTTTACTAAATATCAATCACTTATAAGAAAACCAAACGCGGTACTAAACCTAACCAATCGATCAATAGTATCAGTATCAGACAATATACCTTGGTCATTGAATTTTCCCTTAATTCCACTAATTAGTAATGTAGTCTCCTTCGTGAAATTAGTTTCTACCGTTTTCATGATTAATTGCAATTCCTCGTGGGCTCGTTTCCCAGAAGCTGATGCTGTGATGAGTCCAATTGGTTTTTGAGAAAAAACGGCCGTCGAAACACACCATTCAATCGCATTTTTTAGACTTCCCGGTAAACTATAAATGTATTCTGGCGTACAAATCAGCACTCCGTCAGCTTTTGAAATGAGTTGACGGAATTCGACAACTGAGCATGGTGGATTCTCATTGTCCGAATCCGGATTAAAATGCGGCAATTCACTTATTCTTTCGAAAATCGCGATATCATAAAGATCTTTTGTTAGTGCAGCTAAATACTGAACAACCTTCAAATTGGAAGAATTAGCTCTGGTACTCCCGATTATGGCAAGTATTTGTTTCTTTCTCATCATTGTTAAATGTATGTAAAGCTCTTTACTTAGCTTATTGTTATATGAATTTCGGTGCCTTAATAACTATTTCCGAATTGTATATGTAATTTAGAGCATTAACTTCATTTGGTTCATTTAGGAAACCATATAAAATCATTTTTTTATTATCAACATATTTTATTCGAATGATTCTGCCAAGATAATTGTCCATGTAAAGTGAAAGAAATAGCGTTTTATCTAGTTTTTCCAGTAAAATTTTAGTTCATTGCTGAATCAAACGTTTGTTTGTTTCTTGTATAACTGGCGAATCTAAAACTTCATTGAACCTTACATTCATTGCTTTTGCATTCCAATTAAACTGAAAATTTAAATTCTGAATTTCACTTTAAATTATCTCAGGATTTCCGTAATATTCAGGAGTTTTAATAAAAAGCCAATTTTCTTTCATATGTGATTTTGCAAGATAGCTTTCGCCCTTCTTACAGCGGGTTTGGGACTAAATTAAGCCCATTATTCGGATTGGCCAAATCTTTCAAATACAAAACCAACTTTCCATTAAGCCTATTGCCCAAATCCGTTGTAGTAGCTGTTATGCGGGGGTTGTTTTGTCGAAATTCCGATTTAACCGCTTACTTTTCACGCTTCTGTTGGCAAACTCCAACTTATTGATATTAGTTTTAATTATTGTTTTCAATGAATTTCATCTTCTTAAAATTCATCTTCTTCATTCCCATAGTCTTCAATTTTATCATCTTCATCCTCAATTTCATCCTCTTCATCATTTCCATATAACTTTTTAATACGGTATTGAATAAACATTGTTATAAATAAAATTAAAGTAAATAATAACGAAATATTTATAAGTCCGACTAATGGCATCCCACAAGCATTATTGTTCTTTTCAAGATAATAAACAATAATATTAAATTCTAAGATCGTAAATATGATTTGGCTAAAAAAACTAATTAAACAAATTGTGTCAAATCTCAATTTAATATCTCCTCCAATAGCTTTTCTGCCAAAAATAATTTGAAATAATAGTGGTAAAATAATTAAAATTATGTGCATTTTTTGAGATTCTATTTGTTGTTAGTTTCCACTTTTAAGTTTCTGCTGGAAAGTCCCAATTGTCACGCTTCTGCTTTTTAAACTTCCTGCGGAAACAAATGTTTATTTTCTGATTGTTTTTATCTGCGTAATTTCGGCACAACTCCCGCATAACGTTCTGGTACTACAGCGGGTTTGGGATTAAATTAAGACCATTTTTCGGATTTGTCAAATCATCCCAAATAGAAAACCTACTTTCCATTAAGCCTATTGCCCAAATCCGTTGTAGTAGCTGTTGATGGCTGACTATTTGAGTTTGTCTTTAAGTTCTTCAATTTTGGTTTGAGCACATTTTAGATAATCATGGTATAACATTCCATATAGATTAAGTTCGTTGATTTTATCTGGTTGGTTCAAAAGTGAGTATGCACGTTTTCTGTTATTTTCTGCGCTTTCTAAATCTGTTGTTATATCGTAAACGTTGGTTCTTAATTTATCATTTAAACTTAAAAAAATGTCTATTTGAGTTGTCATCTTAAAATTAGGTATTTCATCAGTAGAAATACCTTCTTTGTGATTTACAAAAGGTGTTATTAATTTAGAAATTTTAAAAAGTTCAATTTCACAAATTTTGTTTGCTCTTTTTTGGTCTTTATATTCTTGATAATTTATCGTAATCATCGATATTATAAATCCAATCACCGCTCCTGCAATTAACATTAAAAAGTCTTTTGTCATACTGAATATTTTTAGTTTGCCGCTAACGTTCTGGTACTACAGCGGGTTTGGGACTAAATTAAGCCCTATTTTCGGATTTGCCAAATCATCCCAAATACAAAATCATCTTTCCATTAAACCTATTGCCCAAATCCGTTGTAGTAGCTGTTACTGGTAGTGATTTTTGCGGTTATCTTCGGTTTAATTTTCAAAGTTTAGTACATTTTAATTTTGGCAAACCTCTTTCAAATTTTGGTATAGTTATATGTAAATACGTTTAAAAAATCAACAAATGTAATTTATGCACCTTCTAAAAAAAATCTATACCTAGAATGCCTTTTCATTGTAATTTGTTTGCTAATAGTATGAGAATCAGATTTTATTAAAACTTTAAAATTTAAATCATCCATATCTTTTATCCTTGGATCTACATAATAATAATTGACGGTTGTGTTTGTATTAATTTGTCCGTTCAAATAATCTCTTATTTCATCAAATTTATAAAAACTGAATCTTTCACCACTCTCTCTATAATACTCTTTCTTTTCTGAAATTGGATTTTCTAATCCATTTATAAAAAGAGCTATATTTTCTAAATTTGTTGTTCTATCCAATAATTTAACATATTGAATTATTATTAGTTTTTCGTTAATCTTTATCGCTGAAAATGATAACTCTAAACCTTTTAATTCATTTATTTTTACATGTTCAACACTTGAATCATTAATGTCAGTATAATAATCATTCGTTCTCTGACATGAGGATGAAACAAATAAAAATAGAAAGCCTAGTATTAAATTTTTAATCATAATTATTTTATCTATTTATACGCTAAAAAAGGTTTTTAAATTACATTATAAAAATTTTGACTTTCAATTAAGTGTAGAATTATATTTGTTTTTTTTCAATTTTTATTAGTTTGTTCCTCGTAAATTGCAATTGAGGTCTTTTGGTATATCATTACCAGTAACTAGTTTATATGTCTGACTGAGTCAGACATATCCACCCCAATCTGAGGAGTTTTGTCTTACAAACATACCGCTTATTTTTCTTAATGGGAAGGATTTCAAAATCAATTCGTGTATAATTTATTGCCTCCTGATTGTTTCCCTAAATACCTCCAGCTGGATTTCCATTTTTTGGATAATAGCATCTTTTTCAGCCAGTTCTTCTTTCAGGGCCTTTTCGCGAATCGTTTCAAAACGATACGGCAGGTATTCGCCTAAGTGCGCAATAAAATTGTAGTTCATTGCCATACTCAGCTTCCATAAAATAGCAAACTGTAGGGACTCTTTCTTGAAATATTCGTTCAATCCTGTTGGGAGTATACCCAATGCTCTGGCAACATCGGCTTTCTTGATTTTATTATGGATAATGTGGTAATGGATAAAATTGCCAATTACTGGGTAATGTTCCCCTTTTCCATTCCTGTATTTGTTGCTGGTAGATATCATCTTTTGTGTGTTTTATGTTGTGAATGCATTTTATTTTTCTAAAAAAGTGGTGCTAAACACTAATAGAATTGGTTCAAACTATATCCTTTATTGGTTCGAACTACATAGCTTATTGGTTCAAGCTAAAGTTTTATTGGTTTTAACTACAAAGTATATTGGTTCTAATTACATTGTTTATTGGTTCAAACTACCTTTTCTATTGGTTCGACAAACCAATAAAGTTGGTTTAAACTACATATACTATTGGTTTGAACTACATACAATTGCCTTTGGATATCAAAAAAAAACGGCAAAAAATCGCCCCTTTCGAAATAAAAGAGGCGATTGCAGTTATTTTTAAGCAAATTGTTTTACTACACCGCAGGCATTACTGGCGGTACCGTAACGGCATTACCGCCACTAGCTGCAAAACGCTTTTTGAGCTGGTCTACTATACTGCCTGCACCCTGAACACCAGCATCGGCAGCAGACCCAAAGGATTTGTAAAGCGCTAGCGCCACTCCATAAGCCTCGCTTCCTGCCAACATTTTGGTGTCTTCAATACGTTCACAAAGCTGGTTGGCCAATGCCGAAATTTCATCCAGTTGGGTAAAAAGCGCTAAATCATTTTTCATATTCACCACCGAAAGATAGGACGGTACAAGCGTAGGATTGTTTACACCAGCATTGATAGCATCCTCCGTAAATGCTTTGTTACTGACATCAATAGCATTTAGTGATTTTCGTTCGTCGGCGGTTAAACCCACCAAAAAAGGGAGGTTGGTCAAGATGGTTTGAAATGCGGCTTTGACTGCCGTTACTTGTGCTGCCGTAGCAGTCGCGTTTACGCGGTTGTTGAGCAAATTTGACATAAATAGTTTTTTTAAAGGTTTGTATAATAACTGATTATAAAAACAAATCTAAACTATTCTGGTTTTAATTTATAGCGTTTTTCTTTCGATAAAAAAGAATTTTGTTAAATTTATAAGTAAAAAACTACGCTACTTAATTAGAATTAGTGGGTTTTTAGGACGATACTGTTCCGTCTATGAATTGCACAAGCGCATTGCAGTGTTACAAGAGCAGCTCACTCGCTTATCTGGATGACACTGTTGTGCAGAAATTGATTGTGGTGCTTCTTGCTCTGTTACTGCTACAGATTCAAACTCGCCTTGAACATTCGGAGTTCTTCCCAACTGAAGGTATCACCATACTTTTCTTTTAGCGGAGAAACTGATTCTTCTTTGTAGCCTGCAAAAGCCTCCGTCAGTGCAGTTAATTTGTCTGCTGGAAAGACTTCGCTGATGGAGAGGGTCTTGGCCTGAATTAACTTGGTGAGATGCGACAAAATCGTTTCCTGGGTAAACTTGCGGATGGTTGCGATTTCTTGCACGGTTTTCTTTTCTAGCCAAAGTTCGTAAGTTTCCTGTACCGTCGATTTTTTAGGCTCTTTTTTGGCCGTTTTCTTGGGTGCGTAGCGTTCGGCATCTTTTTCGTCCTCGATCAGGGTAATGTTGGCTTTTTTGAAATCCTCCATGACGCATTCGGCCTTGATGGTCTTGTATTTTTTTATTTCTTCGGAAGTTAATTTTTCTTTCGAAATGGTTTCGCCTTTTACCAGCGTGGCGACCATTAATTTGGCTTTCATCAATTGCAGCACCGCCTTAGTTTGCAGATCGTCCAAGATTATTAACTCGTCATAAAAGGCTTTGGCTTTTTTGAGTCGTTTTACTTCCTCAAGTTTCCAGAGAATTTCGTACACCAACTGATCCATCGGAGCCATGAAATAATTGAAAGCGGCGTTGATGCGATCTGATATATGATTGAATTCCAACTGTTCGCTGTGGAACAATTTATCCAGTTGCACCAAAAACTTAGACGAAGGTTCCAGCAATTGCCAAATGACACCGGCTTGGTTGTGTGCCCAAGCTTTGTGTTTGAATTTAACCGAGTTTTCGGCATCTTCGTTGTAGCTGAACTGATGGTTGCGCCATTCTTGTGCCAACTCGTTCCAATCGAAACTGTTTTTGAGATAGTTAAGGATAAAATTTTTGGTTTCACGTTTTAAGGCATTCGCCAAAACTTCTTCGGAGGCTTTGTTCTCTGCGTAATCCATCACATCCTGATCGTTTGAAATACCATTCATTCGCAACGGAGAAAGCAAAACAAGGCCATTTAAGGAGCGTAAACGTGATAATGCCACATAGGCTTGTCCGGGCAGAAAAACTTGCGATACATCAAGCGCAGCTTTGTCAAAAGTCAATCCCTGGCTTTTGTGTACGGTAATCGCCCAAGCCAACTTGATTGGGTAATGCACAAAAGTTCCCAAAACCTCCTCCTCGATTTCCTTGGTCATCTCGTTTACAGTGTACCGAATATTTTGCCATTCGTACTTGTCCACTTCAATGGTTTTGTCTTCATCGGGAAAGTGCACCCAAATTTCTTTGGAAGTCATCGTTTTTACGATTCCCATTTTTCCGTTGAAATAATTTTTATCCTGAGACAAATCATTTTTGACAAACATAATCTGTGCTCCTACTTTCAATTGCAAATAGGGATCGACAGGATAGATTTTATCTGGAAAATCTCCTGTGATGTCAGGCATAAACATCATTTGTTTCCCTTCCAGATCTTCAAGAGATTGCGCATTCATCACGTCCGCTTTGGCATTGTGCGTAGTCAGCGTGATAAAGCCTTTATTGGCTTTCAGATCGAAATTAGGCTTTACAAATTCGTTAAGTATTTGAATATCAGTAGCTGTTATCTCATTATTGCGTAAATTATTCAAAACCGAAATGAATCGGTCATCCGTTTGACGGTAAATTTTGGATAATTCGATGTACAAAGGCGGATACTGTTGAACCACATGAGCGTGGAAAAAGAATTTGCCTTTGTAATAATTCCGCAAAGTACGCCATTCTTCATCTCGGATGATGGGAGGTAATTGTAATAAATCGCCAATAAATAATACTTGAACACCGCCAAATGGAGCCGATTTTCTTCGGACCGTTTGCATCATGTAATCCATCGCATCCAACAAATCGGCACGTAACATACTGACTTCGTCTATGATAAGCAATTCCATATTGCGAATAACCGCTCGTTTTTGCCCACTCATTTTGAAATGCCTGCGCAAAGTGGCTTTGGTTTCGAACTTCGTCGTATCCGAAAATTGAGGAGCAGAATTGTCTGGTATGAATCCGCCAAAAGGCAATTGAAACATGGAATGTATTGTTACACCGCCTGCATTCAAAGCCGCTATTCCTGTTGGCGCAACTACTACAGTATTCTTGTGAGTAGTTGCTATAATTTCTCGCAAAAGTGTGGTTTTACCAGTTCCTGCTTTTCCAGTCAGAAAAACAGATTGATGCGTTTGATTGATAAAACGGAGAGCATAAGCGGCGGCTTCGGAAATAGATTGCATTTGGCGTATAAATTTAGAAAGCTAAAATAGTATATTAAAAGAAATAAAAAAACCTTCAATCTTATTCAAGATGAAGGTTTTATAAAGCTATATAATCAAAAATTATTTTTTTACTTCTTCTGTTTTAGCAGTAGATTTGTATTTTTCGTTCAATAATTTTACGATGTCTTTAGTAATATCGTATTTCTCTTCAGCATACAAAATTGAAGCTGCATCACCAGTACCGTAGATATAGGCATATCCTTTCTCTTTACCGTAATCTTTGATGAATTTTTTAACTCCTTTTACAAGAGAATCCATTTCTTTTCCGCTCTCTTGTTGCAATTGCATTTGCAAAGCTTGCTGTGCTTGACCAAGTTGTTGCTCTCTACGTTGTAATTCGGCACCATTTTTTTGAGCCCATTCTTGACCGTTTGCTTGTGCATTACGTTGAAAATTAGCAGCGTCTTGTTTGAATCTGTTGATTTCCGCTTCTAATTGTCTTCCTTTTTCGGCAGCTTGCCCTTTATATTTAGCTTCTAAATCTTTGGTCTCTGTATATTCTTTCATCAATTCAGCTGTATCAACATAAGCTGTTTTAAATTCTTTAACTTCTGCTTTTTTATCACAAGAAACAAGTGATATTGAAATTGCGATAAATAATAATGCTTTCTTCATTTTGATGTATTTCAAGTTTTTTTTAGTATGGATGACAAAAATATAAAAAAATAGATAGTATTGATAAAAAGTTTGAAAAATGCTGTAATTTTAATACTATATATTTTGATTATTAATAATTAAAATATAATAACGAACGACTATAATAATTGAATTTAATAGAAGATTTTACAGGGACAAATTAAAAAATTTGAACCAATCACTTATTAAAACCAAAATAAACGTCTTAAAATCGCTTAAAATAAGTTTTAGTTGTTTTTAAGGATGTAAATGTGCGATGAGTATTCCATATTTTGTTTCGCTTTCCAATTTGACTGCAATCCGATTAAAAAAGCTTTGATGTAATTCATTTTTCCAGTTTTGTACTTTTCGGAAAGCAGACTCACATAAAACGAATCAAATTTCATAGGCAACACTTTTTCGAGTTTCATATTTTCTTTTGCAAACAATTTTTGAATCGTTGTTTTCGAGAAATGCCAGAAATGAATTGGCACATCATAAGCAGCCCAAAAGTTCCCATAATATTTTGCATCGAAAGATTTGAAATTGGGAACAGCAACAATCAAAGTGCCACTCGGTTTTAGCAAACGTTTCAATTCTTTGATTTGTTCGTCCAAATTAGGAACATGCTCCAAAACGTGCCACATCGAAATTACGTCAAAAGTATGACTCTCCAATTCGGAAGTATTTTCCACAAAAGAAACGCCCTTCTTTTTTGCAATAGCTTTGGCTTTATCACTTGGCTCCACTCCCACCGTTTTCCAACCATCATTTTGAGCAACTGATAAAAAATCACCGGTTCCGGCACCAATGTCCAAAATCAATCCTTTTGAAGGTTGATGTGAATTGATCAAATCCAATTTATTTTTTAATGCAATATTTTTAACAAAATGATAGGCTTTCTCAAATAAAGATCTTTTTGAATCGGTATGCGAAATATAGTCCGGACTTTCATAGTATTTTCCTAACACATCCAAATCCGGTTGCGGATATGTAATTAACATGTCGAGTGCTTCATCATGAAAAAGCTCGAAAATCTCTTGAGAAACTGAAAAATCCTGTACAGTAAGAAAATGTTTTTTGTGTGTGATGTCCATTTGTTTTTTAAATAAATAATTTCAGCCCATGATGAGAGCTGAAAAGAAATTCTTTTTTTATTAATTCTATTTGGAAAGAAATGCATTAACCTGCAATACCCTTTTCCCATCTTATTTTTATTGCGGAAATTTTCTCGTTTTCCATTCGTATAGTTTGATCAACTATAAATCCATTCTTGGTATAAAACTCCAATGGTGATAAATAGGCTTCTTTATTTCGCTTAACATCATTTTGATGATCAGTCGCCCATCCATTCAAAACCGATGTATTTCTTTTTAATTCATCTAGCAAAAGAGTTCCAAATTTTTTTCCCTGGATTTTAGAATTGATTATAATTCCAAACCAATCTTCGTCTTCTCGAATAAAAGTAAAAGCCCAGCCAAAAATTTGATTTAAATCATCGACAAGCAAATAATGTTTTATCTCTAAAAGTCCCTCTAAATAATTCTCAAATTCGGATAAATTTTTATAACCGATTCTTTCAGGATATTCTGCGTTCCAAAGTTCAAACAAAGATTGTTTTTGCTCAAAAGTTAAAAACTTTGTTTGAATAATTTTCATTCTCAAAAACTTTAAAAATCAATTTACCCAACAAATATAGGGTTTACAGCCGTAGTTTCACGTGGAACAAACTAATTTTAGATTTCAGATTTCAGACTGCAGATTTCAGAATCTCTCAACATAAGATAACACCTGTGTAGACATTTAAAAATTTAATTAAATAAAAATCACTTAAAGCAAAACTTTAAATGATTTTTATTTTAATAAATTCAAAAATTAATATGAGTTTTATAATATGCAATCTGAATTCTGAAATCCGAATTCTGAAATCTAAATTCTAAACCCTCTATCTCCCCATGTAAATCAAAAGCACTGAAACATCACTTGGAGAAACTCCACTTATTCTTGAAGCTTGTGAAATCGTCACGGGACGAATTTTACTCAATTTTTGTTTTGCTTCAATCGACATTGATTTGATTTTGTTGTAATCAAAATTTTCCGGAATCTTCACATCTTCCAATCGAGTAAGCTTATCAGCATTATTTCTCTCCTTTTCAATATAACCAGAATATTTAACCTGAATCTCGGCTTGTTCCAAAATTTCTTGATCCAAATTATTTTCAGCCACATACTCCTTTACTTTCTCAAACTTCATAATATCCTCCAAATCGATTTGCGGTCTGGAAAAGACTTTAAACATTTTGTCGCCTTGATTAATTAGCGCTGTTTCTTTAGCTTCCAAAATCGGATTCGTTTCCGCGACAGAAACACTGGTCTCTTTAAAGAAAGCCACCATCTTTTCAGATTCATTTAATTTATGTTCCATTCGACGTAAACGAGCTTCAGAAGCCAAACCAATTTCATAAGAGAGAGGTGTCAACCTAAAATCAGCATTATCCTGACGCAACAACGTTCTGTATTCTGCGCGCGAAGTAAACATACGATATGGCTCTTCTGTTCCTTTCGTAATCAAGTCGTCAATCAAAACACCAATATATGCTTCATCTCTTTTCAAAATTAATGGCGCCTGTTCGTGCACTTTTAAATGAGCATTGATTCCCGCCATCAAACCTTGCGAAGCTGCTTCTTCATATCCGGTAGTCCCGTTAATTTGTCCAGCAAAATACAAACCTTCAACCAATTTAGTTTCCAAAGTATGTTTCAATTGTGTTGGCGGGAAATAATCATACTCTATTGCGTAACCAGGACGAAAGAATTTCACATTCTCAAAACCTACAACAGTACGCAACGCTTTAAACTGAATATCCTCAGGTAAAGAAGTTGAAAATCCATTTACATAAACCTCACACGTATTCCAACCTTCTGGCTCAACAAATAATTGGTGACGCTCTTTATCTGCAAAACGATTAATCTTATCTTCGATAGAAGGACAATATCTCGGGCCGATACTTTTTATTCTTCCGTTAAACATTGGAGAACGATCAAAACCTTCTCTCAAAATATTATGCACCTCATTCGAGGTGTAAGTCATATGACACGATTTTTGAATAGACAAAGGTTTAGTCAAATCCGAATATGAAAATTTATCTGGGCGGGCGTCTCCTTTTTCCTCATTCATTTTAGAATAATCCAAAGAACGTCCATCCACTCTCGGAGGTGTTCCTGTTTTCATTCTTCCTGATTCAAAACCTTCTTTAATCAAATCTTCGGTTATTCCGAATGCCGCACTTTCTCCAGCACGTCCTCCTCCGAATTGTTTTTCTCCAATATGGATCAAACCATTCAAAAAGGTACCATTTGTCAAAACAACAGATTTAGAACGAATCTCAACTCCCAACGAAGTTCTAATTCCTTTTATCTTTCCGTTTTCAATTATCAACCCTTTTACCATTTCTTGATAGAAATCAAGATTAGGAGTTCCCTCCAACATCATTCTCCATTCTTCAGCAAAACGCATACGGTCACTTTGAACTCTTGGAGACCACATAGCAGGCCCTTTTGATTTATTCAACATCTTGAACTGAATTGCAGTTCTGTCAGAAACAATTCCGGAGTATCCACCGAGCGCATCGATCTCGCGAACAATTTGCCCTTTGGCAATTCCGCCCATCGCAGGATTACAAGACATTTGCGCAATGTTCTGCAAACTCATTGTCACCAACAAAGTTTTGGATCCCAAATTTGCTGCCGCTGCCGCGGCCTCTGAACCTGCGTGACCTGCTCCCACCACAATTACATCATACTCTTCTAAAAACATTTTCTTATATATTAATCCTTCGAAAAGGAATTATGAAATCTCAAAATAACGTTCCACGTGAAACATATTAAAATAAAAACTTAAAATCGACCAACACAAAAACTTTTTGATTCAACAAAATTAAAAATGTTCCACGTGAAACACATTAAAAAAAATATAAATTTTTTATAATGTTTCACGTGGAACGTATTACTTTTTTATATAATTTTGATAGATTTGTAACTACTGTTCCACGTGAAACATTGCTAATTTCTCATCTTCTTTACTGCGCATTAACACTTCGTCAGCTTCCGATTTATCTTTGTAACCACAGTAATGTAAAACTCCATGAACCAATACGCGTTTTAATTCTTCATCGAAACTTGTGTTGTAGTCTTTAGAATTGTCTAAAACTCTTTCAACCGATACGAAAACATCACCTCCTATTTCGTTACCCATAGTGTAGTCAAAACTGATGATATCTGTTAAGGTATCATGATTAAGATACTCTACATTAATCTTGTGAAGGTACTCATCATCACAAAAGATATAATTGATTTCTCCTTCTGTTTTGTTTTCCGAAACTATTACAGCGCTTAACCAAGACGCAATAGCTTCTTCGTTCTCTAGTGTAAATTCGGATTCGTAATTAAAATTGATCATTTGTTGTTAAAATAAACTTGAACTTTTTGATTAAAATTCGAGCGCAAAGGTAACGATTGTCTATTTAATATTTCGATGCTGTTCAAATAATCTGAAAGTGATTTAGGTAAAGGACTTGCTGTATTAGTAAAATCCTTGGTATTCGTTTCAGATTGACGCTTTGGATCTTCACCTTGTAAACGAATAGCGGTGTCTAATTTTAAAAGTTCCTGTTTAATATTGTTGGTTCTTTGAAGCGTTTCGTTATTAAAACCTTTGTTCAATAATTGCTTTTCTAACTGTTTCATTTGTTCCAAAGCATTTTGCCCACTATTGCCTAAACCCTTTTTGTTTAACTCTTCTTGTAATGCTTCACGTAACTGTTTTTGCTCTTTGTAAATATCCATAGTAGCTTTAGCATCACCTTCTCCATCACCATCAGACTCGCCATTCTGTCCTTGACCTTTTCCAGATTGTGAACCTTTGTTATGACTACCGCCAGGTTTGTTTCCTTCTCCAGGTTTATTGCCAGGTTTCATTCCTTGCTTCATTTTCTCACTTAACTCCCCTTGCTTTTTTATAATATCAGGCAATTGCATGCCTGAACCTTGACCTGGTTTTGGTTTTCCTCCACTACTGCCGGACATCTGCATTTGCATACTATTTAACGAATCACTCAATAAATCGGCTAGTTTATTAGCAGATGAAATGGCGTATTGTTGTTGCGATAATCCTCTTTGCAATTGTGACTCGGTTAAACTTTCTAGTGATTTATCAATGTTGTATTGCACATTAGCAACCTCTTTTGTTACTGGCTCAGCAATCTTTGGTTGACGCAAAGACAAAGCAAACAAACTATCATCTATGTGTTTGAATTGTGTTTTTAAGTTCTGCTGATTTCTAATATATTTACTAAAAGAGGGAGAACCCAATTTAGTCGCTCTAAATTGGTTCATTACATCTTCCTGTGAAAAAGAATAAGCCAATAGATTATCTAATATCTGACGTAACATCTTAACATCCTCTTCTATCTGGTCTTTATTAGATTCTTCCATTGCCAACTCCATAGCTTTGGACATTTCTTTCATCTTTTTGGAAGCGCTTTTTTGACTCGGTTTAGCCTTTGATTTATTGTTGTTTTGCAATTCGGAATTCGCTTTATTGAGATCATCTTTGATGCTTTTTTCCTTGTCAGAATCAGAAGGGATATCCATAGGTGCTTTTAAATCTTCATTGTCTTTGTCCAACTGCTTTAATTCTTCTTGAATCTTTTCGAACTCATCCGTTATTTTATCTTGCTCTTGAACAGAATTCTCTTTTTCATTCTCTGATAATTTATCCTCTTTTTGAGACAATTTATCTAGTTTATCAGCTAACTGTTCTGCCTTTTTTTCGACATAATAACGTTTAGTTAACTCCACTAACTGTGCTAAATTCTTATTTTGGCTTTTACTGTTTTCTTTGAATTTTTCTAATTTCTGAACAAAATCTTCGTCTTTGATTTTATTGTTTAATTCATTCAGTTCATCCAATAATTTCTTATTTTTATCCAATTCCTTCTCAGTATTATCTAAGCGTTTTTGCAATAATTCTTTGGTTTCATCTTTCTGCTGAGGGTTTGATTTGTCCAAATTGTTTTTCATCTTATTGGCAAACTCCTTCATCAATTCATTTTGCTGTTGCTGTTGCTTAACAAAATCTTGAATCTTTTGACGATCATTAAAATTTAAACCTTCTTTTTCTTTATTAGTTTGTTGAAGTTTTTCCATTTCAGAAAATTGTTTGTCTTGCTTAGACAATGTTTTTTCTAAACTGTTTATGGTATTGTTTTGTTCCTGAAAAGTGTTATTTTGCTTTTCTTCATCAGACAAAATTCTGTTTGAAAACACCGTTGAACGAGAACTTTTAAAATGATGAATCGCATCATTATCAAAAACCTCAAAATAAAAATCATAGTTCATCCCTTTTTCAACATCAAGATTACTTGGGAAATTAAAAACAATTTGATCAAAAGTATCATGCTTAACAGCGATTGTTCCACGTTTGGCACTAAGAGGTTTTCCAGATTCATAGTAAACTATTTGCAACTTAGATAACCCATAATCATCTCCTACTTGACCAACAAAATAAGAACTTTCAACACTCAAACTATCTGGAGCTTTAGCAATATTGATAGTCGGAAACTGATCTTTAACAACATTTAGCTGATAATTCAATTTTTCAAAGTTTTTTACATCATTATTTGATGTAATAATTTGATATTCTGTGTTTTGAACAATATTTTTAGTCAAATTAAACGCATTATCACTTTTAGCAAATAGAAAAGCCTGTAAATCATTTTTCCAAACCACATTTTGTGTCGCATTAGTATTCATTACCCAAGTAACTTGAGTTCCTTCGGGAATAATGCCATTACCTGTTCCTTTTACAATAGTGCTTTTCAAATTCAAATAAGCAGGATAAACAAACTTCATCTCAAAATTTGAAATGGTTGGAACCGCAATCACTTTCAATTCATAGTCTGATGAAACAACAGAATTTGCTTCCAAATGAAAAGAAACATTATCAATTGGTTTGGCAATTTTAAATTGAAATTCCCCAGGATGAATCGTTTCAAGATAATAGCTCTCATCTCCTATAAAAATCATAACATTTTCCGGAACTACAGCTCCATCTGATTTGACATGTAAAACAAAATCTTTGCCCTGCTCTGTAATCAAATTAGAATTTAAAACAGTGAATTTAAACGGCGCTGGTGCAGAAAATATCGAGTTGAAATGCACTACCCTATTCAAACTTTGAGAAATAATACGACTGTTGCCTGACAGAAAAAAGAAAAGCAAAAAAAGAATTGGCAAAATAGCCAAAGGCAAATATCTTTTATTGGCGCTAAAATCAATAGCTTTCCCAAAAGGAATTGGACGCAAAGAGTTTGCTTTTTGTTCGATTGAAGCCAATAATAATTCTGAATTATAAGTAGAAATATCAGACTTTGAAAGCTGCAAATAATTTGTCAATGTATCATTTACCTCCGAAAAATGACTTCCAATAATAATAGAAGCCTGAGTATAATCAATTCCCTTTTTAAATTTTAAAATTTTAAAGATTGGAAATAGTATAAAACGGAGTAATAAAAACAATTCAACTGCAATAAAAAACCAAAACAAGAATATTCTACCCTTAGGTTTTAACCAAAGGAAATACTCAATAAAGAGTGTAAAAAGGAAATAGATTAATCCAAGACCAACGAAAAATATAATGCCCCGAATTAATTCATTTGTATAATACTTCTTTATAAAAGCTTCTAACTTTTGATGTATCGAATATGACTTTTCCAAAATTATCGTATTAATTTAATGACCAATAAAAGTAATAATTTTAATGCTTACTAAAAGGTAAATAAAACATAATAATAAAGTGTTGAAGAAACACAAATTACAGTTACCAAAAGGACAAATTGAAATTGTATATTTGCAAAAAATTTACAATAATGTCTAAACCAGTTCGCGTGCGTTTTGCACCAAGTCCAACAGGACCTTTACATATTGGCGGAGTTCGTACCGCTTTATTTAATTATTTGTTTGCAAAAAAAAATGGAGGAACATTTTATTTACGAATAGAAGATACCGACCAAAACAGATTTGTTCCAGGAGCAGAAGAATACATATTAGAAGCCTTAGAATGGTTAGGTATTTCTCCAGAAGAAACCATCGGAAAGAATGAAAAATTTGGTCCCTACAGACAAAGCGAAAGAAAGCATTTGTACAAACAATATGCAGATTTATTGATTGAATCAGGAAATGCCTATTATGCGTTTGATACGGCAGAATCATTAGATGCACATAGAAAACAGCACGAAGCCGAAGGTAAAACCTTTATTTACAACCATCACAATCGTGAAAAATTAGATACTTCATTAGTACTCACTGAAGCAGAAACAGCGAAAAGAATTGCGAATAATGAAGACTATGTGATCCGTTTTAAAACTCCTGTAAATGAAACATTGCATTTGAAAGACATCATTCGTGGTGAAGTAAAATTTGAAACAAACCTTTTAGATGATAAAGTGTTGTTTAAAAGTGATGGCATGCCAACGTACCACTTAGCCAATATTGTTGATGACCACTTAATGGAGACCTCACACGTGATTCGTGGTGAAGAATGGTTACCATCTATGCCATTACATGTAATGTTGTACAGAGCTTTTCGCTGGGACGCACCTGAATTTGCACATTTACCTTTAATTTTAAAACCAATTGGAAACGGTAAATTATCCAAAAGAGATGGTGATAAAATGGGATTTCCGGTATTTCCGTTAGAATGGAAAACTTCAGAAGGTGTTTCATCTGGCTATAGAGAGAAAGGCTTTTTCCCTGAAACAGTAGTAAACTTTTTAGCCTTATTGGGTTGGAATGACGGAACCGAAAAAGAACTTTTTTCATTGGAAGAATTAACCCAAGTTTTTGATTTAAAAAGAGTGCATAAATCGGGAGCCAAATTTGATCCAGAGAAAAACAAATGGTTTAATCACCAGTATTTAATGAAACAGGAAGATCTTGTATTGGCAGAACAATTTTCAAAAATTATAGAATCAAAAGATCTAAATCGATATTTCTCTTTAGTTGACTTGGCTAAAATCGTTTCGCTAATAAAAGAAAGAGCTGACTTTGTTTCTGAATTTTATGATATGAGTGACTTCTTTTTCATAGCTCCAACCACTTATGATGAAAAAGCCAGCAAAAATTGGAAAGCTGAAACGCCTGCATTAATGCAAGAATTAATATCAGTACTCGAAGAAATAAGTGATTTTACTTCTGTAAATATTGAAACCATTGTAAAAGATTGGATGACTAAAAATGAAATTGGAATGGGTAAGGTAATGCAACCCTTCCGATTGAGTTTAGTCGGAGCGCTTAAAGGCCCTCACCTATTTGATATTGTGGAAGTCATTGGAAAACAAGAAACTATTTCAAGACTACAAAATGCAATAAATACTTTATAAAAAACTAAAAAGCTCTCACATAATTGGGAGCTTTTTTTTGTGTAACTTTAAAGATATTCTTACGTATAACATAAGCGAACTTAAAAACTTTAAACATGAACACTTCCTTTATTTTCATAATCGTCTTTGGAATGATTATTTTTCTTTCCTCATTTTTTACCGTCAAACAACAAACGAGTATCATTATAGAACGTTTTGGAAGATTCCTGAGCGTGCGAAATTCGGGATTACAATTCAAAATTCCATTGATAGATAGAATTGCTGGACGCGTAAACTTGAGAATTCAACAACTGGATGTCTTGATTGAAACAAAAACCAAAGACAATGTTTTTATAAAGATGAAAGTTTCAGTCCAATTCAAAGTTATTCAAGATCACGTTTACGAAGCTTTTTACAAACTAGAATATCCACACGATCAGATTACCGCTTATGTATTTGACGTTGTTCGTGCCGAAGTTCCGAAACTAATCTTAGATGATGTATTCGAAAGAAAAGATGATATTGCCATAGGTGTAAAACGTGAATTAAACGAAGCAATGATGACTTATGGTTATGATATTATCAACACATTGGTCACAGATATTGACCCAGATATCCAGGTTAAAAATGCAATGAACAGAATAAATGCTGCTGATAGAGAAAAAACAGCTGCTATGTTTGAATCAGAAGCACAAAGAATTAGAATTGTAGCTAAAGCAAAAGCGGAAGCAGAAAGCAAAAAATTACAAGGTCAAGGTATTGCCGATCAACGTCGAGAAATAGCACGTGGACTGGTAGAAAGTGTAGAGGTTTTAAACAACGTTGGAATTAATTCTCAAGAAGCATCAGCCTTAATTGTCATTACGCAACATTATGACACTTTACAAGCCATTGGTGCAGATACAAATTCAAACTTGATATTGTTACCAAACTCTCCTCAAGCAGCTAGTGATATGCTAAACAGTATGGTCACCAGTTTTACCGCTTCTAATATCATCGGCGAGCAAATGAAAAAGCAACCCAAAAGAATTAAAAAACCAGACACAACTGCTATTGATTATAATCCATCAGATACTTCAAACCCTGAACAATAATGACCTAAACAAATTCTAAAAAATAATCACAGCAAAAAATGCAGAAAATTTACAAAAATGACGACGAATTTATTTCAATTAATCTTAGCCCATTAATTAAAATTATAATAAAAGAAATTAAAATCATATTAATTTTTATGTTTTTATTTCTATTATTTGGAATTTTATACATATTAAATACTCCGAAAGAATATGTTTCAATAGGTAAAATTATGCCTGAAGTTGCTCACAAGCCTTCAAATGGAATGGGCGCAATTTTTGAGACATTAAAAAAATATAATGGCAATTTAGATCTATATAACACCGAAATAACTAAATCAGACCTTTATGAAGATATTGTAAAAACTAAAGATTTTTATGATTATCTACTTACAAAAAAAGTACAAACGAGAAATAAAAAAGTAGGTTTTAAAACCTATAATAAATACAATTTGATACCTGATAACACATTTATATCCAAAATAAATACAACATACAAGACAAATACTAGAATAGAAGAATATAACATTAGACAAAATATCCAAAAAAGAATTACAATAACAGGTGTCAAAAAGAACAATGTTATATTGGTTTCTGTAAAAATGCCAGACCCTTACGTAGCATCTGACATCGCAACCTATACTATAAAATACTTGATAGATTATATTACCAAGTATCGCACAGAAAAAGCAAGACAAGAATTACATTTTCTAGAAAATCTATTAAAAGAAGTAATGAAAGACAACCTAAAAAATGAAGTTTTTTCAAAAGAAATCCAAAAAAGCTTGTTAGCTTCTATTATACAAATGAAAATAAAAATAGAAGAAGATAAACCACATCTTCAAATATTAGAACAGCCAGAAATTCCAGTAATTAATAATGAATCTTCTAAACTATTAATAATTTTAGTATCGGCATTTATAGGTTTTACAATAGGATTTATCTTTTCACTTTTTAAAAATGATTATTATCGAATAATAAAATAAAATATCTTTTATAAAATAATAATAACAAATTTTTAATATATCAGAAAATTGAATATGGATTTTTCTTCTCTTTTATAAGTTGTTTAAATATCAGTCTTGCATAATAAATTTCTACAACAATACTTAATAACATAATTAACAACAAGAAAGGGCTGACACAATGATTAAAAACAGGACAAAAAGAAATTTGTAAAAAATAGGAAAAATTACCAGATAACATCAAACATACAATTATAAACGATTGTCCATCAGAATTTCTTCTCTGAAAAAACATAACTAACATGCATACTGAGATAAACAAAAGCCATATGTATGCTAAAAAAATATTAATTTGACCATCGGGAATGTTGTTAAGATTTTGAGAAAAAAACTGGTATCCCAAAAAATTAATTAGAAATCCCATCAAAAAAGCAAATACACTAATAAAATACCATTCCTTTTTTTCTACAGAATAAAATTTATTAAAAGACTTGTAACCATACTTAAAATAAGTGTACACAATACCAATATCTAATAAAAACCAGACAAAATTAAAGAATAAATTGCTTGGGTAGCAAAAGGAATAAACAAATTCATAACCAAAATTTAAAACAAGTGGAATAAGAGGCATTCCATATGTTTTGTCCTTTACTCCTTTACAAATGATAAGTATATAAGCAACTATCCACGAAAAACCACCAATTACTCCTAATAATATCGTTATATATTTCATCTTGGCCTTATCTTAAAAAAATTAATTGCATTAAACATAGTAGGTACATTAAATAAAAGTACAGAGACGATCAATAATAAATAGTTTTCGTTGTTTTTTAAAGCTAACAATCCCAAAAGTGTAAAAGGTAGTATTGTACAGTAAAAATCAAAAAAAAGACTCCTTGATTTTTGATTTTGATTTGGAATAAAAAAGTAATATTTTATTTTAAATATTACATTCAAACCAATAAGTAAAACAACATAAATTCCAATAGGCAATACAAAAATATTCCAATCTATAGTCCAATTAAAGATCATGAAGGACAAAATCTCTATTAATAAAACAAAAGTTTGAAATCCACTTCTTCCTAATTCAGAAGTGCTAGTTACAAAAGTAGAGACCCCTGCTTTAATATCATTTTCATAATCATTATATTGATGAATTATCAAAGACCTCATTCCAAACGCAAACAGCATCCAAATACTCCCACTAATTACAAATGCAAGAGACTTTATAATAGTATCGCCAAACAAAAATGCAAAAATAAAAAGCGTAGGGAAAAATTGAGACCCCAATCCATCAAAAATAATACCAAAATATGCTTTCTCTTTTAGTCGAAATTGCTTGCAAGAATATAAATAAAAACAAACCCAGCCCAACCAGTAAAACACCAAGGCATAAGTATTAGTCAATAAGAAAAATGAGTATGAAATACCAAATAAAATAGTAATTACCAAGGCTATGAGTTGCTGACTTTTACGCATGCTAATCATAATATTCTCCTTGCCGGCCATAAGATCATCTTCCTGATCATAGAAGTTATTAACTAAACTTGCAAAAATTGCACCAATTATTAGCCCTGCTAATAGAAATAAAATTAAATAGATTTCACGTCTAAAATCTTCAATATTTACTTTTATAAAATATAAATAAATTAAAACTAAAAATGGTGGTAATTTAAACCACCATGTTCTTAACCTGATAAATTTAAAAAAAATCATAAATTCTTAATAAAATTAAACTGATAATTCTTATTAAGAATAACTTTTTCAATACCTTTTCTAAGAGCTTTCAGAAATAATTGAGGTTCTTTAAAAATATAAATAAACACTAGCTTCATTTCAATTCCTATATTACCTTTTAATAGCAATAAGTAAGATATTAAAATTGTATTTTGAAAAATTTTTAAATCAATCATTTCACGCTCCTGTTTATCCAAGTAGGAACTAAATTTGAGAAGAATCAAATGTAAATCTTTAATATGTAATTTTCTAAATATAACCCCACCTCTGCCATCACTAATGTTAGTTGAGTCTCTTTTTTTTTTCCAAAAGACTTCATTGGTAAAGCCAACGCGACAATTCAAATTTTTAAAAATCATTTCAAGCTGTAAAAACCAATCATCACCAATATTTACTTGAGAATTCCATCCAAAAGGAATTGAAGATTTTTTTATAATTAGACCAGAACTTGCCGCTATAGAATCAATTAACAAAAGTCTTCTAAATTCAGCATAATCAAAAATATAACAACCCTTATTTGGAATATTTATATTATTCAAAAATTTAGGAAAAATATTTACGTGGTATTTACTAAAATTATAGTGTTCCCAATTAGAAAAGAATAAATCTAACTTATGTTCTATCATACATCCAATACTATTTTCAAGATATTCATCATACCACATATCATCCGAATCAAGGGGCGCAATAATTTCACCCTTAGCGTATTTTAAACCAACATTTCTTGTGTCAGCTTGCCCAGTGTGCTTTTTTTGGATATATACAACCTTGTTGCCAAAACTTGAAACTATATATTTGGTATTATCGGTAGAACCGTCATCAACTATAATAATTTCAATATTTTTATAAGTCTGTTTAATAACAGAATCAATTGTCGCGTGCAAAGAATAACTACGGTTATAAGTAGGTATAACAACAGAAACAAGAGGAAAATCAATATTATTAATCAAGTTAAATTTGTTTTTGTGTTTAAAAAAACTTTTGTTTATGGAAAACAAATCTAATCAATTATTTATATAAAAGATAGAAATAATTAAATCAATAAAATGATTTTTAAATTATGCAGATAGTAGTAAATATCTATAAATCGGATTACATATTTCACCAACTCTAAATAAGTAATTAAATCAAGTTTACAAAATAAAAAAGAGGCCTAATTGCCTCTTTTTCTATTTAAAAAATAACTGACCACATACGGAAAAACTGCTTTAATAATTGAAAGTAATTGACTTGGAATAGCATCTTTATAAGGCGCTAAAAATCCGTTAACTATATTTTCAGGAGTGATAGAGTCCCTTGTTCTTTGAACACTTAACACAAGTTTTTGGTAACTGATTTCTTTTTCCAATTTTAAGATTTCCAATTCACGATCAATCTCTGCGTAAGATGAATATTTTTTTGATTCCATATTTAATCGTTAAAAAAGATTTCAGAAAATTTAGCTAAAATTGGCCCTTCAATTACTTTTTCTTTGACTAAAAATAAAAGTAAAGTCGCAACTAAATAAAATCCTCCCACTATAAGAAAACCAATAGCATAACTGTCATAATAAGTACCTATTGCAAGAGCTGTGGCAATTGAGCCAAATAATAAGACCATAGTGATGCACAATAAAATTAAAGTAAACTTTAAAATCATTGTGGTAGATTTCATGGCAACCTTAAAACCCCATAATTTATAGTAGGAAGCTGTACTTTCAAAATAAGCCTGAGCCTGATCTTGAATATTTTCGGTATTTTCTTTTATTTTATCGAAAGCCATAGATGCAACAATTTATTTCTGAAATTTAGCATTTTTTAATTTAAGTTCTGCTAATTTATTTTCCAAAAAAGAAATTACATCTTCAGTCTTATGACTTAATGTAGAAACTATGTTTTCAAAATTACCATCAATATCGTCTTTGGCCACCATAGCTTTACCAATAACTTTTTCAGAAACTTCATGGAATTTATCCTGAAGATTATGTTTTGCATCATCAAAACCATCTTTCAACTTTTCTCTAGTTTTGGACCCTTTATCTGGAGCGAACAAAATTCCAACCCCTGCTCCTATAGCGGCTCCCACTAAAATAGCTACAATTGTATTTCCAGTATTATTTGACATAAAATTTAAATTTAAAAGGTTACTACTTATAAAAATACAACTTTATTAACAAATATGTGTTAACAAGCCGTTAAAGTCTAAAATATTAAGCTAAAACGCAAAATAAAGAGCTTAATTGAATTAAAATCTAAAAAACATACACATTCATAGAAAAAAAAATAAAAGAGATTAAAAGAGAGATATATAAGTCATTATTTATCAATAAAAACAATTTAAAATTAAATAACTATACCTAAAACAAATAATAAATATATTCTATAATTTAAAAATTATAATAATAAAAAATGATTTTAATATCTTTTGGGTGAAGAAGTGAAATCTTGCCTTAAAAACTAAAAATTTGAATGTATTTAAAAGAAAACTAAAATTTAAAGCTTCTATTTAATCAAAATTTAAAAATGGTAAAATGGCATCACTAAAAAATAAAAATAGCTTACATTTAGTTTATTAAAGCTGTTTTTAATAAGATATTTTTATTGATTTATTAAATTAAATAAATATTCCATATAATAGAAAAGCGCCTTATAGAAAAGCGCTTTTAATTGATATAATCTATAATTTAAAACTTATATAGAATTAAGAACTTCCAAAACTTTTTCGTTCTTTTCTAAATTTCTCAAATCTGCAATTTGCGATTCAAACAGAGAAAAATTTACTAAATCTCGTTTGATATTTAATACAACAAAAATACGAACTGCTGCTAATTGACTTTTTAAAGACATAGTATAGAGTTTATGTATTACCTCTTGATCTACATCATTAGCCGATACTTTATCTGAAAAATGCAACAGTAAATTTGCAAACAATAATGAGTTGTTGTCATTCTTCACATTCTTGATAACCGTTTGACAAAGCAAACTGAAATTATCAATAGATTTGATGTTATCAACAATAGTGTTTAACAGTAAAGAAGCATTCTTTTCGTCTTTTTCCTTTACGTATTTATTGATCTCTTTTTGGGTATTCATTAACAAATTGGCTTCTTTTTTGTCCTTTTCTTCCCAAGCATCTTTAAGTCCAACTGTTTTATTAAAGACTAATTTTGAATCAGTTGTGTCTTTATCAACAACAAAATAACCCAAACGTTGAAACTGAAAATGGTTTCCTATTTCAGCATCTGATAAGCTTGGTTCTACAAAACCTTTAACGATTTGCAACGAAGACTTATTCATAAATTCCAAGAAACTTTTCTCTTTATGGCTGTCCGGTGCTTCGTCAATAAACAAGCGATCATACAAGCGAACTTCTGCCTCGACAGCTGTTTTTACTGCAACCCAATGCAAGGTTCCGGCCACTTTTCTTTGACTGGCTTCACTCCCACTCCCACTTCTGGAATCTTCATCATAGGTAACTTGAATCTCAGTTATAACACCTTTAGAATCCTTAGTAACACTCTCTCCTTTTATGATATATCCATTTTTTAGACGTACTTCATTACCAATACTCAAACGGAAAAATTTAGCTGGAGCTATTTCTAGAAAATCATCTCTTTCAATATATAATTCACGTGAAAAAGGGACTTTTCTAAACCCTGCACTTTCGTCTTCTTGATTATTTTCGGCTTCAAGCCACTCCTCTGCTCCTACTGGATAATTAGTAATAACCACTTTAACAGGATCTAAAACAGCCATAACTCTTGGAGCTGTCTTGTTTAAATCTTCACGTAAACAGAAATCTAAAAGAGAAACATCTATAATATTTTCGCGTTTAGCTACCCCAATTACATCACAAAATTTACGAATCGCCGCTGCCGTATAACCTCGTCTTCGCAATCCGGAAATAGTAGGCATTCTTGGATCATCCCATCCGTTTACAACATTTTCTTGTACTAATTGTAAAAGCTTACGCTTACTCATTACAGTATAATTCAAGTTCAAACGAGCAAATTCATATTGATGAGGACGTACTCGATTTTCATCATAAATTTGATCCAAAAACCAATCATATAATTCACGGTGCATCACAAACTCCAAAGTACAAATTGAGTGCGAAATTTGCTCAATATAATCACTTTCACCATGTGCGAAATCATACATTGGATATATATTCCAATCATTTCCTGTACGATGATGATGGCGATGTAATATTCTGTACATCAAAGGATCACGCATCAACATATTAGTCGAAGCCATATCTATTTTAGCTCTCAAAACATGACTGCCTTCCGGAAAATCACCTTTTTTCATTCCTTCAAAAAGCGTTAAATTTTCTTCAATAGAACGATTTCTATAAGGTCCATCAACACCTGGTTGCGTTGGAGTCCCTTTTTGAATCGCCATATCTTCAGAAGACTGACTGTCAACATACGCTTTACCATTCTTAATCATAGCAACAGCCCATTCGTATAATTGCTGGAAATAGTCAGATGAATACAATTCTTCAGACCAGTTGAAACCCAACCATTTTAAATCTTCTTTAATAGCATCAACATATTCCTGCTCTTCTTTGGCCGGATTGGTATCATCAAAACGCAAATTTACTGGCGCATTGTATTTTAAACCTAAACCAAAATTAAGACAGATAGATTTGGCGTGGCCAATATGTAAATATCCGTTAGGTTCTGGTGGAAAACGAAAGCGCAATCTATCTTGTGGAAAACCGTTTGTTAAACTGTCTTCTATAATTTGTTCAATAAAATGAAGTGATTTCTCTTCTGATGCCATTTTTAAATAATTTTAGCAAAGATAAAAAATAGATGACAGATAATAGACAATAAGATAATAGACTTTAAAGAAAAAAAGGCTGGCTATTTTTAATACATTTGTATAAATATTTTGTTTGTTTTGAATAAAAAAGACGGTTATTCAAGATGTAAAAATCTATGAAAAGGAACATTACAACAAAAATTAAAGTTTAAAATCATTGCGATTCTAAACATGAATTAATTACTGAAAAATATAAAAATGGGAACAATAAGATTAAAAAACATCCGTACATATTCATATCATGGATGTTTGATAGAAGAAGGAAAAATAGGCTCCGATTATAGTGTCGACTTGGAAATAAAAACCAATTTGAAGCATTCTTCTGAGTCCGATAACTTGAAAGATACGGTAGATTATGTACATTTAAATACCATTGTAGTAGAGGAAATGGCTATTCGTTCCAATTTATTGGAGCATGTAGCCAAAAGAATTATAGATAGAGCCTTAGCTGAACTGGAAACCGTTTCAAAAATAAAAGTGGGTGTTTCAAAAATAAATCCTCCTATAGGTGGTGATGTAGAAGCGGTTACCATAGAAATGGAAGAAGAACGTTTTTATAATTTGTAACAATTGCCATAAAAATGGAAAAAAGTTAACTTTAAACTTTTAAACTTTAAATTTTTAAGTTACTTTTGCCATCCGTTCAACAATGGCGTCGTGGCCGAGCGGCTAGGCTGGGCTCTGCAAAAGCTCCTACTCCGGTTCGAATCCGGACGATGCCTCTAAAACCTCTAAAGCAATTTAGAGGTTTTTTTTATGTTTAATTTTTAGAAAAAATTAGATAAAGATATAGTTCGAATCCAGACGATGCTTAAAACCTCTAAAGCAATTTAGAGTTTTTTTTTATATCATTTTTTCTAAAAATGAAGTAAATACAATCTTCAAATCTATATAATTCACCAAAAAAAAGAAACAAAAAAAAGGAACTAAATAATAGTTCCTTTTTTTTAATCTTATAGAAAATTTACTTGTCTATTTTTTCGAAAGCATTTTTTACCATTTGTTTTTCCTCTGGAAACCAGCCTTGAAAGATTAAAACCAGTCCAAAAATCATTAGAACAACACTAATTCCTCTTTTGATTTTGTAGATATTTTTTGGTGTCATTTTGTGTTTCAATTGCTTTGCTAAAGCTATTTTGATGCAATCAATACTTAAATAAGTAATAATTACTGAGATGAAAAATGTAAGCACTCTCGAGGTTTCCATTTCTAATTTTGGTCCAACTGAAATAATAACGGCTAACCAAAAACCAAGTACACCAATGTTAATAATATTCAGAAAAAAACCTTTGAAAAAAAGTCCAAGGTAATTTTTTTTTATAATCTCATTATCAATTGTTTTCGTGTTCACTTTCTTTTCTTTTTTTGTTCCTAAAAAAGATATAAAGCCATAAGCCATCATAATAAAACCTCCAAAAATAAACAGGGAAGAATTATCATTTAAACTTTGAATCAATCTATAACTACCTAAATAAGCAATTGTTATAAAAAAAACATCTCCTAAAACAACACCTAAATCAAAAACTAAAGCAGCTCTAAATCCTTTAATTATACTTGTTTCAAGTAAAATAAAAAAAACAGGGCCAATCATAAAACTCAATAGAACTCCCCAAGGAATACCAGTTAAAATATCGTTTATCATTAAAAAATGACTTTAAAAATTGGTTACAAATTTACTATTTCTGAACTATTGTTCCTCCCATAAAAGTTTCTTGTTTTATTTCTTTTGGCGTACCATAAATAAAAATAGTACCCCCGGCTTTTATTTTTGCATCCACAAGTGAACTGGCTCTTACATCAGCGCTACCTCCTGCTGATAAACTAACAGTTGTTTGAAAAGTTTCTAAATCTCCAGCCTCTAAAACACCTCCCGAATTAATCAAAACCGATTGAGTGACTGCTTTCCCTATAATTTTAATAATTCCTCCAGAATACGCTTTAATAGTTGCTTTTTCGACATCTAATACTGCAGTAATCTTTGCTCCTTCCTGTGCTCCTAAAGTAATAGAAGTTTGCTTAAAAATATCAGCACAAGTTATACTACTTCCTTCATTAGCATCAATACTTTCAATTTTTTTGAAATATAATGTCACTTTAGCTTCATCACCAGACATTATTTTGGTTAATGGCATTCTTATTTTCAAAAGTCCGCTTTTATTAACAATTTCTACTTTACTTTGGCTTGTTCCGGTAATTACTGCTTTATTTTCAATAGAAGCGACTAATGTAACATTCAGTTTATCAAACACTTTTACATCATCAAAATCCTTAAGTTCTATCGTAGTTTGTGCAAAAGTAAATTGTACAAAAAATACAAAACCTATTAAAATTATCCTTTTCATGTTTTAAAATTTAATTGTTAATATGTCTATTTTAAAATCTTATTCGTTCCTTCTAATAAAATTGAAATCCAATTGTTTTTTAACCAAATCAGCATTTTTTACTTTAACATAAATCTCATCACCCAGCTGTAATAATCGATTGGAATTAGCACCTATCAAAGCATATTGTTTTTCATCAAAAGTATAATAATCCTCTTTGATGTCACGGGTTCTTACCATACCTTCACATTTATTTTCTATAATTTCAACATAAATTCCCCATTCTGTAACTCCGGAAATAACACCCAGGAATTCCTGATCATTATGATTTTGCATGTATTTTACCTGCATGTATTTTATAGAATCTCTTTCGGCATTAGTCGCTAAACCTTCCATGGTTGAGGAATGTAAACACTTGGCTTCATACGTATCTTCATCTACTGATTTACCTCCATCCAAATAATACTGCAATAAACGATGTACCATAACATCCGGATAGCGACGAATTGGAGAAGTAAAATGAGAATAATAATCAAATGCCAACCCGTAATGACCAATGTTATCCGTTGAATATTTGGCTTTACTCATGGATCGAATGGCAAGAGTATCAATTAAATTTTGTTCTTTTTTACCATTCACTTCTTCCATCAAAGCGTTCAATGACTTGGAAATATCTCCTTTGTTTCTAAAATCAATTTTATAACCAAACTTTGCAATAAGATTCTGCATCGCTATTAATTTGTCTTCATTGGGTTCATCATGAATTCTATAAATAAACGTTTTCTTTTGTTTACCAATGAATTCCGCTACTTTTCTATTTGCCAAAAGCATAAATTCTTCAATCAAATGATTAGCATCTTTTGAAATTTTAAAATAAACGCCTTCTGGTTCTCCTTCTGCATCCAAATTGAATTTTACTTCTACTTTATCAAACGAAATAGCACCTTCATTCATTCTGTTTCTTCTAAATATTTTGGCCAGCTGATCCATTTTTAGCGTTGCTGACACGATTTCATCTGAAACTACATAAGAACTTCCTGTAATGGAAATTTCTGCTGGAATGGTATTGTCTTTCGTCTCTATGATGTATTGCGCTTCTTCGTAAGCAAAACGCTGATCAGAGAAAATTACAGTTCTACCAAACCATTGATTCACAACCTGACATTTTTCGGTAATTTCAAAAATAGCCGAAAACGTATATTTTTCTTCCTGAGGACGCAACGAACAAGCAAAATTAGAAAGCACTTCCGGCAACATTGGTACTACCCTATCCACCAAATAAACCGATGTTGCTCTTTGAAAAGCTTCATCATCAAGTATAGTTCCTTCTTCTAGATAATACGAAACATCTGCAATATGAACACCAATTTCGTAATTTCCATTTTCTAACTTTTTGAAAGACAATGCATCATCAAAATCCTTGGCATCTTTTGGGTCAATCGTGAATGTCAAAGTATCACGCATATCACGGCGTTTGGCTATTTCACTAGCTTCAATCGAAGTATCAATCTTTTGGGCAAAAGTTTCTACTTCGATAGGAAATTCAGCAGGCAAGCCATATTCGGCAAGAATAGCATGAATTTCAGTATCGTGTTCCCCTGGTTTTCCAAGTACTTTTACCACTTTTCCAAAAGGGCTATCCGCTCTTGAAGGCCAATCTTCGATATGAACCAAAACTACATCTCCTTGCTCTGCCTCCCCTATTTTATCTTTTGGAATAAAAATATCGGTGTACATTTTAGGATTTGCAGTCGAAACAAAAGAGAAATTCTTTTGAATATCAATAACCCCAACAAAGTCGGTTTTATATCTTTCGATAACTTCAATCACTTCACCTTCAGCTCTTCGTCCACTTCTTTTGTTATAAACATACACTTTTACGGTATCTTTATCCAGAGCATGATTCAAATTATTACTTGGAATAAAAACGTCTTCTTCAAATTCTGGACAAATAAAATAGGCTGTTTTACGACCGGTCATATCAATTGTTCCTTCGTAATACTCTTTGCTAGCAGCTTTTATTAAATATTTTCCAGGTTCGGATTCTATAATTTTCTTTGAAGCAGCCAAAATCTTTAAATCTTTTATAATTTGATTACGGCTTTGGGTATCGTCCAATTCTAACTTGGCTCCTATTTGCTTATAATTAAAGGCTTTATTGGCACTTTGCGATAATATTTTTATAATTTTATCTGAGAAATCTTTCTCTTTCTTTATCGGCTTTCTTAATCTTTTACTCATGTATCTTTTCTTAAAAGTCTAAAATTACAAAATAGTATTCACTATTCCTTACTCTGCCTAGAGTTTTAAACTAATAATAACTTTACTACATTTATAAAAAATTAAAAATGAAAGACTTTAAAACGATTGCTATTTTTAACTATCCGCATGAAATCGTGGTACTTAGACATATTCTGGATCAGGAAGAAATTCAATATTTTTTCGAAAACGAACACATTGTTTCCATTGACCCATTGGCCAGTTATGCTTATGGCGGAATTCAGCTCAAAGTACACCCAAACGATTTTGAACAAGTACAAGAAATACTGGATAATTTGAATTCTAAACTTTCCATCGTTTAAAAATTTTAAAAAGTTATAACCTAATAAATAACAAAAAGACCACCGTTTGGTAGTCTTTTCTTTATACTAATTTTTTAAAAATTTATTGTACTAAGATAGTTTTAGTAGCTTTTCCTTTATCAGTAATAACTTCAAAAAAATAAGATCCTTTAGACAAGTAACTCACAGAAATAGTATTATTCTTTTCTGTTTTTACAAGCTGTCCTAAAGTATTATAAATATTTACTTTTTCTAACATTAAATCTTCTTGCAAATTTATTTTTACAACCTCAGAAGCCGGATTAGGATACACTGCAAAATTAGCCATTACAAAACTATCTGAACTTAAAACAACCGATAAATCATAAACTCTAACTTGACCTGAAGAGAGGCCATTTTCATCATTATAAGGAGCGCCAATAGCTACCATACTTCCATCTGAGGATAAAGCAACACTATAACCACTTCGATCACCAATGGCTTCACCGTTAATATCAGCTCCTAATTTAGTCCAAACGCCAGATACGTTTTTATATACTCGCACTTGACCTGAAGAGAGACCATTTCCATCATTTTCAGGACCACCAATCGCTACCACACTACCATCTGAGGATATACTTACACTAGAACCACTTTCATCATAAGCAGCTTCTCCATCGATATCAGCTCCTATTTGTGTCCAAACACCAGACACATTTTTATATACTCTAACTTGACCTGAATCGATTCCATTTTCATCATTAAAAAAAGCACCAATCGCTACCACACTACCATCTGAGGATAAAGCAACACCATGACCACTATGATCACCAGCAGCCTCTCCGTTAATATCAGCTCCTATTTGTGTCCAAACACCAGATACATTTTTATATACTCGCACCTGACCTGAATTGAATCCATTTTCAGCATTTAATTCAGCACCAATCGCTACAACACTTCCATCTGAGGATAAACTTACACTATAACCACTTTCATCATAAGCGGCTTCTCCATCGATATCAGCTCCTAGTTGAGTCCAAACGCCAGATACATTTTTATATACTCGCACTTGACCTGAACTGGTACCATTTCCACTATTAAAAGGAGCACCAATCGCTACAATACTACCATCTGAGGATAAACTAACACTAGAACCACTTTGATCATCATTGGTTTCTCCAACAATATTAGCCCCGAGTTGGGTCCAAACGCCAGATACGTTTTTATATATTCGGACATAATGTGAATAGTTTATATTACGAAAAACACCTATCGCTACCACACTGCCATCTGAAGATAAACTTACACTAGAACCACTTTCATCACCATCTGCATCACCATCGATATCAGCTCCTAGTTGAGTCCAAACGCCAGATATTTTTTTATATACTCGCACTTTACTTATAGAATGGGTATAACTAACCTTGTTAGGAGCACCGATCGCTAGCACACTGCCATCTGAAGATAAACTTACACTAGAACCACTATAATCTTTATAGTCTTTTCCATCGATATCAGTTCCTATTTGAGCTTGTCCTATACTTAGTAAAGGAAATAAAATAAAAAGTAATGTTTTTTTCATAATTTTTTTTCATAATTTTTGGTAAATATATATTTTAAAAGTGAGAATTTTATATATTTAAAACAATCAACCAAAAATATATACCCAACCAAAAGTAAACCAACGATTTTGAACAAGTTCAAGAAATACTCGACAATTTAAATTCAAAACTTTCTATCGTTTAAAAGAATTCAGCACTTAGTAACTAGTAAAGAGTAATTAGCTTTTTTCCTTTGTCTAAAAATTATTTATAACTAAACAATTAGCTAATCACTAAAAGCTATTCACTAATTACTCAACTTTTTTTGTTTTCAAATTTCAAAGTTGTCAACATATATTAAATACAACAAAAAGAAAATTTAAATTAAATTAATTTTTTGATGGTTATTATAGCTTGTTAATAGTTGCTATAAATTTCTAAAAAAATGCATTGAAATGAAGTTTTAGGTTTTTATATTGAGTTATTAACATCGTTATTGAGACTTAAATATTTAGTTTTTAAGGTTTTTTTTAAATTAATTAACAACTGTTAACAATCTAAAAAATATACAAATTGTAAATAAGTGATTTTAATTTTTTTGTTGAAAAACCAATTTTAAGTATTGATAACTTTTCTAAAAATTCATCAAACTAAATTAGGATTTTTAAAGTGGGTTTTGGATTACTTAATTTTTGTTTACAAACTCAAAAAACTTCTAAAATTCTATCTAAAGTTATAAACATTTTGTGTTAACTTAAGGTTAACTGAATATCAAGTAGTTAGCTTTTACTATTAACAATACAAAATATTAACATTAAAATTACATTCTATGTATTGATTAGCAGACTATTGTGTATTTATGAAAATGTTAATAAACTTCAAAATTTCTTATAATCAAGGAGTTGTGTTACATTTATATAAAATTGATTTTTCTTCAAATTCTTAATCTATTATTAGAATTGAATAACTATTTTTTGGCTTATATCTAAAATACTTTGGCTAAATTTGCATTTCAAAATCTAATACAAAAAAAATGAAAATTTCGATAGGAAATGACCACGCCGGACCAGATTATAAAAAAGCAATTGTTGCAATGCTTGAAGCAAAGGGATATGAAGTAACCAATTACGGTACAGATACTGAAGAAAGTGTTGATTATCCTGATTTTGCGCATCCAGTTGCTGAAGATGTAAGTGAAGGTAGAGCTGATTTTGGAATTGTTATTTGCGGAAGCGGAAATGGAATTGCGATGACTGTTAATAAACATGCCAAAATCCGTGCAGGCTTATGTTGGACTAAGGAAATTGCAGTTTTAACGAGATTGCATAATGATGCTAATATTGTTAGTATTCCGGCACGATTTACTTCTATTCCACAAGCTGTAGAAATTGTTGAAACTTTCTTGGCTACTGAATTTGAAGGAGGAAGACACCAAAATAGAGTGAATAAAATCGCTTGTCAATAAATAAAATCGCGAGGTGCTTCGCACCAAAATATTTAAAGGCTCAGTTTTAAACTGGGCTTTTTTTGTTTTATAATGATATTAAATCAAAATAAAACAATGTGATAATAGTTATAACCTGAAGAGAAACAATTCCGAAAAATTTCAATAAATAGCTTTTTTTTGCTGTTTTGTGCCGAAAAATTGACATCGCAAGCGATGATCCAATTGTTCCACCAATGACTACCCAGGTCAAAAGTACTTTTTCGGAAATTCTATTTTTGTTTTTAATAGCTAATTGTTTGTCGTAGCCTATTAATACAAAAGCGATTAAATTAACAGGAAAAAATAAATATAAAATTAGATTCATTGGGTTATAATTCATGACAAAGATAGTCGAAGTTTGTTATTCAATACTTAAAAAAGAGCTGGCAATAAAATCACAGTAAAAAAATTGAGCAGACTACAATTTATTTCAAAATATGTTGATAGACGAGCAATCAATATTAAAAAAAGATTAAAATGTGTTGACAAATTTTCTATGAAAACAGTTTTAAATTTATCTAATAAAGTAAGAATATGTTTTTATTTTTACCCAAAATTAAAACGAATGAAAAAGTGTATTGCGTTATTTTTATTTTCCTTTCAATTATTTTCCCAAGAAAAATCTAAAATAAATTACAGTAACGAATCTGTTGTTATCAATTCCAATAAAAACTTAGAAATTGAAACTTTTGTAAACGAAAGCAGATCAATAGCAAAAAGCAAAAACACCTATGAATACACCATAAGAATTCCTTATGATAGCTTTAGTGAGATATCAAACATTAAAGGATCTACATTTATCACGAAAACCAATAAAAAAATAGAATTAAGTTCTTCATCAATAGGGATTTATGAGGCACAGTACGAAAATATATATAAGAGCGATAATAAGTACAAATATTTTATGCTTCCTAAAGTGGAAGATAATTCTGTAATTGAATTTTCGTATAAAAGTAAACTTACTGAACCGCGATTTTTATCCTCATTTACGTTTCAAAATCCAATAAAAACAGAAAACACAAAACTTCAAATTAGATGTCAGTCATCTACAGAAATTGGATATAAACTTTTTGGTAATTATCAAGACAAAATTGTTTTTACAAAAGTAACCGAAGGAAATCAGGATATCTACACCTGGGAAGCAAAGGATATTCCTGAGTTTGAAAGAGAAGAAGATATGCCCAGTTCATTATATTTTATTCCTCATATTATTTATTACATTAAAAGTTATGAGAAAGATGGAAAAAAAGAAGAATTACTAGGGACACCAGAAAAACTATATCAATGGTATTCTTCACTTACAAAGGATATAAATAAAACGAATCAAACAGCACTTAATAACAAAACATTAGATTTAATAAAAGATAAAAAAAATGACTATGAGAAAGCGAAAGGAATTTATCAGTGGGTACAGCAAAATGTTCATTATGTTGCATTTGAAGATGGAATGAGCGGTTTCGTTCCTAGAGATGCTTCAAATGTTTTCGAAAAATTATATGGCGACTGCAAGGATATGGCGAATATTTTAAACCAAATGCTGCAATATGCAAAATTAGATTCACATCTTACTTGGATTGGGACAAGAATCAAACCCTATAAGTATGCAGAAGTTCCAACACCATTAGTTGATAATCACATGATCACCCACGTTGTCATTGATGGGAAAAGCTATTTCCTGGACGCAACGGATAAGTTTTGTCCATTTGGATTTCCCTCCGCTATGATTCAAGGTAAAGAAGCTTTGATAGGCCTGTCCGAAAATCAATTTAAATTGGAAATGGTTCCCCAAGTCGAAACCAGTAAGAATAAAATAGCAATTTTGATGAAATTGAAGTTAGAAAACAATAACATTGTTGGTGAAGCAAATACTGAGATTTCGGGATTAAACAAAAGCCTTTTATTGAATAAACTTTCAGCGTACAATCAAAAAGAAAGTGAAATTTGGAAAAATACAATTACGGAAAATAACGAAAAAATAGAATTGAATATTCAAGAGTTACAGGAAAATGATTATCAAGATCTTCCTTCAAAAGCAAGTTTCAAATTAAAATTGGAGAATGGTGTTAAAGATGTTAACGGTAAATTATTATTAAAACCAATATTACTTTTTCCTTTAAAAGAAAATTTAATTGATATCGAAAAGAGAAAGCTTTCTATCGAAAAAGACTTTGCAAATTCTTATGAAATTCAATATGAGTATGAATTGCCGTTAGATTATAAAGTAGAATTTATGCCTGTAAATGCAAAATTTGAAAATGATTTGGGAAGTTTCGATATTCAATACAAAGCGCTCAAAAACATTATTACAGTTACCCAAAAAATAGAATCCAAAAAATTACTGTTGGAAACCAAAGATTTTGTGCTTTGGAATTCTTTCATTAAAGCTTTAACCAAACAATACAACCAATCTATTATTCTTTCTAAATAATGAAAAAAATTACCCTTTTTATCGTTTTATTAATGTCGTTTCAAACATATTCCCAAGAAATAAAAAGTTATACTTGGGACGAAAAACCAACCTTCAAAGAAATCCCTGAAGAATACAAAAACCAGCCAGCAGTTGTTTTGTTGGACAAACGCTGGATTCATACACGAGTTGGAGGCTATTCATATGCAACTTTTGGAATGAATCATTTTGCCATAAAAATTAACAAAGCAGAAGAAATTAATAAATACAATAAGATCAAAGCCCAAGACAACGGATACATTCGAGATGTTAGGGATTTTCATGCTAGGGTAATAAAACCTAATGGAGAAATAAAAATATTGCCACAAGATAAAATTATCGAAACAACAGAAGACAAAGTAAAATCTATAGTTTTTGAAGGTGTCGAAGCAGGAGATATTTTAGAATATTATTTTATCATAAAAGAAAACCCAATGTCATACGGAGTTGAAGTTTTCCAAAAAGAAATACCAGTGTTGTTTGCTGAATTCACACACACGCAAGAAGGTGTAAAATTTGAAACTTTTGCTTCATCAGAGTTTGAACAAAGTGCTTTAAATAACAAAAGCATATCAACAGCTACTAATATTCCGCCTTATAAAGAAGAACCTAATGCACTAAACTTAAAGAATTTAGTGAAGTTAATTTATATGGTTTCGACTCCGGGAATGGACATTTATAATTGGAATTATTTTTTGCCGCAATATCTTTCTAAACCATCTTTTCAATATTTTAAGAAAACCCAAGCGAGAGAATTCATTGAAAAATTAAATATTGGTACCGAATCAACCGAAGAGAAATTAATTAAAATCGATGAGTACATAAAAACTAATTTTGACTTTGTTGGTAAAGGAGAAACAGCTCAAAAAATCACGAATTTAAATAACGGCAAGCAAAAATTAACAGGTGGTGATATTTTCGACTTATATGGATTTACACTCAAAGAATTAAAAATTCCCTATAAAGTGGTCGTTGGTATGTCGCGTTTTAATGGAGAGGTTAACACCGAAAAATTTGTAGTACCTCTTTCTCACGAATTTATGTATTACATTCCTGAAACTAAAAAATTCCTGTCCCCATATGATAAGTATTTATGTTATGGTTATCCATCCTATGAACTTCAGGGTTCAGTAGGCAGAACATATTATCCTGCCCTTAAAGAGAATTATCAATTAACTTTTCCAATTGCACCTGCAGAATTTACAGTAAATGAATCACAAAGCACTGTTTCATTATCAGATGATTTTGCAGTGGCAACCATAGAAAAGTTATATTCAAACACTGGGTATGATGGGCAGTTGTATAGAAATTGGGTTACATATATCAAAGGAAATGAAGAGGAAAAAGATCTTGTTGATTTTATCAAGAAAAGAATCTTTGGCGATGAATTTGATATAAAAATTTCCGAGTATATCTTCGAAAATCAAGATTTCAAATACAATTATAGCAATACGCCCTATATTGTAAAAGTTAAGGCTGAAGCAAAGGAATCTCTAACCGAAAATGCGGGTAATCTTGTTTTGGTAAACCTCGGAAAATTGGTTGGGAAGCAATTTAATTTATATCAGGAAACTGATAGAAAATGGGATGTGGATTTAAGTTATGCCAAAACATACAAGCACAAAATAATTTTCAATATTCCTAATGGTTATGAGGTCGAAAGCTTCAAGGATTTAGAAATTGACAAAAAAATGAGCGGGGACGAAACTATGAATTGCTCTTTCAAGTCTACCGCCAGAGTAGAAGGAAACCAATTAATTGTTGAGGTTTTCGAGATTTACAATTCCATAAATTATCCAAAAGAAGTCTACCAAGAATATAGAAATGTAGTTAACGCTTCTTCGGATTTTACAAAAGCATCGGTGGTGCTAAGGCAAAAGAAATAAAGGAGTTTGATGTTTTAAACATTCCAAATTAAAAAAAGTACTTTTTACATAAATATTAATATGACCAATTTACAATTCATTTCAAAACACGTTGCGACAGCAGCAATCAACATTCAAAACACGGTTCAATTATTGCAGGAAGACTGCACGATTCCGTTTATATCCCGTTATCGAAAAGACAAAACAGGAAACTTAGATGAAGTTTTTATTGAGCAAATTGCAAAATTTCAAAAAGAGTACGAAGTCATTGTAAAGCGTAAAGAAGCGATTTTAAAATCCATTCAGGAGCAAAATGCTTTGACACCAGAATTGGAGAAAAAAATTCAACAAAGTTTTGATTTACAGGAGTTGGAAGATTTCTATTTACCTTATAAAAAGAAAAAACGAACTAAAGCCGATGTAGCTAGAGAGAATGGATTGGAGCCTTTGGCTAAGATAATTATGGCACAAAGTAAAGATGATGTTGATTTCTTGGCGACCCAATATCTGAATGAAAATGTAATTAATGAGGAAGCGGCCCTGCAGGGAGCTAGAGATATTATAGCAGAATGGATTAATGAGAATATCTACGTTAGAAAACAACTTCGTAGATTGTTTGAGCGTAAAGCGATAATCACTACCAAGGTGGTTAAGTCCAAAAAAGAGGAAGAAGGAGCGCAAAAATTCAATCAGTATTTTGAATGGGCAGAACCGTTAACCAAAGCGCCATCACATCGTTTATTGGCGATAATGCGTGCCGAAAAGGAAGGTTTTATCAAGTTCAAAGTTGATGTTGAGTTGGATGATGCCTACGACATTATTGACGAATTAATCATAAAAGGAGATAACAGTACGACGCCTCATGTTCAATTGGCGATTGAAGACAGTTACAAACGTTTATTGAATCCTGCGATTTCGAACGAAACGTTGCAGGAAGCCAAGGCAAAAGCGGATGCCAATTCGATTCAGGTATTTGCCAATAATTTAGGGCAGTTGTTATTGGCGCCACCATTGGGAGAAAAACGAATTTTGGCAATTGACCCAGGATTTCGTTCGGGATGTAAAGTGGTTTGTTTGGACGAGAAAGGGGATTTGTTGTACAACGAAACCATTTATCCGCACGCTCCGCAAAAGGAGGAAGCAATGGCTATAAAAAAAATACGTTCGATGGTCAATGCGTATCAAATAGACGCGATTTCGATTGGAAACGGAACGGCTTCACGCGAAACCGAATTCTTCATCAAGAAAATTGCTTTTGACAAGGCAGTTCAGGTATTCATCGTTTCGGAGGCTGGGGCTTCGGTCTATTCGGCTTCGAAGATTGCGAGAGAAGAGTTTCCTAACTATGATGTTACGGTTCGAGGATCGGTTTCTATTGGGAGAAGATTGTCGGATCCGTTGGCCGAATTGGTAAAAATTGACCCAAAAGCAATTGGAGTCGGACAATATCAACACGATGTAGATCAAAACAAACTTAAAGAAGAACTGGACAATACCGTGATTCGCTGCGTGAACTCGGTGGGGATAAACATCAACACGGCGAGTAAACATTTGTTGGGTTATGTGAGTGGAATAGGAGAGAAGCTGGCCGAAAATATTGTGGCGTATCGTTCCGAAAACGGTCCTTTTACGGACAGAAAACAACTTAAAAAAGTACCTCGCTTAGGTGACAAAGCGTATCAGCAAGGAGTGGCGTTTATCCGAATTTCGAATGCGAAGAACCCTTTGGACAATTCGGCGGTGCATCCCGAAGCGTATGCTATTGTTGAAAAGATGGCCAAAGATTTGAAATTGACAGTAAATGATTTGATTGCCAATAAAGAGAAAACGGCTTTAATTAAACCTGAGAACTATATTACTCCAGATATTGGGGTTTTGACCCTAAAAGATATTATTAAAGAGCTTGAAAAACCGGGATTGGACCCTAGAAAAGCGGCTACTGTTTTTGAATTTGACCCGAATGTGAAATCGATAAAAGATGTTAGAACCGGAATGATTCTTCCTGGAATTGTGAACAACATTACCAATTTTGGCTGTTTTGTTGATATAGGAGTGAAAGAAAGTGGATTGGTTCATATTTCGCAACTGAAAGCGGGTTTTGTGAGCGATGTGAATGAAGTGGTGAAATTGCACCAACACGTTACCGTAAAAGTTGTGGAGGTTGATGAAGATAGGAAACGTATTCAGTTGACGATGGTGATTTAGATATAAAATACGGGGCTCAAATTAAATGAGCCCCGTATTTTGTATTTCTTCTATCTTTTAAAGTTGAATAACTCCACCTACATTAAAACTGCTACCCGAATTTTTGATATCTGAGCTATTAGCTTTATTAATATTGGTTAAACCTGCAAAACCTTGCCAGTCTAGCAAAATGCCAAATTTTTCATTAACTTCTATTTTATAACCTATTCCATAAGTAAATCCCAATTGAAAAGATTCGATGATACTACTGGGTATTTCCATACTATGTCCTGCAGTATCACTTACTTCAGCATTCAGTAAAAAAGAGGGACTAAATCCAAAATTTAAATTCCATTTTCTGGTGCTTCCGAAGTGCCAATTGGCATTTAATGGAATGCTTAAATAGTTTAATTTATCTTCCAATGTACCTTCTCCAGCATCATATGTACCTCCCATTTTGTCAAAAGACAATCCAGAACGCAAACTCCATCTATTATTAAAATAGTAATCAGCAGTTGCGCCAAATGATACTGCTGAAATAGAATGAGTATTATTATTTTCATTGTTTTCGTTAAAAATAGAATATCCAATTTTTGGGGTAATTTCAAAAGTTCCTTTTTCTTTAGATTGGGCGTTAGCATACGCAAACGAAATTAATGCAATTAATGGTAGTAAAATTTTTTTCATTTTTTAGGTTTTTTAGTTAAACGATGCGAATATACTTTGTAAAAGGCTTACAAATTTTAAAAAGAAGAAAAAAACTAAAACATTTATATTTAGTCTAAGTAATTGATTTGATTTAGATAATTTTAGGTTTTCTTAAAACTCATGATCAGTACGGTTTCAAATTTATAACGCACAACAAACATAAGTAAAAAGCTATAAACAACTAAAAACTACGTATTTTTACTTAATTACAAATAATTGCGAATATCTAAAAAATAATCTGTCTAAGTAGATGAAAAGATAGATGGCGCTATTTTTTAGGGTTCATTTATAAATAATGCACAAAAAAAAGATCTTTTTTTGCGCAGATTGCTTGGGTTTTCGGGATATGTCTAATATTATTTATTACGAAAAACTCATATATTTACTTTAAAAGAAGACAGTTACAGTATTATTTTTACTGATTTTGTTATTTAACCAAGATTTGTTCATTGAACTAAATGTCTCGATCACCACTTGCGTGAGGGATAGAAGGAAGCTACCGAAGTAGCCCGGATAGCCCGACCGCGATGTGTAAAGCGGGCGAATAAGCGGTCTCTAAAGTTGGCCGCTTTACTCAGCGGGGTCACGCCCACGCGAACTTTGACTAACAGATATAGCAAATGAATGAAAGAATTGGTTTTGGATGGTCTAAAACACTTAAAAACGCAAACAATATTAGCTACAGATGAAAGAGAATCAAGCCATTTGCAACAGTTGTAGTAATGAAAACTGTTTTATCAAAAAGCATATTCATTTGCCCAACATGCAAAGTTATATAGAGAAAAAGCACAGTTTTAGCTGCAAGAAATCGCAACAGTTTATTATTGAGGGGGCACCTATTCAGGGGCTTTATTTTGTGCAAAAAGGAAAGGTGAAAACGGTGAAAACGGGTATTAACGGCAGGGAACAAATTGTTCGGTTTACCACGAATGGCGATACTGTTGGTTTCAGGGGTTTTGGTACGAGTAATCGGTATTTGATAGGAGCTTATGCCTTGGAGGATACAGTTTTGTGTAATTTCAACAACGAAGTGATGGTGGACATTCTTAAAAACGTTCCTGAATTCACTTATGATATGATGCTTTTTTATGCCGAGGAATTGAACAAGAGTGAGAACAACATCAGGAAGATTGCCCACATGAATGTGAGAGAGCGTGTGATCGATACCTTATTATACATCCATAGAAAATTTGGCCAAACCAATGATTTGATTAATCTTGATTTGTCCCGAAAAGAAATAGCCGATTTTGCCGGAACCACCGAAGAGCAAGTAACCCGCGTGATTTCGAGTTTGAAGAGAGAGGCTTTGATAAAAACGGTTGGGAAGAAAATAGGATTGCAACAAATCAATAAAATGAAATCCGAAATTATGGAACATAAGTATGTATAAGTAGTTTTAGATTCAAACTTTGAATTTATTAAGCCCTTTTGGGGGCTTTTTTTGTGGAAATAAATGTCGTTTTACGAGTATTGGAGGAAAATTAATTTTTGAAGTTAAGCTAAGTACGTATTTTAGATAAAAACTAAGTGCTTATTGGTGTCAATAATTATAAGGCTTAACAATATTTATTTGCGTTAACGCAGTAAATAAATTGTTTTCTGAATAATTTTTGCCGTGTAAAAAAGAGGTTTTAGACTGTAAAAAGTAAATACGTAAGTACTAATACGTATGTATATTTGCTTCATACTAATCAAAACCAATTTATCATGCAAAAGATTACAACCACAATACAAAAAATAAAAGCACTAAAAGAAGGCAAAAATTCAAAATCGATACTATTAGGTTTGGTCATAACATTGTTTGGTTATAACGCTGCAAATGCACAATTAACCGCAACTGGCCAATTCAGACCAAGAGCAGAATTTAGAGATGGTTACAGTACTTTACAATCTAAAGATGCCGAGACAGCTGTTTTTACTTCACAAAGAACAAGATTGAATGTTGGGTTTACAGGATACCGATTCAAATTTTTTGTTGCTATTCAGGATGTTCGCGTTTGGGGACAAGATGCTTCAACCATTAACAGAACAACGACTGCCGAAAATAATGGAATTCAATTGCACGAAGCCTGGGGTGAAATTATGTTGAATGACACCGTAAGCAGTATTCAAAATTTATCTTTAAAAATAGGGCGTCAGGAGATTTCGTATGATGACCAAAAGGTAATAGGAGGACTGGATTGGTTACAACAAGCGCGTTACCATGACGCGATTGTTTTGAAATACTTTAACAAAGGATGGACAGCCGATTTTGGAGCCGCTTTTAACCAAAACAAAGAATTATTGGCGGGAACAATTTACAACGGTGTTCCGGCAGCAACAGCAGGATATCCAGCAGGAACCAACGGTTTGGGGACCAATTATAAATCATTGGAATATGCGTATTTGGCTAAGAAATTTTTCTTTGGAGATATTTCCTTTTTATTCCTAAGCGATAATTTTAATAAATACACCAATGTAATAGCGGGAACTCCTGCTGTTACAACCAAAGTAAACGAACAAGGAATTTGGACGCGCAACACTACTGGTTTCTACTATAATGTAAATCCAACCCGAAAATTGAAACTGGAAGGTAGCGTGTATCACCAATTTGGACATGACAAAAACGGTCGCAGTTTGAGCAGTAATTTGGCTTCGATTACAACGACTTTGCAAGTGGGCAGAAAATTATTTGTAGGCCCTGGGGTTGATTATTTATCAGGAAATGACGGAACAAAAGCCGTGACGGCCACTTCAGAGAACAATCAATTTGATCCGCTTTATGGAACGCCTCATAAATTTTGGGGAACTATGGATTACTTCTACGCTTCAAGCGGTTTTGGAGCACAAGGATTGTTAAACTACTTTTTGAAAGCCAAATACAACTTGAAAGACAATCTAACTCTTTTTGCAGACATTCACTGTTTTGAATCGGCAAACTCTTTATCTAACGGAGCAGGAGGAAAACAAACGAGCTATTTAGGAACAGAATTGGATTTGAAAATGTCTTATAACATGACTAAAATGATCAATATTGAAGCAGGTTATTCTGTAATGCAAGCAACAAATTCAATGGCATCCGCACAAGTTAAAAATGTGACTAATGCCAATCTTACTCCGCAATGGGCGTATGTGATGGTGAATATTAAACCCAACTTTTTGAATAAAAAGTAATTGAATTAACGATTTAAAAATTAAAAAAATGATACAAACTAAAAAAAATAGAGGCACACTTTTTACCACCTTGATGTTGGTAGTGTGCGTGGTTTTGTTCTCTTCTTTCAAAACAAATCCAAAACCGCCAGTTAGCGAACCTATCAAACTAGGCTTCATTCCCTTGACTGATTGTTCGCCAATTGTAATGGCCAAAGAATTGGGTTTGTTTAAAAAATACGGAGTTGAGGTTGTGGTAACCAAAGAAACATCTTGGGCCAATGTCCGTGACAAAATCTTAACAGGCGAATTGGACGGAGCACACTGTTTATATACTATGCCTTTTTCAGTGTACACTGGAGTAGGAGGAAAGGCTGGTTCTGAGATGAAAATCGCCATGATGCTTAACGTAAACGGACAAGCAATTACCTTATCGAATGACTTTTGCGGAAAAGTGGGTTTCAAACAAATGAATAAAGTGACTCCTATTGTGGCCGCCAAATTGAAAGCCGAAAAAGAAGTGACTTTCGCCATGACTTTCCCAGGAGGAACCCACGATTTATGGTTGAGAAACTGGATGTCATTGGCAGGATTAAATCAAAAAGCAGTTAAAATCATCACGATTCCGCCTCCGCAAATGGTGGCAAACATGAAAGTGGGTAACATGGACGGATACTGTGTAGGAGAGCCTTGGGGCGGTGTTGCCGTAAAGCAAGGAATTGGATTTACTCAAATTGCTTCTCAAGATATTTGGAAAGACCACCCAGAAAAAGCATTGGTTGTGAATAAAGAATTTAGCGAAAAACGTCGCGAAGATTTAAAGAAAGTAATGAAAGCCATTCTGGAAGCCTGCATCTGGCTGGATAATCCTGCCAATCGCAAGAAAGCCGCCGCCATCATTGGGAAAGCGCCTTATGTAAACGCCCCTGCCGATGTTATCGAAGGAAGATTGATGGGAGATTATAACTTAGGTTGCAACCAAGGAACTGAAGTATATGACAAAGATTATATGTTGTTTTACAAAGGAGGAACCGTAAACTATCCTCGTAAATCTTATGCAATCTGGGCTATGGCACAATTTGTCCGATTCGGATATTTGAAAGAAGAACCCAATTACAAAGTGATTGCAGATAAACTAATCATGCAGGATTTATACGAAGAAGTGGCCAAAAGCATGAAGATCAAAATCCCAACGGATGATATGAAACCCTTCTCGCTCACGATGGACAAAACGGTGTTCAACCCATCGAATCCATCAGCATATTTAAAAGTGGTAAAGCATTAAAATATTTGGCGGGGTTATTTCGAGCCCTATGCCTCCTTGCTCTATTCTGAGGATCGCATCGGATTAAAATCTATAGAAAAAAGGTGGTAAACACCAATGCTATTGGCACTTAATACCAATAAAAGAGGTAATAAATACTAATAGCATTGGTTCTTAATACCAATAAAAGGGGTAATAAAAACTAATAATATTGGTACTTAGTACCAATAAAAGAGGTAATAAACACCAGTACTGTTGGTGGTTTTTACCAATAATAGAGGTAGTAAATACCAGCACTATTGGTAGGTTGTACCAATAATAGAGGCAGTAAACACCAATACTAAACACAAATATCAAATTAAAATCTATAATTATGTCAAATTCAACTACAGCAACAATCGAAACAGAAGAAATAGTAGAAAGCTATTCACTTCTCAACACTTTTGGTAAAGTAATTAAGAAAGAAAGCCTTAAAAATGCGTCAATCTATATTTTAGAAAAAGCAAAATCAATTGTATTTGCTTGTATTGGATTGACTATTTTTTGTGGATTTTGGAGCTTATTGAGTTATTATACAAAGGATGCTCTTCCCGGTCCAACAGCAACCTTAACCGTTTTATACGAAATGTTGAGTGACCCATTTTATGATTATGGACCCAACGACAAAGGAATCGGACTGCAATTGTTTGTTTCCATCAAAACCGTTTTATTAGGGTTTTCATTGGGTTCCTTATTTGCAATTCCTTTCGGAATCCTGATTGGAGCGAGTTCTTTTTTCAAAAAAGTGTTTTATCCAATCGTTCAGTTCTTAAAACCGGTTTCACCTTTGGCTTGGTTTCCTATCGGTTTGGTTGTTTTCAAAGACACGGGAATGGCAACTATATTCATCGTGTTTATCACTTCTTTATGGTCTACTTTGATCAATACTGCTTTTGGGGTTGGGACTATTCCACAAGACCATAAAAATGTAGCAAAGGCTTTTGGCTTTTCAAAATGGAGGTATTTGACCAAAGTTGTTTTTCCATACACCTTGCCGCACATTATCACAGGATTACGATTGAGTATCAGCGTTGCTTGGTTGGTTATTGTTGCCGGTGAAATGCTGTCAGGTGGCGCAGGAATTGGATTTTTTGTATGGGACAGCTGGAATGCATTGAGCCTCGAAAAAGTGATTTCGGCCATCATCATCATCGGATTTGTGGGAATTATTTTTGACGGATTTTTTACAATGATTGAAAACAAAGTGTCTTATAAAGCATAACAATTAAAAAGAACGACTATGAGCTATTTAGAAATAAAAAATTTGGAAATTTCTTTTCCAACTCCAAAAGGAAGATACATTGCAGTAAGAGACATTAACCTTTCTATCAAAAAAGGGGAAATCATATCCATCATTGGGCATTCAGGCTGTGGAAAATCAACGATTATGAATGCGATAGGAGGAATGCTAACCCCAACAGGAGGATCGGTAGTATTAGACAATAAAAACATCAAAGGACCAGGACCGGATCGCGGAATCGTTTTCCAAAATTATTCGCTACTGCCTTGGCTGACGGTGGAAAATAATATTTTTCAGGCGGTTGATTCGGTTATGGATTGTTCCAAAGCCGAGAAACACGAAATCGTGATTAAAAACCTCAAGATGGTGAATTTGTTCCAACACAAAGATAAATTACCGGGACAACTTTCTGGCGGAATGAAACAAAGAGTGGCCATAGCAAGAGCATTTGCCATTAACCCTGGAGTATTGTTGATGGATGAACCTTTTGGCGCATTGGATGCCTTAACGAAAGGCTCAATGCAACTTGAAGTTTTAAAATTGTGGAATCTGAACAACAGGGAAAAAACAATAGTGATGATTACGCACGATATCGAAGAAGCGTTGTTTTTGTCCGACCGAATTGTGGTTTTGCACAATGGCCCAGCATCAACTATTCGCGAGATTGTTACGGTAAATTTGCCAAGGCCGAGAAATAAGATTGAAATCGTAAAAACTCCTGAATATATTGAGCTAAGAGATCATTTATTGCACCTATTGACCGATCATTTTTCGATTGAGGATATGGGGGTTACTTATAAAAATTAGTTGATTTTGTTGCCAAAAAAAAGCCTTTCAAATCTTGAAAGGCTTTTTTTATAATAGAAAATTCCAAACTCCTTATATAAATATTGGAATTTGGAATTTAAGATTTAGGAATTTTTATCAAAATTCTTATTTCGTTTCTTCTTCTTTTTTGTCAGCTGGCTGATCGTCTTTGGCTGCGTTTTTAAATTCTTTAACACCGCTTCCTAAACCTTTCATTAATTCTGGAATTTTTTTACCTCCAAAAAGTAATAAAACAACTGCCAATATAACAAGGATTTCTGGTAAACCTAATCTTCCCATGATTGAATATTTAATGCCGTAGCAAATTTGTAATAAATCTAATGTGCAAATGTATATAGAATAACTTAATACGCATTCATTTTGATTGATTTATTTGCTTTTGACAGCGTTAAATATTTTATAAAATTATGAGGTTAGGAATTCAACTACTAAGAAGAGGCTAGTGTTGGCAACGCTTTAAATTATTATATTTGTGACTTAAACAAATATCATGTCCAGGAATCGATTAAAAAAGAAGAAGTTTTTTGACAGATTATTAATCAAAAACCGATTAATAATTTTGAACGAGGATACTTTTGAGGAAATTTTTTCTTTTAAACTGAACATTATGAGCGTCTTTGTTTCGCTTTCATTGGGTGCTATTTTCTTAATTTCCATAACAACCGTTTTGATTGCTTTTACTCCTTTACGAGAATTCATACCCGGTTATTCTTCTTCTCAATTAAAGCGAGATGCAACTGTTTTGGCATTAAAATCAGATTCCCTATCGATAGCTTTGAAGAAAAATGAAGCCTATATAAAATCGATTCAAAAAGTACTGAACGGTGATTTAGAATACGCCAAATTCAATAAAGATTCTATACTCTCTAGTGCTGATGAAGCTGCAGAACCAATAGATTTATCAGCTTCTGAAAAAGAAAAGGAGTTGAGAGAAAGAGTGAGTAAAGAAGAGTATACTCAGCGATCTTCCTCAAAAGGGAAGAGCCTAAATAGTAAAAAATAATCCGGAGAGCTTCGGAATTATAAAAGAACATTACAATTTTAAACAAAGCCCAAAAGAATGTCACTAAAATCGCTTGCAGCAAAAATATTTGCACAAAAAATATATAAAAAGACACAAGCTTGGGCCAATTCCCCTGTTGAAACCCAAAAAGCTGTTTTCCTAAATTTAATGAAGGACGCAAAGCAAACTCAATTTGGGAAAGACCATCATTTTGAACAGATAAAAAGTTATGAGGATTTTGTAAAACAAGTTCCAGTTCGCGATTACGAAGCTTTGAAACCCTATGTGGACAGAGTAGTAAAAGGGGAAGAAAATATACTTTGGAAAGGAAAACCGCTTTATTTTGCAAAAACTTCGGGAACTACATCAGGCGCCAAATACATTCCGTTGACCAAGGAATCAATGCCCTATCATATTGAAGCAGCCCGAAATGCGATTTTGCTTTATATACACGAAACCAAAAATGCCGATTTTGTAAACGGTAAAATGATTTTCTTGCAAGGAAGTCCTATTCTGGAAGAAAAGTATGGAATAAAACTGGGCAGACTGTCTGGAATTGTGGCACATTTTGTTCCCAAGTATTTGCAAAAAAACCGACTACCTTCTTGGGAAACGAATTGTATTGAAGATTGGGAAACCAAAGTAAATGCAATTGTCAATGAAACCATCAAGGAAGATATGACTGTGATTTCGGGAATTCCGTCATGGGTGCAAATGTATTTTGAAAAATTACAGCAAAGAGGAGGAAAACCTGTTGGGGATATTTTCAAGAATTTCAATTTGTTTATTTACGGAGGCGTTAATTACGAACCATACAGAGCCAAATTTGAAAACCTTATAGGCAGAAAAGTTGATAGCATAGAATTGTTTCCAGCTTCTGAAGGTTTCTTTGCCTACCAGGATTCCCAAAAAGAAAAAGGAATGTTGCTGTTGCTGAATGCCGGAATTTTTTATGAATTTATAAAAAGTGAAGACTTTTTTACTGAAAGTCCAAAACGATATACCATTGGTGAAGTCGAGTTGGGTGTAAATTATGTTTTGATTATTTCGACTAATGCCGGACTTTGGGGTTATAATATTGGGGACACCGTTCAGTTTACATCCTTGAAACCGTATCGAGTTATTGTTTCGGGAAGAATTAAACACTATATCTCGGCTTTTGGAGAACATGTCATTGGGAAAGAAGTAGAATGTGCGTTGCAGGAAGCCATGATAGGAACAACAGTGCGAGTGAATGAATTTACTGTAGCACCACAAATTACCCCAATTGACGGATTGCCATATCATGAATGGTTCATCGAATTTGAAAACGAACCAGACGACAGCGACATTTTTGCGGAAGCGCTAGACAATGCCATGCGAAAGCAAAACATTTATTATGACGATTTGATTGTGGGTCATGTTTTGAAAAACCTGGTCATTACCAAAGTGGCCAAAAATGGTTTTCAGGATTACATGAAATCCATTGGCAAATTGGGTGGACAGAATAAAATCCCAAGACTTTCTAACGACAGGAGTATTGTAAGTGATTTAAACCAAAAATAAAAACAATACATTTGAAGGTATTAAAGAATAAAAGCATGAAAGAAACAAAAAATATATCGAGATCCAGAGCACAAGAATCATCGGCGGCTATTGAAAAAATGTACATTACAATGCGCCATCTTTTCAATAGAGGATTTTACAAACCGATGGGGATTTCTGGGGACACTTTAAGAGAAGCTTTATTGGCCCTAAGACCTGAGATTTATGGAAATATTGCGGAAGAAAAAGTTGAGTTAAATGGACTTTTATATGTTATAGAACGTCTACCGATTGGAATCGAGGAGTGTCGTTTTATTAATTTAACTTCGGATGAAGGATATTCTAAATCGCATTTTAAAGCAATAGTTCCACCAAAAAGACGCCGGAATTGCTATCGTATAGACGAAGAACAAATGAATGTTGAAATCACCAGAGGGCGATCAGACATTTATGATATTCTGACCCATTTGACGTTTATTTTCATCGAATCCCATAAAATTAAAAATAGAATTTTACTGGATGATGCCGGTGAAGTTTCCCGTGATTGGACAAAACTGGAAATTGCAGTATCCCAAAGCAAGAAATTGACCTTGGTCGAAAAAGAAAAAGCTATTTCTCATGCCGCCAATATTCTGGGCAGAACTTTCGAAGAAGTTTTGGATATTTATGATTCTTTTGGAAGTGAAGCTGCACCGGATCGTTTTTTGCATGTAATTTATTGGCTGGGAAAACTGGCGATAGAAGAAGTTGTTGACAGTAATAAAAGAACCATTACATTTAGTCCTATCCTGCGTGAGCGTTTGGGACATCATATTCACGGAGAAGTTTGGGCAACCAACATCAAGGAAGTTTTGAAAGCAAATCAGTTGTTGGATAGACCAATTCATGTGATTAGTGCCAATATGCACTCGGTGATGAATTCCATTTTTGCCACACCAATTTTGAAAACAAAGTTCAAGGACAAGTCCGATTTCTTTATTTACGAAGAATTGAGTAAGTCTGGCGCCAATGAAGTTCGTAATCAAGTTGAAGCTGTAGCATTGAAACAAGGAATGATTTTCTTGCCGGATACGTCCGGAACCAATATTGATGTTCAAATTTTTGATACGGCTCAAATAGATTGGGCAAAAACATCATTTCCAAAAGCAGAATTAGGTGAGAAAAAACCAGTTCTTATTGTAATGGATTATGCTTTTGGAGAACAAGCCTATGAAACTATAGACGAGTTATTGAAACCCTATAAGAAAGACACTTTGCTTAACGTAAAATCGGTTTCGATTATGGGAAAAGCAGGAATTCTGGAAGGAGGAAAAGGCGACATTATGATTCCGAATGCACACATTAATGAAGGAACGGCAGATAATTATTTCTTTAAAAATGAGTTAACCGCAGAGATGTTTGAGGGTAATGATATCGCTGTTTTTGCCGGACCAATGGTTACGGTTCTGGGAACATCATTGCAAAACAGGGATTTATTAAAGTTCTTTCATGAATCGACTTGGGGCGTTATAGGTCTGGAAATGGAAGGGTCTTATTACCAAAAAGCCATTCAATCAGCCTCAAAAATCAGAAAAAGTGTTCCTCACGACGTTAAAGTACGTTATGCTTATTATGCTTCAGATAACCCATTGGAAACCGGAAGTACATTGGCTTCGGGAGGTCTGGGAACCACTGGTGTAAAACCGACCTATCTGATTACGATTAAAATATTGGAACAAATTTTTAATATAAAATAAATTAAAAAATGAGTACAAAAGTACCCCAAAATAATGATGAGCAGGAAATTGATTTGCTTCAAATTTCAAAAAAAATAAATGTTTTTTTTGATGGGATTAACAGATCTATTTTTAGAGGAATTCAGTTTTTTGTCCGCAATTGGATTATCGTTTTAATTTTAGTTGTAGGTGGATTTGGATTTGGATTTTTTTTAGACAAAACGCAAAAACAATACGAAAGTGAAATAATAGTAAGACCAAATTTTGATAGTGTCGATTATTTGTATTCAAAAATTGATTTGTTGAATTCAAAAGTTAAGGAGAATGACACCGTTTATTTGAAATCAATAGGAATAATGAATTCATTAGAAATAAAAAAAATTGAATTGGAACCTATAGTTGATATTTATAAATTTATTGATAACAATGAACAAAATTTACAGTTATTAAAACTAATGGCTGAATACGGGGATTTAAAGACAGTTGTTAAAGAAACTACAACAAGTAAGAATTACTTGTTTCATAATATTACAATTTCTACAAATACAAAAGAAAACAGTAATTCATACGTTCAGGCAGTATTAAAATACTTGAATGTTAGTAGTTATTATAAAGAAGTTCAAAAAATACGAATCGAAAATATTAAACAAAAAATAAAAGAAAATACAATAATCATTGCACAAATTGACGGAATATTAAATGAATTTTCTAGCACATCGTCAAATCTTAAAAAAAGTGATAAATTGGTTTATTACAATGAAAATACTCAATTAAATGATATTATTAAGACTAAAGAAACTTTAGGTAAAGAGATTGGAAATCTAAAATTTGAATTACTTAATTCGGATAAAATTATTAAAGAAAATTCAGTTGTGCTAAACGTACAAAAAGACGGAACATTAAATAATAAGTTTAGGTTTATTTTTCCACTGTTTTTTATTCTGGGATTTTCTATGATTACTTTTTTTATAAAATTTTATAACAATCAAAAGGCCTTGTCTAGCTTGAACCCTAAAATTTGATTGTATAAGTAATTTTTTAAAGACAAAGAGTATTTGCTTAATTTTACTTAGCACCGTATTTTTATTATTAATCCCAGTGTGCTAGTGAATGGACTGCAGAGGTTTCTATATTTTTTAAATTTCGTAAATCATTGTATAGAAACTTAAAAACAAGTCAAATAAAATAGGAATGTTTCAAAAAATAGACTCTTTATTAAAAAACAAAATTACTTTCAATCTTTTTTATATTGGGATAATCAAGTTTATCAATATATTTTCAAAATACATTTTACTGAGTTACTTGGTTAGAACTTTTGGGGAAGAAAATTATGGAATAATTACGTGGGTAGATTCATTTATTCAATATTTTTTAATTCTTATTAATTTTGGTTTTGATATGTATGCGGCAAAATATATTGTTGAAAATAAGCAAGATAAATCGAAACTAGACAAGATTATTTCGACGATAATTACGATAAAAGCGAGCTTATTTTTTCTTAGTTTTTTAATATTAAGCTTGTTTTCTTTTGTAGATGGAATATCAAATTATATTGACTTCATGTATTTTATGCTCTTAATGGGAATTGGAGAAGTTTTATTTCCATTTTGGTATTTTCAGGGTATAGAGAAAATGAAGCCTATTGCTATTGTTACTCTTGTATCAAAAGGACTTTTGGTAGTTCTTACAATTCTATTTATAAAAAGACCAGAACAAATACTTTTATACATTTCATTATTAGTTTTAACAAACATTGTTTGGGGAGTATTGGGTTTTTTTTTCATGAAAAAAGAATCTGATTTTAAATTTATTGCAGTTTCATACAAAACTATTATACAGTATTTAAAAGAAGGATACCTCTTTTTTTTAGGTAGATTTTCGACTCTGTTTCTAAATTTTGGCACTATTTTTTTGATAGGCTATTTTTGTTCTAAAAATTTGGTTGCAGGTTTTGATATAGCCTCAAAGATAATTTTTGCATTTGTATTTCCCTTCGAAGTGATTCAACAAGCTGTATTTCCTGTAGTTGTAAGATCTAAAAATAAATTATTTGTACAGCGTTTGGTATTATTTACAGTTTGTTGCGGCTTATTATTTTCTAGTTTTATATATTTTTTTTCGGAGCAGTTTATGGTTTTTTTTGGAGGTATACAGATGTCAAAATATGCTTTTTTGCTAGAATTTTTGGTAATTTTAATACCTGTAATTAGTTGCTCAATAATAATAGGCTGTTGTTCTCTGGTTGCTTTTGGTGCTATAAAACAGTATAATTATGCTCTTGTGATCTCTTGTTTGTGCTATGTATTTGGTGTTTTAGTTCTTTACATTTCAAATGAAATCAAGTTTATGAATTTATTGATTTTGCGAATTTGTGTAGATGTAATAATGGTACTATTGATTTTGTATTTTTCCTTAAAAAAGAAAACGTTGTTATAATGAATGAAATGCTATTATATTTGCAGAAGTATTAAAATTTAAAAAAAATGAAAAAATATTTTTATTTTGCATTAGGGTCTGTTTTTTTATTTTCTTGTAATAATGAAACAAAAAATCCGGATTCTGCTGAGATAGAAGATTCAGTAAGTGTAGTAAGTATTGAAAGATATCAAACAGAAATATTTCAAACAAATGCTGATGAGTATACCGCAGTAACAGTAAACAAGCTTACAGGAAAAGTATTTATAGGCAAAAATGCTGCAGGTTGGTATGAGGCTACAAATGCAGAAAGCATTCCCGCATATGATATACCAACATATTCAATTAGCGTGTTTAAAGGACCTGATTCAAGTGCTCAAGTAGCATTATTGGATAGTGAAACCGGAAAAATTTATATGTATATAGTTGGCCATACCGCTAATTTTTATAATACTAACATACCTTTAGAAACTTTAGAAAAAGCAAGTAATTAAAAAGTATTATAAATGTATGTAACAATTTTTTTTTTAATACTGCTTTTATTTTATTGGAAAAGAAAAATTGTGTTGTTATCAGTTGTTGATGCATTTATGTTTTTTTTTGGAGGTGTAATAGTCTTTACATTTTTATACCATAATTACTATCCTAATCATGATAAATTTAACTTTTTTGAACTTGATTTTTTAAGTAAAAAGAGATTTGTCGAAACCTTTTATATTTTCATAAAATTAGTTGCCCTTTTTCTTTTGGGTGTTATTTTATATGGTGTTTTCAATAAATCATATTTAAATTTATCAAGACAAAAAATTAAGATTTTTAATAGCAAAAGCCTTGTTTTCAATAGTGATAAAATTTCAAAAATAGTTCTTACATTAACTATAGTCTGTATCATTCTTGTCTGGATTGATTATGGTTCATTACTTTTTTATCGAATAAAATATATTCCAAAGGAGAGTTCTATTTACAAGATTATTTATCAAAATTTATTGATTATTTGTTGTCTTCTATCAGGGGTTATCTATAGGAATAAAAAAGCTATCGCAATTTTAGCTTTCTTAGTTGCAATGATTATAGGGATTGGGATTGGGAGTAGAGCTGCAACTATTTATTTAATTGTTTTTGGTTTTAGTTACGCATTTTTTTTAGAATCAAAGAAAGTTAAACTTTTTTACTTTATTTATATACCATTTGTGGTTGTATTTTTTGGTTATAACATTGCCCTGAGATTAGAATCCGCGGGACATGGATTGATTCCATACTTGAAGGTTACTTTCAATAAGCCTGAGATTATTTTTAAGTATGTAATTATGAACATTTATTACACTTTTGTTTTTGGGTTTTATGCAACTGCAGAAACTTTTAAACTTTATAAAAATGCATCTATTTCTAATTTAGTTACAGTACTTAGTCCACTGCCTGGGAGATTGACGGATTGGTATGTTATTGCTTCGAGATTAAGAATTAATGAAACGGCACCCTTTACTGCAATTGGTGAAATGGCTAAATATCCTATTTTTAGTTGTATCTACTATCTTTTGATAGGATATTATTTTTCCTTTATTGATCATTTTATAAAGTTGCAAATACTTAGCAAGAAGTATTTATGGGCAATCTTGCATTTTATATTATTAGTTTTATATATAGTACATAGTTTTGAATATAATCTTAGATCTACAAATCGTTTTATCTATTATTCTATGGCTGTTTATAGTATTTATTTTATACTGAAAAAAATAAAGAACACTTTACCAAAGAGCAATGTAAATAATATCCAGCAATGAAAATTGAAAAGGACAGAGAGTTAAATGTATTTATGGATAAGGCTGCAAATCTTGTTGCTTTTTTTTGCGGATTATTCGTTTTGCTGCCTTTTAAGCTAAAACCATATACTGTTTTTGCTTTTGTTCTTTTGGCATTGTTTTCGAAAATTAAATTTAAAAATCGATTAAAGTGTGATTGGAAATCAATTTTGATTTACAATTTTTTCACAATTTGCTGTGCTTTAAGTCTTTTTTATTCTAATGATTTACATCGGGGTTTTACTATTTTAGGAAGATATGTTCCTTTACTATTAATTCCGATAGCATTTTCTTTTTTGTCAAGCGACACTAAAGAAAAATTTAACCAAATATTTATTAAGACATTTATTCTGGCTTCATGTTTGTATTCTGTTTTGATATTTATTTATTTGTTTAAGTTAGGTTATTTTTCGAACGAACATGATTTAAGTTATTGCTATTCGTATATCACTTTTGAATTCTATGGCATAAATGAGCATCCTATTTATATATCTGTTTATTTTTCGATTGCATTACTGTTGTTATTAATCAAAGGCTTTGAGAATAGAATTATTAATGTGATTTTGTTTTTACTGTTGATTTCCGGACTCTTTATTCTTTCAAGAAAAGGGCCAATTATTTCTTTTTTTATCGTTTCTTTTCTTTTACTTATTTTAAAAAAAGAGCGGCTTCAATTATACAAACTAATAGTGGTTTTTATAGGCGTATTTTCGGTTTCTCTTTTTATTCCTGAAATTAAGAACCGTTTTTTAGAAGTTTTAGATACTAATAAAGTTTTAAATAACAGTGAAACGTCCACAGGAATTAGAAAAATTTTATGGAAAAACAGCTGGGAATTAATTCAAAAATCAGACTATTTAGGATATGGGATAGGAGATGTGCAAGAAGTACTTCGTAAACAATTGGCTGAGAATGGATTTATAATTTTATCCAAAGAAAATTATAATGCCCATAATGAATATCTTCAAATGGGTTTGGCAATTGGTTTTTTAGGTTTTTTGTTATTTCTTTCTTCTTTCTTTTTCTTTCTTTTTTCTTTTATTAAAAAAAGGAATAGCAGCGGAATTGTCGTTTTTTTATTTTTTAGTCTTGTGTTTTTATTTGAAAGTTTTTTGGAAAGACAAAATGGAATTATCATTTATTCCTTTATAACTTGTATGTTTATTTTTAGTTCTGATTTTGCTAAAAACTTGCGAGATGAAACGTAAAATTCTCATTATAGGTCCTTTTCCTGGGCCACCAAAAGGGATTAGCTTGTCTAATAAAGTTGTATCCGAAGGATTAGCGGTCAAAGGCTGGAAGGTAGCTGAGCTAAACACGGAACAGTCTGATAAAGTAAATAGTGAAATTGGTACATTTTCTTTTCAAAAATTGGCGTTTTTAAAAACTTATTTAGAGATCTATAAAATATTCGCAGCAGATATTGTTTACATAACAATTGGGATTACTTTTTTTGGTGTTATAAAATATGCACCATTTATAATACTATCTAAATTTTTAAATAAGAAAACAGTAGTTCATTTGCATAGTGATCATTTGAAAACAGAATACAAATCTCTAGCGGGATTAAAAAGGAAAATTTTTAAAAAACTGATGACTAGTTTTGATTCAGGAATTGTCCTTTCAGAATCTTTGAGAGATAACCTAACTCCATTTGTTGTTAATGATTCTATCTTCGAAGTCTATAATTTTGTTGAAGATAAATTAATGATCTCTGAGGAAACAATACTTAATAAGGATTATGCGGAGATTCGTCTTTTCTTTTTAAGTAACTTATTAGAAGAAAAAGGCATTAATATATTACTTAATGTAATCAAAAAATTAAATAGAGAAGGGACAATCCTTAAAATCAAAATAGCGGGAAATAAAATACAAGGCAATAACATAGATTTGATTTTAGAAGAATTAGAAAATGTGGAGTATCTTGGCGTTGTTTCAGGAAAGTTAAAACAAGATTTATTACTTTGGGGAAATATTTTTTGTTTACCTACTTTTTTTAGCATGGAAGGGCAGCCTATTAGTATTCTTGAAGCAATGTCATTTAACAATCTAATTTTAACGACAAACCATGCAGGAATATCCGATATTTGTGGAGATGAAAATGCCGTTTTTTGTATAAAAAAAAGCGAGGAAGACCTTTATATTAAATTAAAATTTATCATTTCAAATTGGAGTGAATTACAATTAAAGGCAGTTTCTAATGGTATTTATGGAAGGAGTACATTTACAGAAAGTAGGTTTATTACAGCTATTGAAGAAGTTCTTTTAACAACAATTGGTGCATAAAGAGTATAAATGAATATTACAATAATCAGTCATAATTATTTCCCGGAAGATAGTGGGATAGGTTTGTATACTACAGGAATGGCTGAGTTTTTGGCTAAAAAACATGAAGTGAGCATAATTACAGGAGTTCCGTATTATCCACAGTGGAAAATCTATTCAAATTATTCAGACAGTCCTCTTTTTGTAAACGAAATTATTAATGGAGTGAATGTGTATCGATTTAAACAGTATACACCGCAACAACCAACGTTTCTTAGTAGAATTTTTCAAATGATTCATTTCTTTTTTGGTTCCCTTTTTAATTGTTTTAAAATAAAGAAAACCGATGCAGTGATAGTGGTTATGCCGTTTACTATATCTATTGTTTTAGGTTGGATTTTAAAAGTACTTAAAGGTGGTATTCTTTGGGTTCATATACAAGATTTTGAATTTGATGCCGCCTTGAGTGTAAAGATTTACGCAAAAAGTAAATTTTATTCAAAAATTTTATTCAAAATTGAAAAAAGGATTTTACAAAAAGCCGATTTTGTTAGTACCATTAGTAAATCAATGCTACACAAATTAGCTCAAAAAATGATAGTAAGTCAACTTTATTTTCCCAATTGGATTGATTATTCAAAAATTGATCCTAAAAGTGCTGTAAAAAGTGAATTATTCAATAGTACTACATTTAATGTCCTTTACTCAGGAAATATAGGAGAGAAACAAGATTGGGAATTTTATATTAAACTTGTGAAATCGATGCAATGCATTCCTGAAATTCATTTTTATTTAATTGGAGAGGGAGCAAAAAGGATGTCTGTCAGGGAGGCTTTGAAGGATTGCAGTAATTTTTGCTATTATCCTCCAGTTTCCTATGATCAACTAAATAATGTACTTTGTAACGCCGATGTTCACGTACTGTTTCAAAAACCTGAATTTAAGGATGTAGTATTGCCTTCAAAAATTTTGGGAATGATGGCAAGTGCAAAGCCTTCAATTGTGACAGGGCATGAAGATTCCGAAATAAAAGTCAACTTTATAAATTCTGAGGGAGGATGTTATTTTGATGAGAATAATTTAGAAACCATAAAAGAAAATATAGTTTACCTAAAAAATCAAACTGTTGTAGCTCAAATAATGGGTTTTAAAGCAAGAAAATTTGTGATAGAACACTTTTCACATGAAAATATTTTGTCTAAATTTCAAACGGAATTAGAATGTCGGGTTAGTGAAAAAATTATCTAAAAAATATTCCGTCTACTTCTAGCTGTTTTCCTGTTTTTTTATCAAAAAAACCATTCTCTATTGCGTGTAATTGAAATCCTAAAGTTTTCAATTTAGATTTCATTTCATGATAGGTTAATGATCCTTTATAGGAAGGTTCAAAGGCCATTTCAATTTGAATACCGATGATGTTTTTTAAACAATTTTCGGCACCTTGTAAGACCATTTCTTCATAACCTTGAGTATCAATTTTTAGATAAATTTTTTTGTTATTGATGTTTAATGTTTCAAAAATAGTATCTAATTTTCTAATTTGAATCATTTCTTTTTCCAAAAAAACTGCCTCAGGAGCACTTTCGGTTAATTGGGGTAATTGATCTAAAAGGGAACTACTTACAGAATTCTTCGAAATGTTTATATTAGTTTGGCCATCTATTTCGCCAAGGGAAAACTGTAAGACATTCCACTTAGGGTCTTTTGAAGCTGTTTTTTCTAAAAGCTGAAATGCTTTTGTCATAGGTTCAAACGAAAAAATATCTCCTTCAAAACCAATATTTCTCATTTCCGCTCCATATTGACCAATGTTCGCTCCCACGTCCAAAATTACATCAATTTTATGGTAATGAAGTAAAGCTATTCTGCGCGATAATTGTTCTGTGGGATATTTTGTAATTTCAATTTTAAAAAAAGAGTTAAATGCTCTTTTTAGTTTTAGAAGGCTACTTTTATTTTTATATAAATATTTATTCATTGTTGTAACAATTTTGAGAGTTTAGTTGGTATTGAGCGCTCTAAAATATTAATTTAAATATTTTTAGAATTGCTGCATTCAAATTCATTCTTGTATTTTTTTAATGAATTGATTCTATATAAATGGTTAGCAGTATTGTATCGCAAAGATAATTTTATATATAATAAAACTGTTTTTAATAAAAGATTTTGTTATTTGTTTTTTATAACTTGCATTCGTAAAATTTACTTATGAAAAGAATACTCATCACCGGAGCTGCAGGATTTTTAGGATCTCATTTATGTGATCGTTTTATTAAGGAAGGTTATCATGTAATTGGGATGGATAACCTCATTACAGGTGATTTAAAAAACATTGAGCATTTGTTCAAATTAGAACATTTTGAATTTTATCACCATGATATCACAAAATTTGTGCATGTCCCTGGAAAACTAGATTATATACTGCATTTTGCATCACCAGCAAGTCCTATTGATTATTTAAAAATTCCAATTCAGACCTTAAAAGTAGGTTCATTAGGAACACATAATTTATTGGGTTTGGCAAGAGTTAAAAAGGCAAGAATTCTTATCGCATCTACATCGGAGGTGTATGGTGATCCTTTAGTTCATCCACAAACAGAGGAGTATTACGGAAACGTAAATACAATTGGACCAAGAGGAGTGTATGATGAAGCCAAGCGTTTTCAAGAATCAATCACAATGGCATACCATACTTTTCATGGTGTAGAAACTAGAATTGTTCGAATTTTCAATACCTATGGACCAAGAATGCGTCTCAACGATGGACGTGTTATTCCCGCATTTATTGGGCAAGCAATTCGTGGAGAAGATTTAACGATTTTTGGAGACGGAATGCAAACACGCTCTTTTTGCTATGTTGATGATCAAGTAGAAGGTATTTTTAGATTATTACACTCGGATTATGTTTATCCAGTAAACATTGGTAATCCCGATGAAATCACTATCAAAGATTTTGCTGAGGAAATTATAAAACTAACAGGAACGAATCAAAAAGTGGTTTATCAACCATTGCCAATAAATGACCCTTTGCAACGCCAACCAGATACTACTAAAGCCAAAGAATTGTTAGGTTGGGAGGCCAAAGTGAATCGTGCCGAAGGAATGAAAATCACGTATGATTATTTTAAATCATTATCCAAAGAAGAATTATCTAAAGAAGAACATAAAGATTTTTCTAAGTATATCAATTATTGAAAACTAAAACAGGAAGATATTCAGGGTATATTCGCCCTTTTTCACGCTTACTAGACTTGGTTATTATCAATGTTTTTTCAGCGTATTTTTGGAGTATACCTGTTTTTCATGATTTTTATACTTTTTTCATCAGTTGTACATGGTTTATTATTGCTGCCAATTTAGGTTTTTATGAGGTTTATAGGTACACCAAAGTAATTGCTATTTTAAACTGTACTTTGAAACAGGCTATTGCTTTTGCGATTTGTTCTCTGGCGCTCGCTTATTTTTATCCTGAACGAGATAGTTTGAATACGATACTATTATTCACAACCGTTTCTGTGTTTTTAATTCTTGGTTTCAAATTATTTATTTATTTTTTCTTAAGAAAGTATCGAATTATTTTTGGTGGTAATTTTAGAAGAGTAGTACTCATTGGAAAGGAAATAAGTATTAAACCATTGCAATATTTTTTTGAAGAAAATCCTGATTATGGATATAAATTGATTAAAGTGTTCGATCCTTATAAAATCGAAAATCTTCAAGAGATTTTCGATTTTATTTTAGAGGAGAAAATAGATGAAATGTATTGTTCCATGTGTGATTTGTCTAATAAGCAAATAGAAGACATTATTTGTTTTGCCGATAATAATTTGAAAACACTCAAGTTTATTCCAGATCAAAAACAATTACTTTCTTTAAATACAGTTTTTGAATATTATGATTATATCCCAATAATTTCGTTGAGGTCGATTTCACTTGATGAAACGATGCATAAAATAATTAAACGAGTTTTTGATATAGTTTTTTCAACGTTAATCATATTAGGTATATTATCATGGTTGACACCTATATTGGCGTTTATTATTAGAATAGATTCTAAAGGGCCATTATTTTTTGTGCAAAAAAGAAATGGTCTGAATAATAAAGAATTCAATTGTTTTAAGTTTCGTTCCATGGAAATCAATGAATTAGCACATGTAGAGCAAGTTTCGAAAAACGATGCAAGAATTACCAGAGTTGGCAAATTTATCCGGAAAAGGAGTATTGATGAATTGCCACAATTTTTCAATGTTTTATTAGGAGATATGTCAGTAGTAGGCCCAAGACCACATATGGTGAGTCATACTAATATGTACGCTGAGAGGATTGATAAATTTATGGTACGCCATTTTATAAAGCCTGGAATAACAGGTTTGGCGCAAACTAAAGGTTTTCGAGGAGAAGTTGAGACGGATAAAGACATTATAAACAGGGTGAAATACGATATTTTTTATATCGAAAAGTGGTCATTATTATTAGATCTTAAAATCATTTTCAAGACTATTTATAACACCATAAAAGGAGATCAAAAAGCTTATTAATATGGAAGAAGCTTTAGTATCTATAATCACACCATCGTTTAACTCTGAGAAATTCATTGTTGAAACGATTCAGTCGGTGCAAAATCAAACCTATAAAAAATGGGAAATGATTATAGTCGACGATTGTTCTACGGACCAAACCGTTTCGATTATTGAACAATTTGTTAAAAATGATCATAGAATACGACTTTTTCAACTGGATAAAAATTCTGGTGCAGGAATTGCTAGAGAATTTGCATTGTCAAAAGCTAGCGGAGACTATATTGCTTTTTTGGATGCAGATGATTTGTGGAAACCGATAAAACTAGAAAAGCAACTTCAATTTTTAAAAGAGCATAAGGCTCACTTTACATTTTCCTTCTACGATTGTATTAATGAACAAGGAAATGGATTAAACAAAAGAGTGGAAGCGCCAAGAAATCTCTCATACCGTCAATTATTTTTTTGTAATTATGTTGGTAATCTTACGGGAATTTATGAGGTAAATTATTTTGGAAAAATTGCAATTTCAGCGACAAGAAAACGTCAAGATTGGGTGCTATGGCTTACGATTTTAAAAAAAATAGAAAGAGCAAAACCAGTGCCTGAAAGTTTGGCTTTTTATCGTATTAGGGATAATTCATTATCGGCTTCAAAGCTTGATTTATTGAAACACAATTTTGCAGTTTACCGAAGGTTTCATGGTTTTAGTTATGTTGATTCATTGTTTATTATGATTGGCTTTTTATTTACCCAATTGATGATAAAGCCCCGTTATATAAAGAAGATTTAAATGTAATCTCTATTTTTGAGTGTTATTTTTTATATCCAATTTTGACTCTTTTACCTTCGTTTTCCTTTTTCTCCGTCAGTTCATCTAGATAGGAGAAAACCAGTTCGATATTTTTGTCGTGATTTTCTAGTTTTTTTTTGAATCTGAAGAATATCTATTTTCATTTCGGTAATATCCAAAAGCATTTGTCTCACTTTTGTAAAAATGCGCATGATTTGAATATTTGTTTGAATGGCTTTATCGCTATTTAATACGCTCGACAACATTAAAACACCATGTTCGATAAATGCCATAGGTAAATGGCGCAAACCCATCTTATCAGAATTGGAGATCACAAATTGTGACCTCCAATTTTCAAATTCTGATTTATTAAATTCAAACATAAAATCTTCTGGAAACCTTGAAATATTTCTTTTTACAGCTTGTTTTAAAACTCTAGTTTCAATCCCATAAAGGAGAGCCAAATCACGATCAAGCATGACTTTTTGATTGCGAATAAAGTATATTTTGTTAGAAATCGTTTCTTCTGAAAGCAAAGATAGTTCACTCATCGTTTGTCAATTTAAACGATTAATATACGATTTTATTTACATTATAAAAAAGAAGTGAACTGTTTCAATTTTCCACGATTGCTTCTCTCCAAGGTTTGTTTTCGACTAAAAGTAAATTGTAGATTCGGTTCTAGATACAAAGCAACAGCCTTGTTTATTTTTTCAATTTGTTCCGTATTCAATTCAAATTCACTGACATAGTCTACTTCAAATTGGTCAATTTTGGTTTGTTTAATAACAAACTCTTTTACATTTCCATCGTCTTCAATAATGCTTTTGGTCACATAATAAAAGGTTAAACCAGGTGATTTTTTACCACTTGGTAAAATAGCTACATCATTGGTTCTCCCAATTAATTGTTTGAGAATGGGTTTTTTTAAAGTGCTTTTTTTGTCCAATATGCCAATGTCCCCAATGTCATATCGTATAAATGGATGTGCTTTGTTGAATAATGAAGTGATTACAATTCGTCCTGAAGTTCCGTTTGGAACTACTTGATTATTTTCGTCTAAAATTTCTACAAATAGCGTTTCCGAATTGACCTGCCATTCTCCTTTAGGGTTTTGAAAAGCAATTAAATCCAATTCTGATGCACCATATTCGTTGACAATAGGAATGCCAAATTGTTTTTCCAGCAGTAGTTTGTCTTCTTCAAAAAGCATTTCGGAGGTGACCATGCATACTTTTAAAGTTGGACAGATTTCTTTTAAAATGATATTTTTTTTCTGCAAAAATTTAGCAAACAAAACAATCGAAGAAGTATAACCATTGATATAATCGAATTTTTTGGTTTTAAAATCAGATAAAAAAAATTCTAAAATTTCTTCTGATAAATCGAAAATCGAAAAGCGATACCGATGACTCAAAAAATCCTTAAACCGTTCTTTTTTGTTTCCAACAAAATCCATTGGAATTCCATAAAATCGCGCTTGATAGGATGAATTAAAATCAATTCCATACCAATCAAAGCGGTATATATTAGATGCCCATGTCATAGCGTGGCAAAATTTGTCTTTGGCAAACACAAAAGGATGACCGCTAGAACCCGATGTTTTATTGCGATAAACCGATTTTTCAGTATAACCCAGAGACAGTCTTTCCTTTAAAGGTTTCTGTAGGTTTTTTTTATTTAAAATGGGTAAATGGGACCAATTTGCAAAAGAGTCAGAACCGACCAATTCTTTGTAAAATGGATTATTGTTTAGGTGAAAATGGACAATTTCTGCTTTTTTTTGTTCAATAAAACGATCATAGTTATCCTCTGTAATAGCGATAATTTTCTGCAACTCATCCTTGGCGTCCTGCATAGGGAAACCGTTTATAAGGAGTGTTAGGTCGAATAGTTTGAACATTGGTTGGATAAATTTCATCAAAAATAATATTTAGCCACAACTATTGATGATTTAGTTACAACTTTTTGACATATAATTATTTTTTAAGTTCAAAAGCAATTATTTTTGCACCGTCTGTCAAAAGACAGCAATGCAACTAAAATAACTACAATATGAATATTTTATTACTAGGATCGGGAGGAAGAGAACATGCTTTTGCTTGGAAAATGATTCAAAGTCCCCTTTGTGACACCCTTTTTGTAGCGCCTGGAAATGCGGGTACTGCTCAAATTGCAAAAAACATTGATATCAGTGCCACCGATTTTGATGCGATAAAAACATTGGTTATCAAAGAAAATATAGAAATGGTAGTGGTTGGACCAGAAGATCCTTTGGTAAAAGGGATTTATGATTTTTTCCTAAACGATAAAGAATTAAAAGATATTCCGGTAATAGGTCCTTCAAAAATTGGAGCAACATTGGAAGGAAGTAAAGAGTTTGCCAAAGAATTTTTGATGAAACACAACATTCCAACAGCGGCTTACGATAGTTTTACTGCCGAAACCGTTGAAAAAGGATGCCAATTTCTGGAAACGTTGCAACCGCCTTATGTATTGAAAGCAGATGGATTAGCAGCAGGCAAAGGTGTTTTGATTATTCAGGATTTGGCCGAAGCACAATCTGAATTAAGAAATATGTTGGTACACCAAAAATTTGGAGCAGCAAGTTCAAAAGTGGTGATTGAAGAATTTCTGGATGGAATAGAATTGAGTTGTTTTGTGTTGACGGATGGTAAAAGCTATAAAATTTTACCAACGGCCAAAGATTACAAACGCATTGGTGAAGGAGATACCGGTTTGAACACAGGTGGAATGGGAGCAGTTTCTCCAGTTCCTTATGTGGACGCTGTTTTGATGGAAAAAATAGAAAACCGTATTGTAAAACCAACAATTGAAGGTTTCCAAAAAGACGGAATTCCATATAAAGGGTTTGTGTTTATTGGACTGATCAATGTTAATAACGAACCTATAGTTATTGAATATAATGTGAGAATGGGCGATCCAGAAACTGAAGTTGTAGTTCCTAGATTAAAATCAGACTTGGTGGAGTTGTTTTTGGCAGTAGCCAATGAAAAACTGGACGAATTTAATCTAGAAATAGATGAAAGAAGCGCGACTACTGTGATGATTGTTTCAGGAGGTTATCCAGAAGACTTTGAAAAAGGAAAAATAATTACCGGTTTAGAAAACGTTACTGATTCTATCGTTTTTCATGCGGGAACCAAATTGGATAATGGCAATGTGGTAAGTAATGGAGGAAGAGTTATGGCCATCACTTCTTATGGAGATAATTTTCAAGAAGCTTTAGATAAATCGTACAAGAATGTAAATCAGTTGCATTTTGACAAAATGAATTTCAGAAAAGATATTGGGTTCGATTTAATCTAGTAAAGAAAAACGGTTTAAACTTATCAAGTTTAAACCGTTTTTATAATCTGTGTTAAATACAGAATTTATTTGTTCAAGAAAGAGTGAGCAGTTGTATCTTGAAACTCTTCTCCGTTTTCTTTATGTAATTTTAATTGTTTAATCCAATAAACGATAGCAACTGAACAAATAATCATAAAGATCCAGTTGATCGTATTGGCACCAAACCATGTTTTAAGCTCTAATGAACGTAAAAAGTCTAAAGGAGCGAATAAAATGTTTACAAATAAGTATTGTATTCCTTCAAAAAATGATGTCATAATGTATCTTTTTATTTTTATTATTTTATGTTTTGGAATGTAGAACGTCGAAAAATAAATTTTCTACTGAATCTTTTTTAATCTAGTCCCGTTCCTTTTTAAACAAGTATTATATTTACAGTCACAAAAGTATAAAATATCCTTATGATAACAAGTGTTTTTAAAAAATCTACACCATTAAATTTTTCATTAGTAGTTATTTTAATGCTGGTTTTCTTTTTTCTATATCAAATTCAAGATGTAACTTGGACAAAATCGCTTATTTCTATTCTTCAAAAAACAGGATTATTAGTGATTTTATTAGCCACTATTTTCCTTTCCAGTTTTATTTCAAAACGCAACGGATTAAGCAGAGACAGTACTTATACTGCTTTTTTCTGTTTTTTATTTCTGGTTTTTTTTCCTGATTTATTGAAGAATCCAAATCTTATTCTTTCTAATTTTTTTGTGTTATTAGCCATTAGACGATTGGTTTCTTTACAAACTCTGAAAGAATCAAAAGAAAAGCTTTTTGATGCTTCGTTATGGATTTTTATAGCTGCTTTATTTCAATTTTGGAGTATTTTATATATTTTATTGGTTTTTATATCAGTTATTTTTCACGTTTCTAGAGATTATAGAAATTGGGTTATCCCTTTTATTGCTCTTTTTGCAGTGTCAATATTGTTTGTTTTATGTTCCTTAATTTTGCAAATCGACAGTATTGCCTTCTTACAGGAGAGTAGCAAAATCAACTTTAGTATTGACTATTTTACCAATAATTATCAAAATGTTGCTTTTTCGATTTACATTACGGTTGCGTTATTCTTTGTAATATCAATGTTTTCATCGTTATCGAGCCGCCCTTTGGTATTGCTTTCTTCGTATAAAAAAGTGATTGCTTCGTTTTTTATTGGAGTTTTAGTTTTTGTATTATCAGCCAATAAAAGCAATGAATTGCTAGTCTTTACTTTTTCACCCTTGGCTATAATGGCGACGGCACATATCGAAATTTCCCAACCGAAACTGAAAGAAGAAATTGTGTTGTTTGCGCTTTTGGCTTGCAGTTTTTTTGCTTTCTTTTCGCAGTTATAATTTATCGCCAAATGCGAGATCTCCTGCATCTCCAAGCCCAGGAATGATATAACTTTTCTCATTGAGTCTTTCATCCAATGAGGCAATCCAAAGATGGCATGTATCGGGCAGGTTTTGTTTCAGATAGGCAATACCCTCAGGAGCAGCAATAATCACGGCAATATGTATGGCTGCAGGAGTACCTCTTTCCATCAGTTTATTAAAAACAGCCACTATTGATTGTCCGGTGGCCAGCATGGGATCCAGTAATAAAACATTTTTGCCGTTAATATCGGCAATGGCTTGATACTCTACACGGATATCAAAGTAATCATCATTATTAGGATGGTGTCTGTAGGCCGAAATAAAACCATTTTCAGCATTGTCAAAATAGTTCAAAAATCCTTGGTGCAAGGTCAATCCTGCTCGTAAAATCGAACATAGAACCAGTTGATCTGCTATTTCAGTGGTTTTTTTGATACCAAGCGGAGTCGGGATTTCAATCGATTTGTAATGCAAAGATTGACTCATTTCATAAGCCATAATCTCTCCAATGCGTTCAATATTTCTGCGAAATCGCATACTGTCCTTTTGAATATTGATATTCCGAATTTGGCTTAAAAAGTGATTCAGCACACTGTTTTTTTCTGATAAATAATGAATTTCCATGGATATGCTATTAGAAAGTTTAATTTATGGAGTTTTTATTACAGTATAAAAGTATAAAAAGTATCTTTGTATTTCTAAAATCATAAAGATATGTTTTCAAAATTAGCTTATTCAGTATTTGAGCAAAGTATAAAAGATTATCATCAATTTGATAATGTTGACCAACCTATAAATAACCCTTTTCCAAAAGATAAATTCGAGCATTTGTTGTATCTAAAAAACTGGATCGACACCGTACAATGGCACTTTGAAGATATCATTCGTGATCCGAATATTGACCCGGTTGCAGCTTTGACTTTGAAAAGAAGAATTGATGCTTCCAATCAAGAACGTACCGATATGGTAGAATATATTGATAGTTATTTTCTTCAAAAATACAGCCACGTTGCAGTTAAGGATAATGCTAAGATCAATTCGGAAAGTCCAGCTTGGGCTTTTGACCGATTGTCTATTCTAGCATTAAAAATTTACCACATGAATGAAGAAGCTACTCGTGCTGAAGCTTCTCAAGATCACAGAGACAAATGTCAAGCCAAATTGAACATTCTTTTGGAACAAAGAACTGATTTGTCTTTGGCGATTGATGATTTATTAAAAGACATCGAAAATGGCGATAAATTCATGAAAGTGTACAAACAAATGAAAATGTACAACGACGATGAATTGAATCCTGTTTTGTATCAAAATAAAAAATAATTTTTTGGCAACAGATTTGTCTACAAAAATTAAACATATAGCCGTCATGAGACTCTCAGCAATGGGAGATGTCGCCATGACGGTTCCTGTTTTACGCACTTTTGTAAATCAGTACCCAGAATTAAAAATCACGGTAGTTTCCAGACCTTTTTTCAAACCTTTTTTTGAAGGGATTCCCAATCTTTCTTTTTTTGTTTTTGATGAAAAAGAAAGACATAAAGGATTTCTAGGTTTGATAAAATTATTTCAGGATTTGAAAGATTTAGATATAGATGCCTTTGCCGATTTGCACAATGTATTGCGTTCTAAAATCGTGCGTACACTTTTTGCTTTAAGCGGAAAAAAAACAGCTTCGGTTGATAAAGGGCGTGATGAAAAAACAGCATTAACCCGACCTGAAAACAAAATTTTCAAACCATTGACCGCGATGTTCGAAAGACACGCCAAAGTCTTTGAGCAACTTGGTTTTCAAGTGAATTTATCCAATCCAGTATTTCCACCGAAAGCCATTTTGGATTCTGATATTCTGAATATAATTGGTGATCTAAAACAAAAATTAATAGGGATTGCTCCTTTTGCGCAATACGATTCCAAAGTGTATCCTTTGGATTTAATGCAACAAGTGATAGATGCTTTAGCATTGGATTCAAACAATACTATTTTACTTTTTGGTGGCGGAAAAAAAGAAATCGAAATTTTAAATGCGCTAAGTTCAGGCAAAAAGAATGTCATTAATATGGCGGGTAAAATTGAGTTTTCGCAAGAGTTGCAGCTTATCAGTAATCTGGATGTGATGCTTTCTATGGATTCTGGAAATGCTCATATTGCCGCAATGTTGGGAGTAAAAGTTATTACGCTGTGGGGTGCAACACATCCTTATGCCGGGTTTTCTCCATTCAATCAACCTTTGGAAAATGCTTTGGTTTCAGATCGAAATTTGTATCCAAAATTACCAACATCTGTTTATGGCAACAAAAAAGTGGAGGGCTATGAAGATGCGATGCGAACGATTTTGCCAGAAACAGTTGTTCAAAAAACAGAAACGTTTTTAAAATAAAAAACTTCCCTTTTCAGAGAAGTTTTTCATTAGTATTTGTATCATTTTAAACATCGTCATAATCTACACGAATAGTTGCAGTAGTTGGATGTGCTTGACAAGTCAGGATTAAACCTTCGGCAATTTCACTATCCGTAAGGATCGAATTTTTCTTCATCTCTGCAGCTCCTTCGGTAACACGAGCCAAACAACTACTACAGATTCCGCCTTGACAAGAATATGGAGCATCAATTCCTTGTTTTAAGGCTGCGTCTAGTATACTTTGCTTTTGTGACATTTCAAAAGTTGTTTCTTCATCATCGACCATAATGGTGATTTTAGAATGACCATCCAGCGATTGTTTGATAGTATGCTCTTGTGAAGAAGCGGTGAAAAGTTCGAATTTTATTGCCGATTCTTTTACGTTTTTTTCTTTCAAAACACCAGAAACAGTATTGATCATTTCTTCGGGACCGCACAAATAGAATTTATCAAATTCCAATGACGCGTGTTTGTTATTCAATGCATAATTGACTGTGGATTTGTCAATTCTTCCAAACAAAGCATTTTCAATATTAGCCTGGCTATATACAAAATGCACAAAAAGACGGCCAACATACTGCAGTTGCAAGTCGTGTAATTCTTGATGAAAAATGGTTTGTTCAGGAGATTTATTACCATAAACCAATACAAATGAACTTTTAGGTTCGCTTTTCAAAACCGATTTAATAATAGACAAAACCGGCGTAATTCCACTACCGGCTACAAAAGCAATATAATTTTTTTGACGGTCTATTTCGGGTTCAAAAGTAAATTTACCTTCTGGTTTTCCTACTTCAAGAACATCACCCGCTTTTAGTTTTGAATTAGCAAACTGTGAAAATACTCCGTCTTTTACGGCCTTTACCGCAATGCGCAATTCTCCGCTTCCAGGAGCCGAACAAATAGAATAGGCGCGACGAATCTCAGTATTATCTAATGTCAGGCGTAAATTAATATATTGACCAGCAATAAATGTATAGTTGGGTTTTAGTTCTTCAGGTACATTAAAAAGTATAGAAACAGCGTCTTTGGTTTCACGTTTTACTTCTTTTACAATCAATTTTAGAAAGGATGGCATAGGAATATTTTTTTGCAAAGATACTAAACGTATTACTTTCCTTAAATGATACCGTTTGAAATTTTTTATACCTAATTTAATTATGTATAAGAATCTTATGTATATTTGTAAAGGAATAGAAGAATATTAGGAACTTCATAACGATGGAAAAATGAAAAATTCACAGTTGTATAAAGGCAGTCTCAATACCATTATTATGAAATTGCTGGAAGAAAACGGCAAGATGTACGGCTATGAAATTACCCAAAAAGTAAAAGCAATTACGCAGGGTGAATTGGTAATTACTGAAGGAGCTTTGTATCCTGCCTTGCATAAACTCGAAGCAGAAGGCATATTGGATGTCGAAATTGAAAAAGTGGACAATAGACTGCGAAAATATTATAAACTTACAGAAAAAGGCACAACTGAAACCGTAAACAGACTATCAGAATTGGAAGATTTTATTCGAAATATGCAGAGTTTAGTGAATCCAAAACTTGAATTTTAAATTTTTAAGAAAATGAAATTAACATTAGAACAAATTTCAAAAATAGAAGAAACATTAGTTTTAAACGGTATTCAATATGAAGATATTAAATTAGAATTAACCGATCATATCGCTTCAGAAATTGAAGAACAAATAATGGTTCAAGGATATTCTTTTGAAGTCGCTTTACATGATGTATTTCAAAACTGGAAAGAACAGTTAAGACCGACTTCCTCCCATTGGGTTGGACTAATTAATTCTTCTCCAAAAATTGTTTTAGACAAATGGGTTAGGACTACCAAACAGTTACAATTAAAGGCACTATTAATTGCACTTTTTCCAACACTTTTTTTTGCTTATTTTTTTAATGGGAAACAAAATAAATTTGATTATACTCTTTTAGTTCAGATTTTTAAAACAATGTGTTTGGCTATTTCACTATCAATAATCATTTTTAAATTTTTGATTTTCAAATCGAATATAAAAACTTCCTTCAGCCTTTATTTCAATAAAAACTCTACTGTTTTCTTTATTTATTTATTTTTTTATGGATTAGGGTTTATTCCTATAAAATTAAGTATTTGGGATTATGGGACAAGTCTATTCTTTATTTTATTACTGTCATTTTTACTTGTGTATTCCATTTTTTGTTTAAAGTTAGCCTATCAACATTTACAATTTGTGAAAAAATTAAAATTGTCCTAATCCATGAAACTCAATACTCAACAAATAGAACAATTATATTCGTTTACACGCCAACATTATGTAGAATGGTATGATTTACAATCCGAATTGGTAGATCATTTGGCAAACGCTATTGAACAGGAATGGGAATTAAACCCAAATCGCACCTTTGATGAAATCCTGAACAAAGAATTTAAGAAATTTGGAGTTTTTGGTTTTATGGATATGGTGGAAGAAAGACAAAAGTTTTTGAATAAAAAATACACTCGACTTATTTGGAGTTATTACAGGGAATTTTTTGGCTTGCCCAAAATTATATTGACTGTAGCTTTAGTATTTGGAGTTCACACTATAAATCATTTATTTAGTAATCGAGATGTTTTTTCAACAATTGTAGTTTCCTTTTTTTTGATTTCTATTGCATTCACTTTTAAAAAACGATATAACTTCAAGCAGAAAGCGAAGCAAGCAGGCAAGAAATGGCTTTTTGAAGATATCATGCTCAATCGAGTTAGTCTTATGTTGTTTTTTCTACCTTCATTCATAATAAACTTTTTTAATACTTTTCGAGATAACTTTGTACCTTCAGGATGGAGTTTAATCCTTGGGGAAATCGCTTTTGTTTTAGTGGTGTTGCTTGTTTTTATTCAGTTGTGGATTATTCCAAAGAGAGTTGCAGAGGATTTATCAAAAATATACGCAGAATATTCTTAGCATAAAACGTAACATTTTCCTACTCCAAACAACTAACTACGAAAACCAAATTAAAAACCATGTTTGCAAAATTTATTTATCTCGAATGGAAATCCTTTACGAGATCTGCTTCTTTCGCTTCAAATTTGGCGTTGAAAATTCTAATGGGTTTTCTGGTCCTTTATTTCACATTAGTTTTTTTAGCACTAGGTGTCGGAGCTTTTTATATTCTGAGGGAAATGAAACTGGATCCTTTGGTAGCCATAAACAAGTTCTTGATCTATTATTTTGTGATGGATTTGGTTGTTCGACTTTTGCTGCAAGCGATTCCGGTCATGAATATTCGACCGTTTTTGACTATGCCGTTCAAAAGGCCAACGATTGTACATTTTTCTTTGGGAAAAACAGCTTTATCCTTTTTTAATCTTGTTCACGCTTTTTTCTTTCTTCCTTTTTGTGCCGTTTTAATCTATGAGGGCTATGATATGCTCAGTGTTTTGCTTTGGGGAACTGCACTTTTTTCATTGGTTTTTTGCAATAATTTTCTAAATATTTTATTGAATAACAAAGACAATTTATTGGGAATTTTTATCACTGTAGTTCTGATTTTAGCAGGTTGTCAATATTACAAACTCTTTGATATTACGCTTTATTCGTATCCTTTTTTTGAGGGATTATTCAAGACCAAGTGGGTTTTTACTCTTCCAGTTTCGGTAATGATAGGTTTGTATTATTGGACTTATAATTTCCTAAAAGGCGATTTGTATCTCGATGCTGGATTAACCGTCAAGAATGACATAGCCAAAACAGAACAGCTAACTTGGTTGAATCAATTTGGAACCTTAGGTACGTTCTTGAAAAACGACATTAAATTAATCAAAAGGAACAAACGTTCTAAAACCACAGTTGGCTTGAGTATTTTGTTTTTGTTTTACGGATTAATCTTTTTCAACAGTAATTCACATCAGCCGCCAGTAATGCAAATTTTTGCAGGAATATTTGTTTCAGGTGGATTTTTATTCACTTTTGGTCAGTTTGTACCAAGCTGGGATAGTTCGTATTACCAATTGATGATGACACAAAATGTACCATACAAAGGCTATTTGAACTCAAAATGGTGGTTAATCGTAATTGGTACAATTGTTTCAACGATTTTGGCTTCTTTTTACTTGTATTTTGGTTGGCAAGTGTATCTTACCATAGTTGCAGGAGCCATTTATAATATTGGCGTGAACTCGCATTTGGTGTTATTAGGCGGTGCTTTTACGAAAACCCCTATTGATTTGTCGATGTCAAAAGGTGCTTTTGGAGACAAAAAAGCCTTTAACGTAAACACGATGTTGCTTTCTATACCCAAATTAGTTCTGCCATTACTATTATATTGGTTAGGATCTTATATAATGAATCCAAAATTAGGGTTGGCATTTGTCGCGCTTGCAGGTGTATTTGGGTTTATGTTTAGAAACACCGTTTTTTTGATAATAGAAAAAATTTACAAAAAAGAGAAATATGCAACCATAGCGGCCTACAAACAAAAAGGATGATTTTTGACACTAATTTATATTTGGAACAAAATCTAAAATCTTAATTCTAAAATCTAAAATTGCATGATACAAGTTAATAACCTTTCAAAAGAATATAACGGAACTACCGTATTAAATATAGAATCATTGGAAATTCCAAAAGGGCAAAGTTTTGGACTAGTGGGTAACAACGGAGCAGGAAAAACTACTTTTTTTAGTTTATTGTTGGATTTAATTCAGCCTACAACCGGAAGTATTTTAAACAACGATATTCAGGTGAATGCCAGTGAAGACTGGAAACCTTTTACAGCTTCATTTCTCGATGAGAGTTTTTTGATTGGTTATTTGACTCCCGAAGAATACTTTTATTTTATTGGTGACTTAAGAGGACAAAACAAAGCAGATGTTGATGCTTTGTTGGTTCAACACGAAGAATTTTTTAATGGTGAAATTCTTAAAAACAAAAAATATTTACGTGATTTATCTAAAGGTAACCAGAAGAAAGTCGGAATCATTGCCACATTAATCGGGAATCCCGAAGTAATCATTTTGGACGAGCCTTTTGCAAATTTGGATCCGACAACGGTGAACAGACTAAAAAAAATCATTAAGGAATTAGCCGATAATCCAAACGTGACGGTCCTGGTTTCCAGTCATGATTTACAACATACTGTAGAAGTCTGTGATAGAATTGTCGCCTTGAATAAAGGAGAATTGGTCAAAGACATGCCAACTACAAAAGAGACTCTTCAAGAATTGGAATTGTTTTTTGCAGTTTAAATTTATATATTTCAAAAAGAAACGTATTTTTACAAGTCATTATACTAAAATCCTTTTTTAAAAGTTTAATGACCTAAACGTTTCACCTTGAAAAGCAATACATTTAAATACATTTCAGCATTATTGTTTTTATCCTTTTTGATAGCCTGTTCTACCAAAAAGGATACTTTTTTGGCTAGAAATTCACACGCCTTGAGTACCAAACTCAACATACTGTACAATGGGCAAATTGCTTTAGATAAAGGGGTAAAAGGAATAAATGACAATACAGTCGAAAATTTCTGGAAGCGTTTACCAGTCGAGAAAATGCAAGTCAGTGACGATGCTTCAGTTGATGGAAAACCAAAAAATGCCGATTTTGAACTTGCCGAAGCCAAAGCAACGAAAGCCATTCAAAAACATTCAATGAATATTGGTGGTCGCGAGAAAAACTATCAAATCGACGAGGCTTATTTATTACTTGGGAAGGCAAGATATTACGATCAAAGATTTATCCCAGCCTTAGATGCTTTTAATTATATTCTGTATAAGTATCCCAATAGCAGCAATATTTACGATGCTAAAATTTGGCGAGAAAAAACTAATGTTCGTCTGGGGAATGATGCTTTGGCCATAAAAAACACTTCAAAACTCATTAAGGATAACGATTTAAAAAAACAAGCATTTGCCAATGCTAATGCTATTTTAGCAAGCGCCTTTTTGAATATTGAAGAAAAGGACAGCGCAATCGTTAAGCTAAAATTGGCGAATGAATATACGAAAAGGCATGAGGATAAAGAGCGTTATTCTTTTTTATTGGGTCAATTGTATGAAGAAGCAGGCCAAAAGGACAGTGCTATTTATTTTTATCAAACGGTTATTGATATGAATCGAAAAGCCGAAAGAAAATTTGTTATTCAGGCTTACGCCAAAAAAGCGAAACTAAATAATTACCAAGGTGAGGACTATGATTTATTTGTCAAAAAATCCAAGAAAATTATGGAGGACAGAGAAAATAGACCATATTTGGATGTGATTTACCATAGCATTGGAATTTTTTATGATAATAATAATGATAAAGAAAATGCATTAGATTATTACAATGCTTCTTTGGACACCAAATCTTCTGATTCTTATTTGAATGCTTCAAATTACAGAAATATTGGAAATTTATATTTCAAGCATACTGATTATATCAGTGCAGCCAAAAGCTATGACAAGAGTTTAGAATTATTGGATCCAAAAACCAGAGAACATCTTCAGATTTCTAAAATTAGGAAAAACCTAGATGAGGCTATTGTTAATGAGGGTATCGCAAAACGAAATGACAGTATTATCTATGTCGCTTCTTTGAAAGAGCCGGAACAAATAGTGTATTATGAAAATTATATCCAAAAATTAAAAAGCAGTGATGAACTTAAAAAATTGCTTACTGAGAAACAAAAGAAAATGGATGAGAATATTGCATTAAATGCAGGGACAATTTCACCCAATGATGCAAGTTCAAATCAAAATGGGCAAATGGCTAATCCGCCAGCTTTTGTACCACCAACAAATAATAATCCGGCGGTGACTAGCAACACGTTTTATTTTTATAATCCCAACACGGTTGCTTACGGAAAATTAGAGTTCAAAAAAATATGGGGAAACAGAGCCCAAAATGGCTATTGGAGGGTTTCATCAGGAGCGGGCCAAAATCAAAACACACCTGGGGTCAATACTGCAGTTGAGGCTACAGACAAACCAATAGTATCGAAGGAAGTAGATGAAAAATATACCACAGACTATTACATAAAGCAATTACCAAAATCACAAACTGTGATTGATAGCATTACGAAAGAGAGGAATACAATTTATTATCAACTGGGAGTTATCTATAAAGAAAAATTCAAGGAATACAATTTGGCGTCGGCTAGATTGGAGCAATTGTTATTATATCAGCCAGAGGAGAAATTAATTCTTCCTACGAAATACAACTTGTATAAAATATATGAAATCACCAATCCTACAAAAGCAGTTTCGATTAAAAACGAGATAATAAGTCAATATCCGAACTCTCGGTATACTCAAATTATTACCAATTCCGCTCCAAAAGAAGGTGTTGGTAATGACACACCGGAACGAGAATATGAAAATTTATATCGATTGTTTCAACAGGAATATTTCACTTCGGTTTTACAACAAGTAGATGGTTTGATTAATAATTTTACGGGTGAAGCCATTGTACCAAAATTCGAATTGCTAAAAGCATATACCATCGGTAAACTATATGGATTGGAAGCTTATAAAAAAGCGATAGAATATGTTGCTGATAACTATGCCAACAGTAATGAAGGGAAAGATGCGATTGAAATTCTTAAAACTCAAATTCCACTTTTAGAAAAAATGAGTTTTAGCACAGTTGATTCGAAGAATTGGAAAGTAATTTTTAGAATAGATAAAAATGACGAGAAAAGTATATCGGCAATTGAATCAAAAATCGCTCTGTTTTTCACGAATGAAAATGTGGAGAAATTAAAATATACTTGTGATTCTTATACTGAAAAAGAAAGCTTCATCTCTATTCAAGGAATCCATTCAGAATCGTATGCCCAATTTGTTGCCGCTCTTTTTGCAGAAAATGAAAAATACAAAATGAAACAACTAGGTATTGTCATTTCAAATGAGAATTATAAAATAGTTCAAATCAAGAAAAATATTGAAGAGTTTCTTTCACTAAAAAAACCGTAATTATGTTTGATAAAAAGCCAAAATCCTATACAGATCTTCTAGGGAAAACCAACAGAATTGTAGAAGGAACTATCATAAAAGGAGATATCATTTCACCAGCCGATTTTAGATTAGATGGTGAGCTGATTGGTAATTTTACTTCGAACGGAAAAATAGTGATCGGACCAGCAGGAAGTGTCAAGGGAGATATCATTTGTAATATGGCAGACATTGAGGGGAAATTTGAAGGTAAAATTCAGGTGGAAGACACCTTAAATATTAAAGAAACAGCCCATATTATAGGAGAAGTAATTGTAGGTAAACTTTCGGTAGAACCAGGAGCCACTTTTAATGCATCCTGCGTTATGTTTTCTGCGAATGCTAAAGCAACAACTAGTGCCGACGAATAATGACCCTAAAAAGAACAACTACAATAAATGGTTGGCTTTGATTAATATCCCAATACAAATGGGGGTTATTATTTTCCTGTTTGCCTATTTTGGAAATTGGTTGGACGAGAATCATCCAAGTACAAAAGTTTATTATGTCAAAATAATGGTAATGGTAGGAGTGTTTTTGGCACTTTATAATGTAATGCGGCAGGTAAACGAAATCAATAAAAATCAATAAATTCAAAAGCTATAATGAATCTTAAAAAGTTGTTCCCATTTCTAAATTTGTTGGGCATTTCGTTAGTTTTATATGTAATTCACAAACTGGTTTTCTATAGTTGTAACATCAACCAAGAGACATTTCACTATTCTCTGGAAATACTTTATTTGCTTTTTTTGATTTTGTCTGCAATAATTTTCAAAGTTTTATTGATAATTAAAGAAAGAAGTTTTGACAATGTTGGGATGTCCTTTCTTTTGGCCACCAGTATAAAGATGGTTTTTTGTTATCTGATTTTAAGACCATTATTACAAATCCCAAAACCTAATGATCCTACAGAAAGAATAAACTTTTTTATATTGTTTATTGTCTTTTTAGCAATTGAGACACTTTTCACAATACGCTTAGTGAACGAAAAACAATAATCAATACCTTAGTAAATCAAATTCACAAAAAAATACTTTTATATGCTTTTGGGTATTAATAAAAAATGTACCTTTGCACCAAATTTTAGAATCGTTAAAAAATAAGATATTTAAGAGATATGGTGATTTCCAACAAAGCACTTAGATTTATTATAGCGACTTTCGTTATATGTCTTCCTTTTATTAGTATGGCAAATCCTGAAAAGGACACTACAATTGTTCAAACTGTAGTAGCACATGAGGGTGCAGAAGCAAGCCACGAAGCACATGCTGAACCAACAGATGTGAAATCTAAAGTAAAAGCATTTATAAAACACCACGTTTTAGATTCTCATGAATTCTCATTTGCACAAGACGATGAAACTGGAGTTCATTATGGTTTTTCATTACCTATAATTATTTGGGATAATGGTTTTCAAATTTTCTCTTCTTCAAAATTCGAACACGGAGAAGCTGTTGCTGAATCAAACGGAAATTTCTACAAAATAAACCACCACGACGGAAAAATTTATAAAACGGATGCTGCTGGAACAATCACAGAAGATGAAAAAACGGGTTTCCCGACAAACGTTCGTCCTCTAGATTTATCAATTACAAAAACAGTTTTCTCGATACTATTAGCTGCGATTTTGATGTTTGTTGTTTTTACAAGTTTAGCAAAATCATACGCTAAAAATAACGGAATCGCTTCTGGTATTGGTCGTATTTTTGAACCAATAGTATTATATGTACGCGACGAAATTGCAATACCAAATATTGGTGAGAAACACTATAAGAAATACATGAGTTATTTATTGACTATATTTTTCTTTGTATTGTTTTTAAATATTTTTGGTTTGATGCCTTTCGGTATTAATGTCACCGGAAATCTTACGATTACTTTTTCATTAGCAATACTTACTTTTTTAATTACAAACTTTACTGCCAATAAAAACTATTGGGGACATATCTTTTGGATGCCAGGTGTGCCAAAGGTAATGCGTCTTGTTTTAGCACCAATTGAGTTGTTAGGGGTTTTTATTAAGCCATTTTCATTGATGATACGTTTGTATGCAAATATTTTTGCAGGACACATCGTATTGATGAGTATTATTGGTTTAATGTTTATCTTTAAAAGCTGGTTAGGAAGTAGTTTGTCATTTGGATTGTCATTCGCGCTTTCTATACTTGAAATATTGGTTGCCTTTTTACAAGCGTATATATTCACGATGTTATCTGCATTGTACTTCGGTTCAGCTGTAGAAGAACATCATCATGAGGAAGCTCATCACTAAAATTTAGATTTTAGATTGCAGTTGGTAGATTTTCAAAATTTACATTCTAAAATCTACACTCTAAAATTAAAATTGAATGTTTAATTTTTAATTATATATATTATGGAAATTCCACAAATCGTAGGAGCAGGATTGATCGTTATTGGAGCAGGTTTAGGTATTGGTAGAATTGGTGGTTCAGCAATGGACGCTATTGCTCGTCAACCAGAAGCTTCTGGAAAAATCCAAACTGCAATGCTTATTGCAGCTGCACTTATTGAAGGTATTGGTTTTGCTGCGTTATTCGCATCTTAATTAAAACTAAAAAAGCAATAGTTACAACGGTTGGTTGTAGCTATTGTTTTAATTAAATGTTGAAATTATATTAAACAGATTAAATTTTATTTTTTAAAATACAATTTACAATTTACAATTTATAAAAAATGGAAAAGTTAATAAATCAGTTTGAGTTAGGTTTGTTCTTCTGGCAGGTATTAATATTTGTTGGGTTAATAATCTTATTGAAAAAATTCGCTTGGAAACCTATTCTTGATGCTGTAAATGATAGAGAAGAAGGAATTAAAAATGCTTTGCTTTCTGCTGAAAACGCGAGAAAAGAAATGCAAAACTTGCAAGCAGACAACCAACGTATTTTACAAGAAGCAAGATTAGAGCGTGACACCATGCTAAAAGAAGCTCGTGAAATGAAAGATAAAATGGTTGACGATGCTAAAACTGAAGCTCAAGCTCAAGGTCAAAAAATGATCGATCAAGCTAAGGCTGCAATTGAAAGCGAAAAAAATGCAGCTATGGCTGAATTGAAATTACATGTTTCTACATTATCTCTTAGCATTGCTGAAAAAATATTAAAAGATGAACTATCTAACAAAGAAGCTCAAACTAAATTGGTTGAGAAATTGTTAGGTGATGTAAAATTGAACTAATCATGGCAAGTACTAGAGCAGCAATTCGTTATGCAACCGCAATTTTAGATTTATCCAATTCAAAGGGAGTGTCTGAAGCTGTGAATAATGACATGAAATCTATTGCTTCAACAATTAAAGGTAATATGGAATTGAATACTTTTATTCAAAACCCAACCATTAAAGTAGAAGTGAAAGAGAAAGCACTTTTAGAAGTTTTTGCTTCTGTTGATAATGTAACTAAGGGTTTGCTTCATTTGTTATTTGAAAACAAAAGATTTGAAATTCTAGATGTCATTGCTGCGGAGTATAGCAAATTATTTGATATCATGAATAATGTTGAAGTAGCAAAAGTAACTACAGCCGTTGTTATGGATGCTGCACTTGAAGCTAAAGTTTTGGCTAAAATAGCAACACTTTCTGATAAAAAAATCACGATTGAAAATATTGTAGATCCTGCTATCATTGGAGGATTTATATTAAGAATAGGTGATCAGCAGTATAACGCTTCTGTTGCCAACAGATTACAAATATTAAAGAGAGAGTTAAGTAATTAGTTTTATTACACATTTAAGTGTCTAAATTATAAATTAAGATGGCGGAAATTAAACCTGCTGAAATATCAGCAATATTAAGAAAGCAAGTAGAAGGTTTTGAATCTGGTGCTACGCTAGAGGAAGTAGGAACAGTGCTTCAAGTTGGAGATGGTATTGCTCTTATTTATGGGCTTTCAAATGTTCAATACGGTGAATTAGTTGAATTCGAAAACGGATTAGAGGCTATCGTTTTGAATCTTGAACAAGATAATGTTGGGGTTGTATTATTAGGACCTTCAACAGGAATCAAAGAAGGATCTACTGCAAAAAGAACACAACGTATTGCTTCCCTTAAAACAGGAGAAGGAATGGTAGGACGTGTAGTGAACACTCTTGGTTTTCCTATTGATGGAAAAGGACCAATTGGTGGTGAATTATTCGAAATGCCTTTGGAAAGAAAAGCTCCTGGAGTTATCTTCCGTCAACCAGTAACTGAACCATTGCAAACAGGTGTAAAAGCGGTTGATGCTATGATCCCAGTTGGACGTGGTCAACGTGAGTTGGTTATTGGTGACCGTCAAACAGGTAAATCAACTGTTTGTATTGATACCATCTTAAATCAAAAAGAATTTTACGATGCTGGGAAACCAGTATTCTGTATATATGTTGCAATTGGTCAAAAAGCTTCTACTGTTGCAGGAATTGCAAAAATGTTAGAAGAAAAAGGAGCAATGGCTTATACTGTGATCGTAGCTGCAAATGCTTCTGATCCTGCTCCAATGCAAGTTTATGCTCCTTTCGCAGGTGCTGCTATTGGAGAATATTTTAGAGATTCTGGTCGTCCAGCTTTAATTGTTTATGATGATTTATCTAAACAAGCAGTTGCATACCGTGAGGTTTCTCTTTTATTAAGAAGACCACCGGGACGTGAAGCATATCCTGGAGATGTTTTCTACTTACACTCTCGTTTATTAGAGCGTGCTTGTAAAGTGATTGCTGATGATGGAATTGCAAAAGACATGAATGATTTACCAGATTCTTTGAAAGGAATCGTAAAAGGTGGAGGTTCTTTGACTGCATTGCCAATTATCGAAACACAAGCAGGTGACGTATCAGCATATATCCCAACAAACGTAATTTCGATTACAGATGGTCAAATTTTCTTGGATGGAGATTTGTTTAACTCTGGGGTTCGTCCAGCAATTAACGTAGGTATTTCAGTATCTCGTGTTGGAGGTAATGCTCAAATTAAATCAATGAAAAAAGTAGCAGGTACTTTGAAATTAGATCAAGCACAATTCCGTGAATTGGAAGCGTTTGCTAAATTTGGTTCTGACCTTGATGCTGTTACATTGAACGTAATTGAAAAAGGAAAAAGAAACGTTGAAATCTTGAAACAAGGTTTGAACGACCCTTATACTGTTGAAGACCAAGTTGCAATTATCTATGCTGGATCTAAAAACTTATTGAGAAGTGTTCCTGTGAACAAAGTGAAAGAATTTGAGAAAGACTTCTTGGAATTCTTGAACAACAAACACAGAGCTACTCTTGATGCTTTGAAAGCAGGAAAATTAACAGATGAAATTACAGATGTACTTGAAACTGTTGCAAAAGAAATTTCAGCGAAATATAACTAATTAGATAATTGGTAAATTGGATAATTAGAAAATGTCTCAGATGTTTTTTAATTATCTAATTTTCAAATTGTCACATTTTCTCATTAACAAATGGCAAATTTAAAGGAAATCCGTAATAGAATTACTTCCATTTCATCAACGATGCAAATTACATCGGCAATGAAAATGGTTTCTGCAGCAAAGCTAAAGAAAGCACAAGATGCGATCACTGCAATGCGCCCTTATGCCGAAAAATTAACGGAATTGTTACAAAATCTTTCAGCTTCACTTGATGGTGATGTTGGTGGAGAATTTACTACACAACGTGAAGTAAAAAAAGTTTTAATTGTTGCCATTACTTCTAATAGAGGTTTGTGTGGTGCTTTTAATACGAATGTAATTAAGGAAGCTAAAAACCGTTCTGAATATTATGCTGGTAAGCAAGTAGATATTTTTGCTATCGGTAAAAAAGGAAACGATATTTTATCAAAAACTTTGAATGTAATTGATAATCAAAGTTCAATTTTTGATCATTTGACTTTTGATAATGTGGCTGCTATAGCAGAAACGTTAACTCAAAAATTTGTTTCAGGTGAATATGACAGAATTGAATTGGTTTACAATCAATTTAAGAATGCTGCTACTCAAATTGTACAAACTGAACAGTTTTTACCATTAGCGCCTATTCAATCTGATAAACCAGTTTCAACAGGAGATTATATTTTTGAACCTGCAAAGGACGAAATTGTTTTGACTTTGATTCCAAAGGCTTTAAAAACACAATTATACAAAGGTATTCGTGATTCATTCGCTTCAGAGCACGGAGCGCGTATGACTGCAATGCACAAAGCAACAGACAACGCAACCGATTTGAGAGATCAATTGAAATTGACTTACAATAAAGCGCGTCAGGCTGCTATTACTAATGAAATCCTTGAGATTGTTGGTGGTGCTGAGGCTTTGAAAGGATAATTTATAAAATACATTAAATGAAAAAAGAGCCTTTTGGCTCTTTTTTTATGCTTTGTTTTTAAAGGAACAAATAGCTTTATAGTCCTTCAGCTCTGCGTTTAAGGGGAATCTTAGCTTTTCCCGTGGCTTTGTTTTGTTAGGGAACAAGTAGCTTTATAAACCCTATGCTCTGTTTTCTTTGGGTGAAACTTAGCTTTTCCCATGCTTTGTTTTGTGAGGACAAATTAGCTTTATAAACCCCTTATCTAATTTTTTGCTTTACAAATATCACTCATTAAATGTGTTCTTGCAATACCCACTTTTGGTGATATTTCAATATATTTTATACATTTTTCTCAATGTAACTTTTTTGCTTAATTTTGTTTAATATTTTAAATTTTACTCAATTGAAAATAATCGAACTCACCAGCATTTCCGAAATGTTGGGTCAAATTGAAGTGATGCAACACTTGTATCCTAACCTTACACTAGAAAAATATGAATTCTATTTGCAACAAATGATCCCTCATAACTACAAACAATTGGCTGTTTTTGATGGAGAGATTTGCGTTGGATTATCCGGTTTTTGGACTGCAATGAAACTTTGGACTGGTAAGTATATTGAAATTGATAATTTCATAGTTCATTCAGATCATCGTTCCAAAGGAATCGGAAAAGTGATGACAGATTACATTGATACTAAGGCCCGTGCCGAAGGGTGTACTGCGATTGTTTTGGATGCTTTCACAGGAAATTTCACCGCTCATCGTTTTTATTATAATCAAGGATATGTGCCAAAAGGGTTTCATTTTATAAAAATGTTAGATGAGGACGGATTAACTTAAGAGGAATATCATTTTAGCAACTTTATTCAACTATAAAACATAAAAAATAACCAAAGAATTGGTTATTTTTGTTTTTATAATAATTAACATAAAGATAATTTTGGGATTATATAAAAAGCTTTTTAAACAAACTGCCATATATGGGCTTGCCACTGTAATACCAAGGATGTTCAGCTTTTTGCTGGTACCATTATATACGGGACTGTTGCCTCAAGCGGAGTATGGAAAAGTATCCATAATATTTGCTTGGATGATTTTTTTTAATGTCATTCTCGCTTATGGTATGGAAACCGCTTTTTTTAGATTTTATAATGCTGAGAAAAACAAAGAAAGTGTGGTCGAAACTACAACCGTCTCTATTTTCTGGTCTACAATTCTTTTCGTTTTTATAGGACTATTGTTTCGAAATTCGTTGGCACAATGGTCTGGCGTAGACACACAGTATGTTACTTATTCCATTTGGATTTTGGCATTGGATGCCTTGGTTATCATTCCTTTTTCTAAGTTGAGAGCAAATCAAAGACCTAAGTTTTATGCCTTAATTAAAATTGGGAATGTAGTAGTCAATTTATCGTTCAACATATTCTTTCTCGTGTATTTGCCTAGCGTTTCGGTATCACAACCGGATAGTTTTTTAAGTTCCGTCTATATTGAAAATTTCCAAATAGGTTATATTTTCCTTGCCAATATCATTGCAAGCTTCCTGACTTTTGTGGTGCTTTTTCCGGATTATTTCACAATCAAATGGAAATTTGATTACGAACTTTGGAAACGAATGATGCGTTATGGAGTTCCTATTATGGTTGCCGGCATAGCTTTTGCCATCAACGAACAGTTTGACAAAATCCTTTTGGGTAAATTATTGCCCGTTAATATTGCGGCAGAGCAAGTAGGAGTGTATTCGGCCTGCTATAAATTAGGACTTTTTATGGTGTTGTACAGAACTGCATACACGCTAGGAATTGAGCCCTTCTTTTTCAGCCATGCTTCCAATGAAAATGCGCAACAAACCTACGCGACAATTACCAAATATTTTGTCATTTTTGGCTCTTTTATCTTGCTGTCCGTAATCGTATTTGCCGATCTTTTAAAACAAGTTATGATACCAAATTCATCCTATTGGGAAGCGATGAAAGTGGTTCCGCTTATCATTTTGGCCAATTTTTTTCTGGGCATTTACACCAACCTTTCCGTTTGGTACAAACTCATTGATAAAACCTATGTTGGAGCTTATATTTCTATAGTTGGAGCCGTTGTGACACTGATTTTAAACTATTTATTGATTCCCAAATACAGTTATTATGGCTCGGCGATTGCCACTATTTCGGCTTACGGAAGCATGATGTTCATTTCCTATTATCTCGGAAACAAGTATTACCCGATTCCTTACGACAAGAAAAAAATAGTTGGATATCTAACCCTGTCTACTGGTTTTTCATGCATTTCTTTTTATGGCTTTAGAGAGAATTATTTCGTCGGTATTTTACTTTTAGGAATATTTATGGGCTTTATATATTACAATGAAAAAGAAACACTTTTGCGAATTTTAAAACGTCCAGCTAAAAATTAGGAGCTCTCTCCTGCTGTACACTATATCTTTTGTCTCGTTTGAGAACGAGACAAAAGGATGCCGTTTCCATCAGGGCTAGGACAGACCGTAATCAAATACATTTTATATTAAAAAAATAATGACAATAAACATCATCAACAAATCACAGCATGCATTGCCAAATTATGAAACCATTGCTTCGGCAGGAATGGACTTAAGGGCAAATTTAACTCAATCCATAACTTTGCAACCTTTAGAAAGAACCATAGTAAAGACAGGTCTTTTTATAGAATTGCCAATAGGGTATGAGGCTCAAGTGAGACCAAGAAGTGGATTAGCAGCCAAAAACGGAATCACAGTTCTTAATGCTCCCGGAACAGTCGATGCTGATTATCGAGGAGAAATTGGAGTAATTTTAGTAAATTTATCCAATGATCCATTTGTTATAGAAAATGGAGAACGCATTGCGCAACTCATCATCGCTAAACACGAACGTGCCGATTGGATTGAAGTACAGGAATTAACCGAAACTTCAAGAGGTGCAGGAGGATTTGGAAGTACAGGAGTTAAATAAACACATTTAGTAATTCAAAAATTAAAGATTTAAAAGTTCTGTGAATTTTTAAATCTTTAATTCAAAATAACCAGCCAAAATGAAAATAATCGTACCAATGGCAGGACGCGGATCACGCCTTCGCCCACACACCTTAACCATTCCTAAACCTTTAATTCCGGTTGCAGGAAAACCAATTGTACATCGTTTAGTCGAAGACATTGCAGGTGTTTTAAATCAACCTATCGAAGAAATTGCATTCGTTATTCACGAAAGTTTTGGAAGAAAAGTGGAAGAAGATTTAATTGCAATCGCTCAAAAGTTAGGTGCTAAAGGAACCATTTATTACCAAAACGAAGCGCTTGGAACTGGACACGCTATTATGTGTGCCAAAGATTCTTTGAGTGGGCCAGCTGTAATTGCTTACGCCGATACGTTAATTCGTGCCAATTTTGATTTAGATGCAAATGCAGACAGTGTTATTTGGGTAAAACAAGTAGATCAACCAGATGCCTTTGGTGTGGTAAATTTAAATGAAGCCAATGAAATAATTGAACTGGTTGAAAAACCAAAAGAATTTGTTTCGGATCTTGCCGTTATCGGAATTTACTATTTTAAAGACGTAGCCGTTTTAAAAAACGAACTGCAATCCGTTTTGGATAATAATATCATTCACGGTGGAGAATATCAAATTAATGATGGAATAAAACAAATGATGGCCAAAGGCATGAAATTTGTCCCAGGAGAAGTAGATGAGTGGATGGATTGCGGGAACAAAGACGTAACCGTTGAAACTAATTCCAGAATGTTAGGTTTTCTTCATATTGATGGTAATCATTTGGTGGATCCTTCTGTTAAATTAGAGAATTCAACCATTATTCCACCATGTTATATTGGAGAAAACGTAATTTTAATCAATACAACTGTGGGGCCAAATGTGTCTTTGGGGGATGCCTGTCATGTTCAAAATAGCACAATACAAAACAGTTTGATTCAAACGCATTCACATATAAAAAACGCTAATTTAGACAACGCGATGATAGGAAATCACGCGAGTTTTGATGGAAATTTCACCAGTATAAGTATTGGTGACTATTCAGTTTTAGAATAATTTAGAGCAAATATTTAAAAAGTATAAAGCAGCATTATTTAAGTTTTTATTATGCTGCTTTGTTGTTTTTTTAATTTATTTTGCAAAGGCAACTGTATTGTTAATTTTGTTTACAAAGACTTCTTTTTTCAATGATAAAAAAATGGACTTTCATATTCGCTTTTTCTGTTTTGCTTAGCAATACCGTAACGGTATTGGCACAAGTTGAACCAGAGGAAATTAAAGTGGAAGGCGATAAATTTCAGGATTATTTCTATGAGTCTATCTTTCAAAAAAGTATCGAAAACTATGATAAATCATTAGTGGCATTGGAACAATGTTTGAAATTAAAACCCAATGATGCCACCATTTATTTTGAAATGGGGAAGAATTATTTGGCATCCAAAGATTATAAAAATGCCTATTCCTCTTTTGAACATGCTACACAAATTGATTCTACAAATAAATGGTTTTGGGTAGGATTGTACGATGTGTGTTATGAAACCAAAGATTTTAATCAAGCCATAATGATCGTCAATAAAATCATTCCTTTTGATGCAGAATACAAGGAAGATTTGGTTTCCCTATATATGGCAACGAAACAATATGACAAAGCGTTGATAGGAATCAATGAGTTAAATGATAAAGTTGGAAAAACCGAGAGAAGAGAAATGTATAAAATGGAAATTTTGTCTGAAGGAAAATATCAAAATTCGGAGATTGACAATTTAAAGGAGCAAATTGAGAAAAATCCTAGAGAAGAGTCCAATTATATTGCATTGATTTTTTTATATTCGAACAATAATGAAGAAGACAAAGTTCAGGAAGTTGCCAAAAAATTGGAAAAAGAAATTCCGGAATCGGTTTGGGCACAAGTGAGTTTGTTTAAAAATTATCTCGAAAACAATGATGGCACCAATGTTGTGAAATCGATGAATGTAGTTTTGGCAAGTTCTAAAATTGATTCCAAAATTAAGCATCGAATCCTGAATGAATTTTTGCTTTTCACCAATACAAATCCGCAGTTCATTCCTGATTTGGATAATGCGATTGGGTATTTTAAAAACGATAAAACAATTAATGTAGCGAAGGAAATAGGCAAGTTTTATCACAACAAAAAACAGTGGGACAAGACAGTTAAATATTATGAGATGTCGGAGAAAAACAGTTCCGAAGTTGATTTGGAAACGAATATGCTTTGGCTTGAAGCCAATACGGAACTCAAACAATTTGAACCCGTAGTCAAGAAAGCTATGGCAATGATTGATACCTTTCCAGCCGAACCTCAGTTTTATTATTATGCAGGTATGGCCAATAATCAATTGCAATTGTTCAAGAAAGCCAAAGACATTCTTGAAATGGGTTTAGATTATGTTGTAGAAAATAAAAATTTAGAGATCAATTTCAATATTCAACTCGGAGAAGCCTACAATGGTTTAGGCGATGCAGCCAAAAAAGAAGTATATTTCGACAAAGCCAATCAATTATTAAAAGGAAAAAAATAATGAATCGATTTCTAATAAGACTACTTTTTGTGTTAATGGTTTGTTTGAGCAGTTCACTTACATTAGTGTCATGTAAAGCAAAAGCAAAAGTGGTAAACGTTAACAAAAGTGAAGATACGAATCGTATGACGGCGGATCGAATCATAAAAAATTATTACACGAACAAAAGCGAGTTTACTACATTATACATAAAATCAAATGTAAAATATAGTGATGAAAAACAAACTCAAAATTTAACCGCTGAAATCAAAATTAAAAAGAACGAACAAATTTTGGTGAGCATTCGTTTTCTGGGAATCACAATGGCCAAAGCCTTGATAACACCAACGAGTGTAAGTTATTATGAAAAGTTGAATGGTACTTATTTTGAGGGTGACTTCAGCACATTAAGTAAATGGTTAGGTACCGATTTGGATTATAGTAAAGTGCAGAATATTTTAATTGGTCAAGCAATGGATGATTTGACCAAAGGAAATTACCAGGACTCATTAGTCGATCAGACTTATCGGTTGGGAAATATTTCGAAAAACAACACTAAGAAGTATTTCTTTTTTGACAAAGATAAATTCCTGCTAAACAGGCAAGAGATTGCCCAAACTACTGAAAACAGGAAGATTGAAGTGTCTTATTCGGATTACAAGACATATAATGAATCCCCAATTCCATCGGATATTGACATTAATGCCGAACAGGATAAAGGCAAAACCGAAATTAATTTAGGATACAGTACTATAACCATAAATGAAGAACTTACTTTTCCATATAGTGTTCCAAATGGTTATAAAAGAATTTTAATTAAGTAAATTTGAACAAATATAATTGTAAGATGCGAAAATTTCTCTTAGGCCTATTTTTTTTATGCACCACCTCAGTAATGTGGGGGCAGGATTCGCAACAAGAAAAATTAGAAAAGCGTAAAGCCGAAATTCAACAAGAAATTTTGGCGAATGAAAAGTTATTACAAACGGTAAAAAAGAAAGAAAAATCTGCTGTTAATGTAATTATTTTGCAAAGCAATAAAATAAAATTAAAAGAAAAATTGATTCAAACTACAGAGAAACAGACTAAGATTCTTAGTAATGACATGTATATTAATCAGATGAAAATCAATAAATTGAATAGAGAGTTGGTAATTCTGAAGGAGGATTATGCCAAGATGATTGTCAAATCGTACAAAAGCAGATCGGAGCAAAGTAGAGCTATGTTTTTATTGTCATCAGAGAATTTTTTGCAAGCATACAAAAGAGCTCAGTATATGAAACAATATACGAGTTACAGAAAAATGCAGGGTGAAGAAATCAAATCCAAAACGGATGAACTTTTAGGGTTTAATGAAAGACTTAACATTCAAAAAGCAGCTAAAAAGAAATTGTTAGCCGAAAACACCAAAGAAAAATTGTCTCTTGAAAAAGAAAAGAAAGAACAATTGAAATTGGTGAATTCAATCAAAAAAGATAAGAAAAAAATCACCGCAGAAATTAAAAGAAAGCAACAGGAATCGCGAGCTATCGACCGACAAATTGATCGTTTAATTCGTGAAGCCATTGCTGAAGCGAATAGAAAAGCAGCTAGTGAAAATGCAAAAGCCAATCCAAATGCTCCCGTAGCGGCGTATACATCATCAAGAATAATCTTGACTGCTGAATCCAAAATACTAGCAGATAATTTTAGAGCCAATAGGGGAAAATTACCTTGGCCTGTTGAAAAAGGCTTTGTTTCACTAGGATTTGGTGATCAACCCCATCCAGTGTATCCAAGTCTTGTGATTCACAATAGTGGAGTGGAAATCACAACAGAACAAGGGGCTAATGCCAGAGCAGTTTTTGGAGGAGAAGTAACCAGTGTTATCGTTTTGTCTCCTGTAAATAAAGCTGTAATGATTCAACATGGTGATTGCTTTACGGTATATCAGAATTTAAGTTCTGTTTTTGTGAGCAAAGGAGAAAAAGTAAATATCAAACAAAGTTTGGGAAAAATAAGAACTAATGGAGAAGGTAAAACAATCTTGAAGTTTACTATCTCACAAAATACGACCTACAACAACCCAGCATCTTGGTTGTACAATATGTAGTTTTTTTAATATCAATTGCAGCATTATTTTATTTGCAAAAATAAATTAGTGCTGCTTTTTAATAAAAATCATTCATTAAGTTTGCACTATATATAATTTGCGATGTTAAAATATTTTCTAAGTTTTATTTTTCTAGTAACAACGGCTGTACTTTGGAGCCAAGACAATCAACAAAAAAAATTAGAAGAGCGCAAGGCCAAAATTCAACAAGAGATTCGCGAAAATGAAACCAAACTTCAAACGGTAAAGAAAAAAGAAACAACGGCCACTAGAGCGATTGTTTTGCAAAGTAACAAAATCAAACTTAAAGAAGAATTGATTGCCACCACCGAAAAACAAAAATCACTTCTGGGAAATTCAATTGCAGTTAATCAAACTCAAATAGAAAAATTAGAAAAAGAACTACAATTGCTCAAAGAGGATTATGCTAAAATGATTATTCAGTCTTATAAGAGTCGTTCAGAAGAAAGTCGGGCGATGTTTTTGTTGTCATCAGAGAGTTTTTTACAAGCCTATAAAAGAGCTCAGTATATGAAACAATATACCAATTATAGACACTTGCAAGGACAAGAAATACATTCCAAAACGAATGTTCTGTATACTTTTAATGCAAAATTAGATGTTCAAAAAAGTGCCAAAGAAGAACTCATAGCCGAAAATGATAAAGAGCGATTGTCTTTGGAAAAAGAAAAACAGGAGCAATTAAAATTGGTGGAATCTCTAAAGAAAGACAAAAAGAAAATTATTGCCGAGATTAAGAAAAAGCAACAAGAAGCAAGAACAATTGATAAAAAAATTGACAAATTAATTCGTGAAGCTATTGCCGAAGCCAATCGAAAAGCGGCTCGAGAAAAAGCGGCGAGGGATAAAGCGAAAGCTGAAGCTATAGCCAAAGCTAATGCCTTGGAAAGAGCCAAAGCAATAGAAAAGAAAAAGGAAATTGAGAAAGCCAATGCATTGGCGGTAGCAAAAGCAAAAGCGAATTCAAAGCCACTTCCAAAACCAATTCCGATACCGAAAGAAGTTGAAAAAGCCATTGCTAAGGTAGAGCCAACTGCTGCACCAGTGGTCGTTTCCTCTACTAAAATTGATTTAACTTCCTACGGAAAAGTAGACTCAGATAATTTTAAAGCAAATAGAGGGAAATTACCTTGGCCAGTTGAAAGAGGATATATTTCTTTGGGTTTTGGAGATCAAGCGCATCCAGTGTATAGAGAATTGCAAATCCACAATAGCGGATTAGAATTTACCACCGATTCGGGAGCCAATGCCAGAGCAGTTTTTGGAGGAGTAGTATGGAGTGTAATTATTATTTCGCCCGTAAATAAATTGGTAATGTTACAACACGGTGACTTTTTTACAATATACCAAAATCTGAGTTCAGTGACAGTAAGCAAAGGGGATAAAGTTGGCATAAGACAAAGTTTGGGAAAAATTAAAACCAATGGTGAAGGGAAAACAATTTTGAAATTTGCACTCACTCAAAACACAACTTATGCCAATCCAAGATCTTGGTTATCGGGAAAATAGCAGAAATAAATTAATAAAATTTTAAACACTCTTCTAAAAAATATAATTTATATTTGATAAAATTTAAACATTAAAATGTTGAAATGAGCATGACCGTAAATTGGTACTAAAAACCAGTGTCGATATGCGACTCGAGCGATAGCGAACAGGCGAAGAAATTACATATGACCAATAAACAACAATAAATATATCTACCTATGAATTCGAATAACCCATTTTTAAATAACAAAACATTTTCAACCGCTGTTTCTAGAAAAGATGAAGTGCATCAAGCTACTCTTATTGATGATAATCAAGCCATGACTTTGTCGGGAACTATTAATAGAAGTTTAATTCTTTTTTTATTACTTATTGCTTCAGCAACGGTAATTTGGTGGGCTACTTTTAACGGATTGAACCCTATCGTCCCAGCATTTGGAGGTGCTATTGTTGGATTGATTTTAGTGGTAATTGCTGCGTTCAAGCCTCAATACTCTCCATATTTAGCCCCTGGATATGCATTGTTTGAAGGATTGTTTATTGGAGGTGTTTCGGCTATTTTTGAAGTGCAGTATCCCGGAATTGTAACACAAGCTGTTGGTGCGACTTTTGTCACTTTTGCAGTTTGCTTAGGTTTGTATAAGTACAAAATTGTAAAAGTAACGGAGCAATTCAAATCAGTTGTTGTTGCAGCTACTTTTGCAATTGCGACTTATTATTTAATTTCTTGGGTGTTCTCCATGTTTACCAGTTTCACCCCAGTACATTATGGAAACTCGATGATGAGTATTGGTATTAGTGTATTTGTCATTGTAATTGCTGCCTTAAACTTGTTCTTAGATTTTGACAGAATAGAAAAAGGAGTTGAGGAACAAATGCCAAAATTCATGGAATGGTATGGTGCGATGGGATTAATGATAACTTTGGTGTGGTTGTATATTGAATTTTTAAGATTACTTTCAAAATTGTCTAAAAAATAGGATTCAAAATTTTTGATATAATGATGCCCTTCAGAGATGAAGGGCATTTTTTTTTGAATTCAAATAATGCAAAGCGCATATTTTTTTCAAAGTGTTATTTTATAATGGTATATAAGGATTGTAGCCTTCAAATCATTAAATTTGCATTCTTATTTAAAGACATGTTAGAAAAAGAAACAATAAATTTCGAAAAAACGGCTATTGTTGGTATTGTTACCCAAAACCAAAGCGAAGAGAAACTCAATGAATATCTTGATGAATTGGAGTTTTTGACATTTACCGCAGGAGGAGAAGTGGTGAAACGTTTTTCCCAAAAAATGGAGCGTCCCAATCCTAAAACTTTCGTAGGGACTGGAAAACTGGAAGAGATTTGTCTTTTTGTAAAGGAGAATGATATCTCGACTTTAGTATTTGATGATGAATTATCTCCTTCGCAACAAAAGAATATTTCAAAAATAATCGACTGCAAAATATTAGATCGTACTCACCTTATTCTTGATATTTTTGCTCAAAGAGCCGAAACCTCTTATGCCAGAACTCAAGTAGAATTGGCGCAATGCCAATATCTATTGCCTAGACTTTCCGGAATGTGGACGCACTTGGAACGTCAAAAAGGAGGTATAGGGATGCGTGGACCCGGAGAAACGGAGATCGAAACGGACAGACGTATTGTTCGTGATCGAATTGCATTATTGAAAGAGAAGATTAAAACCATTGATAAACAAATGGGCGTACAACGCAGTAATCGTGGTGCTATGGTTCGTGTTGCTTTGGTTGGATATACCAATGTTGGAAAATCGACTTTGATGAATGCCGTTGGTAAAAGCGATGTATTTGTTGAAAACAAACTTTTTGCAACATTAGACACTACTGTTCGAAAAGTAGTCATTAAGAATCTGCCTTTCTTACTTTCGGATACTGTAGGTTTTATTCGAAAACTGCCCACTCAATTGGTTGATTCTTTTAAGAGTACATTGGATGAAGTTCGTGAAGCCGATCTGTTATTGCACGTTGTTGATATTTCACACCCTGAATTTGAAGATCATATTGCATCCGTAAATCAAACCTTGTTGGATATTAAGGCCAATGACAAACCGGTTATTATGGTTTTCAATAAAATAGATGCCTATAAACATTTGACAATTGACGAAGATGATTTAATGACTGAAAAAACTCCAAGACATTTTACACTAGAGGAGTGGAAACAGACATGGATGCACCGATTAGGAGAGCAAAATGCTTTGTTTATTTCGGCTACTCAAAAAGAAAATTTCGAAGAATTTAGAGAGCGTGTTTATGAAGCTGTTCGACAAATACACATTACCCGTTTTCCATACAATAAATTTTTATATCCCGATTATAAAGATGCTGTGGAGAAAGAAGATAATGAAGATCAAGAATAACAAAAAAGACCTTTTAGTATAGTTGCTGAGAGGTCTTTTTTTTTACTAAAAATTGTAATTCAGTCCCACGCCAAATACTTCTTTGGTCTGGAAACCTGCAAAGGCATCATCATCATAAATGGCTTGAAAATTTAGATTCGCTGATAATATTTTGTTGATTTTCATTACTATAATCAAATTGTAATTGATATCGATATTTTGTGGGTCTTTCAAATAATTGGAATATAAATTCAAAAGGTTTTCGGCAGTAACGTTTTCCATTATTGCGAATTTATAGTAGGCAGTGGCATTGAAACCGAGTTGATACAGCATACTTTTATTGGCATCTACCCCAAAATAACTACCATCCACATAACCAAGAATCGAAGTATAACGACTATCTACAAAAGTAAATTTGGAGGTTAATGGTGCCAAATTAATTTTAAAACTTTCATTCTTTTTCCAATACATTCCGGGACCAAAAAGCAAGTAGCCAGGAGACATAAAGTTAGTGTGTTCTTCTCTTATTTCCGCACCATTGACATCTTTGGTATATAAATACCCTTTGGTAAATTGCGTTCTAAAATTTACCAGAAATGAGTAATACCAGTAGCTTTTTGTTTTTTTGGCTACAATAGAATTGATTTCGAGCTGATCATCAGTTTTCTTTTCAAAACTGGAGTTTTGCGTTTGCAGTAAACCATACGAAGCCAGAATTCTATTTTCCCATGTATAATCGTCTTTTTTATAATCGATTTTGTAATCCAATCCTAAGTTACCTGAAAAGCTATTTTCGCCTCCGGCAATCCAGTTATTAAAGTTGGCTTGGTTAAAAAGAAAGGTGACTTTCCCTTTTGACTTCCAACCATTCGGGATAGTGTCATCTATGGTTTTGGCTGCATCTTCTGTTTTTTTTATTAAATCTTTTTCAGAAGATTGGGCATGGAGAAGAGTTGAAAGGGGGAGCAGACAGACTAACAGTATGATTTTTTTCATTGTAAGAGTATTAGTTCTAATACAAATATAATAAAAAGAATAAATAGCTAGAATTCAATAAGTTAAAAAGTTTGTTTATTTTTTAGCCGATTTGTATAAAGGAACAGCCGAACACGCTTCTCCATACATGATACTTTTGGCGTAAGGTTGGAGGTATTGTGCTGCCAAAACATAGGCTCGCATAGGAACAGGTTTTCTTGAGCAGCCTTTTATGATAACAGGTTTGTCCTTATAGACAGTATAATCGATTTTTGGAAGCAATTCATCGTACAAAGCCGAGTCTAAATCGTCCATATAACCATTTACAATTTTCTTGGCATAGGGAGCCAAATGCATTGTGACCAATATAATAGCCCACTTTGGGATAATAGCATCGGTACCACATGAAACAGCAACATATTGATCTTGGTATTGAGACCAATCTTGATTATTAAGTTGTTCCCTAAAGTCTCTTTCTTTTAATAAAAAACCGTCAAAAAGCCATTGCGAAATATCGATTTGCACACGAACTCCAGCTGGATAATAGTCTTCAAGATCGAAAACTTCCAGAACACTATTCGCTACTTTATTGATTATTTCTTCCATTTTTAAATATTTAGTGGTCAGTGTTCAGTCTTTTAGCAATCAGCTTCAAACTGAATACTAAAAGACTGAATACTGCCTACTTTTTATTAAAGCATTCCCAATTCTAATTTTGCTTCTTCACTCATCAAATCTTTGCTCCATGGCGGGTCAAAAGTGATCTCTACTTCAGCATCTTTTATGTGTTCGATTGATTTTACTTTTTCCTCTACTTCTCTAGGCAAACTCTCAGCTACAGGACAGTTTGGAGAAGTAAGGGTCATTAATATTTTTACTTCATAATCGGTATTTACCATTACGTCATAAATCAATCCCAATTCGTAAATATCTACAGGAATCTCTGGGTCATAAATGGTTTTCAATTTTGCTACAATAGATTCTCCTAATTCTGCGGTGTTTATTTCTTGTTCCATAATTTTAGTTTTTTTTCTGGGCATCAAATGCCAAAGCGTACATTTTAATATTTTTAATCATTGATACCAAACCATTGGCTCTTGTTGGCGAAAGATGTTCTTTCAAACCTATTTCGTCAATAAAATCGGTATCTGCGTTTAATATGTCAATAGCTTTTTGGTTTGAAAAAGCACGAATCAAAATAGCGATTATTCCTTTGGTCAAAATCGCATCACTATCGGCAGTAAAGACAATGGTTTCTCCGTTCTGCTCCCCTTGTAACCATACTTTGGATTGACATCCCTTGATTAGGTTATTATCTGTTTTGAATTCCTCTTTGATTAAAGGAAGATTTTTGCCTAAATCAATAATGTATTCATAACGTTGCATCCAGTCGTCAAACATGGAAAATTCGTCTATAATTTCGTTTTGTATTTCTTTTATTGTCATTCTGCTTTTTTTGAAAAGGATAGTATTGTGTTTACTAAATTCTTTATTTTCTCTGGAGGATAGCCATTGTCGAAAGTTTGGCTTTCGTATGTTTTTCCTTTATAGGTTATTTTTAGATTGGCCATCGCCGCACCGTCGTAAAAACGCTTTTCAGTAGGAGCTTTTAAATTAGGAATTTCCTCCAAATCCACTTTTTGAAATTCCTTGATTAAAGTACTCCATTGAGCATCGGTGAGCGAATTGGAAACGGGTTTCCCATCTCTTGTACTTGTAACTGCTACCGTTTTATTCTCTATAATCGTACTGTTGTATAATCCTCTTGAATTGGCAGTGTATTCTAATTTAGCAGTTTCCACATCGGCAGTATTAATTTGACTTTGGCAACTTTTTCCAAGAAACAGGGTTAATAACAAAAGGGATAAAGTTTTCATATAGTTTTAGGTTTTAGGACAACATTATTTGTGCTTTTTTTACAGCATCTACCATCCTATCAATTTCTTCTTTGGTGTTGTAAAAAGAAAATGAAGCTCTTATAGTTCCTGGAATATTGAAGAAATTCATAATGGGTTGAGCACAATGGTGACCCGTTCTTACGGCGATTCCCAATTTGTCAATAATGGTTCCAATGTCATATGGATGAATGCCTTCTATATTAAAAGAAATAACCGAAGTTTTTAAATTCGAAGTGCCATAAATTTTCAAACCGTCAATTTCCAATAATCGTTTTGTAGCGTAATCCAATAATTCTAATTCTTGCTTCTGAATGTTTTCAAAACCAATTTCATTCATATAATCAATGGCTGTTCCCAAAACAATTCCACCAGCAATATTGGGCGTTCCTGCTTCAAATTTATGTGGTAAATCGGCGTAAGTGGTTTTTTCAAAAGTAACCTCTTTAATCATTTCACCGCCACCTTGATACGGTGGAAATTTATTCAACCACGCTTCTTTTCCGTATAAAATTCCAGTTCCTGTTGGACCACACATTTTATGACCCGAAAAAACATAGAAATCACAATCCAAGGCCTGAACATCAGGTTTTAAATGTGGTACAGCTTGTGCACCATCAATCAAAATTGCTGCTCCAACTTCATGTGCTTTGTCAATCATATATTTGATAGGATTGATGGTTCCCAGCGCATTCGAAATATGGTTTACAGTTACAATCTTGGTTTTTGGAGAAAGCAATTTATCGTATTCGCTTATTATCAATTCTCCCTTTTCATTCATCGGAATGACTTTGAGTGTGGCTCCTGTTTTTTCACACAACATTTGCCAAGGCACAATATTACTGTGATGTTCTAATGCTGAGACCAAGACTTCATCACCTGGTTTTAGAATTGAAGCAAATCCATTGGCCACAAGGTTAATACCAAAAGTAGTTCCCGAAGTAAAAAGCACTTCGTGAAGAAATTTTGCATTAATATGATTTTGCGCTTTCGCTCGGGAAACTTCATAAGCATCTGTCGCCAATTGGCTCAATGTATGAACACCTCTATGAATGTTGGCATTAATTTCCTGATAATATTTTGCAATCGCATCAATAACCACTTGCGGTTTTTGTGAAGTGGCTCCGTTATCGAAATATACTAAAGGCTTTCCGTTTACTTTTTGTGAAAGAATAGGAAAGTCGGCTCTTATTTTTTGAATATCTAACATTTCTTTATTTAGAATTTTTCTAAATACAAAAGTAATACAATTGATTTAGTTTTTTAGGAAACAATAGTTAATAATTGTAAAAATTGTAACAAAGAGTTGAACAGTATTATTGAAAATGGAATAGGATTAACTTGTTTGTGGTTGGTATCCCTTTTTTTACTAATTTGGTGTAATAATCTTTCAATATGAAAAAATATTTTAGAATAGGAGCTTTTCTTTTTTTATTGTTTTTAGGATATTTGGGTTTTACCAATTATCCTAAGCTAGAATTGATATCCGGATTTTCGGCAAAAAGTGTTACTTCCGGTCATTTTATTGACCATCGTTCACAAGAAATCATCGAAAAAAACGATAATGATTTTGACGTGTTAGGTTGGGCTACCAATCAAATCAATGAATCGGAAAAATTTGCAACGGCTACTGTTTTGGGGTTGAAACAACGAAAAGCAATTTATAGAGCAGGTTTGGGAGGATCATTAATCAATGATGATTTTGACGTAAACAAACCGTATGAAGTACCCAAAAGAACAAAATCAAGCAATAATTTATCTTTTCCTTATGGAGATGTTGAACCCAAAGACACAATTTTTTCCAATGTGAATTATACCAAATTGAATCAGGTTGTTGCCAATGCATTTGATGCCAAAGGAAATAATTATAAAAGAACACGCTCAGTTTTGGTTATTTATAAAGACAAAATCATTGCCGAGAAATATGCTGATGGTTTTACAAAAAGCAATGTTATTCTAGGTTGGTCCATGACTAAGAGTATAACGGGAACACTTTTTGGAATACTTGAAAATCAAAGAAGGTTTGACATCTACAAACCTGCTCCCATTGCCGAATGGCAAAATGACAATCGAAAATACATTACGACCAATGATTTATTGCATATGAATTCAGGTTTGGAATGGGATGAGTATTATGACAGAATCTGTGATGCAACAAAGATGCTTTATCAAGAGGAAGATATGACAAGATCCCAGGTAATAAAGCCTGCCCTTTTCAAACCCAATACGCATTGGAATTACTCTTCAGGCACGACTAATTTACTGTCGGGAATTTTGCGGAAACAGTTTAAATCGCATCAGGAGTATTTGGATTTTTGGTATTCGGCATTGATTGATAAAATCGGAATGCATTCGATGCTTGTAGAAACAGATATGGCGGGGAATTACGTGGGATCGTCCTATGCTTGGGCAACTACTCGTGATTGGTCAAAGTTGGGACTGTTGTATTTGCACCAAGGAAATTGGAATGGAGAACAATTATTTGATCCCAGTTGGGCAAAGTATGTTGCGACTCCCACAGATACTTCACACGGAAGATATGGAGCACAATTTTGGCTCAATGCTGGAAACCATTTCCCAAATGTTCCCAGAGATATGTATTATTGCAGTGGTTTCCAAGGGCAAATGGTAGCTATCATTCCGTCTATGGATTTGGTAATTGTAAGAATGGGTTTGACAGAGGAACCTCAATTTGATTTTAATGGATTGTTGAGTGGGATTGTGTGGAGTGTGAGAAAAAATTAACGCAGTAGGCAGGGGAAAAACCGAAAAGAGCGCAAAGTATTGTATTTATACTTTGCGCTCTTTACTTCGTCAATTCGCTATCACTCGGGTGCGTAGATCTTAGCATCCCGATATCTATCAGGATTGCGATTAAAAACTACAAATCAAATCCGATTTTAACGCCCAATTTGTTAGCGATAATAGTGGTGATTCTTTGTTTCAATTCTGGTATTTTGATGTTTTCGATAACGGCATTTGAGAAAGCGTACATCAATAATGCTTTGGCTTCTTTTTTCGGGATTCCGCGTTGTTGCATGTAGAACATAGCGGTTTCGTCCAATTGTCCGATGGTACAACCGTGCGAACATTTTACGTCGTCGGCAAAAATTTCCAGTTGCGGTTTGGCGTTAATGGTTGCTTTGTCGCTCAAAAGAATATTATTGCTTTTTTGGAAAGCGTTTGTTTTTTGAGCTTCTCTTTCTACATATACTTTTCCGTTGAAAACTCCTGTTGAACGGTCGGTAAAAATTCCTTTGTAATCTTGAAAACTTTCACAATTTGGCGTTGCGTGGTTCACCAAGGTATAATGATCGACGTGTTGACTTTCGCCAATAATCGTGATTCCGTTTAAGGTACTGGTCAATCTTTCTCCAAAGTGGTAGAAATTCAAATTGTTTCGGGTTAGGTTTCCTCCAAAAGAGAAAGTGTGGACCGAAACGTGACTTTCCTGTTTTTGGGAAACATAAGTGTTGTCAATCAAATTAGCTTCCAGATTGTCATTTTGAATTTTGTAATAATCCACAATCGCTCTTTTTTGAGCAAAAATCTCGGTAACCGAATTGGTTAAGACAGGATTTTCATTCAAACTTTGATGGCGTTCTATGATTTGTACGTGTGAGTTTTCACCAACAATAACCAAGTTTCTTGGCTGAACCAAAAGTGCAGTTTCGCTTCCTGTAGAGAAATACATGATCTCGATAGGTTTGTCTGCAACTTTGCTTTTTGGAATATTGATGTACGCTCCTTCATTGGCGAAAGCTGTATTTAAGGAAGTTAAACTTTCGTCTTTACTGGCAATTTGATTGAAGTAATTATCAATAACCATTTTGTATTTTGGTTTGTTTAATGCCGATGACATTAAGCAAACATCGATACCGTCGTGAGTAGTTGAAGATAAATGCGAACTAAAAACACCGTCTACAAAGACTACTTTGTAGGTGTCTATTTCATGCAAAAAGTATTTTTTTACATCACTATATTGAATGGCATTTTCTGTTTTTGGAAAAACGCTAAAGTCATTTTTTAAGATAGCATTTAGCGAAGTGTATTTCCAACTCTCTTCTTTTTTAGTTGGGAAACCTTTATTTTCGAAGTTTTTTATAGCTGCTGTTCGCACATCGTGAAGTTCGGAATGAACATCGATACGCTCTTCAAAAGCCATAAAAGACGATAGTAATTTTTCTTTTAATTCCATTTTCTATATTGTTTAAAGTTTAAGGTTTAAAAGTTTAAAGTTGCTTGAGGTAACTTTAAACTTTAAACTTCAAACAAAATTTTAAGCCTCTTGTTCTTGTTTAATCCAGTCGTATCCTTTTTCTTCTAGTTCATGTGCTAATTCAGCTCCGCCTGATTTTACAATTTTTCCGTTGTAAAGCACGTGAACAAAATCCGGAACGATATAATCTAATAATCTTTGATAGTGAGTAATTACAATGACAGCATTTTTATCGCTTTTCAATTTGTTTACACCATTAGCAACAATTCTTAAAGCATCAATGTCTAGACCAGAATCGGTTTCGTCAAGTATAGCTAGTTTTGGTTCTAGCATTGCCATCTGGAAAATTTCATTTCTTTTTTTCTCACCACCAGAGAAACCTTCATTAAGAGAACGAGAAAGAAACTTTCTGTCGATTTCCAACAGTTCAGATTTTTCACGGATTAATTTTAGCATTTCGTTGGCTGGCATTTCTTCTTGACCTTTAGCTTTACGAGTTTCGTTGATTGCCGATCTCATGAAATTGGTTACCGAAACTCCTGGAATTTCCACAGGGTATTGAAATGAAAGAAAAACACCTTTGTGCGCTCTTTCTTCGGGAGCTAATTCGGCAAGATCTTCTCCGTCCAAAATTACTTCTCCATCCGTTACTTCATAATTTTCGTTTCCAGCAATTACAGCTGAAAGTGTACTTTTACCAGCACCGTTTGGTCCCATTATCGCATGAACTTCTCCTGCTTTTACTTCAAGGTTTATCCCTTTTAATATTTCTTTGTCACCTATTGAGGCGTGTAAATTTTTTATGCTTAACATTGTTTTTATATTTTAAACCATTAAGATTATTAGTATTTTTTTGGAACAGAAAATTATCCCACGGAACCTTCCAACGAAATTTCCAATAATTTTTGTGCTTCTACAGCAAATTCCATCGGTAATTTATTCAACACATCTTTGCTGAAACCATTTACGATAAGTGCAATTGCTTTTTCGGTTGGAATTCCACGTTGGTTGCAATAGAAAACTTGATCTTCACCAATTTTACTGGTTGTAGCTTCATGTTCCACTTTTGCTGTTGGATTTTTGCTTTCGATATAAGGGAAAGTATGTGCACCACAATGATTACCCATTAACAGTGAATCGCATTGTGAAAAGTTTCTGGCATTTTCTGCTCTAGCTCCAATTTGAACCAAACCTCTATAACTGTTTTGTGATTTTCCGGCAGAAATTCCTTTAGAAATAATGGTCGATTTGGTGTTTTTACCCAAATGAATCATTTTGGTTCCGGTATCGGCTTGTTGGTAATTATTGGTAACTGCAATTGAATAAAATTCGCCTACGGAGTTGTCACCTTTTAAAATAACAGAAGGATATTTCCAAGTAATAGCTGATCCTGTTTCTACTTGTGTCCAGGAGATTTTTGCATTTTTCTCGCAGAATCCTCTTTTGGTCACAAAATTGAAAACACCACCTTTACCTTCTTTGTTTCCGGGATACCAGTTTTGAACAGTAGAATATTTTATTTCGGCATCGTCCAAGGCGATCAATTCTACTACTGCGGCATGCAATTGATTTTCGTCACGAGTAGGAGCAGTACATCCTTCCAAATAGGAAACATAACTACCTTGATCAGCAACCAACAGAGTTCTTTCGAATTGTCCGGTTCCAGCCTGGTTGATTCTAAAGTAAGTGGATAATTCCATTGGACAACGAACGCCTTTTGGAATATAACAGAATGATCCGTCTGAGAAAACGGCCGAATTCAAAGCTGCATAAAAATTGTCCTTTTGTGGGACAACAGTACCTAAATATTTACGAACTAATTCAGGGTGTTCTTTGATGGCTTCGGAAATACTCATAAAGATAATTCCTTTTTCGCCTAATGTTTTTTTGAATGTTGTTGCCACCGAAACCGAGTCAACCACGATATCCATCGCTACATTATTCATCTTTTTTTGCTCATCAACAGAGATACCTAACTTTTTGTACATTTCCAAAAGTTCAGGATCTACGTCATCAAGAGTTTTGTTTGGATCTGCTTTTTTTGGAGCAGAGTAATACGATATGGCTTGAAAGTCTGGTTTTTGATACTTAACGTTTGCCCATTCCGGCTCAATCATTTCCTCCCAAGCGCGGAAAGCCTCAATACGCCAATCGGTCATCCATTGTGGTTCGTCTTTCTTTTTGGAAATAGCGCGAACAATATCTTCATTTAGACCAATAGGAAACGTCTCCGACTCTAATTCGGTGTAAAATCCGTATTCATATTCTTTGGTCTCTAATTCGATTTTTAAATCGTCTTCGGTGTATTTTGACATTTTTTATGGTATTGAAAGATTTAAAAAATGAAGGATTTAAATATTAAAAAATATTTCCATAATCTTTAAATCTTTAAATTTTGCAATCATTTAATTATTTTAAAGTGAGAATGACTCCCCACAACCGCAAGTTCTATTGGCATTTGGATTATTAAAAACAAATCCTTTCCCGTTTAATCCTCCAGAAAATTCTAGGATGGTTCCGGCTAAATATAGGAACGATTTTTTTTCTACAGCGATAGTGATGTCATTGTCAACAAAAATTTTGTCGTCTTCTCCTTTATTTTTGTCAAATTTCAAATCATAGGACAAACCAGAGCATCCACCGCTTTTTACGCCTACTCTCACGTAGTCTACAGCGGCATCAAAACCATCATCTTTCATCAAATCGATGATTTTCTTTTTGGCAGTATCAGAAACTTGTATCATGTGTTGGTGTTTTTGTTTTATATTTTAGGAGTAAATAGCTAAGAATGAGTTCTAAAAAAAGAATCTAATTCTGAACAACATTTTTATCCCTTATCTTTATTTCGTCTAAATTAACTGCAAAGATACTATATAAAATGCTTTTTCCCATAACTGATAACATTTATATAACTAATGACAAAATAGAAATTTGTTATATAAGTATAGAATTTTCAATTTAAAAAGATATATTTATGATCTATTAACAAACTAAATAGTATTAAATTAATTATGGAAGAAGCAGTACAGACATCAACAAATTACCAACTTGAATTTAATGGTAAAGGGAGCGAATTTTTTAGCGTGATAATCGTTAATTGGTTATTGACAATTCTAACTTTAGGGTTTTATTATCCATGGGCCAAAGCAAGAAAACTTCAGTTTTTATATGGGGAAACATCTTTGAATGGCGATTCTTTTTCATTCCATGGAACTGGAAAGGAAATGTTTAGAGGCTTTGTAAAAGCAATTCTTATCATTGGTTTTCTATATTCGTTATTTTTTTTATTTCTCTATCTTAAATCACCATTTTTAGGAATTGGGATACTGTATTTAGGTATTTTGGCGCTATTGCCTTTTGCGATACATGGATCTTACAGATACAGAATGTCTAGAACATCTTGGAGAGGAATTCGTTTTGGATATAGAGGAGATCGTAAGGAGTTCAGTATAAATTTCTTTAAATGGCTTTTTTTTACCATTATATCTTTTGGAATTTACAGCCCCTGGATGTCGATTAACATGAGGAAATATTTGTTAGGTAACATTCGATTTGGCGATGTTGAATTTAATAGTGAAGGCGATGGAGGAGATTATTTTATGTTAATGTTCAAAGGATATTTAGTAACAGTATTTACGTTCGGTATTTATTTATTTTGGTGGCAAAAAGATCTTTTTGAATATTACATCAATAATTTAAGTATGAGTAAAGGAGATAAAGAGATTGCCTTAAATTCAACGGTTACCGGGGGAGGTTTTTTTAAATTGGCGATTGTAAATTTGCTGATCATCATTGGAACACTTGGTATAGGATATGCTTGGGTTGTAACAAGAACGATGAAATATATTTTTGAGAATATTGAAATGGAAGGGAATATTGATTTGAATTCATTGTTGCAAACCGAAGAAAATTACAAGGATGCAACTGGAGAAGATATTAGTGATTTTCTGGATATGGATTTTGTAATGTAGTGTTATGAGTGAAAAAACTAAAGGAATTTTCTTTGATGGGGAATCGGCTATTCCGAAAGCGATCGATATAGTTTTCGATAATGAAAAAGACGTTCTTGTTTTTGAAACCGAAAATAATCAGCAACATTTTTGGGATTTAGATGAAGTTTCTTTTCGTATAAAATCAAAAAACATGTATTTAGAATATGGAAATGATCCTATTCAAAATATAAAAATTAGCGACAGCGATTTTGTGAATAAGATTTATGATTTTAAGAAGGAGAGAGGGAATCTGAGTTGGTATCATAAGTTAATGGATATGGGAATAAAAGCCCATATCCTTTTTACCGTTTTTATTTTTGCCATTATTGGATTGGGCTATTTTTTTGCCATTCCATGGGTAGCTGAAAAAGCGGTGGTCATCATTCCAGAAGATTACGATTCGCATTTGGGGACAACCTTTTTTGAACAAAATATGCTTTTTAGCAATGTTGATGCTGAAAAGACCAAAGCATTAAATTTATTTGCAAAAGAGTTGAATTTAAAAAACACTAAGAAATTAAAATTCACCGTAGTAGATTCACCTATTGTAAATGCTTTTGCACTTCCAGACGGTAATATCGTGGTTTTTTCGGGAATACTGAATACCATGAAAAATTATGATGAATTAGTCGGACTTATAGGGCATGAAGTGGCTCATGTGAATCATCGACACTCTATGAAAATGGTGTGCCGAAATTTATCAGGCTATATATTTGTGTCTGCAATTTTGGGTGATGCCAATGGGATTATGGCAACAATTGGTGACAATGTAAACAATTTGCAATCACTTTCTTATTCTAGAAGTTTTGAACACGAAGCCGATTTAGAGGGTTTTGAAATAGTCGTTTTAAATAAAATAAACCCAAAAGGGATGTCTAATTTATTTAGACGATTACAGAATGAAGAGGTTGTCGCTATTCCCGAATTTTTAAGTTCTCATCCTGTAACTACTGAAAGAATAAAGGACATAAACGAATTGATTAAAACAAAACCTTTTCGATTTGAAGATAATTTAAAATTGAAGAAATTGTTTTTCGTCCTTAAAAAATAAAGTGAGCCTGAACTCCAAATGGATTTAAGGTTTTTTATTGGTGTGAATTTGTGAATTCGCCTCAAAATTGTTTTAGGTTGTTTTTGAATCTCCTACATTTGGGGGTAAATTCAAAACTAAAGCAAAAGAAATGAAACTATATCCAATAGAAACAGGCAATTTTAAACTCGATGGTGGAGCTATGTTTGGTGTGGTGCCCAAAACCATTTGGAACAAAACCAACCCTGCCGACGAAAATAACTTGATTGATATTGCCGCACGTTGTTTGTTGATTGAAGACGAAAACCGATTGATTTTGATTGATACCGGAATGGGAAACAAACAATCCGACAAGTTTTTTGGGTATTACTCGCTTTGGGGTACCCATTCTATGGATAAATCATTAGCTAAATACGGATTTACTCGTGACGATATTACCGATGTTTTTATGACCCATTTGCATTTTGACCACTGCGGAGGAAGTGTACAATGGAACAAAGACAAAACCGGATATGAACCCGCTTTCAAGAACGCTAAATTTTGGAGTAATGAAAATCATTGGGAGTGGGCTACGAAACCAAACGCAAGGGAAAAAGCATCTTTTTTGACCGAAAACATTTTGCCAATGCAAGAAAGCGGACAATTGCATTTTATAGCTAAACCCAACGGTGATTTTGGTATTTCAAAGGAGTTGGGATTTGGCATTTTTTATGCTGATGGTCATACCGAAAAGCAAATGATTCCGCACATTCAGTATCAGGATAAAACTATTGTTTTCATGGCCGATTTATTGCCTACAGTAGGACACTTGCCATTGCCGTATGTGATGGGATATGATACTCGACCGTTATTGACGATGTCCGAAAAATCAAAATTTCTGAACGCCGCCGCCGAAAATAATTACTATTTATTTTTGGAACATGATGCGCACAATGAGATTATAACAGTTCAACATACCGAGAAAGGGGTACGATTGAAAGAACGATTTAGTTGTTCGGATGTTTTTTAAAATCCAAAATAGGTAATCAAAATAAAATCCCCACTTTCAAATCGATGAAAATTGGGGATTTCATTTGTTATTTCATTTGTGCAATTATGATACTTAGGATAGAAAAGACACCAACACCCCACATCATTGGAGTTACTTCTTTGGTGTTTCTGGTAAATAAGGCGAGAATAATGTAGCAGGCAAAACCATAAGCTATTCCGTTGCTGATGCTATAGGTGAGCGGCATCATAATCATGGTTAAAAATGCAGGAACACCAATATGTAAATCGGTAAAATTGATTCTTGATAAATGTTTGGACATATAAATTCCAACGAGAACCAAAGCCGGAGCGGTTGCATAAGCAGGAACGATTCCGATAATAGGAGAAACAAATAAGGACAAAAAGAAAAACAGAGCAACAAATACGGAACTTAATCCAGTTTTGGCTCCATTGGCAATTCCTGTCGCTGATTCTATAAATACCACAGTATTGCTTGTGCCCAAAATACCGCTGCACATAGTTGCAATACCGTCAGCTTCTAATACTTTTTTGAGATGAGGCATTTTACCATTTTTACCAACGAGATTTGCTTCATAAGAACAGGCTATTGCAGTTCCAATAGAATCAAACAAGCTCACAAAAAGAAAAGAGAATATGGCCGAGACAAAACTTAATTTTAAGACTCCCAAAATATTTAATTGTCCAAAAATAGGAGTAATTGATGGAGGTAATGAAAAAATGTGGTTGGGTAAATGTACATTGGGATCAAATCCAATTCCTAAACAAGTTCCTATTAGGATTCCAATCAAGATGGCTCCTTTTATTTTGTAAATTTCTAAAATTACAGTTATAAACAAAGTAATTAAACCTATAATCACGGCAGGGGTAAATTTGCCCAATGTGACTAAAGTTTCAGGATGGGCAACAATAAGTCCTAATTGTTTGAATCCAATAAATGCGATAAAAAAACCGACACCACATCCCATTGCAACTTGTAAAGAGGGAGGAATGGCTTCTACAATTTTATGTCGAACACCAAAAAAAGATATAATTGTAAAAAACACCCCTGAAAGGAAAACAACACCCAAAGCATCTTGCCAGGAAACGCCTTGACCCAAAACCAAGGTAAAGGCAAACATAGCATTTAGTCCCATACCTGGAGCCATTGCAAAAGGAACTTTAGCCCAAATCCCAACTAATAAAGTTCCAAAAATTGCAGCAATGCATGTAACCGAAATGAGCGCTTCCTTTGGCATACCCGTCATCGAAAGTATGTTTGGGTTTACAAAAATGATGTAAGCTATGGACAAAAAGGTAACCAAACCACCTGAAAGTTCCTGTTTTATTGAAGTTTCACGTTCTTTTATTTTGAAATATTTTAGTATTTTATTCATTTGGTTTCTGATTTATTACAGTGAAAACTTATCAGTATTTTTTGGAAATACTCAAATTTACGATAAAAAACAAAAACCCCCATTTTCAAATGAATGAAAAATGGGGGTTTTTGATTGCTACAAAGGACAGACTATTCCACTATAATTTTCTTAGCGGTATTGGCACCTTCGCTTTCTAGATAGACATAATAAATTCCTTTTGGAAATCCAGTTAAAAGTATTGTATTGTCTTTGGCTCCTGAAGTAAATGTTGTCATTTTTACAAATTTTCCTGAAGCATCATAAATGGTTACTTTTTCAAGAACAACATTATCAACATGTAATTCTCTCTTGGTAGGATTTGGATAAATGGTAATTTTGTCAAAAACGGAATCTTCTATCCCTAATGAAGAACAATCTGTTGAATACGTTGCTGTAGCATCTTTGTAAAAAGGAGCAGCAAAAGAATCGGCATAATTTACATCATCTACTTGAATACAAGATAAAGTTGGATTTTTAGTTGCTATGAAAGCGGTTATATTTGTGTTATTTCCATTTTTAATATTCAGTTTGGTTATAATACCGTTACTACAATATAAGCTTGTTAGCTTTGTGTTTTTCGAAACATCCAAATCGGTAAATTGGTTTAATCCGCATGATAAATAGGTTAGGGCTAAATTACTAGAAACATCTAAGCTTGTTAATTGATTAGTATGACATACTAAATAATCAAGGTTGCTGTTTTTCGAAACATCTAAATTGGTGAGTTGATTTTTTTCGCAGAATAAAGTAATTAGAGCTGTATTTTTGGATAGATTTAGCTGGGTTAATAAATTATCACTGCAAACTAAAATTTTTAACGCTGTAAAATCTTCAATTCCTGATAAATCAGATATTGTGGCACCCCTAACATCTAAATCTATTTGAGTATTAATGCTTGCTGTTTTCACTTTTCCGTTTTTTCCATCGGTATCTATTCCTATATCTATTAATTTTTGCTCAAAATTAATATCTGGAATCATTGTATAAGGCGTACAATCGGTATTAAAAGTTGCTGTAGCATCTTTTTTACTCGACCAGTTTGTATCGGAATAATTGATATCATCTACCTGAATACATTTTAAATTTTGGTTATTGGATAATAAAATATTTACATTGGTTATCAAAGTGTTATTTCCGTTTTTTAGATTTAAAGAAGTCAACATATTATGATAACAATAAAATTCGGTTAGCGTCAAATTTTTAGAAACATCCAGCGAGGTTAATTTATTGTAGTTGCAAGATAATGTAGTCAATGCTGTGTTATTAGAAACATCTAATTCAGTTAATCTATTGTTGTTACAATTTAAAGATTTCAAATCCACATTTTTGGAAACATCTAGAGTTGTTAATTGATTGTAAGAGCAATGCAAATAATTCAATACTAAATTTTTAGAAAGATCTAAAGTTGTCAATTGATTTTCTTGACATTCTAAATGGTTTAACGCTAAATTTTTGGAAACATCTAGTGAGGTTAATTGATTGTAGTTACAAGACAAGGTAGTCAATGCTGTGTTTTTAGATAGATCTAAGCTTGTTATTTGACTTCTATAAAAATCTAATTTTTTTAATTTCAAATTTTTGGAAACATCTAAACTTGTTAGATTTGATATTTGACCGTTATTAGGGAGTATTAATACTTCAAGATTGGTAAAATCCTGAATTCCAGTCATGTCATTAATGTTTAAGTTCGTGTAAAAATCCCCTAGATTCAATTCTACAATTGATGAAATCCTACTTGTAAGAACTTTGCCATCTTTAAAAGCATCAATTTTTTTTATAATTAAAGATTCTTCAAAATTCGCATCAGGTATAAGAGTGTAAGTTGGTGTTACACATTGATTCTCAGTAAAATCAACTTCAGCATCTTTTGAATTTAACCAATTTGTGTTTGAATAAGTAATATCATCAACAAGAATACAAGTTAAATTAACATTAGATTTCATTTTCAAATTATTGGCAATAAGTAATGTATTTGCACCATTTTTCAAATTTATATCATTTAAATATTTAGTATATTCACAAGAAAATGAAGTTAAACCAATATTTTTTGAAAGATCTAAAGATGTCAATATGTTACCAGATGCTTTAAAATTCTTTAGGTCAGTATTTTTAGACACATCCAACGTTTTTAAGTTACTGTAAGAAATATCTAGTGTTTGAATTTTTGTATTTGTAGATATATCAATATTTTCAAGCATTAGACTATTATGAACACTTAAATTTGTTATTGCTGTGTTTTTTGATAAGTCTATTATGGAAGCCTTATTTCCTCCACAAGACAAACTTTCAAGTAAGGTATTAGAGGTAAAGTCTAAAGTTATAATTTTATTATCGGAACAGTCTAACGTCTTTAATTTTGAATTTTTAGAAAGATCTAAGCTAGTTAATGTGCCAGTTCCTTCCCTTCCTGGTGTAACACCTCCTGGATTTACAATCAAGGAGGTTAAATTAATATTTTTGGTAATATCAAGATTTACTAAATCAACACGAACTAAAGTTAATTTTTCTAAATTTATATTTGAACTAAGATCAACTACTGTTAATTTTGTTGTAGACATATCTAGTTTTACTAGAGCTAGATTTTTGGTAAGGTCAATAGATGACAATAAATTCCAGCTACAATCTAAATCGGTCAAAGCTGCAAAATCCTGAATCCCTGTCAAGTCAGAAATTGAACTAGACGAAACATTCAAAGAAGTTATTTTGTTAACATTTTCCGTCAGTACTTTCCCATCAACTGTACCTGAATCTATCCCCAATGCAATCAATTTGTTCTCAAAATTCACATCCGGAATTGTTGTATATTGTTCTGTTCCTTGAATGTACACTTGAACATCATCAATCAAAACATTGAAGGCTGTATCATCAAAAGTATATAAGGAAATACTCAAGTCATACGACAAGTTTTGGTCTGGTGTAAAAGTGGTTTCTTTTACGTTCCAGCTGTTGTCTGTTGCAAAAGTACTACTAGAAAGCGTTGTAGCACTCCCATTTTGACTAATGTTTAATGCTATAGGATGGTCGCCACTATAATTAGCGTTTATATATCTGTAATTAAATTTTACTGTGTATGTAGTTCCTGCGATCATAGGAACTTGAGCAATTATTTTTGGTTTAGTGATACTGTTTGCGATAGAGAGTTGTGCACTCTTGCTTCCTTCGGTGTAAAAGGAAGTGTTTTGGGTGATATTGTTTTCTATCGTCCAGTTGGATAATGTGGTGCTATTCGTCCAATTTTCGAATCCACCATTTGGGACCAAATTGGTTTGTGCATAAGTAATTAATGATGCTAAAAACAGTAAAATAAGTAATTTTATTTTCATAGGTTAAAACGCTTTGAGGTTGGTGCGAATGTACGGTATTTCCTTTTAATTTGTAAGAACTTTTTCAAAAACCGTCAAAAGTCTATTTTTACTGTTAAAGGGCCAAATTATTGTATTTTAACAAATATATTCTAATAAAAAAAACACTATTTTGGTTTGCTTCCTAAAATTAAGTTAACAATTGCATAATATCTAATTCACTTCCACTATTTTTGAAGTGTATTACTAAAACAAGAAACAACAATCAATGAAAAAAATAAATCTAACAGCTTTAACTCTTATAGCCGCATTGACTTTAAGTCTTTCTGCTAATGCGCAAACAGCTACTAACTATACTGGGAAAAAAGGAAAACTAAGTGAACCTGAATTGCAAAGGTGGTCACATCTGGATTTAGCCAAAGACAGTATTCCAGGAATGAGTGTGGATAAAGCCTATGCCGAAGTACTTAAAGGCAAAAAAGGGGTCAAAGTAATTGTTGGGATTGTAGATTCGGGAGTTGATATTGACCACGAAGATTTGAAAGCAGTAATTTGGACCAATAAAAAAGAGATTGCAGGAAACGGAATCGATGATGACAAGAATGGTTATATAGATGATATTCACGGTTGGAATTTTCTAGGTGATGATTTACATGAAACACTTGAAATGACGCGAATCATAAAAAAAGGGGATGATGGATCGGCGACCTACAAAAGTGCACTAGCAGCGTATACTGAAAAATACGATAAAGCTCTGAAGGACAAGCAACAAGTTGATTTCTTGATTGCTACGGATAAAGCCATTCAAAAACATTTGAACAAAGAAAATTATACTATTGAAGATTTGAATGGAATCGTAACCACAGATCCTGATTTGACTAAAAGCAAAGCTATTATGACCCGTATCTTGACCAATGCAGGGCCAACTTTTAGAGCTGAAATTGAAGAGTACGGAAAATACGTTTATGACCAATTAAACTATAACTTAAACAAAGAGTTAGATGGTAGAAAAGTGGTTGGAGACAATCCGGAAGATATTAAAAAAACCACATACGGAAACAATACCGTTTATGGACCAGACAAAGAAGAAGCCCTACACGGAACTCACGTTGCCGGAATCATTGCTCAAGTAAGAGGAAACAATCTTGGAGGCGACGGTATTGCCGATAATGTTGCAATTATGGCTGTAAGAGCCGTTCCGGATGGGGATGAGTACGACAAAGATATTGCATTGGCGATTCGTTATGCAGTAGATAACGGTGCCAAAGTAATCAACGGAAGTTTTGGAAAAAGTTACTCCCCACACAAGCAATGGGTTTTTGACGCCATAAAATATGCAGAAAAGAAAGATGTACTATTTGTACATGCTGCAGGAAACGATGGACAAAATATCGATTTGGATGAAAATGCCAATTTCCCAAATGACTCTGAAGACAATAAAAAAGAGTTTGCTTCAAATGTGTTGACTGTTGGTGCTTTGACTAATAAATACGGAGAAGGTGTAATTGCGGAGTTTTCAAATTATGGTACATTCAACGTAGATGTTTATGCTCCTGGAGACGAAATTTATGCCACTATTCCAAACAATAAATACAAATATTTGCAAGGAACTTCTATGGCTTCACCAAATGCCGCAGGAGTTGCAGCCTTGATTCGTTCCTATTACCCAAAATTATCTGCCAAACAAGTAAAACAAATCTTGATGGATTCTGGAACACCTCTTCCTGCGAAAGTAGTTTTGGGTGAAAACCCTAATCCAAATCAAGAACCTGTGGCAGCTGCTTCGACTCAATCATCAAAATCAGCTAAAATGGTCAATGCTTACAATGCATTAGTAATGGCTGAAAAAATGTCTAAAAAATAAATTTACCTATCTATTAATCCAATGGAAGAGTTTCAGGCTCTTCCATTTTTTATTTTGAAATAACCATGCGCAAACTCTTTTTATTCGTATTTTTTTCTGTAGGTTTAGGAAATCTATTCGCCCAAAACACGGGTTATTGGCAACAGCAAGTTGATTACAAAATAGACGTCACTATGGATGTCAAAAATTATCAGTACAAAGGAAAACAAGAACTGGTTTATACCAATAATTCTTCTGATACATTGAAGAAAGTATATTATCATTTGTATTTAAACGCCTTTCAACCGGGAAGCGAAATGGATGCCAGACTGCAAAACATCAAAGATCCAGATGGTCGTATGGTAACCAAAATAAAAGTGGATGGCAAAGACGTAAAAGAAAGCCGAATCAAAAATCTAAAACCCAACGAAATTGGGTATTTGAGAATTTCTAATTTCAAACAAGATGGTGTGGCGGCTGTTGCCAAAGAGGTAGGGACAATACTCGAAGTGACTTTGGCTAAACCAATTTTGCCAAATTCAAAAACCACTTTTACACTGGATTTTGATGGTCAGGTTCCTGTGCATATTCGTCGTACGGGACGAAATAATGGGGAGGGAATTGAATTATCGATGGCACAATGGTATCCAAAAATAGCTGAGTTTGATTTTGAAGGATGGCATGCTGATCCCTATATTGCAAGAGAGTTTCACGGTGTTTGGGGAAATTTTGATGTAAACATTACAATTGACAAAGATTATACTTTGGGAGGTTCGGGCTATTTACAAAACCCAAACGAAATAGGTCACGGCTATCAAGATGCAGGAGTTACTGTAGTATATCCAAAAAAAGTAAAAACCTTGACTTGGCATTTTGTGGCACCAATGGTACACGATTTTACTTGGGCAGCCGATAAAAATTACCAACACGATATTGTAAAAGGACCTAACAATGTTGATTTGCATTTCTTTTACAAAAATACCCCTGAGGTAACGGAGAACTGGAAAAAATTGGAGCCTTTAATGGTAAGAGTGATGGATTATTACAACAAAACGGTTGGCGATTATCCATATAAACAATACTCCTTTATACAAGGTGGCGATGGCGGAATGGAGTATGCCATGTGTACATTGATGCTAGGTAACGGAAAACTGGAAGGAATCTTAGGCACGGCAACACATGAGATGGGACATTCTTGGTTCCAACATATTTTGGCATCAAATGAATCCAAGCATCCTTGGATGGATGAAGGCTTTACCACTTATATTGAGGATTCGGCATTGAATGAATTGAATGATAAAAAGGAAGAAAATCCATTCAAAGTAAATTATGCAGCTTATTATAAATTGGTAGAATCGGGGAAAGAGCAACCACTATCTACACACGGTGACCGTTATGATGAAAACCGTTCTTATAGTATTGCCTCTTATGTAAAAGGAAGTATTTTTCTGTCACAATTGGGCTATGTGATTGGTCAGGATAATTTGAGTAAAACCTTGAAAAAATATTATCAAGAATTTAAATTCAAGCACCCATCACCCAACGATATCAAGAGAACTGCCGAGCGTGTTTCGGGAGCTAATTTGGACTGGTATTTGGTAGATTGGACCGAAACATTGAACACGATAGATTACGGAATCAAAGACGTCAAAGAAAACGCCGATAAAACAACTGTAACCCTAGAACGAATTGGAAGAATGCCAATGCCTATCGATCTATTGGTTGAATACACAGATGGATCCAAAGAAAGTTTCTACATTCCGTTGCGTATGATGAGTTTCGAAAAAGAAAACCCAACTCCAGCCATTACCAGAACAGTTCTTAACGATTGGGCTTGGGCGTATCCTAGTTTCGAATTTAACATTTCAAAACCAAAAGCTGCCATTAAGAAGATCACCATTGACCCAAGTGGTTTAATGGCCGATGTGAAGCAAAGCAATAATGTTTACGAAGTGAAGTAATATTTCATAAATTATAATATAAAAGGCTCTTTTAAAATGTAACGTTTTAAAAGAGCCTTTTTTTGGAAAATCATTTTTCGGGGGTAACACCACTAGCAAAAGGGGCTGCTTCTCGCACCGCTTATTCGCCCCTTTTGCTACTGCTGTCGGGCTATCCACGCTACTTCGGTAGCTAGTTTCTATCCCTTACCCAATTCTAAAAACCATTAGGATAAACTTAGAAATTTGGAAATTTCAATCAGATTTTAGCAATCTTTATAATTATCTTAAACCTCAATAGCAACGGCATCCGCTTCTTTTGAGACCAATTCGGATGTGATTTTCTTAAATGGAAATACTTTGCGATAACTCAATACTCTCCAAAGCCATTCTACAGGACCATAATTGAATTTGGAAAGCCACCATTTGCTAACAAATAATTGAATAATAAACACCAAAACAGCCAATACAAAGTAAAACCAGAAAGGGAGCGTATTGTATATTTTCAATCCGATTCCTGAAAAAATCAATGTTGCTAATAGGTTTTGAACGATATAATTGGTAAGCGTCATTTTGCCCGAAAGTCTAAAATAACCAAAAACAGTTTGCAATTTATTATGGGTATACAGCATGCAAATTCCCGAGGCAATAGAAAGCATGGTACTTAATACGAGCCAATATCCAGGTTTGAAATAAGTTGGAAATAAAAGTTGGTAGGACATAGTTATTTTAAAAATAGTAATCAAAACTAAAGCAATGCATAGATTGATAAAAAATATCTTTTTTAAGACTTTTTTCAATTCTGGCAAGCGATTGAAAAAGTTTGTTTTTTGGGCATAAAAGCCCAACAACATACATGCAAACATTACGACATGGCAAGTTATGGCATAACCTGGATTAACCATCTGACCATAAAAGGTACCCCATAAATTAAACTTAAAAACATCAAGCCAATTGTTGGAATGATACAATTGCAAGTATTTAGTATCAGTAAACACGTCTGGAACAGCATATTCAATCGTATTGACATAACCTGTAACAAATGGAATAATTAGTAGAAGGAAGAGACTTATTCTAAGAATTGTTTTTGCAGAACACTTATAGAACAGTAATAGAACCAGCCCCAGAAAAGCATAATCTTTCAAAATATCACCCAGCCAAATAGCGGAATTGAGAAAAGCTAACACAAAAAGAATCAACATTCGCCATACAAAAAATCCAACGGGATTCTTGCCTTTACTCTCCACATTTTGAATCAGAATAGCAAAACCGTAACCAAATAAAATACTCAATAATGTCCAAGATTTGGCCGCCAAAAAATATTCATGAATGTCACTAAGGACTTGTGAAAATGCGTTTTTAGTATTGGGACCAACAGCTGAACCAATGTATTTATAATCGATATAATTACCAATGACAACTCCCAGTAATGCCCAGCCTCTTAGAATGTCAACAATTGTGGTTCTTTTAGTGTCTTCAATGGGTTTATAGGTGTTGGTCATATTTTAAAATTGTGAATTGGTTTATTTTTGATTTTCAAAAGGAACCAAATGTAAGAAAAATAAAAATCCACCAAGTAAGAATTTTAAATATCTTACTTGGTGGATTTTTTATGGAGTAGTATGAATGTTATTTTTCTTCCTCATGTAAATGTCTAATAATTTCTGCAATTAGTCCAGTCCATCCCGTTTGGTGGTTGGCGCCTAAGCCTTTGCCGTTGTCTCCATCAAAATACTCGAAAAACAAATGGTTCTTGTTGAAAAGCGGATCTTCCTGAAACTTCTTGTATTCGCCATACATTGGAATTTTTTCATTGGCGCTAGGTACAAATAAGGCTAATAATCGTTTGGCAACACCTTCGGAAGCTTCTTTTAAATTCACCAATTTACCCGAATCACTTGGGAATTCGACCTTGAAATCTTTACCATAATAGCTATGAAATTTTTCTAACGAGTCCAAAATCAAATAATTCATAGGAAACCAAATGGGGCCTCTCCAATTGGAGTTTCCTCCAAACATATCGCCGGTGGCTTCGGCTGGTGTATAATCTACTTGGATGGTTCCACCATCATGTTTGAATTTATAGGGATGTTCTTTATGATATTTGGATAAGGAACGTACTCCAAAATCAGACAAAAACTCTTTTTCGTCAAACATACGCTTGAGAATCATTTTCATTCGATGTCCTCTAAGGGTAGATAGCAAACGGGTTTCGCCTTTCCCTGGATTGTACCAACTGGAAACCAAACTGGCCAAGTCGGGACGATTTTTCAAAACCCATTCGACACGACGCTTGAATACGGGTAGTTTTTCGAGTAAATCCGGAGTTAATACTTCGACAGCAAATAGTGGAATTAAACCAACCATTGAACGAATTTTTAACAATTCGGCATCTCCATTTTCTTTATGGAGCATATCATAATAAAATTGATCGTCTTCGTCCCAAAGATTCATTTTATTGTCTCCCAAAGATTGCATGGCTCCCGAAATGTGCAGAAAATGCTCAAAGAATTTGGAAGCCATATCTTGATAAACGGGATTTTTCAGCGAAATTTCACAGGCGATGCGCAACATATTCAGGCAATACATCGCCATCCAACCCGTACCGTCTGCTTGTTCGAGATGACCGCCTGTGGGTAAATCGGCGGAGCGATCGAATACCCCAATATTATCCATTCCGAGGAAACCTCCCCCAAAAATGTTGTTGCCATTTTTATCTTTCAAGTTTACCCACCAGGTAAAATTGAGAAGCAGTTTGTGAAAAATACGTTCCAAGAAAACGGTATCTCCCTCACCACCATTGGCTTCTTTGTCAATTTCATATACTTTCCAGGTAGCCCAAGCATGTACAGGCGGATTAACATCTGAGAACGACCATTCATAAGCGGGAATTTGTCCATTGGGATGCATATAATATTCTCGTAGAATAACCAATAATTGTCTTTTGGCAAAATCAGGATCCAATCTGGCCAATGGCAAAGTATGAAAGGCCAAGTCCCATGCTGCAAACCAAGGGTATTCCCATTTGTCTGGCATAGAGAGAATGTTGGACGTGTACATGTGTTTCCAAGCACTATTTCGACCTTCGTTTCGACCTCTTTCCGGTTTTGGAGTAGATGGATCTCCTTTTAACCATTCAAAGACATTGTAATAATACCATTGTTTGGTCCAGAGCATACCTGCATAGGCTTGACGTTGAACGGATCGTAGTCTTTCATCTTTAACTCCTTTTTGAATTAGATTATAAAATTCGTCTGCTTCTTCTATTCTTTGTTTAAAAATTGCATCAAAATCCTCAAAAGGATTCGTTGGGATAGTATTGGTAAATCGAAGGCGGTATTCTTTTTTGCCATTACCAGGAATGATGTCATCATAATGTACGGAAGCCTTGGTGCCAATGGCATCTGGATTTACACTGGTTCGTTTTTGATTGATAATATAATCATTAATCCCGTCTTTGGCATAAGGAGATTGAGCTGTGGATTTATATAATTTTTCAAAATTGGTTTTATTATCACAAAACAAAAGGTCTTTGGCATTCTCAGCATACAAATTGAAGTGTCCCACCAATCGGTGATTGACCTCAATATGCGATTTTTCGACTCCAATTAAAGTAGGCTTGTGTTTGTAATTTTCATATCCCCAACTCCAAGTATTACGGAACCAGATGGTAGGTAATACCGTAATTGGTGCAGCTAATTTGGATCTGTTTTCTACCGTTACTTTGATTAATATGTCTTGCTCATCGGCTTTGGCGTATTCTATGGTGATATCAAAATATTCATCTTTATCAAAAACACCCGTATCCAATAATTCGTATTCGGGCTCTAAACGGGATCGTTTTTGACTTTCTTCGATTAACTTTTCATAAGGGAAAGCCGCATGGGGATACTTGTAAAGCATCTTTTGATAGGAATGCGTGGGTGTGGAGTCCTGATAGAAATAAATTTCTTTGACATCCTCACCATGATTGGATTCGGCAGGGGTTAATCCAAAAAGCCGTTCTTTTAAGATGCGGTCTTTATGATTCCAAAAGGCAAAAGCCAAACAAATGTGTTGTTTGTTGTCTGATATACCTCCAATACCTTCCTCTCCCCATCTGTAGGCTTTGGAACGCGCCATATCGTGGGTAGAACTTCCCCATGCATAACCACTTTGGGAATAATCTTCTCTAACAGTACCCCATTGTCTTTCGCTTAAATAGGGGCCCCACTTTTTCCAGCCTTTATTATCGGTTCGTAATTGCAAACGTGCTTTTTCGGCATTTTTTTCTTCAACTCTTTCTGACATATTCTATCTGTATTGATTCTCACTCGCAATTTAGATAAAACACACGTAAAAATACCTATTGAATTGGCAAAAATCATCAGAGATAATTAATGAAAAATTATTTATGAATTGTTTTATTATTGTATTTACAGAATTGGCGTAAACTCAGAATTTATCTTGATTTTTTTCTCAAATGATTTACCTAATATTTTTTAGGGAGGACATTTTTTTTGGGGATGGTTTGTGGAAATAGTTTTGTTAAACGAACTGCAATTTAGGAACACGGAAGCAGAGTGAGGGATAGACGGATGCTACCGAAGTAGCCCGACCCCGTTGAGAAAAGGAGCTTTATAAGCGGTCCAATATGTAAGCTCTTTTTTTCAACGGAGGCACTCCCACACGATCTTTAGTGAACTGATGAAGTAAATAAAAGTAATGGTTGTGTTATTGTAAATCAGTGTTGTATTGAGGAGCTAGGTTTTTTAACATATCGACGGTCATCATTTCGAGGTCAAATTCATGGTTCCATCCCCAGTCTTCTCTAGCGCGACTATCATCGATACTTGCAGGCCAGCTGTCAGCAATTTTTTGACGGAAATCGGGTGTATAAGTTACTTTGAGTTCCGGTATGTGCTTTTTGATTTCGGCAGCAATCTCAGTTGGGGTAAAACTCATTGCAGCGAGATTATAAGAAGAACGTATTTTGATTTGTTCAATAGGCGCTTTCATGATATTGATTGTAGCTGCAATAGCATCATCCATATACATCATTGGCATTTTGGTTTCGGAGGTCAAAAAACACTCGTATTTTCCTTCGCTTAGGGCTTTGTGATAAATATCAACGGCATAATCGGTAGTTCCTCCACCAGGCAAAGTAGTCCAACTGATTAATCCTGGATATCGAATGCTACGAACATCGACACCAAAAATGTTATGGTAGTATTCACACCATCTTTCACCAGCTTGCTTGCTGATTCCGTAAACAGTGGAAGGCTCCATTATGGTGTACTGTGGGGTGTTTTCTTTGGGAGTTGTTGGTCCAAAAACAGCAATACTCGAAGGCCAAAAGATCTTTTTTATTTTTCCGGCTTTCGCCAAATTCAAAACGTGAAATAATGAATTCATATTCAAGTCCCAAGCAAAAGCTGGGTTTTTTTCGGCTGTGGCCGAAAGAAGTGCTGCCATCAAATACACATCAGTAATTTGGTGGATTTCTACCAAATGCTCAATTTGGTTAAAATCCAAAGCATTGACTACTTCGAATGGGCCAGAATTTACCACATCATTATTCAGTTTGCGAATATCCGAAGCAATAACATTATCGGTTCCGTAAATCGCTCTAAGTTGATGTGTTAATTCGGTACCTATTTGCCCGCACGCGCCTATAATTAATATTTTTGGATTCATTGTGTGTTGTTTTGAAATGCAAAGATAACGATTTCGTAAAATATCGAGAATAAAGACAAAGGTTTTTATGGATATTGTAATAAAGAAGACAAAATAGACGAAAGGTCGTAATTCATAGTGTTAAAAAATTTAACAATATAATCGAAACTGATTTCTACCATTCATATTGTCATTGCCATTGATATTCTGATTGCCATTGTAAATTTACTTTGTAACTTTGTGCTTCAAATAATTTAGAAATGAATAATAAATTAACGCTGCTTTTTTTGGTGCTTTTGATGCAGTTTTCGTGTAAAAATGATAACGATGAACGTATAGCCGATAATTTAAGAGATACAAAAAAGAAAGAATTAATTTTTGCAACCATAAATAAAGGATGGGTTTTTTTTGACAAACCCATTAACACCACTTCAGAAGCTACATTGGCTACTTGGCCGGAATGGCGAGCCTTTATGGATGAATTGGCCATTAAACCAAAGAAAACAATTACCGCTTTTCAAAAGAAAGCCAAGACATTATCTACTAAAGTAATGGCATTGAATACCAATATTCCCTATCAATTTGACACACCTCAAATAAGAAGTAGAATTGCAACTTTGATTACCCAAGTTCGAATGTTGGATTTATATATTAATCTCGATAAAGTTTCGGATAAAAAAGTGACGACTTTGGTTTCTGAAATTAATTTGGAATTGGTTTCTCTGCAAAGACAGATGGATAAAATCGTTGAGAAAAGCAAAATTCCGATGGAAGCCGGGGAGTCTGAATTGTTAATGATGATGGATACTACAAGAGCTATTCAGTCTGGAAACCCAGCAATACCAGGGAATCCAGCAATACCAGGAAATCCAGGAGGTGCGACCAGTCAACAACAACAACTAAAACAACACGAATCACGCATTGAGTAAAGCAACTATATATTCGGTTTATGATTCTTCTCCCAAAACGGCTCAGATTGTAGCGCGCTTACAGGAAGACAATCCAGTAAAAATGCAATTGGACGGTTTGATCGGATCATCAGTGTCCTTTGCGATTCAGTCCATTTTCAAAAAAGCGGAGCTTCCTTTTTTGGTTATTTTAAGCAACAAGGAAGATGCTGCTTATTATTTGAACGATTTAGAACAAATGGTTGGTGAACAGGATGTGTTGTTTTATCCCGGTTCTTTTCGGCGTCCGTATCAAATTGAGGAAACCGATAATGCCAATGTTTTGCTTCGCGCTGAAGTTCTCAACAGAATTAATTCCCGCAAAAAACCTGCGATTATTGTTACCTATCCCGAGGCGCTTTTTGAAAAAGTGGTGACTCGAAAAGATTTGGATAAAAACACTTTGAAAGTTACAATTGGGGACAAAATATCTATCGATTTTCTGAATGAAGTTTTGTTTGAATACGAATTCAAAAGAGTCGATTTTATTACAGAACCTGGAGAATTCTCTGTTCGTGGGGGAATTGTTGATGTGTTTTCGTTTTCGAATGATAATCCGTATCGAATCGAGTTTTTTGGCAATGAAGTAGAAAGTATTCGAAGTTTTGATGTCGGGACTCAATTATCCTTAGAAAAGCATAAAAAAATTACCATTATTCCCAATGTTGAAAATAAAGTTTTTCAGGAAAACAGGGAAAGTTTTTTAGATTATATTAATGAAAGAACCGTTTTGTTTTTTCAAAATACCGAGAATCTTTTATATGAATTGGACAAACAATTTGGCAGGGCCGAAGAAGCTTTTGAAAAATTGTCTAAAGATATCAAGCACGCCACTCCAGAACAATTGTTTTTGAACCAAAAAGCATTTGTAAAACGAGCGTTGGATTTTTCGGTTGTAGAATTTAATTCCAAGCCTGTTTTTAAAACGACCAAGAAATTTGAATTTCACATTCAGCCACAACCATCGTTCAACAAACAGTTTGATTTGTTGCTGAATAATCTGAGTGAGAATCATTTTAATGGCTATCAAAATTATTTATTTTGTTCGAATGAGGCACAGGCCAAACGTTTTCACGATATTTTTGAAACTTTAGACGAAGCCAATTCAGAGAATATTCGCAAACAATACAAGACCATTGTTTTGCCATTGTACCAAGGTTTCATTGATCCCGAAAATCAAATTATCTGTTATACCGACCATCAGATTTTTGAACGCTATCATAAATTTAGCATTAAAAATGGCTATTCGAAAAAGCAAAATTTAACGTTAAAAGAACTTACGACTTTGTCCGTTGGCGATTATGTAACACATATCGATCACGGAATCGGGAAGTTTGGTGGGTTGCAAAAAATACAGGTTGAAGGCAAAACACAGGAAGCAATCAAGCTGGTGTATGCCGATAATGATATCGTGTATGTGAGCATTCACTCGCTGCACAAAATTTCGAAATACAACGGAAAAGACGGAACGCCACCCAAAATTTATAAGTTAGGATCGAGTGCCTGGAAGACTTTAAAGCAAAAAACAAAAGCAAGAGTCAAAAACATTGCCTTCAATTTGATTCAGCTGTATGCCAAACGCCGATTAGAAAAAGGATTCCAATTTGCTCCCGACAGTTACTTGCAAAACGAATTGGAAAGTTCGTTTATCTACGAAGACACTCCGGATCAAATTAAATCGACGCAAGAAGTCAAAGCCGATATGGAAAGCGAGCGCCCTATGGATCGTTTGGTTTGCGGAGATGTTGGGTTTGGTAAAACCGAGGTGGCTATTCGTGCCGCTTTCAAAGCTGTGGATAATTCTAAACAAGTAGCGGTCTTGGTACCAACCACTATTTTGGCGTACCAACATTACCGTACATTTAGCGAACGATTGAAAGATATGCCGGTATCTATTGGTTATTTGAACCGTTTTAGAACTGCCAAACAAAAAGCCGAAACCTTAAAGCAATTGGCCGAAGGCAAACTCGACATTGTGATTGGGACACACCAATTGGTCAACAAAAATGTGGTTTTCAAAGATCTTGGATTATTGATTGTCGATGAGGAACAAAAGTTTGGTGTTAACGTAAAAGACAAACTTAAAACCATTGCTGCCAATGTCGACACTTTGACCTTGACGGCAACGCCAATCCCAAGAACCCTACAGTTTTCGTTGATGGCAGCTCGGGATTTATCGGTAATTACGACGCCTCCACCGAATAGATATCCTATAGAAACCAATGTGGTGAGTTTTAATGAAGAATTGATTCGGGATGCGATTTCGTATGAAATTCAGCGTAACGGACAGGTTTTCTTTATCAATAACAGAATCGAAAACATCAAGGAATTTGCAGGAATGATTCAGCGTTTGGTGCCCAATGCCCGAGTAGGAATTGGCCACGGACAAATGGAAGGAGCCAAACTGGAAGAATTGATGCTCGCTTTTATGAACGGTGAATTTGATGTTCTAGTAGCGACAACCATTATCGAAAGCGGATTGGACGTACCCAATGCGAATACCATTTTCATCAATAACGCCAATAATTTCGGTTTGTCTGATTTGCATCAAATGCGGGGTAGAGTAGGGCGAAGCAACAAGAAAGCTTTTTGTTATTTTATCTGTCCGCCGTATTCGCACATGACTGAAGATGCCCGTAAACGAATTCAGGCTTTGGAACAATTCAGCGAATTGGGAAGCGGTTTGAACATTGCGATGAAAGATCTTGAAATTCGTGGAGCCGGGGATTTATTGGGAGGAGAACAAAGTGGTTTTATCAACGATATTGGTTTTGATACCTACCAAAAAATAATGAACGAGGCCATCGAGGAATTGAAGGAAAACGAATTCAAGGATTTATACCCTGAAGAGAATAATATCGAAACCAAGGAATATGTAAAAGATCTGCAAATCGACACTGATTTTGAGTTGTTGTTTTCAGACGAATACATCAATAATGTCACGGAGCGTTTGAGTTTGTACAACGAGTTGGCCGACGTGAAAAACGAAGAAGAACTGGTTGTTTTCCAAAACAAACTGATTGACCGGTTTGGGCCAATGCCTCCAAGAGCACTTGCCTTAATGAACAGTATTCGTATCAAGTGGATTGCCACTAGAGTGGGTATCGAAAAACTCGTGATGAAAAAAGGCAAGATGATTGGTTATTTTGTCTCCGATCAACAATCGGATTTTTACCATTCTACACGTTTTCATAAAGTGATTCAGTTTGTACAAAAAAACAGCAGTATTTGTGTAATGAAAGAAAAGCAAACTCCGGCAGGCTTACGACTATTGTTGACATTTGAGAATGTGAAATCAACCAGAAGAGCTTTGGAATTGATGGAGCTGTTGGGAGGGGAGTAATTTTCTATAACAGAAAATAAAAAGCGAGTTTAAGGTTAAAATTTTTGTGCAATGAGTTTATTGTCAAATTACATCAAACTTAAAAAAACTACTTATTCTATTCATTAGATCTTCAATTTTAATTGTGTATGAGGATAGCAGATGTATTACTACTCATAACAAATCAAAGCAGAATATATATTTTCATACAATTTAATTTGTTAATTATTGTACCTTTGACTTAATTAACCTAATAAAAAATTATGAAAAAAATTCTATTTTATTTATTTCTATTAACTTCTGTAGTTTCAAAAGCTCAGATAAATCCTAATTTCTATGGAGATCCTGATGAACTCAAACAATTAAAAACCCGCCCTTTACTTGTTGAAGTTTTAGAAGAAGATCCAGATGTTTTAAAGAAATTAAGTAAGCCAAAAAAAGCTGAAGAATTAGAAGACTACAAAAAATTTGTAGTTGATTTTAACAGAGATTTTAAAGTTTATGCTCAAAAATATTGGATTTATACTGATAAAATGGAATTTAAAACTGCTACCGAAATTGAGGCTTTACAAAAAGCTAAGAGTAAATCGTATGCTGTTTTAAGACTAGTTCAATTAAATGATAAAGGTTATTGGGGAATTAAAACAAATCAAAATGTTCCTGCAATTGCATTTACTAGAATTGAAAGCAATATTGCTAAAACAGATTCTAAGATTTATCTACCATCAAGACATTTAAATAATGATAAATCTTTATCAGAAGCTGACTACAAATACGCTTTATCAATTTTACAGGCGAATGTGGATTGGATTATTGCCAATGATAAAGTTTTAAATTTTGATAAATATGCTGAAAAAATGGCCAAAGAAAGTGTATCAAAATTAAAAGGGAAAACATTGTTGGTTGAGGATAATATGTTGATGAAAGGGAGAACAAAAGAAGCAGCAATAAAAAATTATGGTGGTGATTTAAAGTTTGTTCCTGAATCTGAATTAAACGATGCGCTTGTTAACAAATCGAAAAATACTGCTGTTGTATACACAGCTCCGTACGGAATTGTTAAGTCAAATGCATCATTCGTTCAGTGGTCTACAATAGTATATTTTAAAATAATTGTAGATTGTGAAACAAATGAAATACTTTGGCTTTACATGCCAGGAGGAATGGATTGGGGAGCAAATGTGTCAAATCAATTGACTGAAGGGGAATTTAAAGTTATGGCAGATTTAAAAATTATATAACCATTAAGACGCTAAAATTAAATGGGGTGATGATGCAACTGACCCTAAAATAAAAAAAGACCTTTAGAAATTTTCTAGAGGTCTTTTTTGTTTGCTCAATCTTAGATCCTAATTATTTAACCAATGGATTGGATTGAAGTTCTGTTAAAGGAACTGGATAAAAATTGTTTTTAGCAGGATCAAAGCCGTTGCGTCCAATAGCGTCTAGAGCTGCTTTTGTTTTTCCCCAACGGCGTAAATCATAGAAGCGGAAGTTTTCTTGAGGGAACTCAATAATTCTTTCGTGCTCAATTTGAACTTTCACCTGATCATAAGTAGTTCCTGTCATTCCTGGCATATCGGCTCTAGCACGAACCTGATTGATTAAAGGTATCGCTGCGGCTGTTTGCCCCAATTCATTTAGTGCTTCTGCTTGCATTAATAGTACATTAGAATATCTCATAAGAGGAATATTTAGTCCAATGAATTCTTGATCCATTTTTTCCTGAGTAGTTGGAATGAATTTACGGAATACAGGTTTGTCGGTATCACCAAAACGTTCATCGTATGTTTTTCCAAACAAAAGAGGATTGGCAGGATCATTAAAATAAGGATCCTTAAAGAATATGGTACTGTACAAACGAGAATCATAACCGCCAGTGGTGGCTATTTTACCTTCTTTTTTGTATTCGTCCATCAACATGGGACTTGGTAGGATTTCATCCCATCCACCCAGTTCACTTGCCGCCATCCAGTAATGAATAGCTGTACGATAGGAGGCTCCATTTGCTGTATTTTCAGAAAATTGTAATTCAAAAATGGATTCTGGTGAATTCTCATTGCTTCCATCAAACATACTGCCGTAATTCTTAACAAGGGAATATCCTTGAACCTTATTTAAGGCAGTAATAGACTCGTTGAGGTGTGCTTGCTTTTGAGCGGTTTCTTCGTAGGCACGAGTTAAATAAGCAAAACCAAGATAACTATTCGCCGCTCCACTGGTAGCACGACCAGTATTGTCACTCGGCTGTACTGCTGGGAGTATAGCTGAGACGGCTTTTAACTCACTGGTGATAAAATCCCAAGCTTCAACGCGAGTCGATAAAGGAGCATTTAATTCGGATTGATCTGTGATGTATTTTTTTCGAATAATAATTTGATTCCAATTCAGTAGTAATTTCATGTGGTAATAGGCGCGAAGAAAACGGGCTTCCGCTTCAATCTTTGCTCTGTCACTATCATTTATAGTTGATGAAGGAATTTGTTTCAATTTATCAATAACTTGGTTGGCATTGCTTATTCCTCTATAATTATTATTCCAATAACTAGTAAATTGGCTGTTACCATTGGTGTAATTAAAAGCGTATAGTTCTACCCAATTTTGATAATTTTGAGCATCACTTCCCAATAGGCAAATGTCTTCGCGGTATGCTTCGACGGACCATTTTACTTCCGAAAATGCCCATTCATCAGTAGAGCCTTCCAATTGGGCGTAAGTTGCCGCCAATCCTGCTTCGGCATCTGATTTGTTTCTCCAAAAATTTTGAGAAGTAAGTTCATCTGGTGATTGTTGATCTAAAAAATCACTACATCCAACTAAAGTGAGTAAACTTACGATTGAAAATATATAAAATGTCTTTTTCATATCTAGATATTATTTGTTTTTTATAGGAATATGGTATCGCCATTCTTCATTTCATTTTATGTTTTGAATCATGGCGATTTCATAATTGTGTTTTTAAAGATTTTATTAAAAATTAAATTGGACACCCGATACGAATGATCTCGTAAAAGGATATACAAAACGATCTACACCAGTATTAAGAACCGATGATCTTGAAAACTCAGGATCAATACCTTGATAGTTAGTGATTGTAAATAAATTTTCGGCACCTACGTAGAATCTCAATTTGTCAATTTTTGCTCCTGCTAAGAATTTCTCAGGAATGGTATACCCAAATTGTAATTGACGAAGACGTATAAAATCACCGCTTTCAAGAAAACGTGTTGATTCACGACTGTTTCCGTTTGGATCTGATAAAACGGCGCGTGGAATGTTACTATGATTCTCAGGAGTCCATGCATTAAGGGTAGTAGCTAGCATGTTTGTACCATTATTCATAGATTCGTAGAAGTATCTGTTTCCATTATACAGTTTGTTTCCCCAAGCACTTCCTATTAAAGCTGAAAAATCAAATCCCATATAATTGGCTCCCAAAATAAGATTGGCTTCCAGTTTAGGCAGTCCAGTTCCAGAATACACTTTATCCTCTTCATCAATAGTTCCGTTGCCATTTATATCTTTGAAACGAATATCTCCAGGTTTTGCGTCTGGTTGAATTAAATTACCATTTTTACTATAGGCGTTTACTTCATCCATAGATTGAAAAATACCGTCGGTCTGATATAAATAAAAGGCACTAATTGGTTTTCCTACGTGAGCTTGAGTTGGAAAATGTTCAGCTCCAAATTTTAAGCCTTCTCCATAAATCACTTGACCTTCATTGGCGAGTGACACGACTTTATTTTCAAGGGTAGTTAGATTGAATCCTACATTATAGTTGAATTCATTCACTTTATTACGGTAATTAATTTCAAACTCAAAACCTTGATTGCTGATTTCTCCTACATTTAAAACAGGGTCATTGATTCCTGCCGAAGGAGCAATTTTTTTGGTAATCAGCAAATCTTGCGTTGTATTGTAGTAATAGTTCATAGACCCGCTTAGTTTTCCGCCTCGAATGGTATAATCAATTCCAATATTTTTAGAGTCGGTTGTTTCCCATTGTAGATCTTTATTCTCTAATGTGGTTGCAATACTTCCTGGCCAAGGATTGTTGCCATTCCCTTGCACATATCCATATTTTAAATTATTCCCAGTAGTGATTAAGGCGCTAGAAGAATAATATCCTAATGCTGATTCGCTACCCAATTGTCCCCAACTCGCACGTAATTTTAAATTAGACATGAAGAAATTGTCAGGATAGAATTCTTCTTTTTCAATTTTCCAACCGATTGCGATAGAAGGAAATGTACCGTAACGACTGTTCTCTCCAAATTTTGAAGATCCATCATGTCTCAAACTCATTTGAAGAAGGTAACGGTCTTTATAGGAATAATTTAAACGCCCAAAATAAGACAATCTATTGTATTGGAATTTTGAACCATCGGCATTATAAGTACCTCCTTTTCCGGCCCCAATAGTTTCAAAGCTTGAATCTAAAAATCCAGCAGCTTGTTCTGAAGTTACAATTTGTCCATTTTCTATGGTATAGTTTGTTGTTTTTCCTTCAACTTCAACTCCTGTCCATTCAGATGACATCTCGTTTAAGGTATTACCCAGCATTAAATTGAAAGTATGATCCCCAAAAGTTTTATCAACGGTAAGTATATTGTCTAATATTTGGTTATCCCAATGTGTATTTGTATTACTTTGTACCGTATATAAATGTGGCTCTTTATTATTAGCAATATAAGGTGGATTATGTGCCGTTAATTGGTTATTCGTTACGCGATATGAATAAGCAATTTTATATTTTATCCAAGAGGCGATGTTGGCAGTTACCCCAAAATTGGCTGTAAAATCTTGTCCTTTATCTATTTTTGAGTTGAAATTTTGTTCAGCAACAGGATTAGTGTAAGAAGGCAGCCCGTTTTTATTGGTCAGTCCATATCCGTAGATTTCATTGGTATCATATACTGGAACCAATGGTGAAATTGAATACACTTCTTTCAATTGAAATAACGGAAGTTGGCTTTGCGTCCCAACATAAGCCATTTTGGCATCGATATCAAAAATTGATTTTTTAAAACTAAGTCTTGCGCTTGCGTTTTGTCTTTCAAAATCATTACCAATTACAATCCCTTCTTCTTTGACAAGGTTACCATATAGTGCATATTTTACATTTCCGTCTTTACCCTGAATCCCCAAACCGTAGTTTTGAGCTAGTCCAGTGCGGAAAACTTCATCTTGCCAATTGGTATTAGCGGTTGCCGGAGTAGTAATATATGCCGGTAAAGCAACAGGTTGATTTGAATATTGATTGTAATTATCATAAATATTTTTGGTTACCGTTTGGTAGCCTTTGGCATCCAGCATTTCAAGTTGATTGGCTGCTGATGAACTATTCAGATATGCTGTAAAATCAACTTTTACGCCGTCTTTTTGTCCATTTTTAGTCGTAACCAAAATAACTCCGTTTGCAGCAAGCGATCCGTAAATCGCTGCAGCAGCTCCATCTTTAAGAACTTCCATGGATTCAATATCATTTGGACTTACCGTATTTATTGATCCCTGAAAACCATCAATAATATATAAGGGTTCTGTGTTTCCAAAGGTATTTACCCCTCTTATTTTTACACTTACGCCGCCACCGGCTAGTCCACCCGTTTTTTGAACATTTACTCCCGAAACTAATCCCTGTAAAGCCTCGGCGGCACTGGCAGTAGTTCTATTTTCTATGCTCTCTTTTTTTATGGAAGAAATGGCTCCGGTAACATCACTTTTTTTCATTTTTCCATAACCAACAACGATTACTTCGTCTAGTTTATTGGTTTGTTCTAGCAGTGAGACGTTAATTTGGGTTTGAGTGCCTACAAGTTCCGTTTGTTCTGTAAATCCGATGTAAGAGAATGTCAAACTTGGAGCAATTACAGTAGAAGGAATACTCATGCTATATTTACCGTCAAAATCAGAATTGGTGCTGATTTTTGTTCCTTTTACAAAAATGTTTACACTTGGGAGTGTATTTCCTTTTTTGTCGGTTATTGTTCCTGTGATGGTAATGCTGTTTGAAGCACTCTTGTTTTGATTGTGGTCCTGTGCATGAATGGCATTAGGTAGCCCAACGCATAAAAGAAGAGCGATGCAAATAGCGCTCCTTAATTGTGATATTGATTGTTTCATATGAGATAGTTTAAGATAATAGTTTAAAAAAAGTGGAGGATAATTTGCCTCCATTTGCTAATTGTTCCTTTTTTTCACCTCCTTTTTTTTCATAATGCAAATAATTATTGGTACTATTTTAATTTTTTTGTTAATCATAGAAAATGGTTTTTATGTCTTTTTATTGAAGAAATAGATGGTCGATTTGCTTTAAATAAATGATCAAATTAAGGTATTAGGTCATAAAATGATTTGTTTTGTTTCGTGTTTTTTTATATGCATAAATAAATTTTTTAGAGTTATATTGAATTTTTGACAATTTTTAGCCTGTTTTAAAATGATATATTTTTTTTATATCCATTTTTATAAAAATAATGATTTCAAAAATAGATAAGTTTTAAAGCAGCTATACACTAGTACCTACCAGTTTATTCGATGTAAAAGGAATGCAGAAGACAATGAATAATTGCAGCAAAGTTTGAGGTAATATAGTATCATTTAAAAGCGGTTAGCGTTTAGTTGTCGTTTTATGACGGTCTCTAATTTTAGGCTGTTTTACGCATTCTGGATTTTGCAAATACTAAGAATGGGAATGGAGATGTTTTGGATAATATCGAGTCCAAAAAAGACCTTTTCATAATTTTTGATTATCGATTATAATGCCAAAGAAGTGATTTTGAATTGTTTTTTTAACTTTTTTTCATCTCTATTTTGAACCTACCAGTGAAGAAAATTTTTAGTTTCTATAATTTAAGAATAGTATATTTTCTGCTATACATGAAGAGTTAACAGGAGGTCGTCAATTTATTTGAATTAGATTGTCATATTTCGCAAAGAATAGTGTGTTTATCACACTTTTTGGAGAGCAGAATAGAAATCGGAATAGTATACTATAATGAAATCAAAGTTTATTAGAGACAAATTTTGTTAAAAAAAGGACTGGTTTTTAATAAGAAGAAATAGATTCTGGTGATCCATTTGGGATGTAGTCTTGTATAAATTAAGAATAAACTGGTAGGGTTTTTTGAGACGACATTGTTTTTTCAAAGGAAAGGCATGTATAAAAGAATTGTGTTATTGCTTAGGTTTGAAATCTGGGTGAAAGACATAGACAACTATGCTTTTATTCTGTATTTTGTCGGTGAAAAGAAATTGAATATTTAGTCAAAAGTGTTGTAGTTGATATTGAATAAAAGGAGTCAAATAATAATATAACTATTTCGTATATTTGATTTTTACAAATTTATTCCCAATGAAATCAAAATCGATAGAAGAGTTCTACCAAGATATTGCGAGAGACTCCAATACGGAACCAAGTTCGTTATTGCCCAATGGAATCCAAAAAGAAATTGGTCATTTCAATGTTTTCAATATCCAAGAGCTTTTTGAAAAGATGAGGCTTAAACCAGTTATGCCGTATGATCGAAGAGCTTATTTTAAAATAAGCTTGATACGAGGGAAAAACAGAGTCGAATATGCAGATCGAGTAATTGAAATTGAAGAGAATGCCCTTTTATTTGCCACACCCAAAATTCCTTATAATTATGTTCCCCGGGATACCCAGCAATCGGGTCATTTTTGTGTGTTTACCAATGAGTTTTTGAACAACAATAAAAGCGGAATAGAGATGGATAAGCTACCAATTTTTCAAACGGATGGTTATCCTGTTTTTCAGTTGACACAGGAAGAGTCGGGAGCAATTGAATTGATTTTTAAAAAGATACACCAAGAAATCAATTCGGATTATGTATACAAATACGATTTGATTCGAAATTATGTAACAGAGTTGATTCATTTTGGACAAAAATTGCAACCCGTAACCGCCTTGTATTCCAAACATAATTCATCAGTTAGGGTTTCTTCTTTATTTGCAGAATTACTCGAAAGACAATTTCCAATTGAGTCACCCCGTCAGCGGCTGGAACTAAAATCGGCCAAAGATTTTGCTACGCGTTTGGCCGTTCATGTCAATCATCTTAATAAAGTTTTAAAAGAAAACACAGGCAAGACTACCACTGAGTTAATCAGCGACCGATTGATTCATGAAGCTAAGATTTTATTGAAAGAAACGAATTGGAACATTTCGGAAATTGCCTATTCACTGGGTTTTGAAGAGTTGGCACATTTTTCTAATTTTTTCAAAAAACAAACCGCTTTAACGCCTATAGCTTTTCGAGTTTAAATAAATTGATTTGAATTTTGCAAACTCTGGATTGATATTTGCAATTCTTGGGCTTTACTTCTCTACTAATTTTGTCCTATCAATTTAAAACAAAATTATAGATGGAAAATAAAAATAATAAAATAGCATTAGTTACCGGAGGAAGTCGCGGTTTAGGAAAAGACATGGCTTTGAATCTTGCGAAAAAAGGGTTTGACGTAATTTTAACTTTCAACAGTAAAAAAAAGGAAGCTGAAGAAGTAGTATCCGAAATCGAAAAGTTAGGACAAAAAGCAGTAGCCATTCAGCTGAATGTAGCTGATGTGGATAGTTTTGATTTGTTTTTTGAAAAGGTTAAAACGGCTTTAAAAAGCAATTTCGATACCGATAAAATCGATTTTTTAATCAACAATGCGGGAGTTGGTCTTCATGAAAATTTTTCGACAACAACTACAAATCAATTTGATGATTTGGTTAATATTCAATTCAAAGGGCCATTTTTTCTAACCCAAAAAGCGTTGGAAGTTATGAACGATGAAGGTGGGATTGTAAATATATCGTCGGGATTGACTCGTTTTTCATTTCCGGGATATTCGACTTATGCTAGCATGAAAGGGGCTATGGAGACATTGACCAAATATCAGGCTAGGGAATTGGGATCAAGAAAAATCAGAGTCAATATTGTGGCACCAGGTGCTATAGAAACTGATTTTGGTGGCGGTGCAGTTCGCGATAACGAACAACTCAATCAATTAGTTGCTTCGTTGACTGCTTTAGGTCGGGCAGGTTTACCTGATGATATTGGAAGTGTAGTTGCTTTTTTGTGCACTGATGATGCCAAATGGGTGAACGGACAACGCATTGAAGTTTCGGGAGGAATGAATTTGTAAATATTTAAAAATAGAAACAAAAAAAGAAGCTTCAAAAGCTTCTTTTTTTTTGTTTCTATTTGCAACGACTGTAACCAAACCGAAAGATTTACACTTGCAGCAGTTGTAATGCAGAAGGTTCAAGTTACAGATTGATTTGTTGCAATTTTGAGTCTAATTCAAAATTCATGATTGAAGTTTTACTTATACAATATTTTTACATTTTCTTCAATCCTTTCATTTCCGCATCTGTTGCTTCTTTGATGCTAATGGCTACACCGCCTCCAGGTGCAATATATTGTTTCAGCACGGTTTTGGGAGTCACAATCACTTTAGTAATAATGTAGTTTTGTGGTTTTTGATTCCAACTAGCGTCTTTGGCATCGGCATAAATCGTGGCGATGTAATTTTTTCCGACAGGCAGATAATCAAAAGCGATAGTTGCCGTTCTTGCATTCTCGTCGGTAATTCCACCCACGAACCAAGCTGCTTTCCCTTTTGCTTTACGGGCAATGGTAATATAATCACCAGGCTCTGCTTCTAGTATGTAACTGTTGTCCCAATCTACAGCCACATCTTTGATGAATTGAAAAGCATCTGGGAAACGATTGTAGTTGTCCGGAATGTCGGCAGCCATTTGCAGCGGACTGTACATGGTTACATAATAGGCTAATTGTTTGACCAAAGTGGTGTTCACACGTTGGTTACCTCCTGTTTTGTAATAGTTAAGATCGGTTTGAAAGATACCAGGAGTAAAATCCATTGGGCCACCCATCAAACGCGTAAAAGGCAAGATAGTGGTGTGATCGGGATTCAATCCGCCCATAGCTTCAAACTCAGTTCCTCTGGCAGATTCTTGTGCAATCCAGTTAGGATAGGTACGATTTAACCCAGTAGGGCGAACGGCTTCGTGACTGTCAATCATGATTTTGTAATCGGCGGCGCGTTCAGCTACATGTATGTAATGATTGACCATCCATTGACCATCATGGTGTTCGCCACGCGGAATGATTTGTCCCACATAGCCTGTTTTTACGGCATCGTATCCATTAGCATTCATAAACTCAAAAGCACGATCCAAACGGCGTTCGTAATTGGTTGCAGCACCTGAAGTTTCGTGGTGCATGATGATTTTTACGCCTTTTGCGGCAGCGTACTCATGAACGGCTTTCACATCAAAATCCGGATAAGCGGTTGTAAAGTCAAAGACTTCTTCTTTCCAATTGCCAATCCAATCTTCCCAACCAATGTTCCAACCTTCTATAAGGATAGCGTCAAAACCATTTGCGGAAGCAAAATCAATATATTCTTTGGCATGTTCCGTTGTAGCTCCGTGTTTTCCATTGGGTGTAAGTTTGCTAAAATCCTGGTTTAATTTCACATTATTTTCAACCCCATATGCCCAAGTGCTTTTGCCCGCCACGAAATATTCCCACCAAATTCCGATGTATTTTACAGGCTTTATCCAAGAAACATCTTTGTAATTGGTTGGTTCATTGAGGTTCAGAATCAATTTGGAAGCCAGGATTTCTGTAGCTTTATCACTTACAACAATGGTTCTCCAAGGCGTTTGGGTATCGGTTTGCATATAGCCTTTGTTCTCCACAGCGTCTGGAGTAAGATGGCTGCTCATTTTGAAAGTTGCAGCATCTACATTCAAGGACATTGCAGGATAATTAATCAAAGCGGCTTCGTGAATATTAATATACAGTCCATCATCAGATTTCATCATCGAAGGCGTTTGTACAGCCAATTCTTTGATGGGCTGTTGCGCATTCATAAAAGGCGTAGCTTTTTTTATCAAGGAAGGAATTTCGGAAATCTTCGAAGTGGTGTAGGCGTATTCATTCGTGTCATAATCGCCCGGAATCCAGAAAATTTTATGATTGCCGGCCAATTGGAATTCGGTGTGTTCTTCTTTGATGACAAAATATTTTAAATCGTCTTGTTTTGGAAATTCATATCGAAAACCTAATCCGTCGTTGAATAAACGGAAACGAATTCGGATGTAGCGGTTGTTGTTTTTGGCCTGCGCCAAAGTAACGACCAACTCGCTGTAATTGTTGCGAATGGTTTTTTCCTCACCCAGAACAGGATTCCAGGATTCATCAACCGATTTTTGGGCAGTATTTGTAATTGAAAAACCATCAATAAACGAAGGTGCATCTTTGATTTCTAATCCCAAAGTGCTGGGTTTTATTACCGCTTTTCCTTTGTAGGATAATTGGTAAGACGGCACGCCATTTGCGGTAAGCTCAAATTTTAGAATGAGATTTTTATTGGGTGAATTTATTTCTTGCGCTTGTGCCAAAAAAGGAGCAAGGCAGATAAGGAGAAATAACGCATGGAGACGGTTTTTCATATGTAGATAATTTTTGTTTTTTATATGAATATGTAATTCGCATATCATCATTGGTGTTTGCAACCAATTTAAGGTTATGCTCATTTCATTGGTTTAAAAATCATTTGTATGGTTTTTTTAATTAAAAATTAAAGCAAAGACGCACAAAGGCAAATAGTTTCGAAGTATTAAAAATTTAAACAACCATACAATTAATTGTAAACAAAAAGTGTTATGAATTAAATCTTTGATGCCTTTGTGGCTTTACAGTAAAAACATGAGGATGCGAATTGCCTCAATCTAGCCCCTTTCAATCCAGATTTGTGTCTGGAAATGAGGAGCTTGATTGGACAGAACTAACTATAGTTACTAACCCTAATAACTATAGGAAAACTAATTTGGGGCTAATTTTTCAAAACCATATATTGATACGGTTCAAATGTGATTTCGGAAGTTAGCGTTACTGATGCTCCACCAAAAGCATTCTTCCAGGCAATTTTTGAAAGAGGAGCAGGAACAATATATTTAACTGCAGAACTGGTCAAGTTGGAAAGAACCAACACTTTTTCGGTATCGGTTTCCATAGTGAATGCACTTATGGCTTCACTGCTGTATCCACTATAAGATCCTCTTTTGATAGCATCGCTAGAATTTCTGAAAGCAACAATTTTCTTATATTCTGCTAGCATATCTAAATCGGCAGTACTCCAATCGATAGGTGTATGAGAGAAATAATCGATTCTTTTTGCATATCCAACTTCTTGAGCGTTATAAATCATAGGTATCGATTTCATGTAAGCCGCTACTACAAAAGTGGCTATTGATCCTTTTTTTCCGCCAAACAATTCCAGTGGTGTGCCATCTGATAAGTTGACATCATGGTTTGTTGTATATCTTACAATTCGTTGGGAGTTGTCATAATTAGTAGCATATTCAGCAGCATTTGCATCTTGTAAAGTTGTTGCTGGTTTTCCTTCGCTAAACACTTTTTTCAAAGCTCCAAAATAGCCAAAGCCAAAAGTATAATCAAAACCCGATATAAAATGAGTTACTTTAGATCCTTCAGCCAGCATTAAAAAATTTTGATTTTTAATTTTTCTTAGAGCAGTAATGGCTTCTGACCAAAAGTTTTGAGGAACATTATCGGCATAATCACAACGGAAACCGTCAATGTTTGCAGTGTAAACCCAATAGGACATGGCGTCAATCATTCCTTTTTTCATTTCAGTATTGTTGAAATCCAATTGTGCTACATCATTATAATTGGTTCCCGGAGGGATAATGATATTTCCTTTGTTATCTTTTTGATACCAATCCGGGTGAGCAGTAATCCATGCATTATCCCATGAAGTGTGGTTCGCAACCCAGTCTAAGATGACTCCTATGTTTTTTTTGTGGGCTTCTTCAACCAAAAGCTGTAGGTCTTTCAGGGTCCCAAATTCGGTATTTACGGCTTTATAATCTTTAACAGAATACGGGGAGCCTAATCCTCCAGCCGATCTAACTTGTCCTACAGGATAAATTGGCATTAAATAAATCACGTTTACTCCTAGTTCTTGAATGTAAGATAGTTTTTCCTGAACCCCTTTCAGAGTCCCAGCCTCACTAAAAGCACGAATGTTTACTTGATAAATTATCGCATCTTGTTTACTGGGCATTTTCTCGAAGGGAGTGCCATATTGTGGGTAAACGGGATCTGTATTTTGAGTGTCATTTGATTCACTACAAGCGGTTAATACCGAAGTAAAGAATAAAGCAAAAAGGATGTTAATGTATGTTTTCATTTGTTTTTGTTTTTTATAATAATCGTAATTTGGTGCTGAAATGGAGCACCCCTTCCTTCATTTTCACAAGAAGGGATGCCTTTTTAACTAACTAATTAAACCATTCTGATATTGCCCCGATTATTTTTGTTAGATTTTTGTAACGGTATAAGTAGCGGTTGCAGGATAACCATTAACGGCTGGGTTAACATCATTTATAGTAAAAGTGATTGCATAGGTACCAGCTTCGGCTACATAATAAGCGCCTTGGTTGTCTAAGTACATAATACCATCATCATTGTTTTTTGCTCCATAGTTTATCGTCCAGGTATTATTAAGTCTGAATTTTACATTTCCGGGAACTAAATCGGCTGTAACTTTCCAAGTTTTATTGACGTGATCATAAGCCATTGGTGTACTGTTATCCCAACTTCCTACCGTTGCATCACCAACAATTCCCCAAGAATAAGGGATGGAACTCCATTTTAAAGTATTTAGGTTTATTGTCATTTGATATGAACCTTCTCCTGGCATTTGGAAATCAGTATCGCTCATATTGAGTAAATCAAAATTAGAAGCTCCTGCTCCGTAAAATTGAGCCCAATTTCGTTCTTGATTTAATTTGAATCCTAAGCCGCTTCCTACCGGAATAGTAACGTATCCTTGAAACACACCTGAGTCTATAGCTGAAAGAGCCGCTGCGGTATTGACATCCCAACTTTGATAATTACCAGGCATGTAAATGGCACCAAAAACAACTTGTTTTTCATAAGGAGTAACAGTTAGAATTATAGGATCAGAATAAATAGTATGATCCATATACGACTCTACTCGAACAGCAATTTTTCCGGCAACATCAATAGGTAAACCTAATTTGATAGCCATTTTATTAAGGTCTAATCCTATTATTGATTTACTCAACACATCTTCGCCAACTACAATTCGGATGGCAGTACTCCATGCTTTTTCTCCAGAAGTATTTGCAGGAATATCAAATTGCAAAGCGTAAGTAACAGGAGCTTGAATAGGATAAACTACTGCAGGCCAAGAAATAGCAACCACAGATTCGGATGCATTATCATCAGAAATTATTATAGTGTTTGTTGAAGCTTCTATTGCTGATGGAAAGCTAACGGCTTGTAAAGTGGTTAGTTCTACAGTGTCTTCACAAGATGCGCCAAAAAGAGCAACAGCGCAAAGTACGAGTAACTTATATATATGTTTTTTCATGATAGTTCTTTTTTAGTAACCTGGATTTTGTTTTAAACCTGGATTTGCATCAAGTGCAGCAGTAGGAATCGGGAACAGTTTTCTATACGGTTGCGAAGCACCTCTAAATTCATTTGGCAATAAAAAGGTGCCAAAACGAATCATGTCTTGTCTTCTGTGTCCTTCCCAGTTCAACTCCAATCCTCTTTCATTATAAATATCGATAAGAGTTGGGTCTGCAGCAAGTGCTGTAAGTCCTGAGCGTTGTCTTACTGCATCTACTAGAGGTTTTGCTGCTGCCGCATTGCCTAGACGAACATTACATTCGGCAGTCATTAACATTACATCGGCATATCTAAAAATAGGGAAATCATTGGATGCTCCACCACCATTATTTAATCCAGCAGGATAAAACTTGGTGTTGCGAACGCCTTCTTGCGGACCGGCTCCTGGATTGTCTAATGAAGTTACAGTAGCAGAGTAATTAACACCTCCAGCTTGTTCACCTACTAGGAATTGTTTTTTACGAATATCCGTATCGGTATATTTTAAGTAATAGTCTTTTGGGACGATAGTTCCATTCCATCCATTGTATCCAAATAAGGCATAAGCATTGGATCCGCTAAGACTACGAACTGTAAAAATATTACGGGAAACCACATCAACAGTAGTGTAAATGGCTAAGATTGTTTCGTCATCCGGAAGTACATCTCCAAACAATTCGTAATATTTATTTCCTAATGGACTTGATGCATTTGCACTTCCTGAGTGAAGAGAGAATCCAGCTTCATTTAATTTGCTGCAGACCGCAAGGCATTCAGTCCATTTTGGGGTTCCAGTATACACTCCAGCATTCAAATAAACTTTGGCCAATAAAGTGTAACCAGCCCATTTATTGAAACGGCCATAGTAATTCCCTCCTTTGGTACCAGATAGTAATTCGATATTGTCGTTTAGTTCTTTAACGATAAAATCATAAACAACTTTACGGCTCGCTTGTGGAATTTTGTCAACGGTAATATCATTTTTTGTATAAAAAGGAACATCTCCGTAATCGTCTATCAATAAATAATAGAAAAAGGCTCTCAATACTTTGGCTTCAGCAATTTTAGAAGCATCAGCTTTAGAATTTTCTAATTGATCGATCGCTAAATTGGCATTGAATATGGATTTGTATAACCAGCTCCAAGTGTTGTTCACGAGTGCACTTGTTGGTAACCATTCATGCTTGTACAATTGGGCAAAATCCAATTGCCAGTCTCCAGTATTTCTATGCGGAATTACTTGCTCATCGCTACTCATACAATTTAGATCATACCAACCATTGTCGGCACCAGCATATCCAACACCTCCCCAGTTTCCACCAATTTGGGCATAAACACCAGCTAGGGCCACATCTGCTCCTTCTGCTGAGCCATAAAAAGTTTGGGCGGGGTATTTATCATAGACATTTTCATCTAAATTGGTGCAGCTTGCAAATGATAAGAGACTTAAACTTCCTATCAATACTATATTTTTGATTTTCATTTTCTTTTACTATTTAAATTTAACACTTAAACCCAAACCAAAACTTCTGGTACGAGGATAGATTCCCATATCATTACCAAAATTGGTTCCACCACCACTCAAATTGATTTCTGGATCCATTCCGGAATAATCAGTGAACAACATTAAGTTATTACCGGTAAGGGTAAGACGAAGTGATTCAATGTATTTAACATCTTTAAAAGGAAAATTGTAGCCAACTGTAATATTTTCGAATCGTATAAAATCACCATCTTCCAGCCACAAATCAGAGACGTATTGAGTAGTGTACATTCCTAGTGGAATGGAGCTTGTCAATACATTAGATTTACCAATACTTTCTTGGTAACTCAAACTTTTGTTTAAACTGTTGTAGATTTTATTTCCTCCAGAACCTTTGAATAGGACTGAAACATCAAGGTTTTTATATCTGAAAGTAGGATTGAAAGCAAATGTGTAAGTAGGCAAGGCAGAACCATCATAAGCTCTATCAGGGCTTGTTGCTCCCTGATCGATAATGCCATTTCCATCTCGGTCTAGTACAGTCTCGGCGTTTGCGTTATCCTTTCCTGTACTGTGTAATGTATAAAATGCACCTACTGGTTTTCCTTTTACTAAATAAGCATTTGGGGCACCCCAACTAACAAAATTCGTGTTCAATGGTACACCATCGATGCTTCCGCTTAAGTTTAGGACTTCATTTCTCATGAAAGAAACATTCCCAGTCAAAGTAAGGGTTGTATTTTCGTTACGGATTAAATCATAACTAAGAGAAGCTTCTATTCCTTCGTTTAGTATGCTACCCACATTGGCCATAACCGTATTGTACGGATAAGGAGGTTGTGGAACCGTATAATTGAATAATAAATTATCAGTAGTTGCTGTGTAAGCATCAACTGTTCCTCTAAGTTTGCTGTCCAAAAGGGCAAAATCAAGCCCAATATTGGTTTGTTTTTTGCTCTCCCATTTCAAATCTGGATTGGCATTTTGAATGATACCATAGTTGGTAATTTGTGAACCTCCAAAATAAGTAACACCCGCACCACCCACTAAAGAAAGTGATTTTTGTGGTTCCAAACCTTGTTGGTTACCCGTTTCTCCGTATCCACCACGCAATTTCAATTCATTGAAGAGGGTTTGATTGGCCATAAAAGATTCTTTATCAATTGACCATCCCAAAGATACCGATGGGAAGTCCCCCCATTTATTGTTTTCTCCAAATACCGAAGAACCATCTCTTCTTAAACTGGCAGTAAGTAAATAGCGGTTCAAATAGGTGTAGTTTACACGACTTAAAAATGAGATTAATGTTCTGTCATTTTTATAAGAGCTTACATCGCCAGGTTTCGCATTCGAAAAATCACCCAATTGCAGTGCATTATAAGTGGCAATGTCATTTATAAAACCTCTAGCCTGCGCAAAGCTGCCCTGATAGGTTTGATTTTGCCATTCGTACAAGGCCAATACATTAATGTTATGGTTACCCAATACTTTTTTATAAGTAAGGCTGATGTCCATTAACTTTTCGCTTTGTTTCTCATTTTTGATATTGGCAAAGCCTTTTTGGTCAATCGCATTTGCATCGGTTGATTCTGCCGGAAGATAGAAACCATACATATTGTTAGTTTTTCTCCAACTTCCAAACCATCCTGCAGTCACACCATCAATGATATCAAAATCAGCTTTTAAACTTCCAAATAAATTGTCATTTTCACCTTCACTTGTAGCGGTTTCAGCTGCAGCATACGGATTTAAATAATGGAAGACATTCGGGTCTGTAAAATAGGTACCATCAGTGTTGTAAACAGGATTGGTAGGACTAACAAAATAAGAGTTTGTAATCAAATTAGAAGTAAAAGCCGCTCTTCCGATGCTACTAATACTATTGGTTGTATTGATAATTCCGCTATTCAAATTAAAAGTCAATTTTAATTTGTCATCCATAGCCAGTTGCGTAGCTTGAATACGTCCGATGTATTTATCACTTTTCGAATTGATTACTACACCTTCCTGCAAAATGGCACTAATAGAAGCTCTATAATTAAATTTGTCTGTACCTCCTCCAAATGCTAAAGCATGAGTTTGAGTAAGTCCTCTTTGTGTTAAAATATTAAACCAATCTGTACTTGAGCCGTGATTTGCCGAAGCAGGAACACCTACTAACTGGGCTTGTTGCCACCATTGGTCAGCGTCAAGCACTTCAAGAGGATTGGGGATGTAATCGACTGCTGTTGTTCCAGTATATTCAACAGTTGTTTTACCGTCTTTGCTCTTTTTTGTACTTACAAGAATTACCCCAGCAGCACCTCTTGATCCATATACTGCAGATGCAGATGCATCTTTCAATACATCTATAGAAGCAATTTCACTAGGAGGAATTTGGTTTAATAAATCAAGGTTTCCTTGTACACCATCAATAACGACCAATGGATCGCTTCCTCCAATTAATGAAGTTAATCCTCGAATCCTAACGCTTGGCGTAGATCCAGGCTCACTTCCTATTTGGTTGATATTTACCCCAGCCATTTTACCTGAAATTAATTGCAACGGGTTTACAATTGCACCTTGATTCATGTTTTTTGCTGAGATAGAAGATACAGCACCTGTAATGTCTTTTTTGGACATTGCACCATATCCCACCAACACCACTTCTTTCAAGCTTGTTGTTTCTGGTTCTAGTTGTATAGTTGTATTGGTTTGGCTTGCTAAAAATACTTTTTTAACATAACCCATATAGGTAACAACCAGCATGGCTGTATTGCTTTGCACTGTAATTTCAAAACTTCCGTCATAACCTGTTAGCACACTGTTTTTAGTAGTTTGTTCAGTAACAGTGGCGCCAGACAAGGGTATTCGGTTCTCATCAACCACTTTTCCTCGTATAGTTTGCGGTAAAAAGGGCAAACTTTCGGATACGGTTATCGTAGGTTTTTTGAGCATTATTTGGGTGTCTCTAACGATAATTTCGGTTGGGATGCCCTTAAAAAGATAATTTAAGACAACTGAGATGTTTTGGTTTTTTACATGTATAGACACGACACGATCTAAATCGATATCGTCTAATTTGTAAATAAATTTAAAATCTGTTTTTTGTTCAATGGTTTCAATAACCTTCTCCACAGTGGTATTGTTTAATTCCAAGCTTACTTTTGTCTTTTGGGCATAAGAGTCGGCTCGGGAATTAAAAATGGCAACTAAAAGTAATAGTGTAGTTAGTTTCAATTTCAGGTCAATTTTGAACAACGGAAATTGCATTCCGCTATTCTTTAATTTTTTTTTCATAATTTTGTTAATTGATTGTATTTAATCTGTTAGGTTCAATCGCTTATTCAATCGGAAATTGTTCGCAGCTCTTTCCGATTTTTTTATTTTGTCACATTCACTTCATCATTTTTTATTTGGTTTTAGGGGTTATTTAATGGTTATTACATTGTCTTTGATGGTGTAATTGAAGCCATATACATCATCAAAGTAGGTTAGTACATTTTCGATGGGTTTGTCTCCAAAACTGGCGTTGAATTTTTCATTAGCCAATTTGTTGTTTTTAATCATAATGGTGACATCATATCGCCTTTCCAGTTTTTTACAAATACTATTAAAAGTCATATCACGAAACATCAGTCCGCCATTCATCCAAGCAGTGTACATATCGGTATTGACTTCTTTGGTGTTGATGTTATTGTTGTTTTTGTTGAAACTTCCTTTGTAACCGGGTTTAAGAACAGTATTTTTAGTAGCATCAAATTTTTCATTTGCAGTATATAAGCCTACAGAACCTTCGACCAGAACAACATCGGTTTGTTCATCTTCGGGATAACTGGAAACATTGAAGTGAGTTCCCAGAACACGAATATTCAATTTATCGGCATTCACGACAAACGGATGTTTTTTGTCTTTTGTTACATCAAAAAAGGCTTCTCCATCCAGATAAACTTGTCGGTTCTCGCCGGCGATGAATTTTACAGGATATTTTAGTGTGGTACCCGAATTTAAATGCACAATGGTTCCGTCTGATAATTGCAATTCAAATCGTTTTCCATTCGGAATTTTCAAGGTATTGTAAACCAGTTTTTCTATAGATGTTTCTGTATCGTAAATAATTTTGTTTCCATTTTGTTTTCCAATAACATGTCCGTCAGCATCGGTAACTTTACTTTTTTTACCTTCAGAAATAATTTGAATATCGCCATTTGCCATTTGCAACGTAATTTCATTACTGTTGATGATAGGATTTATTTTTGAAGTATGGATTCTATTTTTATAGGAGAGGCCAATAGAAAGCAATACCACAATAGAGGCAGCAATAGCCAGATATTTTTTGAAAGGGAATTTTTTGGTTTCCATTTCTTCTGTTTCTTGAGCTTGAACTAAAATTTTGGAGAAAATTTGATCAGCAGTACTATTGTCCATTTTAGGGACTTCGTTCAATAAAACTTTTACCTCTTCAACGGTTGGAAAATCGGTGGTGAGTTTGTTTTTTTTACAATAATCAATCACTTCATCTATTTCGTCGGGAGTACATTGGTTTAATATGAACTTCTGAAGTGTTTTTTTTATTTCCGAATTTTCATTCATCGTGAATAGGTTTTTTTGTTTGCTCTTTATATAATACAGTTGAAAGGCAGTTGAGTATTACTCAAACGTTATAATTTTTTTAAATTTAACATAAAAAAAATAAAAATATATCGTAAGTAGTTGTTTTTTAGTTAATTGATGCTTATAAATAATTTCAATAAAAAGCAAAAAAAATCACCCTCAAGGAGTGATTATGTTGTTAAAGGGTTTTTAGTTTAGGTAAAACCATCATGAGTTTTTAAAAAAATCCTTATGGATTCGAGTGCTTTACTCATATGACTCTTTACTGTATTGACCGAAATTCCAAGTTCTTGGCTTATTTCTTCATATGTTTTGCCCTGTTTTCTTGACATTTTAAAAATGCGTTTGCGTTTGGGTGGAAGTTGTTTTATGGCCTGTTTTTTTAGTTTTTTGCAATCGGCTTCGCGAATAGAAAAATCGCCTTCTGAATGTGATTTTTCACTGGTGTAAAAAACCTCTTCTTTTAAAAGCACATCATTTGCAGCTTTATTCAAAAGATTAAAAGCTTGATTTCGGGCAATGGTAAACAGGTAGGATTTGAACGATTGTTCAAGATTCAAATTTTCTCGATGCAACCAAATTTTCAAAAAAACATCTTGTACATTTTCTTCGGCAAGTTCTTTGGATTTCAAAAGACTGATACTATAGCCATAGATATCTTGGTAATAGAAATCATATAGTTTACGAAATGCTTTTTCGTTGCCATCTTTGAGTTCACTTACCAACAATTGCTCGCTAAAGTCCTTTGTTGTTGACATTGATTTAGTAACCCTTTAAAATTTTGGGATTAAAATAAGGATATTCTTAGTTTAAAGCAGGAATATGCTTCAAGAATGAACAAATATATAAAAATATTATTCGCAATGAGATTTTAATAAAAAACTTGTTTTTTGATTTTTGTTGAATGGGTATGAAGTTTTCGAATGAAAGTTTACAATGTTTTAGATATCTATTATAAATACTGTTTGATTGGGGATAAAAAAATAAGATTCATTAAGAATTAACGGTTTAGCTGTTATTTCATAATGAATCTTGTTTTCTTGCTATTTTCTGTTATTTGAAAATAAAGGATATAAATTTTATCGGGTTATCTCCTCTATTAAATAAAAAATGGATTTAAAATCAATACCGCTCATTTTTTCCAATCCGATTTCACAAGTTCTGCTGGTGGAATAGCCTTCTTTGCAATTAGGAGGAATTTGTTGTTTTAATTCTCGCAATCCGTGTTCGTTTAATTCCGGGATAAGGAAACCTCTGTCTCCTGCAAAACCACAGCAATTGCTATCAATAATGGTTACAGTATCGGCGCACAGTTGTGATAAAGCAAGTAATTGATCCGTCTTTCCTATTTTTTTAACTGAACAAACCGGAAAAACTGCTATTGTATCTTTTTTGTTCTTAATAGTCAAATGAGGCATGACATAATCCAACATGAATTCAATTGGATCTACAATTTTTAGAGCTTTGGAAAATTCTGAATTTGAATGATAAAAACAAGGACTCATGTCATACAACACAGGATATTTTCCGTTTTCTGAAACTTTGAGAAGAGCTGTCTCTAATGTTTCTGACTGGCTGTGATTGACTTCGGCAAAACCTTTGCTCGAAAAAGGCATACCACAACAATGGGTGTCTAAAGATTCGGGATAAATTATAGTGAATCCGGCGCGAACCAATAATTGATGCGTCAATGCCGTTAATTGTAGATCATCGCTTTCTTGAAAACTATTTTTACCCATACTTCTATTGATACAAGAAGGAAAGTAAACGACCTTTAAATCTGTGGTTGTATTCATTTTAATGCTTTTGATTCGTGTTTATTTTATCGGCTCCTTTTGGCATTTCAGGAATCCATTTGGGAATTTTCCCAAAAGTGATAAAATGGGAGACATCTGATAATGCAGTCATAATAGTGGTTCCAAGTACAGCATGAAAAGCAGCCACTATTTTTAATCCAACTCTCAAAACGGCTGTTGTACCTGCCATATGAGAACCAATGTAAGCCGCCACTTTTTTAGTGCTGGAATCCAGTTCGGAGGCACGCCATTCTTTTACAAATTTCCCGGTATCGATATGTACGGGACAAGCCAAGGCACAAAGTCCATCGGTAGCACAGGTTTCGTCCAGCTGATAGGTAACTTCTTTTCGAATGTCGGCCAATCTCTGCGGGTCAGTATTCGTGCTTTCCAAACGGCTGATTTCGCGGGCAATCACAATGCGTTGTCGTGGCGATAATGTCAAACCTTCGGAAACGCAATGCGGCTCACAAAAGCCGCACTCCATGCATTTGTCAATAATAGCATTGGATTCGGGCAGCGGTTTTAAGTTTTTGAGATGCGCTCTGGGATCTGGATTGATCAAAACGTCTGGATTGATTTTATTATGGGGATCAAAAATAGTCTTGATACGTTTCATGATTTCGTAGGCGACCGTTCCCCATTCTTTTTCTACAAAAGGTGCCATATTACGCCCTGTTCCGTGTTCCGCTTTTAAGGAACCGTTGAAATGATCCACCACCAAAAGTGCCAATTCGGACATTAGTTTTTCGTATCGGTCAACTTCATCTTGATTCGAAAAGTCTTGGGAGAAAACAAAATGCAGGTTCCCTTCTAAGGCGTGGCCAAATAAAACGGCATCGTGGTATTCGTATTTTTTAAACAAATCTTTCAATGCCAAACAAGCATCGGCCAGTTGTGGCAAAGGGAAAGCAACGTCTTCAATGATGACTGTTGTTCCGTTTTTTCGAAGTCCGCCAACTGTTGGCAGCAGCCCTTTTCGGGCTTTCCAATTGAAATAATATTGTTTGGGATTTGAGGTAAATTCATATTCCGAAAAAGTGGGAATAGATTCGATTTCCGAACGAACTTTAAGTTGTTTTAGCAACATATTATCCAAATCATTGTCTCGACATTCCACCAATAAAGCACAAGCTGATTCAGGTAATGTTTTAAAATAATCTGGTGCATCATCATCGTTTTCGACCGAGCGAATGGATTCTCGATCCAATAACTCAACCGCTGCAACAGGGCTAGACTTTAATAAAATAGTAGCATTGCAAGCATCCTGTATCGTATTAAAAATTAACAAAGAACAGGATTTGTATTTTTCGTCTATAACCGTTTTTACAGTCACATTCGAAATAAAAGCCAACGTACCTTCAGATCCAACCATAAGGTGTTTGATGATGTCAATTGGCTCTTGATAATCTACTAATGCATTAATGCTGTAACCCGTGGTGTTTTTTATTTTGAATTTATTTTGAATTTGATGATAAAGTGTTTCATTATCTTTAATTTCATCTCTAAGGCTTTCTATTTCTTGAATTAAATCGGCTTGGTTTTTTTTGAAAGCGGCTACACTTTCTGCATCTGCAGTGTCTAGGATGGTTCCGTCATTCAATACAATTCGGATATCGGCTATGGTTTGATAAGAATTTTGTGCAGTTCCACAACACATTCCACTAGCGTTATTGGCAACAATTCCACCTATCATGGCGGCTCCAATTGAGGCAGGATCAGGACCAATTTTCAACCCATGAGGTGCTAAATAATTATTGGCTTTGGCACCAATAATTCCTGGTTCTAATTTAATTTTAGTATTATTATCTAAAAGTTCAAAACTTTTCCAGCCATGAGTAGCCACTACCAAAACCGAATCCGTAATGGCTTGACCAGACAAACTGGTTCCTGCCGCCCGAAAAGTCAATGCGATATCAAGTGATTTCGCTTGTTTTATAATTTCGATTATTTCTGTTTCGTTGTGAGCCAGAATTACAATTTTCGGAATCAGTCTATAAAAACTGGCATCGGTTCCATAAGCAAGCGTTTGCAACGGATTGGTCAAAATACGTTTGGGATCAATAGTTGCTGATAATAGGTCTTTTAACTTTTGATAAGAAAGAGGTAACATAATGATTGTGTTTATAAATAATCCTGATTTTATTTCAGATTTAGTCCTAAAAAGGTTAACCGTATAAGAAATGTAAGGACATATAAGTTGTTACTTTTTACAACCAAACTTAAATGAACTTACATTTCTTATATGGTTAAAATTTAGTGTTGTTTATTTTAACGGATACGTTTATTTCAAAAAGAAATGCTCTGAACCGTTTGCGATTAAAATGTAAATTTAGGTATTAGTAAATGTTATTTTTGAATATGTCCAAAAAAAAAAACGAAGCGGTTGGCTTCGTTTCTATTATAAAAAGTATAAATCTTAATTTTTCAAATCTTTAATCACTTTGAAAGCAACATCTACTTCATTTTCACTAACCATAATCGTAAATTCATTAGAAGTTGAAATTACCTCGTTGATGATAATTCCTTCCCAAGCCAAACGTTGGAAAATGAAATAATAGATTCCGGGAACTACAATATTCTCTTTTGGTAATTTAACGGTTATCGAAGCCAAATTATCCAACTTTTGTATTAGTTTTTCAGAAGCAAAATGTTTTTCAACCAAGTGATTGACGCTGTTGCTCACTACAATATTGGTTTCATTTACTCCTTTGGATGAGGTATAAAAAATATCAGGTAACGAGTTGATATCTGTAATTAAATCGGCTTGTTTATTCAAAACAGTATCCGATACGGCAAATGTATAATCCGTCAAAGCAGAACGTACGGTGATTTCGCCAATGTTTTTTATTACTTTATTGATTTTGTGATTCAATCTAAAATCTAATTCTTCTGTAAGTCTTTTAAGCGCCATTACTACAGCTCCTTGTTTTACCTCTTTTCCAAATTCACTTTCTAATTCGGTCATTATATTTCTTGACAAAGAAGTCAAATTGATTATACCAAGTGACAATGCATTCAACAAAAAAGGCTTGGTTTTGATGTAATTTTCAACAATTGAAGAAACTGTTTTCATAATTTATTGTGGTTTTTACGTAGTTAGTACTTAGTTTTTTTGTTTTAAAATCAGGCAAATATACGTAAAAAACAATTTGTTACAAATATAACATTGTTAAATTTCTTTAAAAATAATAAAAAGCATCTATAAGGTGTTCAATTGCAAAGGATTTCCCTTCTTTGTGGACTGCAATAATGTCAAAACGGACATCAATATCCAAATCTCTTTGGGTTACGTAGGCATCAACCGCTTTTACTAAAAGTTGAATTTTTTTGGGTTTTACAAAATCTTGGGGTAAACCAAATTCGAGAGACGAACGGGTTTTTACTTCTACAATGGCAAGTGTGTTTTCTATTTGGGCAATAATATCTATTTCGGCTTTCTGGAATGTCCAATTGGTATCCAGAATAGTGTACCCATTTTTTTTGAGGTACTCTACCGCAAGATCTTCTCCCAATTTTCCAAGTTCGTTGTGTGAAGCCATTTTTTGAAGTTAGATTTTAGAAAAAAGAGAATTAAATATCAATTTAAAAAGAAAGTTTAATTCGTTATTAATGAGATTGTTTAAATATTTTGTTTTACATAAAGGCTATTTTCTTTAATTTATTCTCTATATTCTTTCGTCTATTTAAAAACCACCGTATTGCAATTCTCATTCACATCCATACTAACGATGTTTCCCATAATCAAGGCTCTGTTGTCGTGAACGTGCCCAGCAGGAAAATTATAGAGTACAGGAATGTTGTATTTTTGAGTTACATCTTGTATAATTTGGTTGGCGTCTTTACCCCAAGGAATGTCGTTGTCTTTCATTTTAGTCATTCCTCCTACGATAATTCCTTTGATGCTTTCGAGACAACCGTTGCGTTTCAGGTTCATCATCATGCGGTCAATGTGATACAGATATTCGTCCAAATCTTCGATAAACAAAATTTTATCAGTACAATCAATTGCTGATTTGGATCCCATTAAACTATATAAAATAGATAAATTGCCTCCCACTAATTCTCCAGTGGCTTTCCCAAAACGATTCATCGGGAATGGATCGATTTTATATTGTAACGGGTCACCAAACAGAGCAGTTCTTAAAGACGAAATCGATTCGGGTGCTGTTTTCTCAACGCTAACCGGCATGGTTCCATGAATGGATTTGTACCCCATCGTATTCAGATGATTGTGCAAAACGGTTACATCACTAAAACCTACAATCCATTTTGGGTGTTGCTTGAATTTGGTAAAATCCAATAAATCAATGATTCGCACAGTTCCATAACCACCACGAGCGCACCAAATGGCTTTGATATTTGGATTATCCATTTGATGTTGAAAATCGGCGGCGCGTTGTTCATCTGTTCCAGCCAATTGATTTAGATCCAATCCGATTGTACTTCCAATAACAACTTCCAAACCCCAAGAATGCAATAAATCTATAGTAGGTTTCAAGTTGTCATCAACATTTTTTCTGGCGGTTGCCACAATTGCAACGGTATCTCCTTTTTGTAAATAAGGTGGTGTAATCATAGTAGTTTGAGCTTGACTGTTTATAGATTGTAAAACAAAAATAAGCAATAGCATTGGATACAAAACACCTTGTTTTGGAATAAAAGAAAATGGATTGGTATGCATGCTGTATTTTTTGGAAATGAATTGTTATACTGATTCTGAGTTAAAGCAAAGATATACATTTCTGAAAGACAACAAATAATTGTAATCAAATTACTATATTTACAAAACGCAAACCCAATTTGAAAAGTGCAATGGTATTCAAAAAGAGCTGTTTTTATTTGATTTTATTATTTTTAATTTCAAAAAGCAATGCCCAATCTAAGGCTTTTGTAATACACACGGTGGCATTTTATAATTTTGAAAACTGTTTTGATACAATCAATGATCCCATTGCCAATGACGAGGATTGGACTCCAACCGGGAGTCAACATTGGAACACCAAAAAATATAAGCAAAAATTAGAAAACTTGGCACGGGTTCTATCAGAGATTGGAACTGGAGAAAATCCTAATTCCCCAACTTTCATTGGCGGAGCCGAAATTGAAAACCAAGGCGTTCTGGAAGATTTAATCAAGCAACCTAAATTAATGGATAAGGATTATGGAATTATCCATTTTGATTCGCCTGATAAAAGAGGAATCGACGTTGCTTTATTGTATCAAAAGAAACAATTTCAGCCCACGAGTTACATCAATATTCCGTTGTATGTATATAAAGGAGAGCAACCGACTAAAGAAGTTGCGAAAACGGATTTGTCTGATAATGTAGACAACGAAGATATTGTGCAAATCAGCACAAAAAACCATAGAGTTTACACCAGAGATCAATTGCTGGTTACAGGCTTTTTGAATGGGGAAGAAATTCACATTATTGTCAATCACTGGCCATCAAGAGCTGGAGGTGAAAAGAAATCGAGTCCGTTTCGGGAAGCTGCGGGAGCTTTAAACAAAAAAATCATTGATTCTTTGCAACGCATCAATCCTAATACGAAAGTGATAACAATGGGAGATTTAAACGACAGTCCTTTTAATAATAGTGTAAAAAAAACATTGGAAGCCAAAGGCAAAATGCAGGATGTTGGAGAATTAGAGATTTATAACCCATTCGAAGAAATGGCCAATAAAGGATTGGGAACGATTGCTTTTCGGGACGCTTGGGATATTTTTGACCAAGTCATGGTTTCGGGATCGCTGTTGCAAAAGGACTACAGCTCTTTTCAATATTGGAAAGCGGGAATTTACAACAAGACTTTTTTAATTCAGCAAAGCGGAAAATACAAAGGATATCCGTTACGGCATTCACTCACGGAAATTGGTTTTAGCGACCACTTTCCCGTTTATATTTATTTGATAAAAGAGAAAAAGTAAAGTTGGATTTGGAAGTAACGTTAAAGTTCGAAAAGCTTTGCGATCATTACGTAAGACTTTGCGAACCTTGTGGTTAATTTTAGGTCTAAAGTTCAAAAACCTTTCCTTGTTCAGGAAAAACTAATTGTACACCTAAATCATTTTGTTTTTGTAATTGCTCTTTGATTTTTAATATATTTTTGGTTGGCGGTTTCAAATGAGTAATGATAATTTTGATATTCTTTAAACTTCCTTTACCACTTAAATCTTCCAGTTTATGCAATTCTTTCAATAAATAATTGGGAGTTAAATGCCCAAACAATAGATTATCCGGTTGCTCGTTTGGAAACGAAACTTCAATAAAAATTCCTGTTAACTGTTTGTTTTGAATTAAAGGAGTGATAGCTTGCCATAATTCGCTTAGATCATTACTTTTTTCAACTGAATCAGGCCCAGTATCACCCAAATACAAAACAGCATCCCTCCCGTTTTGGATTAAAAAAGCAGTGCTCTCAAAAGGATTCACGTGACTTAGCGGAAACGCTTTTACGGTCATTGTGGTATTGGTGATTTTGGTTTCTTCCCCAATGGCAAGCGTTTTAAAATGGTATTTTTTTAACTGAAAACCCACACCTTCATCACCAAAATTAGCCCAAGTTTCACCATTAAAATAATGCTTTTCCATCATTTCCATACATTTTTTGGTAGCATAAACGGTTTTGGAAGAATCTGCTGGCGAGTTAATGATCAAGCCCGAAACATGATCCAAATGCGCATGAGAAATACAATATCCTTTGATATACTTTCTTAAAACTTCATTTGATGAAACGGTAAAAACTTTATTGTCAATTGCTTTTTCGATTCCAGCATTTATAGTCCCCGCATCAAGACAGATGTAATCATTGGTATTTATAGGAGCGACCAAATAGGCTGAGAGATTTTTTTCGTCGATTCCCCCTTTTACTCCAAGAGGAACAACTTGAAAAGCATTTTTTTGTGCAAATACAGGAATAGATAATAAGAGCAAACCAATAAGAGAACGATGAATAAAAGTCATATTCGAAGAGTATTATTTTAAAATAATTTCAGTTTATAAAATTACTTCTTCTTTTTTAAGGAAAGTTTTTTTTGTGTTAAATTAATTTTTGAAAGCTAAATCTTATAAAAAAAAATTATTTAAAGGTGAAATAATGGTACTATATTAACTTTAACTTTGTATGGGTTATCAATTGTTTAATTATGGGTGTTTTTCCCTTATAAAACAGACACTTAATTGGTCTCATAAATTTTTTTTATACTGTTTATTGTATAATTTCGTGATTAAATAATATCTTTACAGAAAAAAATATAACAAATTTTAATAAAAAAGTTACAATGATAACAATTGCAGAACAATTTGGAATGAAAGAGGCATTAGCACAATTGGGTGTAAAAACCATAAATGAAGGAACTTCAACAGGGATTAATCATTTTTCAAATGGTGCAATTTTAGAAAGTTTTTCGCCAGTAGATGGTCAATTAATTGCTTCTGTAAAAATGAGCACACCTGCTGATTATGAAAAGGTAATGCAAACTGCAGCCGAAGCTTTTAAAACATTTCGATTGATGCCAGCACCACAACGTGGAGAAATTGTGCGTCAGTTTGGAGATAAACTGCGTCAAAATAAAGAAGCTTTAGGTAAATTGGTTTCTTATGAAATGGGAAAATCACTGCAAGAAGGATACGGCGAAGTACAAGAGATGATTGACATCTGCGATTTTGCAGTAGGATTGTCACGTCAATTGCACGGATTAACAATGCACTCAGAACGCCCAGGACACAGAATGTATGAGCAATACCATCCTTTGGGAATTGTGGGAATCATTTCGGCTTTTAACTTTCCGGTAGCTGTTTGGGCTTGGAATACGGCTTTGGCTTGGATTTGTGGAGATGTTTGTGTTTGGAAACCATCAGAGAAAACACCATTGTGTGGAATAGCCTGTCAAAATATTATTGCTGAGGTAATCAGAGAAAATAATCTTCCGGAAGGAATTTCCTGTCTGATCAACGGAGATTATACAATTGGTCAATTAATGACTGCTGATCAACGTGTTCCATTAATTTCGGCTACGGGTTCTACTCGTATGGGTAAAATTGTAGCACAAACTGTTGCGGGTCGTCTAGGAAGATCTTTATTAGAACTAGGTGGAAACAATGCAATTATTGTAACGCCGGATGCGGATATCAAAATGACTGTTATCGGAGCTGTTTTTGGAGCGGTTGGAACCGCAGGACAACGTTGTACTTCGACTCGTCGATTGATTATTCACGAAAGTATTTATGATAAAGTAAAAGATGCTGTCGTATCTGCTTACGGTCAACTAAGAATTGGAAATCCATTAGATGAGAAAAATCACGTTGGACCATTAATTGATAAACAAGCGGTTGAAATGTACAATAGTGCTTTAACTAAAGTTGTTGCCGAAGGAGGTAAAATTCTAGTTGAAGGTGGTGTGCTTTCTGGAGAAGGTTACGAAAGTGGTTGTTACGTAAAACCAGCTATTGCTGAAGCACAAAATTCATTCGAAATTGTGCAACACGAAACTTTTGCACCAGTTTTATACTTAATCAAATATTCAGGTACGATAGAGAATGCAATTGATGTTCAAAACGGAGTCGCACAGGGATTATCGTCTGCGATTATGACTAACAATTTGCGTGAAGCAGAACATTTCTTATCTGTGGTAGGATCGGATTGTGGAATTGCAAACGTCAATATTGGAACTTCAGGAGCCGAAATTGGTGGTGCTTTTGGAGGAGAAAAAGAAACAGGTGGAGGTAGAGAATCTGGTTCTGATGCTTGGAAAGTGTATATGCGTCGTCAAACCAATACAATTAATTACACCACAAGTTTACCTTTGGCACAAGGAATCAAATTTGATTTGTAGACAATTTAAAGCATAAAAAAAGTGGCTTGTTAATTAAAACAAGCCACTTTTTATTTGGGTTATTTGGTATTTAATCTAAATTAAATGAAGCACCTAAACTAAAGGTAACCTGATTGTTTAAATGATCAAATACTTCTTTATCATTGCTGTATTTTGCAATTGGAAACCCAAGCTCAGTAAAAATACCAAAACCTTCAGTAAAAAAGTAACGTCCGCCAAGATGACCGCCAAAATTGTGTAGTCCTAAGCTCAAACCCGGATAAATATCTAATTGTTCTACACCAATTACACTGCTTAAATTAGCATTAATTCTAAATTTTGCATCGAAACGATCTTGAAATTCTGGTTTTGCTTCAAAGTAAGTGTTGTCTCCATAGATACCTGAAAATTCATCTACTCCCAATAAATAAGTAGCTACAAATCCATAAGAGAAATTTTCACCAAGACCAAAATCAGCAGATGCTTGAATCCCTGAACCGCCATCTTGCAGATTAGCACCAATATTAATCTTTGCATCGCCTTTACCTTTGAAGGCTTGTTGCGCATTTGTTATTCCAAAAGAAACTAAAAATAAAACTGTAATAATCTTTTTCATAATATAAAATAGGTAATAAATTTTTGGCAAATATAGTATTTAGATTTTATTCCGGCCTTTTTCATTAGGATATAAACTAGGCAGGGGTTCGCTTTGCCAAAATTCTTTGGTATCAACATCAAGAATCGTCAGCGGTCCTTTGAAAGCAGCGCTAGTGTCAATATTCCAGATGTTGGCTTTTTGCACGGGAGTGGTTTTGCCAATTCTGGAAACGGGAGTATGACCAATATAGATTTCTTTGTACAATGTAAATCGTTTGGGATAATACAGATGATCCGGTTTCATTTTTGGATCTAATGCCAATGCGGCTTCCCAGAGCGTCCGATCCCAATAAAATAATTTAGGGAAATATTCAAAATTTACCCCATTCATATTGGTAAATCCTGCATGAATGAACATCCTATTTTGATCGTCCAGGTAATAATCTTCCAGAGACTCCAAAAATTTTACATGCTTTTGTTTGGTTTCACTGTCTACATTTAGGTAAGCCAAAACAGTGGCCTCTCCACCATGCTGATACCATTGTTCGTTGTCTTTGCTGTCTTTGAGCCATTCTCTTAACAGTTCGTCATGATTGCCACGAATGCATACAACATCGTGCGTTTCTTTCAATGCAATCAAAAAATCGATTACTTGTGGAGACTGACTCCAGCCATCCACATAATCTCCCAGGAAAATGAGTTTGTCATTTGGGGTTACGTTAGCTCTTTCCAGAATTTGATGTAAGGCTCTCAAACCACCATGTATATCACCTACTACTAATGTTCTCATTTATTCTCGATTTGTTCTTTTACAAAAATAAGGGAAAAGAATTGTGGTTTGTTATTTTTTTGGAAGAGATGGTCTAAGTAACTTAATTTAAAACAGTGAAAATAAAAAAATCTTGATTTTTAATTATGAAATATTTTTGAAAGAGTAAAATTAATTCTTCTTGAAGAATTTAAGTTTTTATTAAGAATAAACACGTCTAAAAGCTATTTTATCCGTTGAATGTCAATGTTATGGCGATTGATAGTATAGTATTTTTCAGTACTTTTGAGTTTCAAAAAATATCACTATTTTTAGTGATTGCATGATATAAGGAATCTTTATAATTTTACTTAAAATTTTCAAAATGAATGCACTTCTTACTTTATTGCTTTTAATGACCAATTTTATTTGTCATATTATAAATGATGTGGTTGTTTGGATAATAGGTCTATTCAGCTAATAAAAGAAATTCGATTGCAATAGGAAATGCTATTGTACATCATACTTCATCTTCCTTAGGATTCTTAAGGCTTCTTTAAACGAAAGGTACACTTGCGAATACGGCTTTAGTAACGCTTTTGCATCTATTAATTTTTGTTTGGCATCTTCAAAACCATTGAGATAACAAATCATAAAGGTGGAGGGCAAATGGTTCAAATCTTTTTTTTCACGCTCGGATAATCGGATGTTTTTTTCTAATTTGTGGAGCAGTGCAATGTTTGAATTATAAATATGAAACAACATTTTCCTGTTGTATTCTGGCGGTTCGAAAAGTATTTTTCGATCGATTTTATAGTATCCATTATCATGAAAATAAATTTTTTGTTGTTCTAGTGGGTAATAACTGGTTATATCATTCAACCCCAAAGGGACGTATTCAATAATCGTAAAACTATCTTCGTCATAACTAATCTCAACTACATCTTGAGCCGAATAGAATAATTTGATTTGTTCGTTAATCAATTCAATATCAACTCGGGATAAATAGGTTTTATTTCTTGATTTTTTTGCTATTCCGGCCCAACAAATCACAAACAATTCCTTGAAAACTTTGTATTTTGGCGCCATGTCTTTGTGGCGGAAATTCATAAAATCAATAACGCCATCAAGGGTATATTCGATACTGTTTCTCGAATTATTTTCGATGCCAATAACCGTTTCAATGTTTTGATAATTTTTCTCGACCTCGCCTTCAACAGGCATTGTATTGCTGCCCTGCCGTATAAAAACACTATTGATCGGAATCGTATGAATCCCTTTTTTGAAGGAAGAAGTTTTGCTTTTGGGCTTTATGGTTACCAATCCAATTACTTTGTCTTTTGGTAAATTTGGGAAAGGGACATTTTCATATTGAATCTTGGGAGGATTTTCAAGAAAAGCATTTACTAAATTCTGAATTCGACTGTCATCAAAAAAATCATCTCCCACAATCTGATTATTTTCATCTTCAACTCCCACGACGATGTAGGAATTATTGGTAGGATTTGAATTGGATAACGCACAAATGTGTTTCAAAAATTTAGCTTTCCCCTCTCGCGAATGCAAATTTAGCTGTCGTTTTTTATCATAAAAACTGCTTTCATCATTGTGAGCCAATAAGTTCTTGATAAGAAGACGCTTGTTAATCATTGTTAATACAGGATAGTTTAAATTAAACTTACACTAAATCGAAAAAGTATACGTTCTAAAATTTGCTGTTATACGTTCTAAATTTACTAAAAAAGAAAAACAAAAAATTATGAAAAAGATTAAATTAAGTGCATTGAGTTTTTTTGCAATGCTTATGTTAGGTTCGTTCTTAACGGGATGCAGTAACAATGATGATTCTACAGGAACATCAGGCGTTATGATTAGGCTTTCGGATGCTCCGGGAGATTATAAAGAAGTAAATGTTGAGGTGAAAGATGTTTTGATAAAAAGCAACTTAAACACGGATGATCAAGGATGGGTAAGTATTGGAAAAAATCTTGGTATTTATAATTTACTTGAGTTAACAGGAGGAGTAAATGTTTTATTGGCTGATAATATGATTCCTTCAGGGAATCTAGGACAAATTAGATTACTGCTTGGAGAGAACAATACTGTGGTACTTAAAGATGGCACTACACACGCTTTGAAGACACCTAGCGGACAACAATCGGGTTTAAAATTAAAAATTAATCAAAATTTGTTAGCCGATAAAACTTATGAATTCTTATTGGATTTTGATGTGGAACACTCGATCGTTGTTGAGACTGGTGCTTCGGATATCTACAACTTGCACCCAGTAATCCGAGTTTCAACAAAGGAAACTTCGGGGAGTATTAAAGGCACTATTAGTCCAGTTCTAGTTGGATTTCAAGTAATGGCCTCGGTTCAAGTCGGAACAAATACTGTTTCAGCCTATGCAAATGAAGAAGGGGTGTTTCAATTGGATGGATTACCTGTTGGAAATTATACAGTTACCATAACTCCAGACATCGCCTCGGGTAAATTGGTAAAAACTGTTACTGGTGTAGTTGTTGTTAATGGAACGGTTGCTGATATGGGTAACATCATATTGTAGAGAATGAATTAAGTTAAATTTTAAAAACAGAAACACAGCCAAGATTTTTAACTGTGTTTCTGTTTTTTAATTATCAATATATTGCTTTGTCTCAATCAAGGTACATCATTTCCGGTACTTGCTGTCCACAGTGAGAACCAATCCTCCAATTCCATTTCAATGGTCGTAGCCTGCATCAAATGGGCAAGTCTGTTTTGATCGGAAGTGCCACAAACTGGAAAAATTCCTGCCGGATGTTTCAATATCCAGGCCAATAAAATAATGTCATCGGACACAGCATACTTAATAGCCAATTTATTAGCTACTATTTTTATACGTTGCGACTGTTCATTGTCATTTCTAAAAACAGATCCAAGAGGTGACCAGCACATAGGAGTGGTTCGGTTGGTTTGCATGTGGTCCAAACTTCCGTCAAGCATTGGTTCTAAATGGGTAATTGAAAATTCAATTTGATTGTAATTTATTTTGGTTTTTGTCTCAATTAAATTGCTTTGACTTGGGGTAAAATTGGATACTCCAAAATCCAAAATCTTTCCTTCTATTTTTAATTTTTCGACCGCTTCGGCAATTTCATCCACTTGCATTAATGGGCTTGGGCGATGCAATAGCAAAAGATCCAAATAGTCCGTTTGCAAATGCTTTAAAGACTGCTCGGCTGAGGCTATAATATACTCCTTGGAGTACGAATAATGTTTAATAGAATTGTTTCTGTTTTCGGACATCATTTGGATGCCACATTTAGAAATTAATTGGATGTCTTTTCGGTTTATTTGACTTTCGCCAAAAGCTTTTCCGAAGGCTCCTTCGGTTGTATATCCGCCATAAATATCTGCGTGGTCAAAGGTCGAAATGCCGTTTTCAAGGCATGTATTCATTAATGCGATCATTTGTTCAGTGCTGCAGTTTTTGCCCCAAACTCCCCAAGTCATTGTACCTGCAATTATTTTTGAAAATGGAATTTTACTCATGGTTTTTTATTTTTATTCCCCTATTGATTTAGGGGTTAAATCTACGAATTTGATATTTATTTTTTTTAGTTCTTAAAAATAGGTAAATACTATCATAATTCGTCCTTAAAATTAGGGGATTGGTCGAAGTTTTAACCATTCTTTAACATCTTACGTCTAAAAAAAAATTCAATTTGCACCATCAAATAAAAGAGATAAAAAATTAAGGGAATAAAAACATAAATATGGAAGAAAATACAACGACTTTAGACATTAGAGCAATCAATGAAAAAATCGAAAGAGAGAGTGCTTTTATAGACCTTCTCACTATGGAAATGAACAAAGTTATTGTGGGACAAAAGCACATGGTCGAAAGATTGTTAATTGGACTCTTGGGTCAAGGACATATTTTATTGGAAGGGGTTCCAGGATTGGCAAAAACATTGGCTATTAATACCCTTTCGCAAGCGATTCAAGGTTCTTTTAGTCGAATCCAGTTTACTCCAGATTTATTGCCTGCCGATGTTGTTGGAACTATGATCTATAATATCAAGCAAAATGAGTTTTCTATCAAAAAAGGACCGATTTTTGCTAATTTCGTTCTTGCGGATGAGATTAACCGTGCGCCTGCCAAAGTGCAATCAGCATTATTAGAGGCGATGCAGGAAAAACAAGTAACCATTGGTGATACTACTTTCAAATTAGACAGACCCTTTTTAGTGTTGGCAACTCAAAACCCTATTGAACAAGAAGGGACATACCAATTGCCGGAAGCACAAGTCGATCGTTTTATGTTGAAGACGGTTATTGATTATCCAAAGATGGAAGATGAGCGTTTGGTTATTCGTCAAAACCTTAAAGGAAGTTATGACAAAGTAAATGCAGTTGTTTCTGTTGAGCAAATTCTACGCGCGCAAGAAGCGGTTCGTGAGGTTTACATGGATGAAAAAATAGAGAAATACATACTGGATATTATTTTTGCCACTCGTTACCCGGAGAAATATAAATTGGCTGATTTGAAGCCTTTAATCAGTTTTGGAGCATCACCACGTGGAAGCATAAACCTCGCAACTGCCGCCAAATGTTATGCGTTTATCAAACGTCGTGGATACGTAATTCCTGAAGATGTACGTGCTGTTGTACATGATATTTTGCGTCATAGAATTGGAATAACCTATGAAGCCGAAGCCGAAAACATTACATCGGTAGACATCATCAATAAAATCATAAACGAAATCGAAGTACCATAAAAGTGAATAGTAATAAGTGAATAGTAATTAGCCTTGGTTGGTTACTATTCACTATTCACTAATTACTAATTACTAGAGAAATGGATACAAAAGAGCTTTTAAAAAAGGTACGTAAAATAGAAATCAAAACCCGAAGATTGAGCGATCATATCTTTTCGGGAGAGTACCATACCTCGTTCAAAGGACGCGGAATGACTTTTAGCGAGGTGCGTCAATACCAATTTGGAGATGATATTCGCGCCATTGATTGGAATGTAACTGCTCGTTATAATGAAGCACATGTCAAAGTTTTTGAGGAAGAACGAGAATTAACAATGATGTTAATGGTGGACATTTCGGGTTCTGAAAGTTTTGGCTCCAAAAATCAATTCAAGAAAGAAATTGTTACCGAAATTGCTGCAACAATGGCTTTTTCGGCCACTCAAAATAATGATAAAATTGGATTGATTTTATTTTCGGATCAAATCGAATTGTATATTCCACCTAAAAAAGGGAGATCACACGTATTGCGTATCATTCGGGAACTGATAGAATTTGAACCTAAAAGCTACAAAACCGATATTGCTCAAGCTTTGAAGTTTTTATCAGGAACTCAAAAAAAGAAAGCCATTGTATTCGTTATTTCCGATTTCATGTCTGGAGATTATGAGCAAACTTTGAAGATTGCTTCCAAAAAGCATGATATCACAGGCATTAGAGTGTATGACATTCGAGAAGAAAAAATGCCAAATCTGGGAATGGTTCCGATGTTAGATGCAGAAACCGGCGAAACACAATTGATTAATACCGGGTCAAAATCGGTGCGAATGAATTATGAGAAATACTATCATGACCATGTACATTATTTTAAAGAAACTTTCAGCAAATCGGGTTCAGGCATTGTAAACACGAGAGTGGATGAAAGTTATGTCACCAAATTGTTAGGCTATTTTAAATCAAGGTAAAAATTTCCCAAAATCGATGTTTAAAAAATTATTAATGTACTTACTGTTTACGACTTCACTTTTTGCACAGCAAAAAGTAGTTACCAGTATTGATACCACAAAAAATAAAATTGGAGCTGAGTTTAAATTGACTTTAAAAACTTCGGTAGATACGTTGTCTAAAGTGGTTTTTCCAAAACTAAAAAATATTGGAGCGTTGGAGGTAATTCAGTCGTACCCAATTGACACCATCAGAAAAGACGATCGCTACGAATTAATCAAAAAGTATGGTTTAACTCAATTTGATTCGGGGCGATATACGATTCCAAGCATCAAAATTCTGATAAACAATAAGACGTTTTTGACCGATTCCATAAAAGTGGAGGTAGCAAATGTTCAAGTTGATACATTAAGACAAAAAATGTACGACATTAAAGATATTGTAAAAGCGGAAGATTCATTAGGAGATTGGTGGAAATATCTTTTGGGAATCCTATTGATTTTAGGCATTGGAGCTTTCGTTTATTGGTATATCAAAATTCGCCAAAAGAAAAAAATTGAAGAAGAAGTTTATAAAACACCAATAGAAAAAGCCACAAGTTTACTTAATACTTTGGAGAAAAAAGAGCTTTGGCAACATGGTGAGGTTAAAGCATATTATAGTGAATTGACGGATATTACCAGAAATTATATCGAAGAAGCGATAGAGATTCCAGCCATGGAAAGCACGACTTCGGAATTGATTGAGGGCCTTAAAGCGGCGTCATTGAAGAAAAAAATGAAGCTTTCACAAGAAACGATTGAGAATTTATTTACCGTTTTGAAACAAGCCGATTTAGTGAAATTTGCCAAATCAAAGCCGTTGGAATTTGAAATTACCGAAGATAGAAATAGAATTCAAAAAGCGATTTTGACACTTGATGAAGCGATTCCGGTTGAAGTGCCAATTGAAGAAGATACTATTTTGAATGAAGCCCAAAAGCAAAAGCAAATCAAAATGTTGCTTAGAAAAAAGAGAAATCAACGCATTGCAATTGCCATTGGATCTGTTCTTTTTTTACTTTTTGCGACGACAACCTTCTTTATTGCGACCAAAGGATTTGATTATGTAAAAGACAATATATTAGGACATCCAACCAAAGAATTATTGGAGGGAGAATGGGTCAAAAGTGAATATGGAAATCCAGGAGTTATTGTAGAAACACCAAAAGTCTTGAAGCGAATGGATTTGACAAAATCATTGCCAAAAGACGGAATGGCACTCATAAAAGAGATGCAATCTTTTGGATATGGAAGTCTTTTGGATAACTTTTATATTATGGTCTCTACTATAAAATATAAAAAAGAAGGGGCATTGGATTTGTCTAAAGCTATAGAAAGTTCTTTAAAAGTATTGGAAAGTCAAGGAGCGCAAAATATGATTGTTAAGGAGGAAGACTTTCAAACCAATAAAGGGATAACAGGTAAAAAAGGCTACGGCACGTTTTCAAGAATTGATGGTAAAAACGAAACGAGTTCCAAAATATATTATGAAATATTGCTTTTTGGGCAAGAAGGTGGATTGCAACAAATTATGATTCTTCATGAAGAAGGGGATCGATATGCAACGGAATTATCAGACCGTATTATGAATTCGGTAGAACTTAAATCAGCAAGTAACTAATGGCAAAAATAACCTTTTTAAATCCAGAATTTTTTTGGTTGTTTCTTTTAATTCCATTAGCAATTGTATGGCTAGTTTGGAAAAGAAACCAACAATCTGCAACCCTAAAAATGAGTTCGCTTCAAGGGTTTAAAGGATCAGATTCTTTATTGGCAAAATTAAAACCAGGGTTAGATGTTTTGCGATTATTGGCATTGTCATTATTAATTGTAGCAATGGCTAGACCTAGAACTGTTGACATTAGCAATAAAACCAAAACCACAAAAGGAATCGATATTGTGGTGGCGGTCGATGTATCTGGTAGTATGCTTGCCAAAGATTTTAAGCCAAACCGAATGGAAGCGCTAAAAAGAGTGGCCGCTGATTTTGTTGAGGAAAGACCCAATGACAGAATAGGACTGGTGGTGTATGCATCTGAAGCGTATACAAAATCACCTGTAACGAGTGATAAAGCGGTTATCCAAGACGCGATCAGAAGCATCAAATACGATAATGTTTTACAAGATGGAACTGGTATTGGAATGGGATTGGCTACAGCAGTAAACCGCCTCAAGGACAGTAAAGCCAAAAGTAAAGTAGTTATTTTATTGACAGACGGAGTAAATAACGCTGGTTTTATCGAACCGGAAACAGCATCTGATATTGCGCAACAGTATGGCATAAAAGTATATACTATTGGTATAGGTACCAATGGAATGGCTGAATCTCCTTATGCTATCGGACCAAATGGACAATTGTTATTTCAAATGATGAAGGTTGAGATTGACGAGCAATTGATGAAGAATATTGCCAGAAAAACTGGTGGAAAATATTTTAGAGCAACCAGTAATGACAAATTGGCCCAAATTTATAGCGAAATTAATAAACTGGAAACTACAGAAATAGAAGAATTAAAATTCTATGATTACGACGAAAAATTCAGACCTTTTGTTTTATTGGCTGGGTTTTTATTGTTAGTGGAAATAGGTTTGCGCAATACAGTTTACAGGAGTTTTATCTAGCGGCCTAATTCACAAAGGGTAAATTTGAGAAAACTAAACAATAAGAAATTAAAAACATCAAATTTAGATTCACAATTTTAGAATAAAAAATCTAAAATCTAAATTCAGAAATCTAAAATTAAAAATGGAATTAGACGAACGCAACTATTTATACCTTCTTTTTATACTACCGGTTGTGGTGGTGCTTTTTCTGGTTAATTTATATTGGAAAAGAAAGAAGCAACGCGAGTTTGGCGATTTAGAAGTAATAAAAAGACTTAGCCCAGAACGTTCTGGGTTCAAGCCTTTTTTGAAATTGGTTGTAATGCTTTTAGCATTAATAGCTTTGATTTTTGGATTGGTCAATCCCAAAATTGGAACTAAAGTAGAAACCGTAAAAAGAGAAGGAATTGATATCGTGTTTGCGATGGATGTTTCAAAAAGTATGCTTTGCGAGGATGTTGCACCAAGCCGTTTGGAAAAAAGTAAGCAAATCGTTTCCCAAATCATCAATCAACTGGGGAGCGATAGAATAGGAATTGTGGCTTATGCAGGCAGTGCATTTCCGGTATTACCAATAACTACCGATTATAGCGTAGCCAAAATGTTCTTGCAGAGTATGGGACCAGGAATGGTTTCGTCTCAAGGGACTTCACTTGATGAAGCGATAAAATTGTCTGGAACATATTTTGATGATAAAAGTAAGACCAGCAAATTGATGATTATGATTTCGGACGGGGAAGATCATTCTGAAGGAGCCGAAGCCGCAGCGGAGGAAGCCAAGAAGCTAGGAATGAAAATTGTCACTATTGGATTGGGTACCGAAAAAGGAGGGACAATTCCATTAAAAAAGAATGGAATTGTAGAAAGCTATCAGAGAGACAACAATGGAGAAGTGGTAATCACCAAATTGAATCCAAACAGTCTAGCAACTATTGCCAAAATTACGGGTGGTGGTTATGTAAACGGAAACAATACCAAAGAAGTCTTGGAATACATCAAAGCCACATTGGATAAAATTCAAAAAACCGAATTTGAAGCTACACAAATGGCCGACTTTCAATCACAGTTTCAATGGTTTTTAGGTATTGGTTTTGTGTTATTATTTATGGATGTTTTCTTTTTAGACAGAAAAACCAAATGGGTAAATAGATTGAATTTATTTAACGAAAATGAATAAAATATTAAGATCAAGGTAAACTAACAATTCAATAGTTGTTATATATTTTGAAAGGAACTTATAAATAAAAATGAAAAATAAAATTATATACTTACTACTACTGATTTTAACTTTTGTGGCAAATGCCCAAGAGAAGGACAAAGTTTTGCCCAAAGCAAATGAGGAATTTGTAGCTAAGAATTTTGTAGACGCTGAAGCTGATTATAGGATTTCATACTCTAAGTTTCCAAGCAGAACCGTAGCTTCATATAATTTAGGGAATGCTATTTATAAACAAAATCAGTTTTCGGAATCGAAATATGCGTATGCTAATGCGCTGAAGAATTTAAAATCAAGACCTCAAAAGCACAAAGCGTTTCATAATTTAGGGAATGTTTTCATGAAAGAGAAGGATTACACACAAGCGGTAGAAGCGTATAAAAATGCTTTACGAAACAATCCTGAAGATGAAGAAACACGTTATAATTATGCTTTGGCCAAAAAAATGCTAAAAGACAACCCTCCTCCAAAAAACGATAAAAATAAAGACAAGAATAAGGACAAAGACAAAGATAAAAAGGACGACAAGAAAGACGACAAAAAGAAAGACGACAAAAAAGACGGCGATAAAGACAAAGACAAAAAGGACGATAACAAAGAGGGTGACAAAAATAAAAAAGAGGGCAAACCCAAAGACGACCAAGGGCAACCCAAGCCAAAACCAGGAGGAATTTCAAAACAACGATTAGAAAATCTTTTGGATGCAGTAAACAATGAGGAAAAGAAAATCCAAGATAAAGTAAATGCTAATAAAGTAAAAAGTTCTCCTGTAAAAACAGAGAAAGATTGGTAAGATTTAGTTGATTTGTTTAATCGTTGATTTGTTTATAAATAAAACAGTTCAACGATTAAACAGTTAAAGAAATAAACAGTTCAATAATAAATGATTAAACAAGTAATGAAAAGATATTTAATTCTATTCCTATTAAGTTTTCAAGGACTTTTGGCTCAAGTGCAATTTGAGGCAAGAGTAAGCAAAACGACGCTTGGACTCAACGAGAGACTGCGCATCGATTTTGTGATGAATATTGATGGTGATAATTTTGTCCAACCCTCTTTTGATGGCTTTCGAATCATTGCTGGGCCAAGTCAGCAAGTGAGTCAATCTTGGATCAATGGAAAAACATCTTTCGAGAAAAGTTATTCTTATTTTTTGTTGCCCAATCAAAAAGGGACATTAGTTATCAAGCAAGCAGTTATTGAATATAATGGGCAGATTTACAAAACACAACCGATAAAAATCAATGTGACTGCGGCTACAGAACAGCCGCGAGACCCTAATGATTCACAGGTTTCGGCCGATGATAATCTGTATTTGGTTGCCGATATTTCAAATACCAATCCTTACATTAATCAGCCTATTACGGCGGTTTATAAATTGTATTTCAGTTACAATATAGGAATCACAAATTGGAAAGAATTGAGTAAACCAAAGTACAATGATTTTTGGAGTCAAAATATTGATATTAAACGGTTAGTAGCCGAAGAAGGAACTTTCAAAGGGGAAAAATACCGCTACATTGTTTTAAAGAAAATAATTTTGTATCCTCAAAAATCAGGGAAGCTTGTTATTGAGCCTTTGGCGTTGGATATCGATGTGCAGCTGCCAACAAACCGTAGAGATATTTTTGGCCGAGTGATTGTGACCGAAGGCAATAAAAGAGTATCGGCAGGAGCCAAAACGATTTATGTTAAACCGCTACCAGAAGCAGGAAAACCTATTGATTTTACAGGTGCTGTCGGTAAATTTGATTTCAAAGCAATACCATCTAAAACAACTTTAAAAAACGGAGAAAGTTTGGATTTACTTTTAAGTGTGACAGGTACAGGGAATCTTAAATTATTTACCTTGCCAAAACCAGAAGTACCTAATGCATTAGAAATGTATGATCCTGTTCATGATGAGAAAGTAAATACGCCACTTTCTGGAATGACTGGTAAAATATCGGATTCGTATACCATTATACCACAATACAAAGGCGATTATGTAATTAAACCAATGCATTTTTCGTATTTTGATTTAGGATCCGGTACCTATAAAACAATTAGTTCATCCGAGATTAAAATCAATGTTCTCGACGGGCCAACACAAACTGCTGAGACACCAACAAATGCTAGTGTTGATAAAAACAAAATTGAAGGAGTTGAACAGTTTAAATACATTGACTTAAAAACGGAACTTACCACAAGAAATGAACCTGTATTTTTTGGTTCCTATAAATTCTATGGGTTATTGTTTTTACCATTTTTGTTACTTCCTATAATTGTATTATTCAAAAAGAAAAAAGAGGCAATCGATAGTGATGTTTTTGGAAATAGAATTAAGATGAACAATAAATTGGCTAAGAAGTATCTATCGGAAGCCAAGAAACAAATCAATAATAAGGAGCCTTTCTATGTTGCTTTAGAAAAAGCAATGCACAATTTCTTGAAAGCCAAGTTACATATCGAAACTTCAGAAATGAGTAAAGATAATATTCAAGATTTATTACTGTCCAGGAAAGCTAGTCCAGAAGCGGTAAGTAGTTTTATTGCACTAACTGAGAACTGCGAGATTGCGAGATATGCGCCATCATCGAGTGCAACGATACAACACGATTTTGATAAAGCAGTAGCCATCATTTCTGAATTGGAAAAACAGATTTAATTTTTGATTTCGAAATAATAGACATTCGATATTTATATTTATTTAAAATGAAAAATATTTCTTACATATTATTATTATTATTATTTATCTCGCAAGTTTTCTTTGCTCAAACGGGTTTTGAAAAAGGGAACAATTTATACCAAAACGGCAAGTATGAGGCCGCCGCCAAAGAATATGAATCGGTTTTGGCAACGAACAAAGAATCAGCCGAATTGTATTTCAATTTAGGAAATTGTTATTACAAGCTTCAGGAAACTGCATCAGCTATTTATTATTATGAAAAAGCTTTGGTTTTGGATCCTTCCGATAAAGACGTTTTAAACAATATAAAATTTGCTCAAAAACATACTATAGATGAAATTAAAGTGGTTCCAAAAGTAGGTTTTGCGAAGCTGCTTAGAGATTTTACGGGGATTTATCCTTTTGATACTTGGGCTTGGATAACGATAGCTTTTGCGATGTTGTTCCTATTGTTTTTTATGGGTTATTATTTTTCTCAAACAGCTCTTGTAAAAAGAATTTTCTTTTTGGGAATGTTTGTAATACTATTGCTCGTTGTGATGAGTATTTCGGCAGCATTTTTTGAGAAAAGTCATTTTGACAATGAAAGGCCAGCTATCGTTTTTGCTGAATCTACAGATGTACGAAGCGAACCCCAAAAGGCTAGTTCAGCCATTTTTGTTTTACATGAAGGAACTAAAGTATATGTCGAAGAAACTATAGGAAGCTGGAAAAAAATTCAACTGACTGATGGAACTGAAGGTTGGATTGACAGCAACTCGATTAAAGAAGTGAAGGATTAGTTTTTCAGATAGCAGTAGGCAGATTTCAGTATTAGTATTCAGATTGATAATTTTCTAAAAGAAAACGATTAAATTTATAAATAGAGTAGCCCATAGTTTCAACTATGGGCTACTCTATTTTTTGGTGTTCAGTATTTGATTTGATAATAGACTAATCTTATTAGATTCAAGAAATCTAAAATCTGCCTATTGCTATCTGCAACCTGAAGACAGCGAGCTACTTCCTCGCCTTATCGTACCATTTTTCAATAGACGGAAAAACAAAGCCTGCTATTTTTTGAATTGGGTTAAAGAAAATCGATTTGTCAAGAGTCTCTTTTTTGGCCAGATAGTTGTGGTAGTTTATTTTTTCGAAAATCGTAAAAAATATACTGATGATCAAAATGGTTTTCAATACTCTGAAAAAACCACCACCAAGACTATTAATCCAGCCCAAAAAGGCAAAATCGGCTATATTGGTCAAGAATTTTCCAAGTATATAAATGCCAATAACCACGACAATAAAAGTTAGGATAAAGGCAAAAACTTGAATAGTATAAGGATTCCAATGCAACCAACCTGATAAAATAGTTGTAAGTACATCCGAAAATTTTATGGCAATGTAAATCCCCAAAATAAGGGAAACAAAGGAAGCCAATTCAACAAAAAGCCCATTTCTGATTCCTTTATACAACGAATAGCACAAGAAACCACCTATGATAATATCAAAAAAACTCATTTATTTATTTTAAATATTAAAGGCGCAAAGATAAAAGAATTGTTCGGTAACCATTGTCAATTTTCAAGTTCTTATCTTTGTCAAAATAATTCGATTTCATTTTTGAAAATCTGCGGAATAAATCTGCAATCAAGAATCGCTAATCTACAATCAATGATAAAAATGTCAAGAGACACACAACTGAAAGAGCGCTGGGAACGGCTTGTCGATATACTTTCGAACCAATTTTCACAAGGAGAAGATTTGGATTTGGATGCCATAATTTATTTAATTGGAGTACAGGAATTGGGTAAAGTACATCGCGAATACAAAAAAGACGAAAAACTCAATTTGATGCACATTGCTATTTGTCGATTATTGGAGCCCTATGGATTCTATGAATTCGAATTTTTTGATGAAGACGGCTGGCCTCATTACAAAGTAAAAGAGCAATTACCTCCTTTAAAAGCAGGGGAACAATCGGTTTTGATGAAAGAAGCCATCGTTAATTATTTTCTGGAAAGAGAAGTGATTGATTAATGATGTAAGATTTTAGACTAGAGGCATGAAATACTTTTAACTTCTAACTTCTAACTTCCAACTTTTTCCTAAATTTGCACTCTCAATTACGGAATGAAAATGATAGACAAGATAAAAGAATATATTGGCGAAGCACAGGCTTTCTCCACACAAAATCCAGCAGAACTAGAGGTGTTTAGAATAAAATTCTTGGGAACCAAAGGATTATTGAAAGACCTTTTTGCTGAATTCAAAAATGTACCCAATGACCAAAAAAAGGAATTTGGACAAGTAATCAATTTGCTTAAAACTTCGGCCGAAGACAAAGTAAAATCCATTCAGGAAGCTTTAGCCAGCAAAGAAGAAATCAAAGGATTTTATGGTGATTTAACCCGTACGGCTGAACCAACGATTATTGGTTCCCGTCATCCTATTTCATTGGTAAAAAACCAAATTATAGATGTCTTTTCAAACATCGGATTCAACGTTTCCGAAGGTCCTGAAATTGAAGACGATTGGCATAATTTTACTGCATTAAACTTGCCAGAATACCATCCAGCACGTGATATGCAGGATACATTTTTCATACAAACCAATCCCGATATATTGTTGCGTACGCACACTTCATCTGTACAGGTGCGTTATATGGAAAACAACAAACCGCCTATTCGAACGATTTCGCCAGGAAGAGTTTTTCGTAATGAAGCTGTTTCTTCTCGCTCACATTGTATCTTTCACCAAGTGGAAGGATTGTATATTGACAAAGATGTTTCCTTTGCCGACTTGAAACAAACGCTGCTGTATTTTACCAAAGAGATGTTCGGGAAATCAAAAATCCGCTTGCGTCCTTCCTATTTTCCCTTTACGGAACCAAGTGCCGAGGTTGATATTTATTGGGGTCTAAAAACGGAAACCGATTATAGAATTACAAAAGGAACTGGCTGGTTGGAAATCATGGGTTGCGGAATGGTAGACCCGAATGTGCTTAAAAACTGTGACATCAATCCAGACGAATACAATGGTTTCGCATTTGGAATGGGAATTGAGCGTATAGCGATGTTATTATACCAAATTGGCGACATCCGTATGTTCTATGAGAATGACGTGCGTTTTTTAGAGCAATTTAAATCCAGCATATAATTTAAGTCAAAAGCCGAAAGTCGAAAGTTTCAGCATTTGGGACTTTCGACTTTCGGCTTTATAACTTTTGACAACAATGAAAAAAGACATTAACATCCCCGAAGTAGAAAACGTATTCCTTGCTGCCGTTCAAGAATGGAGCGACGATTTTATGGAAAAAGTGTGGTATGCCTATTTAATAAATGACAGCGATTTCCAACTAGACAGTGTTATGGTAGTTTCCAAAGCTTTTGGAACTATAGATGGCGAAATGAAGAAGACTTCTCTTTTGCGTCACGCTTTTATGGAAGTTCCAGCTGTTTCTGTAGTAAAAATCGAAATGGTTGAAAAAAGTGTATTGGCGCTCAACAATGAGTTTATGGTAACCTATTTCATAGGAAACACATTATACGACAAAAAATTTATATTCAAAGCTAATGGCATTAATGAAAATGCAGTTGAAGAAGTACCACTTTTATTTGTTGATGGAGTGATGGTCAAATAGCAAAAGTAATAATAAGTAAAAAAGGCATTTTCTTAAATTAGAAAATGCCTTTTTTATTGTTTTTTCTCCATCTGAAATCTTCAGACTGAAATCTGAAAACTAATCAAGTTCCTCAGTCAGTTTTTTAAACACAGCTTTGGCTTCTTTCCCTTCGTATAAAATAGCGTAAACAGCATCAATAATAGGGGTTTTGGCTCCATAACCTTGGTTAAGTTTGTAAGCACTTTTTACAGCATAATATCCTTCGGCAACCATACTCATCTCCATTTGTGCGGCTTGTACGGTATATCCTTTTCCAATCATATTTCCGAACATTCTGTTTCTGGAAAAAACAGAATAACCCGTAACTAGTAAATCGCCCAAATAGGCAGAATCATTAATGTTTCGCTTCATTTTATGCACTTTCTTGATGAATTTTTTCATCTCACGAATTGCATTACTCATAATCACCGATTGGAAATTATCTCCATAACCCAATCCGTGTGCAATCCCGGCAGCAATAGAATAAATGTTTTTTAGCATCGCAGCATATTCCGTGCCTATAATGTCGTCAGAGATTTTGGCTTTGATATAATTACTAGATAAATTTTTTGCAACTGTGCAGGCTTTGTCTGGATCACCACAAGCAATGGTTAAGTAAGATAGTCTTTCAAGAGCTACTTCTTCGGCGTGGCAAGGCCCTGTAATTACTCCAATATTGTAATAAGGGATGTCGTATTTGTAATGAAAATGTTCCCCTACGATTAAACTGGTTTCGGGAACAATTCCTTTTATGGCAGAAAAAATTACTTTGTCTTTTAGAGAAACTGTCAGTTTTTCTAATTCACCATTCAAGAAGGCTGAAGGTATTGCAAAGATGATATAATCAGCATAAGCAACCGCTTCGTTGATGTCATTGGTGAGTTTTAGTTTTTTGTTATCAAACTCAACAGAACTTAAATAATTTGGATTGTGTTTATGGGTTTTAATGTGTTCTATAGCAGCATCATTTCGCATATACCATGAAATCTCGGGAAGATTTACGCACAACATTTTAGCTATAGCTGTTGCCCAACTTCCGCCACCAATTACTGCAAATTTTAAATTATCGGCCATTTTTTTATTAAATTTAATCAAAAGTACTTAAAAATATACCAATAATACAAATTAATTTTTTTTGCGAAGCCTAGAATTTATGGGACTTTATAAAGATTTAAGTAAAAAAATAAGGAATCTATAATATTTTTTGAGTTTCACACAATATATAGGTAATACTTACGTTGTAAGTCATTATAAATAAATTGTTTAGAATTTAAATATGAAAATTGAGTTAGTTAGTTTTGTTTTAGTATTTTAAAAAGGCGTTCTTATTGGTTAAGTGAACGCCTTTTTTTTATGTTGCAATTAGTAACTCATCGCTACAATCTCTTTTACTTTTTCTAAAGTAATATTTTGTTTTTCTCCCAAAGCTTTCCAACCTCTTTTTTCAAAACGGTCTACTATAAAATCAGCTGTTTTTTCAAAATTTTCAGCATTTTCAGAAAGCAAGGTTTTCATTCCCATAGTATGAAAGAAGGCTACTGTTTTTTCAATGGCAGCCATAGCAATTTCTTCCTCTGTTCCTGTTAAATTAAACACGCGTTTTCCATATTGTGCTAATTTTTCTTTTTTGGTTTCAAACATTACTTTGTATAAGTTGGGGCCAATAATTGCCAATGTACGGGCATGGTCAATTCCGTAAAGTGCTGTCAATTCGTGACCAATCATATGAGTTGCCCAGTCACTTGGAACCCCTTTTTGAATCAATCCGTTTAAAGCCATGGTGCAACTCCACATAAAATTGGATGCCAAAGCATAATCTGTTGGGTTTTCTACCACATCTGGCCCTATTTGAAGTAAGGTTTGCAAAATGCTTTCGGCGATTCTATCTTGCAAATAACCTTCGTGTACATAGGTTAGGTATTGCTCCATAACGTGAGTGTAAGCATCTACAACTCCATTTTGCAATTGTCTTTTTGGTAAAGAAGCAATTACTGTAGGATCACAAATTGAAAACTTTGGGAATAAAGCAGAACCACCAAAATCCAATTTTTCCTGAGTCGCAGCAATGGTAACCACTGATCCCGAATTCATTTCGCTGCCTGTCGCTGGTAAAGTCAAAACTGTTCCAAACGGAATCACTGTAGATCCTTCTTTGAACAAAATTCTCTTTTTTAGGATATCAATTGGATCGCCTTCAAAAGGAACTGCTGCCGAAATAAACTTCACTCCATCAATAACGCTTCCGCCACCAACAGCCAGAATGAAATCAATTTTTTGCTCTCTGATGACAGCAACGGCTTTCATTAAAGTTTCAAAATGTGGATTGGCTTCAATTCCTCCAAATTCAACAATTTCAAATCCTTCCAGACTTTTGCGAACTTGCTCATGAATTCCATTTTTAAAAACACTTCCTCCTCCATAAGCGAGAAGAATTTTGGCATTGGCAGGAATTAAGGTTGGTAATTTTTCTATTTGTCCTTTCCCAAAAACCAATTTGGTAGGATTGTATAATTCGAAATTTAACATAGCGTTTTTTTTTAATTGGAAACTAAGACGCTAAGTTACTAAGATTCTGATTTTTTTGAAAAACACATACTTAAATCTTAGAACTTGGCATCTCAGAATCTTAGAGACTTTCCTCTTATTTTTTTGAATTCAATTGAGCTAATAATTTTTCAGCCACTAATTTAGAGGAAGCTGGATTTTGACCTGTAATCAGTAAACCATCTTCTACAGCATAAGGATGCCAATCGGCTACTTTACTGTAGATTCCTCCATTGGCTTGCAATGCATCTTCCAATAAGAAAGGAACGATTTTGGTTAATCCAACTGCTTCTTCTTCGGTATTGGCGAATCCAGTTACTTTTTTTCCTTTTACCAAAAATTCTCCATTTACTTTCACGTTTTTCAAAGCAGCAGGTGCGTGACACACAAAAGCAACTGGTTTTTTGTGATTATAAAAAGATTCAATCAAAGCAATAGAAGTTGCATCTTCTACCAAATCCCAAAGCGGGCCGTGACCTCCTGGGTAAAAAACCGCATCATAATCTGCTTGGTTTACGTCTGCTAATTTTTTGGTGTTTTTGAGTTTTTCCAATAAAACAGTGTCGACATCAAATCGTTTGGTGTCTTCGGTTGCTGATGAAGGATCAGCACTTTTTGGGTCAATTGGGGGTTGTCCTCCTTTTGGAGTTGCAATGTCTATTGCTACACCTTGATCAAGCAATGCATAATAAGGAGCCGCTAATTCTTCTGTCCAAAATCCTGTTTTTTCTCCTGTGTTACCCAATTGATCGTGACTGGTAACTACGAATAATACTTTTTTCATCTTCTTGTTATTTTGTTTTTGTGCAGTTGCCATAAAGCAGCTCACGGTTAATGTTAGAATAGTTAATACGGTTATTTTTCTCATGAATGATTTTTTTTATACCGCAAATTTATGTTGAATATGGTATTAGTAAAAATAATTTAAATTATGTTTGTGATAAATTTATTTATATCATGGTTAATCTGGAGTGGTACCGTACATTCAAATCGGTATATAAAAATGGGAATTTTTCTTTGGCAGCCAAAGAATTATTCATAAGTCAACCTGCTGTAAGCCAGCAAATAGTCATGTTGGAGGCGCACGTAGGTTATAAGCTTTTCAATCGAAAGTCTAAGGGGGTTGAACCGACAGAATATGCTAAGTTACTCAATAATTTAATCATTGATGCTTTAGACCGATTGGAAAATGTGGAGAATGGTTTTCGAGCCAAGGCTTTCAATGCCAATAGGTTATTGTCAGTTGGAATTTCTAGACATTTGATGAGCAGTATCGGGAGTGTGTTAATTTCAAAATTTGATTTTATAGATTTTACATTCCATAATAATGATGCATTATTCGATTTGGTGAATTCCAAAAAATTGGATTTTGCCATAGTAACAAAGAAGTTTGACACTTTTGATACGATTCAGAAAAAGGTGGGCGATATCAAACAAGTCATTGTAGGATCTACCAATATTGATTTTTCTATTGTTAAACAGCATATCAAAGCTAAAGAGTATACCGCAATCGAAAATTGGTTAAACGATCAAAAATGGTACAGTCATGATGCCGGAATTCCGCATATTAAATTATTTTGGTTGCATGTTTTTGCCAAAAAAAGACCTTCGATGGTGGCCAATTATATTATCCCATCTGAATATGAAATGCTGGAAATTCTTAGCAAAAATACAGGAGTTACGGTTACATGGAATATCAATGCAAAAAATTTAATTCAGGAAAATAAATTGCAATTGATCTGGAACAGTAAAGAAATGCCCAGTACAGAAGTTTTTTTATTATCGGGGAAAAACGATAATTTGAGTGCTGTTTTTCAGGATATAATAGAGGAATTAAAGTTTGTTTTAAGTACTTAATTCAATAAGATATAGCATTTAATTTTAAAACATATAAGTCATATAATTTCAAAAATAAAGTTTGTTTTTTCAATGAATAAAAGAAAATATAAGTTAAAAACTTTTTTTGTAAGAATACGTATTTTGCTTAAATGAACTTTTGTTTTTACTTGCTTTCATAAAAATTAAAAAACTCATATGGCTTATATGTTTTAAAATTTTGTGGTTTTGAGTTAACTACTTCCTATAAAAATTATTATGATCGATATATTCCCAAACTTTATGAGGTAAAAGGGGCTGAACATTTTTTCCTTTCTTGATATTATTCCGAATAAAAGTCGAGGATATTTCTACTACGGGAGCATCTATCAAGTGTACTTTCGGATGGTTTTTTAAATCCAAATTTTGCTGTGCTAGTTCGCCTTTCAGGCTCGTGTCATTTTCTGATGAAATTCGGGGATACACATAGATATCGTGATGTTCCAAAATCACTTTATAGTTTTTCCATTTGTGTAGTGACTCTAAATTATCTTCGCCCATAATCAAGGAAAACGCGTGATCAGGAAATTTTTCTTGTAAATGGACGAGTGTATTTACCGTGTAATTGGGCTGTGATAATTTGAACTCAATGTCAGAAGGCTTTATTTTTGTAAAATCTTCGGTGGCGAGGTATACCATTTGCAAGCGGTGATAATCATCCAGTAAAGTGCTTTTCTTTTTGAGCGGATTGTGTGGTGTTACTACCATCCAAACCTGATCCAAATCGGCATGCTCTGCCATGTGATTGGCAATGATAAGATGCCCAATATGTATGGGATTAAACGTTCCGAAATAAAGTCCGATTTTCATGAGTTTAGACATTAGGCAAAAGCCAAAAGGCAATAGGGAAACTAATTACTATTGCCTTTTCACTAATGGCTTATTTTACAAAATCCTTCACCAATTGATAAGCTTCTTCAAGTGCAACAGGCAAATCATAGTTTTTGATAATCACGTCAAATTGTGGGGCAGTGGCCAATTCTACTGAAGCTTTTGCAATACGCATATTGATTTTGTCTTCGCTTTCGGTGGAGCGTTCTTTTAGTCTTCTTTTGAGTTCATCAACACTTGGCGGCTTTACAAAAACAGCCAAAGTTTCCTCAGGGAATTTATGTTTGATGCGCAAACCACCGGCAACGTCAATATCAAAAATCACGTTTTTTCCTTTGGCCCAAATGCGTTCTACTTCACTTTTTAGCGTACCGTAGAAATTGTCTCTGTAGACTTCTTCCCATTCTACGAAATCTTCTGCTTTGATGTGTTTTTTAAATTCTTCCAAGGACATAAAGTAATAATCCTTGCCATTTACCTCTTCGCCACGCGCTTCACGTGTTGCTGCCGAAATAGAAAATTCCAAGTTCAAATCTTCTTTTCCTAATAAATGTCTAACTATGGTGGTTTTCCCAGATCCCGACGGAGCCGAGAACACGATTAATTTTCCTTTTTTCATTATTCTAGCTTTAGGCTTTAAGCCATATGCTTTAAGCTTACGAATTTCATTTACTGTTTTCGCATTGAGCTTAAAGCATATGGCATAAGGCTTTTTTTATAAAACATTCAATACCTGTTCTTTAATTTTTTCCAATTCATCTTTCATCTGAACCACTAATTTTTGCATTTGTGCGTGATTCGATTTGGATCCCATCGTATTGATTTCACGCCCCATTTCTTGAGTAATGAATCCTAGTTTTCTACCGTTGGCTTCCGTTCCGTTGATGGTTTCCAGGAAATAATCCAAATGATTGGTCAAACGTACTTTTTCTTCGGTAATATCCAGCTTCTCTAGGTAATAAATCAATTCCTGCTCAAAACGATTTTCGTCTACATTGACTTTCAATTCGGCAATGGCAGTTTGCAAACGGTCTTTTATTGCTTGAACACGTTCTGGATCCAGTGCCAAAGCTTCGTTCATATATTGACGAATGTTTCCAATTCGCAATTGAAATTCATTTTCCAGAGATTGTCCTTCGTCTTTTCTGAAATTCAAAATATTTTGCAACGCTTCTTCGATTACGGTTTGGATTTGAATCCAGTCATTTTCGTCGATTTCTTCACGTTCTATTTTCATGGTGTCGGGCATACGCACCGCCATTTTCATCAATTCGGTTTCATCGGCATCAGCATACACTTCTCTTAATTGATTGATGTAGGCTCTTACGATAGGTACGTTAACCTTTGTAGATGTTTGTTCTGCGGTACTTTCTATAAAAATAGAAAAATCTACTTTACCTCTTTCTAGTTTTAAGGCAATTTGGTTGCGTAAACCCAATTCCATTTCGCGATATAGAGAAGGCATTCGTACATTCAAATCTAAACCTTTACTGTTTAAAGACTTTACTTCTACTGTAATTTTTTTGGATGGTAATTGCAAAGTGGCTTTACCAAAGCCTGTCATCGATTGTATCATATTTGTTCTAAAAGTGTTCAAAGATAAGGAAAAAGTTAGCAGTGGTTTGTTTTCGGATTTTTGTTTTATAGAAAACGGTTGGTTTTATTACTTTTAAAGTAAATCTTCATTCATACTAATCCGATTCGAGACTTCAATCTCATTGTCGGCAGGAAGAATTAATATGTTTTTTTGTTTATCTTTCTTTGGATGAAAATTTACTAATCAGGATTCCTACTAAAACTACGGTATAAAACTGACCTACGATACCTATAAATGCCGTGAAAAGTTTGGTTTGGTGACTATTTGGGATAATATCACCAAAACCAATACTTGTAAAAGTGATACTGCAAAAATATACCAAATCAATAAAAGACGCAAAAGGTGATGAAGTGTCTATTCCTTTAAAAGATTGTGGATTGAGATAAAAGTGATTTTGCATGATAAAAACACTGATTTCTATTAATAAAAAATACCCACAGGCTGAGGCTGAAATAACATTATAATCGATATGGCTTGGCCGAATTAAAAATTTTAGTAGTTCCCAAAACATAAAAGAAAAGAAAACTATATAGAAAATATTTGCAGCGATCTTTACATTAAGTGAGGTATTAAAAGGCATGGCAATTGTTAACAGTGCCACTAAAAACAAAAGAATGTTGCGTATTATGTTTTTCCGTTTCCCTTTTTGCAGGAAAACACCAATACTGCCCACCCCAAGAAATAAAATATTAATAAACCACAGTAATTTGTAAAATTTAGATAATTCAGGGAGAAGTACCCCGGAAAATAAATGTTGTATTAAGGCAAAAAGTAAAACTTCATATTTATAGTTGAAAAGGAAGTCTTTTATTGGATTCATGATGTCTATTTTGATATAAATATAATAAAAAAATAAGCAGCTATACTACTTCTTTTGAGTTACTAAATAAACCCCTGAAAAGATCAATAAGGCTGAAGCTATTTTGATTAAATTCAATTCGTCTTTCCCTAAACTGATGGCAAAAACACTAGCAAAAAATGGTTGTAAGTAAATAAAAACAGCTACGGTGGTTGGTTTTAATTCTTTCATCGAAAGCAAATTCAGTAAATAGGTCAAGAAAGTCGATATGACTACCACAAACCCTATTTTCCAGTAAATGTCTGTAGGCATAATAGTCCAATCTACAACAGTAAATTGACTCCAGCCAAAAGGCAGAACCATTATAAAACCAAATAAATAAATCCATTTGACAAACGTAAAAGCGTTGTATTTATTCATTAATTTTTTGACGATAATCAGATAAAATCCATAGGATATGGCATTGACCAAAACTAGAAAATTTCCTAATCCTGATTGAGAAGTGTCGCCTAATGATTTTCCATAAAGGATTAGTGAAGCCGTACCGATGAGACCGAGAACAATTCCCAATACCATTCTTTTTTTCATGCGTTCCTTCATGATAATGGCAGAAAGTACCAATACAATCATTGGGGTTGAAACCATAATAACCGCTGCCGAGATTGGTGAAGTCAAGCTTAAACCTTTGAAAAAAGTCAGCATATTAAACGCTACGCCAAAAAAAGCGGCAGCCATTATTCGGGGGAAATCGTTGAGTGCAATTTTTTCTTTCGGCATAAAAAGCCAAACAAACCAAAACAAAAGCATAGAACCACCAGCACGTAGCAGGATAAATCCATAGGCATCAATGTATTTTGGCATTACATCTTTGGCAATGGTAAAAGTAACGCCGTAAATTATAGAAACGATAGTGGCACTAATTAAGGCTAGATTTCTTTTTGACATTAACTCAAGGCTTTCATTACTTGAAGTATGTTTTGTTGGGTGTTGCCAATGTATATTTTGTCATTGATGATAAAAACAGGTCGGCTCAAAAAAGTATAATGCTCCAGAATGTACTTTTTATAATCGGCTTCGGTGAGTGATTTATTTTTTAAATCCATCGATTTATACAGTTGTGCTTTTTTGCTAAATAATGCTTCATAACTTCCGGAAAGGCGATACATTTCTTCCAGTTCTTCAACCGTAATTGGGTTTTGCTTGATATCATGAAAAACCAAATTATGGTCTTTTGGAAGTGATTTTATTATTTTGCGGCAAGTGTCGCAAGAAGCTAGGTAATATATTTTATTCATTTTTTTTCTTTTTTCTGAATGCAAAGGAAATCATTTGACAGTTAAAATGTTTAATTTTATGCAAAAAATACAATTATGCAAGATACATTTGAAGTTAACAGAACAAGCAGAAAAATGCTAAGTTCTTATTTTGAAAATTATACATTGGAACAATTAAATAAAATTCCTGAGGGATTTAGTAATAATCTAATTTGGAATTTAGGTCACATTATTGTGACCCAACAATTATTAGTATATAAATTATCAGGATTGCCTATGGTGGTGTCTGATGAAATGGTCGAAAAATATCGTAAAGGAACCAAACCAGAGCACGATGTGACACAGGCAGAAGTTGATGAAATCAAAGCATTGTTATTAAAATCAGTTGATCAATTAGAAACAGATTATAACAATGGGATTTTTGTCAATTATCAAGAGTACCCAACTTCTACTGGATATATTTTGAAAAGTGCAAAAGGAGCAATTGAATTTAACAACTTCCATGAAGGCTTGCATATTGGAATTATGATGAGCATCAGAAAGTTTATATAACTTTTGCAGGTCAATTTAGAAAAAAGAGGTTAGGTAAAAACTGATCAATAAAACAAAAAGTCAAATGAAATTCAATACCAAAGTAATTCATGGTGGACAACATCATGATCCAAGTACTGGGGCGGTGATGCCTCCAGTATACCAAACCTCGACCTTTGTACAAACGAGTCCAGGGAAACCGTTGAATCCGGATTATGAATACAGTAGAGCCGCAAATCCTACGCGTACAGCGCTTGAAAATGCTTTGGCGAGTATCGAAAACGGAACTCGAGGATTGGCTTTCTCATCAGGACTAGCCGCTACGGATTGTGTTTTAAGATCGTTTAAAGCAGGTGATGAAATTATTGCTATGGACGATTTGTATGGCGGAACCTATAGAATGTTTACCCGCATTTATAAAGATAGCGGAATCGTATTTCATTTTGTAGACATGAACGATTTGGAAAAATTCAAGTCGTTGATTAACGAAAAAACCAAATTGGTTTGGGTAGAAACGCCAACAAACCCTTTAATGAAGTTGGCGGATATTCAAGAAATTGCCAAAATTACGAAAGTGAATAATATTCTTTTTGCGGTGGATAATACTTTTGCAACACCATATTTGCAAAAACCGTTGGATTTAGGAGCTGATATTGTAATGCATTCAGCGACTAAGTATCTAGGAGGACATTCGGATGTAATTGCAGGAGCTTTAATTGTAAAGGATCAAGCATTGGGAGACCAATTACATTTTCAACAATTTGCGACAGGAGCAACTTTGGGGCCAATGGATAGTTTTCTGGTGCTGAGAGGAATAAAAACCTTGCATTTGAGAGTACAAAGACATTGTGAAAATGGTGCAAAAGTCGTTGAATTCTTAAGTAATCACCCTAAAATCAATAGAGTCTATTATCCAGGATTACCAAGTCATCCGTATCATGAAATTGCCAAAAAGCAAATGAGTGGTTTTGGAGGGATGGTATCTTTTACATTTGCATCAGGTAAAAAAGAAGATGCTATTGATTTTTTGGAAAAATTAAAAGTATTCACTTTAGCAGAATCTTTGGGAGGAGTAGAGTCATTAGCAAATCATCCGGCATTAATGACACATGCATCCATTCCGGAAGCTAAGAGAAAAGAAGTTGGAATTACAGATGATCTGGTTCGATTAAGCGTAGGTATAGAAGATGCCGAGGACTTGATTGCCGATTTGATACAAGCATTAGTATAACTAAAAAACAAACGAAAAATCCCAACCTTTAAAAAATATAAGAGTTGGGATTTTTTTAATGATCAAAATATACGATATAACCTAAGCCTAAAAAAGTAAGCCAATCATTTCCTTTGTTTTCCTTGTATAAATCTTTATTAGGATTAAGACCATCAACCCAGTCCGAACCGAAATATTGAGCTCTCACATCAAGAACAAGATCAGACATTGTTGTCAACTTGTAACGGGTTCCAATATTCAGAGCTACAGAAATGACGGATTTACTTTCATTAGAATATCCATGAGGATGCCCGTCTGAAGGCACCAAATATTTAGGAAAAGTGGTAGTTGGATTACCCAGCTCTCCTAAAGTGGATGATGCAGTAGCAGTATAATAACTGATTTGTGGTCCTAGACCTATGTAGGGCGCAAAACTACCAACCTCTCTTTCGAAATCGTGGATATGTTTGAAACTATATTCAAGCTGAAAACCTAAATTTAACAATTGAGAGGAACCTCTCATTGCTTTGAGTTGTTTAGATCCAATCGATTTTTTTTCAGTCCATTCGCCAAAATGTTGCAAATCGGTTTTGCTATAGGATAATTCAGATCGAATTTTGAAGTGTTCTTTTAAATAGTCATTTAAATTATCAGTGTAGGAGAAATTCAAATAATCGACAACGCCAATTTGAAAACCGGAATTTTTTAAATTGGTTTCTGTATCTCCACGTTGTCCGTAGTCCGATCGAAACTCAATTCCCCCAGCAATAAGTCCAATTTCATGGGTAATTCTTAATTGGGAATAGGAGTTATGGGTAAGGGCGATTAGTAAGATTAATACAAATAGTTTAAGTTTGATCATAGGTAGGTGATATTTTCAAAACGAAGCAAAGATATAAAAACTACTACTACAGAGAATAATATTATCAAAATAAAAAATAAGTGTATATTATTCTATTCTTTACGAAAACTACATCGATTTCGTAAAAATAATAAGCCTTGTGTTGTATTTTTTATAAATGATTAATAAAAAGATAATTTTATCAGAATCAGTTAATAAAAAAGTTAAAATATTTAAATAAGATGTATCTTTGCGAAACTAACGGAAACGTTTTTGAACGTTTATAATTTAATAGTCATGTCACAAAGTATTACAGATTTTATAGAATTAGTTGCCAAAAGAAATCCGAACGAGCCGGAATTTATGCAAGCTGTTACAGAAGTTGCTGAGACAGTAATTCCTTTCATCGAAGAAAACAAAAAATACCAAAATAAAATGATTTTGGAAAGAATGGTCGAGTCAGATCGCATCATTATGTTTCGAGTAGTTTGGACTGACGATAAAGGTGAAACACAAGTAAATAGAGGATACCGTATTCAAATGAACTCGGCTATCGGACCATATAAAGGAGGAATTCGTTTCCATCCTTCAGTAAATTTAAGCATTTTAAAGTTCTTGGCTTTCGAACAAACTTTCAAAAATAGTTTGACTACATTGCCAATGGGTGGTGGAAAAGGTGGAGCTGATTTTGATCCAAAAGGAAAATCAGATAACGAAGTAATGCGTTTTTGTCAAGCATTCATGACTGAATTATCAAAACACATTGGCGCTAACACAGATGTACCTGCTGGAGATATCGGTGTGGGTGGAAGAGAAGTTGGATACATGTTTGGTCAATACAAAAGATTAAGAAATGAATTTACTGGAGTTTTAACCGGTAAAGGAATTTCGTTTGGAGGTTCATTAATTCGTCCAGAAGCTACTGGATACGGAGATGTATATTTTGCACAAAGTATGTTGGCTACCAAAGGAGAAAGTTTCACTGGTAAAACAGTTGTAATCTCAGGTTCTGGAAACGTAGCGCAATATGCTGCCGAAAAAGCAACTCAATTGGGTGGTAAAGTAGTAACAATGTCGGATTCTGCTGGATATATCTACGATGCTGACGGAATTGATGCTGCCAAATTAGCACACGTAATGGAAATCAAAAATGAGTTAAGAGGAAGAATCAGTGATTATGTTGCAAAATATCCAAATGCAAAATATGTGGCTGGTAAACGTCCATGGGAAGTAAAATGTGATGTAGCCTTGCCATGTGCGACTCAAAATGAGTTAAACGAAGAGGAAGCTAAAACTCTTGTGGCTAATGGATGTATCTGCGTTGCCGAAGGAGCAAATATGCCTTCTACACCAGAAGCCGTTCACGTTTTCCAAAAAGCAAAAATTTTATTCGCTCCTGGAAAAGCTTCAAATGCTGGTGGAGTAGCCACTTCAGGACTTGAAATGTCTCAAAACTCATTGCGTTTAAACTGGACATCGGAAGAAGTAGACGAAAAATTAAAAACCATCATGAAAGACATTCACGCTTCTTGTGTGAAATACGGTTCTGATGCCTCAGGTTATGTAGACTACGTAAGAGGAGCCAACATTGCAGGATTTGTAAAAGTTGCAGATGCTATGCTTGCTCAAGGAGTAGTTTAGTAATTTTGGATTGTAGAATTTAAATTTTAAGCATAAAAAAATGCCTTTTTTCTGTAAAGATTAAAGGCATTTTTTTATGCTTAAAATTTATAGGAGAATAACAAAAATGCTAATTTATTAAGTAATTCAAAAACAGTCTGAATTCTAAAATCTGCATTCTAAAATTATCTGGGCGAAACCCCATTATAGTAAGTGGGCAACTTTAGATGCCGTTTACTCGCCCACTTTCCATAATGCGGTCAGGCTATTCGCGCTACTTAGGTAGCTTGCTGCTATCCCTTTCGCGAACACAACAACTTCAAGGAAAACCAGATATTGATTTTCTTTCAATACCAAAAGTAAAATCACAATTTCAGATAAACTCTTAAGGAATTATAGCTATTATTCAATATATTTGGGAACAATAGACGAAGGTTATTTAATAGTTTGAGTTCATCCAGTTTTGGTGGATTTGCCGTACTCTCTAGCTTGTAAGTAAAAACATAAATTACAATGACAGATTATCATTTTAGAAAAGCTGCAATTTCTGAAATCCCTCAAATATTGGACATTTTGCAATTAGCCATAAAAAGAAGAAAAGAAGAAGGCAGTGACCAATGGCAAGATGGTTATCCAAACCCCGAAGTGGTGCAAAAAGACATTGAAAAAGGTGCAGGATTTGTTTTGACCGATGGAGAAACAATCGTCGGATATTGCGCAGTATTGATCAATGACGAACCGGAATATGCAAAAATTGAGGGAAAGTGGTTAACCAATGATGATTTTGTGGTGTTTCATCGTGTGGCCATTTCCGAAAAGTACTTGGGAAAAGGTTGTGCCAAAAAAATGATCGGTTGTATAGAAGATTTTGCAACCCAGAACAACATATACAGCGTAAAAGCAGATACCAATTTTGATAATATCGCAATGATGAAAGTATTCGAAAAATTAGGATACACTTTCTGCGGTCATGTGTATTTCAGAGGAGGGCAAAGAAAAGCATATGAGAAACTGCTACATAAATCTAAAATCTAAAATCTCTTGTCCTTTGTGTTATATTTGTGGACCAATATCGATTCAATGCAAAAAAGGCTTTTATATCTATTTTTTTTATTTGTGCTACAAATCACTTTTGCCCAAACCAATTTGTCTTGGCAAGGATATTTCTCATACACCCAAATCAAAGCCGTTTCTGAATCGACAACTTCAATTTATGTTGCCTCCGAAAATGCGTTGTTTTCCAAAAATGTAAATACAGGAATTTTAAAAACTACCACAACTGTAGATGGACTTTCGGGCGAAACCATTACGGCACTTTATTACAGTTCAACTTTCAATAAAACAATTGTTGGCTATCAAAATGGCTTATTAATCGTCATCAATGAAGCCGATGGATCAATGCTCAAAGTGGTCGATATCATCAATAAAAATTTGCCAGCGAATATAAAACGAATAAATAATTTCATGGAATTTGGCGGAATTGTATATGTCTGCACCGATTTTGGGATAGTACAATTCAACTTGGCCACTTCTCAATTTGGCGACACTTATTTCATAGGTGATAATGGTGCCGAAATTAAAGTGACGCAAACCACCATTTTTAATGGATTTATCTATGCCTCCACTTCAAGCGGGATTAGAAAAGGGGACACAACCAATCCCAATTTAATCGATTTCAAGCAATGGCAAGTGATAAACAATGGCGATTGGTCAGGAATCACATCTTTTGGCACCGAATTATATGCCGTTAATACAGCAGGTTACCTTCACAAATACGATTCAGTGTCCAATACATTTAATGGTTTTTTGCCATTATCAGAAGCAACCACAAATTTTCGTTCGACCGCAGATTATTTCATTATAACGACAGCCAATACCGTTTTTATTTATAACAAACAGATGGTATTGCAACGTCAAATAAACAGAAATGAAATCCCAGAAATAAATTCACCATTTAGCTGTGCTACCGTGATAGGAGATGCAATTTACATTGGCACAACCGAAAACGGATTGATTACAAACTCAATTTCATCCGCTTCAACCTATGAAAACATAACACCCATAGGACCTTCCCGAAATAGTATTTTTGCCTTGCAAGTTACGCCAACACAGCTTTGGACAGTCTACGGCGATTATGACATTTTTTATAATCCGTATCCGCTGGATGATTTTGGGGTTAGTAAATTTGCTACTTCTGGATGGTTGAATATTCCTTATGATAAAGTACTTGGAGCGAAATCCATGACCCGAATTACAATCAATCCAATCCATGAAAATGAAGTTTATGCCAGTTCTTTTTTCTCGGGTTTACTAAAAATAGAAAACGATATTCCAGCGATTTTATACAATCAAACGAATAGTGGTTTAGAATCTTTAATCCTTAGTCCACCAGATCCCAATTATATCGATATCAGAGTCAATGGTTCTGCCTTTGATAAATCCGGAAATTTGTGGGTGACCAATTCTAGAGTTGTAAACGGATTAAAAGTCTTAAGTTCTGGCGGGCAATGGAAAAGTTATCCCATGGATAAAATACTTTCTGCCCCTTCCGAAAATGATTTTGCAAAAATGGTTATCGATAAGTATGGAACCAAATGGATGGCAACGAGCAAAAATGGTGTAATAGGATTTAACGAAAGTAGTAATACCTTCAAGAAAATTACTTTTGGTATAGATTTAGGTAATTTACCCATACAGGATGTTAGAACAGTTGCAGTAGATACCAAAAATCAGTTGTGGATAGGAACAACCAAAGGATTGCGCGTTTTGTCTAATGTAAACAATTTTCAAACCGAAAGTCAGCTCACTACCCAAAGCATTATTATTTTGGAGGATAATCTGGCTCAGGAATTACTTTATGAGCAATTTATAATCGATATTGAAGTAGACGGTGCCAATAATAAATGGATAGGAACTGCCGATGCAGGTGTATTTATGGTATCTCCAAATGGTCAAGAAACCAAATATCATTTTACCACAGATAATTCACCGTTGCCTAGTAATATTATCAACGATATCAGCATCAACAGTAGTACTGGTGAGGTTTTTATAGCCACTTCCAAAGGATTGATTTCGTTCAAAGGACTTGCCACATCGGCTAGTGAAAACTTGAGCAATGTATATGTATATCCCAATCCCGTTCGGCCGGAATACGAAGGAACGGTAAAAATTAACGGATTGCTCAACAAAGCCAATGTGAAAATAACTGATGTGGCAGGCAATCTGGTTTATGAAGCAATATCCGAAGGAGGAACTCTAGAATGGGACACCACTGCTTTCGGGAAATACAAAGTGGCATCAGGAGTGTATATGGTTTTTGTATCAGCTCAAGATGGAGGTGAAACCAAAGTCAAAAAAGTGATGATAATCAGGTAGCATAGGGAAGATTTTAGGCAGCAGTTTCTGAAAATCCAATTATCTATTAAGTCTAATAATCTAATAATCTAAACTTGTTAGTCAAAACCAAAGCCATTGTAATTTCGTCATTAAAATTTCAAGAGAAAAGCTTGATTGTAAAATGTTTTACTTTATCCAGCGGATTGAAGTCGTATTTCGTTCGGGATGCTTTTTCATCTCGAAAAGCGAGTCAAAAAATGGCTTATTTTCAACCTTTGACCATTATCGAAATAGAAGCTGTTCACAAAAACAAAGGAACTTTAGAAAATTTCAAAGAAGTAAAAATTTCGTCTCCTTTTCATTCGATTCATTCGGATATTTATAAAAGTACTATGGTAATGTTTCTTTCCGAAATCTTGCACCATTCGATACATGAAGAAGAAAAAAACGAATCCTTGTTTACTTTTCTCGAAACGGCTTTGCATTGGCTCGACCAACATGATGAAATTGCTAATTTTCATTTGATTCTAATGTTGGAAACCACCAAATATCTTGGGTTTTATCCCGACACTTCGGATATGGACATGCCATTCTTCGAAATGATCGAAGGTGTTTTTACTCCTTTTCATGCCATTAGTTCGCTCACAGAACACGAAACTGAGTTGTTCAAAAAACTAATTCAATTGAAATTTGATAACGATCAAAAAACGTTTCATGTCATTGAAAGACAATTGCTTTTAAAGATTTTAATCGATTACTACAGTTTCCATCTCGATGGATTCAAAAGACCAAAATCCTTGGATGTTTTAAAAGAAGTTTTTTCTTGATTGTTTCAAACCAAAGGGGCAATAGAGAAAAAGTCAATTTTGGATTGTTTAAAATTTCGGATTCTGTTCATAACGGCATTTCCATTATGGGAGCCATCGGCATTGGTGTTCCCTTCGATAGTCTCTATCACATCACCATGAATAGCAGTTACAATTCCGGTGTGAAACCAATCGTTGGGTGTTTTTTGCAACAAAAACACATCTCCAGTTTGTATAAGATTTGGATTTGTTCTTGCCACTTGATAGCGAGTAAGCAATTTTTTTTGAATACCCGTTGTACCAACAGTATCACAACTATAAGTCAACGGCATCAGTGTTTTGAAGTTTTTTCCTTGAATAGATGTTGCTTGATCCAGCACTGATTGCACAAATCCCATGCACCAAAACCAATCGTTTCCTTCATTTCCATCCATATAACTTCGTACCCATGGACCAGTATTGCTTTGATTGTTAATTACTAGTTCAAAAGGATGGTTTTTGAGATGATTTTTGGCAACATTCAGGACTAATTCTCTTAGGCTATTACCGGTAACGGAATCTTCAAAAGCTTTTTTTAAAGGTGTTGTAAGTAAACTAAACAAACTTTGATCAACAATTCCTGTTTGTGGTAAATTGTTGAATTTTTGAAAATTCATAACTGCTTTTTCGGTCGCTGGACCAAAATCGCCATCGATACTTGCAGCAGTTCCCGAGCTTGGATTTTGCATTGCAAATAAATTAAGCCAAGACTGGATTTTTTCAATGTCTTTTTTGTTGTTAGCAGTGCCATTTCTTTGTTGAGAGGCTTTGATAAGTAACTCTTTTTTGTAGAATGTTTTTTGCATGGTATTTGTTTTAAGATTATTCTAAAATATTGCATACAACCCCTTCTGTTTTTATCCCGTTTTGGAAACCAAAGTTGCCGTAATAAAAAGCTTTTCTTCTTTGCTGTATTCCAATTCGATTCCCTTTAAAATAGGTTGCGAATCGATTACAGTGGTATTTTTATCAAGCGTTTGTAAGCAGGCGAAAGCCATTGCTGACACGATTTGTGCTCCATTGAGTTCGTAATTTTTGGCAACTATTTCGAGAATATTGTGGTCTTTGAGTTTTGTTTTTTTGGGCATGCAGTTCTTCCATAATTGCAAACGCTCTTCGGCTGTGGGTTTGTTAAAGGGAATAATGGAATTGAATCTCCTCAAAAAAGCATCATCAATATTGTTTTTAAAATTGGAGGTTAAGATGACTAATCCATTAAAATTTTCGACCCTTTGCAATAAATAACTCACCTCTTGGTTGGCATATTTATCATTGGATGATTTGGTTTGTGTTCGTTTTCCAAACAAGGCATCGGCTTCGTCAAAAAGGAGTATCCAATTTTTGTTTTCGGCTTGAACGAATATTTTTTCGAGGTTTTTTTCGGTTTCACCTATGTATTTAGAAACTACTTGAGACAAGCTGATGCGATAGACTTCTTTACCAAATTCTTTTCCCAGCAAAGTGGCGGTAAGCGTCTTCCCGGTCCCCGATGGGCCATAAAACAAACTTCGATAACCAGGAGCAATTTGTTTGGCCATTCCCCAATCGTTTCTCAATTGATTATGGTGTTTTAACCAAAGCTTGATTTGTTTGATATGATCCTGTGTATTTTCATTTACAACCAAGTCATTCCATTCCATTTGAGTTGTAATCTCTTGTGCTGGAAAGCTAGTGCCGAATTTTGGTTTTAATTTTTCACCAAAAAACAAAAGATGAACCATTTCGGGAGGCAAAATAATACGGCCACTCATCAAGGGTTCTCCTTCTTTTACCTCTTCCAAAAACAAAATATTTTCTTTGAAAAACCAATGTGATGGTGAAAATAATTGCTGTATTTCCAATCGGTGATCGACATCTTCTTTTGCCAAAACATATTGTGCAGTTTCACCCGTAGGTAGCATTCCTCTGTGATTGTCCAGACGGATTCCGCCCAATTCGGGGAGTTCACCGCCATCTGGATAAACTTCTTTTATAATTTCATCAAAAAAATGAGGTAGAATATTAGGAACCAATGCCAATAGTAAAATTACGGCTTCATCATGAGTCGTTTTTCGATCCAAAACTTCAAGGAAAGAATTCTCGAAGTTATATGATGCTGATTTTTCTTCATTCTCTGTCACGCGAAGTGATTGAATGAGAAATGATTTTAGAATTTGAAAAGGCATCTGTTATTTCGTTTTATTTAAATTTATATTCTTGCATTATTCTACATAATCGCCATGAGTATAGTCCAATCCATTATTAAAATGATCACTTTTTGTAACTTTAGTATTTGGATCGTCTTTTTTCCAGGAAGAGAATTCGTAATTTATTATTGAGGGTGTTTTCTCTTCCATTTCTATAATTTTTTTTCTTTTAGCCGATAAATTTTGCGGTTGGTTTTTTACCGAATTTCCGCCATAAATTGGAGTAACTTTATAATTTATTACTTTGTCATCTGCCAAATCTTTTTTTACCGTTTCTTCAATGTCTGCATTGTGATCCTTGTTCCCTTTTCGGGTGAGAGGAGTAAGATTTCTAAAATCATTACCGCTTCCTCCTAAATTATGATTTAATAAGTGACCCAAGATGTAATAAGTCGAACTGCCATTTCGTTTTTTCTTAAGCGTTTCATAACCAGCGTTGGTAACGCCCGGAACTGATCCCGTGGGTGGTTTGGTTGTTTTATGAAGGTTTTTCACCTCCATACTTGTCCCAAAACCATTTTGTAATGAACCAAATGTAAGTTCAAACTTTCCGATGCTTTCCATATTAAAAAGCGGAATCATGTGATTACTTAGTTTATTGACATGATCTGTAACTACTTCATATTTTTCGGTTTGTTCTGTCTGGTATTTTTCCGATCCTTTAGCAGATTTATTTTTCTTAGAAATAGCCACTTTTAGCAAATTAAACTCAGCTTGTGCATTTTTTTTGGATTCCGCTTTTTTGGCATCTGTTTTTCCTAACTTACTTATAAATTTTGCAAAAGTTGCCGGAGTACTGGCTACCATCAATTCAGCATTTTCTTCGGTACCTTCAAAATAAAGACTATGTGAATGCCCATCCTCCGTTTTGAATTTCTTTTTAATGCTAAAAAAGCTCATCAGTTTTTTTACACCAGCTTTTCCCGCTTTGAACAAAGTTTTTACCACATTTCCCGCTTTTTCAAGCACCCAATCAATTGCTTTGTTTATAGGAGCTTGAATCTTATCAAGTAAAGCTTGAACTTTTTTGCTTAAATCCCCAAGACCCAATAATCCAGCTAAAAATCCAATGGCTATTGGAACCAATTTGGCCAACGAATTTTCTACAAATGTGGCGGCTTGAGTTATCTTTCCAGCTACAATAAGTGCGGTACTGTCGACAATACTGTTTATTAAATCCAATATTCTTCTGGCATTATTGATAAACCAACTGATAACATCATAGATGAGTTTACACGCTTTTATGAAAGCACCAACTGGGTTAAACAAACTGATTACCCAAGTGATTCCCGCCTTGATTACGGTTTCAATAAGCATGGTTTGTATGGCATCTACTACCATAACTTTGAGATCGCCTATTTTTTCTTTGATGTATTTCCACAATCCACCGATTCCTTCTTTTCGAATAATTTGAAATATTTCGAAGCCAGTTTCAAGCGCTGCGACAACCGTTGCTCCATACATTTTGGTGGCTCTGGCTTTAATATTTTCCCAAGTCAATCCAAAAACCGACATTATAAATTCGAAAATTCCGGTTAAGTCCCACTGCTTCGGAAATTTAATCGACGGAGGCATATTACCCATCAACCATTCAAAGAATCCCTTTTTGAGGTGTTCTAAAGCATTTTTACCAAAATTCTGAAATCCTAAAACAATCGCATCTAGCAAATTAGACAGAAAACCAATAGGATCCAGAATAATTTTCCCAACAACATCTGCCACTTTTGCCAATATGGTAAGTAACAGATTTTTCATTTCAATAATAGCTTTGATCACACCAACAACTGCATCATAGGCGCGTTCCAGCCAACTTTTGTTTTCTTCTTGGATCTTGTCAAATGTTTCTTCCAGTTTGGCAACTGCTGCATTAAATTTGGTAGTGATGCTTTGTTTTAAACCTTCGTTTGCTTCCTCTACTTTAGAATCCAGTTCTGTAAATCGATCAGTGGCATGGGCAAACACTTCGCCTGCAATTCTTTGGGTGTCTTTGTCCTGATTTTTCCAGTAATTTTGAGTTTTTATTTTTCCATCTTCGATGTCTTTTGTCGCTCGGTTTAATTCTTTTTCTACAAAATCTCCAATTTTGCGCACTACTGGAGCCAACGAATTAATGAAATTGTCTTGCTCTTCAATAAAAACTTTCTTAATGTCATTTGGAATTCCTGCTGCCCAATTGGCTAAATCTTCCAGCCAGTTGGTGTCTGTTCTTTCTTTTACATTTTTTTCAAAGGCTTTGTTGGCAATATCAAGTGCTTCATCAAAATCTTTGTTTACTTTTTCGGTAAGGTTTTTAAGATTGGTTTCTACCAAAAGTTTGGTGTCATCATAAATTTTATTCAAGTCGGTTGCGACTTTAGTTCGAACCTCTTCTTCTTTTTGTTTTTTGAGTTCTTTGTTTTTATCTACTTGGCTTAATTGTTTGTTTCTGGTTGCACTCATTTTGGCTAGTCCGCCAGTAGTAAGGGCATTGGTACTGTTTTTTGTGGCTCCAGCAATTGGATTTGCCGATTTTAAATATTGTTGGTGTGTGTTTTCCGCTTTTTTCTGGCTTTCTTTTTTTTCTGTTAATGAATGATCAAAAGCGACTTCGTTTCCATTTTGCAGCTGTTCTTCCGAAACATCGTTGTTAGCCAATTCACTGTCAATTTTTTTGGAATCAGCAGAAAGATCGTTGTCTTGAGCCGTTTTTAGGGGCGGTGCAAATCCTGGATTGGAAACAACTGGATAAGCTCCAATATCTTCTTTTGGCAATGGTGTAGCCACTTTTGTGACAACACTCGCTTGATCTGGAGTTGCAGTCACAGCATTGGATAAATCGCCGTTTGTATTTTGTTTTTCCTTTTCTAAAGTATCTGTAATGCCTTGTTGTGCAGCACCCATTTTTTCAGAAGAGGTTTGGTCTTTCTCCATTTCCTCTTTGTTTTTTGGGATTACTTTTTTGATATTTTCTAGAATGGCATCAGAAAATTTTTTGGAATCAAATTTTTTAGTTTTTTGATTCGACATGTCTTCCACTTGATTCGATTTGGCTACGCTAGATTTTTCTAATGCGGGAGATATTGCAACCGATTTTTGCATTTCCGATTTTTTCTCCTCAGCAGTACCATGTTTCTTTTGTGCTTTTGCTGTTTTTACGATTTTAGCCTTCTGAATGTCTAGTATGGATGCTTTTTTTAAATTTAAGACAGGATCGAGTGCTTCTGGTTTTTTAGCTTTCGCAGCAACGGGCACAAGAGCAGTTTCTTTCTTTTTCTTCTTGATTGCAGAAGGAAAGAAAGGCGCTGGTTTTCGCTGTGGTTTTTTAACCGGTTTAAATTGAAGTCCTGTTTTAGACATTTATATTCAATGGTTAAGAGGTTAATTTGATTTAATTCCAATAACACTGCAAGAAATCCTCCATCCAAGGTGTTTTTATCATTTCGATTCCCCAAGGTAATTGAGCCAATAAAATATCCACACCTTCCTGTTTTACCCAGAGTTCCAGCTTTTCATTTTCAGTCAATAAAATTTTACCTTTTCTTTGCAAAAAGGTTTCCCGTAAACCAGCAATGGAGGTGTCGCCTAGAATTTTCCAATGTTCAATCACGGCCTGTAGTAAACTTTCGCATTTTTCGATTTCTTTTTGCGTGATTTCTAGTTGGGTATTCACGACATTTTCTATAGGAAAACCACATAAAATTTTGTTGAGAACCAATTCATTTTCTCCAATTTTTGTTTCTCCCTTAATTAAAAACTGGGTCAATAATATTGCTTTATGTTGGCTCATTTTATTGATCCAAATATCATTTTTGGTTAGTTCCAATTGCTCAAACAACGATTTTAAGAAAGGATGAAAAAGTATCAAACCTGCATTTTCTATATAAATCATATTTTCTGTTATTGAATTGGGTGTTTCTAATTCGATTTTGCTATTAATTTTGAATCTGTTATTTTCTTCGAATGATGAATTTTCGAATGATTTTAAAGAATTGAAGTCATTCAAAATCACTTCCCAAAAAACTATAAAATCATTGTTTATAGTCAAAAGATTGTTTTTGTAAATACTGATTTTGGGATTCAAAATTTCTTTTAAAGTTATAAAAGAAGTTATTTTTATATCCCAATGCAAAGAGGAAATGGTTCGGACAGTTTCATAGACAACTGTTTTTGAAACTTTTTTTTCTTTGAAAAAATAAAATTGCCAAGCCATAAATTCAACCCAACTTTCTAAAGATATATTGGTAAAATAATTTGCTTTTGATACTAATACAAATTGTAATAATTCTTTGAATTCGTATAGGAAAGCATCAATTTGGTTTTCTACTTTGGTTTTAAAGAATTCTGGGAATGCATATATAAAACGAATTAAAGAGTTGGTATTCTCTAAAAACAAAACTTTTAATTTATCTATAAAGGAGGGGTTAATTTCTAAATGAACTATCAATTCCTCAAGGTTTTTAAATAATGTATTTTCGGGAATAATTCCTTTTTTTAGAAATTCAAAAAATAAATTTTCAGCGATTATTTCTTTAGTAAATAGTTTGCCGAGATTTTTAAATACAGATGGGTTTTGTTCTAAATTTTCAAAATGTAACTTTAAGTACAATTCAATTTGTTCCAAAGAATGCGCTACAATTTCTTCTTTCCAATTTTTTTTGGAAAGCGGGTGAAGTTTTATTTCCAGTTTGTCAATTTTCCAAGTAAAGTTCTGAATAGAGTAAAGGTTGAGTAGCAATTCGAGTTTCGGATAAAATTCCTTTTCCATCAATGCCGCAACAACGCTTTGTACTTCTTTTCCAAAATCGGGTGAAGTACAATTAATCTCCAATGTATGTTGCTGAATTAAATGCATTTTTTAGTTTACAATTATTTCATTTTTTTCAATGATATTATTTAAAATAGACTCTATACTCGCTTGGGTTTCTTTTTGAAAAAGTTCAAAATCAAAATGATTTGGTTTATAGGATAGCGCCATAGATGTTGAAATATGACCTGGTTCAGGCAAAATGAGGTGAATTCCTTTCTGTTTTTGTCTGTCAATCAGTAAGCCTATTCCAATAATCATCATCGGAAAATCAGATCTATTGGATGTAGCCCTGGTTTCGATCATGTTTTTAATCTCTCCTGCAACAGGAGCTGTACTAATAACGGCATCTTCAGCTTTTAAAAATGGAACCAAAAAGGTAAGATACATTTGTTTGTCATTGATGTTCGGTAAAAAGGGTTGCAAAACTTTATATTCCTCTGCTTTTAAAGGAACAAATAACCATTCGGGATTGTTATTATTTTGATCGGGATTAATGGGTTTTTGTAATCGAGATTCTACACAAAGATAAAGGGAGCATGTAAGGTTTTCTATTCCAGTAAAATTTACTTTTATTGAAGCAAGTTGTTCCGTTTCTAGAGGCTTATCGACATTCCCGAAATCAAAACCATTGATGGGAGTTGGGGTTACGGGTTTGTCTGAAAATTCCAGAATATCTTTAAGGATTTTGTTGGTGTCAACAGCAGTTATATTTCCTTTTGCAATAATTTTGCCATCAATTGCTGTAATTATTTCTTGTTTGGTTGCCATAACTTTATTTTTTAAAGATTAGTTGCTAAGTGTTAAAATCATCATTATTGAAGTCTGCTTTTTCAAAATCTCCAACTTTTGTTTCCGGATTTCCAATAATGATATTGATGTTATTTCCTTCTGGATTTTGAATGTAAGGCAAGAAGAAATCGGCAAGCACGACATTTTGCGGAGTATTATTTTCGGCCAAGACCAATGGTTCAAATTGGAATAAGGTTGTGATATTATTCAAGAAAAATTCTTGTAAATGTGCCGGATAATTGTTGGCCATGTTTTGTTGCGCCACTTTTATCAAATTGGCTTTGAGATTCTCTGTTTCATTTTTACAATCTTTGAGCGCATTTACATCATAGGAATCATTATGGGAAAATTTGGTTTTATCGAATAAAACGCTTTTGGTAAGATCATCTTTGATTGTTTTTGTTTCTTCAACGGTTCCAAAAGAGAAACTGTCTGTATAACTTTTTATGGAATTAAGAAGCACTTGGTATTTTGGAGCAGTTTGTTGCGGTTTGAAAATCGTGGTGTCGGAGTAAACCAGAATGAATGTGCCTCCTACTGAAACTCCTGCATGGTGTTCCATTCCTTTGTTTTTTTGTAAAAAGGAAGACAAAAATAAATCCTTGAAACTGGTATTCCATCTCTTTATAGCTTCGTCATAAATGACCGTAAAAGAATCTTCAAGAAACAATTCGTTGATTTGGTCCAAGTGATCGATCAAGTCTTCAACTAGAGCTGATAGATTGGTTTTGCCCCATAATAAACAAAAACGATGAAACAAGAAAAGAACATTTAAGTTTTTGAAAATTTCGTAAAAGCTTTTATAATTGGGCAAAAATTCGTTTAAATCGTCTGTCAGCAGGGTTTTTACTTCGTTCAAAATATTTTTGAGTGAAGTAATCGTGGCATCCGTCATGATGGTTTGTTTGACTATTTCGGCCTTGTTCGATGTAATCCAATTAATGACAAACTCAGTAATATTGTACACTTTTTTGCGGGCCAAATCATAATCAACTTCAAGGTCAGACCAATCTCCTTGATGTTTAGTGATATCCACATCTTTACCTACATAATCAACTGCGTTAAGAGCGATTGTTTTAAAAGGTAAGTTGTAGGTGTCTTTTAAGGAAGATAATTCGGTAAGTACTTCTAAATAATTTTTGCCAATATGACCTTCAATTCTTAGAAAGTTATACGGTTCCAAATCATACAAAAGTGGTTTTTTGATCCATTGTAAATCGGTATAATTGGGTTTCTCGGACTGATACGAAAGGATTTCGTTGGTTTTGTTTTTTACTGTTTTATCAGGATTCCATTTTTTATTTAGATCCAAAAAGTTCGAATAATAATAGGGAATTGATTTTTTGGACAAAGGAGTTTTACCATAGATTGTGGGTGTTATTCGGATAATAGTATCAGTGATGGACCAAGATTTTATCAAAAGTACCAATCGTTCAAACAAAATGTTGAGTTTGTTTCTAAGGAGAATTTCTTTATCGGTATTGCCGGTTTTTATATACGGCGTTCTAAAATTATTCTCTATAGTAATGTTACCTAAAATAATATGAAAAGGAAACTGACTTTCGTCAAAACAACAAAAAGTAGGATTCTGATTTTCGAAATCTACAATTTCATTATACGCAGAAACAATATCACCAATCCAGTCGCACACATATTGAATTTGCAATTTGTCTTTGTTGGCGTTGATGGTTTGTGTTAATTGCGTTTTACAATTATTCAATGTAGTGAAGTCAGAAGTTGATTTCAGTACATTTTTATGGGTGTTGTAAATCGCATTTATTTGATTGGAAAGCGTGGTTAGAAATGTATCATCATACCAATTTTTGAAACCATCAAGCACTTGTTGTCCTGTTACTAAATTTTTGAAAGGCACATTGTATCTCGGTATGACTATTTTTTGTGATGCTTTTTTGATATCAAAACCGCTGAGCAATAAAGGTGCAATATCCGAATTATTTATAACTAAAGGTCTTACTATGAATTCCAGTCTTTTGCCTTTGTCATCACAATTAGTATTGACGCAGTTTTTCTCGTCAATCAAGGCTGTTTCCAGAATCAATAGAACCACTTTATCATTAAAAAAACCATTGGGAATAGCTGTTTTAACTAGTTCCGTAGTTGTGGGTTCCAGCAATTCAATAGCATTTTTGAAAGGCGAATACTTGGAACCGTATTTTAGCATGGGTTCCAAAAAAGGTTCTTTGCTGTAATTGGCTCCCAAAAAATTGGCCGAAAGTTCTAAATCATGGTAAAATGTAAACAGTTTTTCTTCCCAGTTAATTTCATACCCCAATGAAGTAACAGCCGTTCCGCAACCTATTTTAATTTGATTGGGTTGTGGATGCGAAATTTCTAATCCACATACAATTCCCATCCCTAAGAGTCCTGTTCGAGACAAGCGGTCTTGTTCTTCAAGATAACTTACAACACTATTGAGATGTTTTTGGCTTAGAACTTGATCTGCCTCAAAAACGGGATATTTGGAGTTGTTAAATGCTTTCATGTTACTATTTTTAAAGTGTTCCTAATGCTGTATTTCCTAATAATATGGGGTTGGTAATTTCACTCAAATGACAATCGAATAAATTGCCTTCAGGGTACATGGTGTTCAATTCATTGAGAGCGTTTATCATGTCTTTATGATGAAGCAAGAAGCTGTTTTCGTCTTTTGGGAGTATGGTTTTAGAACAGTATTTTATTCTAAAGTAGCGGTAGTTTTCGAGCCAGTTTTTATAGGCTAATTGAAACTGTTTCATGTCGTTTGCATTTACCCAACAAATTTTTAATAATACATGTGCAGGCGCTTCTTGTCTGAAAATTTTCTCCGCATATTTTCTAAAAGTCAAGTTTCGAAAACGAGTCAAATAACCAGGTAAAACAATCGTGGCTTTGAAAGAATAAGGGTCATTATTGGCTTCGTCTTTGCAATCGTCCTGCAAACAAACCGTTAGTAAATCATTGTCATTATTGGTCGTTAATAAAGGTCTCAGCAGCAAATGTTCTATGGAATAAAAATTTTCAAAAGCTTCATTCAGAGCTTGTAGCAACGAATTATAATAATCGTGCGCGGCTTCAAAAGTGGCAAACGGTTTATCGACTTTGGCAATTTTAGTAGCGTCTTTTTCGAGATAGAGATAATATTTGGTACTCGATTTATGAATGGTATAAACATTGGGATCAAAAATATGTTCTTGAAGCCAGTTCCATTTAATAGCCAAATCGGTAGCGGGACTTTGTATTTTAAAATGAATTAAGCCCAATTTCGTAGGGATTGACAATTGAGATTGCGGACTATCGTCATTGGCAATATCTCTTAAGCTAATGTCATTTATCCCCAATAATTTGGCAACCCGTTGCTCATAACCACCTCTAGAATTAGAACCCCAAAAATCAGGCGGAGTAAGGGTGTTCGGATTTATGTAATCCATTCCAATTCCTCTTTTACTGCTTATTTCAGGATAGTCATTGATAAAATTTTGCTTGTCTTGTATTAAATCTTCATATTGAAAACTCAATTCGCCCAGACCTTTTGCATCTTGATTGACCTGATACATCATAAAAACGTAATCGTTGAAGCTTTCTCCAAATCGTGCCATCAAATGGTCCAATGCTCGATTTCGTCGCTCGTAAAACTCCGCTTTGTTTTCATAAATAGTAATCTGGTCATCATTGGGAATCCATAAATTATCCTCAAAGGATTTAGTATAAAGTTCTTTGGAATAAAATTCACCTCCATTCCAATCATTTTTAGAAAGAAACTTGGGAAAGTAGCTTCTATCTATTGTTGCGGTATCCAAAATATTTTTGGAATGGTACAATTGATTGAAAAAATCGGCCAAGATTTGATCATAAAAATGCAAATAGCCCTTGAGCTGATTGACCTGTGCTTTTCGCAAATCCGATTCTTTATCGGATAATTGATTTTTTCCCAAACCATAATTTTGAGGAAACTCGTCTTGAATGCTGTAATATTCATCTAGTTGATAAAAAGTTCCCGATGGATAAGGCAGCTCATTATTGGTGTTGAGTAGTTTGTAATTTTTTTGCTGTGATTTATATATTTCTATTTTTTGATCTACCAACATTTGATTGTTTTCTGAAAGCAGAAAAGGAATCTTTTTTTGAAACAAAAGTATTTTGGATTTTTTAGGTGTAAAAATAGGATTCACTTCTCCAGAAAGAGCCAAACTCCAAGGTTGGCTGGAACTTCCGGGAATGGGTTTTCCATTTTTGTCGTAAGCCGTGAGCAAAAGAGTATTGACCGAAACTACTCCTTTTACCCCCATCAGCACAGCAATAATATCGGAGGAATGGATCGCAGTGGGTAAGGAACAATTGATTAATTCTTCGTCTTTCAGGAAACCGTGATCGAGTTTGGGACCGAGAAATAAATCTTCTGAATGATAACCTTGATCCAGTAATTGTGCCAAAGTATAAAATCGAATTGGAGGATTTATGACATCAAACAGCGCAATCTGAATTTGAGCCATAACATCAACCACATTGCATTGGGGTTCCATTTCGATATCGACACAAATTCCAATTTCGATACTTTCTATGGTGGAAAGGCATAAATAGTCCTCGGTAAAATTTCTGTTTTGATGCAGTTTTTGATGTACTTTTTGAAAAGTAGCGTCGACTTTGTTTTTTTTATCTTTAAAAAGGGTAACCAGTTCAATATAATTTTTGGGAACCGAAAAATGAGCCAATACAATATCTATTTCGCTTGGGTCATAACAGCTAATGGTAAAAGTCAAAAATTCAACACCACTTGGAGTTTTAAAAAGAGTAAGAACTACCGTGTTGTCAATCTTCTCTATTTTTTTACTTTTTATTTTTGCAGGTTTACTCAGTGCCTCCAGAAGATTGGCTTTTGGATTGTTCCAAGAGTCAAACATCGGGCTGATATTTACCTGAATCCATTGGTCATGATCCAAAAATTCAAAGTCCAAAAGAGTCGAATTCAAATCACCGAGAACAGGATCTTCTTCCAGTTCCAATAGCACTTTGTTCAAACCCCTAAGTGGTAATTTTTGTAATACCGTATTGTTTTTATCAGTAGATTTTAAACTCAATTTATCTTCTACAGGATTTATATAAATTGGAATTTCATTATCGTGTGGCGCAAAAAAACCTGAAGAATCAATTGTTTTTTTGGTAGCCAAAAACCAAGCATTCGAAATGCCGTCGATATCGATGAGTAATTTTCTATAATCAATTTCGGTAAGTGGAGCATTGGTAAAAATAGCACTGGCAGGAAAAAAACTATGGTTTGAAATTTTCCCATATCGGTCGCATAAAATGTTTTTAATGTCAAAACTGTTTCGATACCCCAACTCGGTAATAGCATAAGACAAAACTTCAAGAATGGTAATCCCTGGATCGTGCGCATTGTAATCGGTCCAGAGTTTATTTCCTAGTTTTTCTATATACTTCATTCCTTCTTTTCTCAAGAAATCATAATCTTGAGCGGGAAGGAGCTTTCGGTCTTTTGCTATAAAATAATCGGTTTTCATAAGTGTCAATTATTTATTTCTTCTATGAAATGAGACTCGTTGGGCACAAACAAAGTGAAATCGGTCATCGGAATAATTTCTTTTACTTTATAAAATATATTTTTTACGCTGTCGTTTGTGTCATTGAGAATAATTTGATTGACTTCAAAATCAGTTATATAATCCACAAAAATTTGATTGTCTATTAATTGAATCAATGCTGAGGTTTCTATGGCATTGGCAAAAACCACTTCAGTATTCTCAAAAGCCCAAGGACTCAAATAAGTGTTGATGATTTTTTTTAACTCGTCGGCATATAAACGAGTGTCGGCGCCTGGAATTTCGTGGTATTTGACTTTAAATTTGACTTCAATTTTTTCCAGAGTGGGTGTTTTAACCGAAATCCTAGCGTGAGGCGACACTATTTTTGAGATATACTGCTGTATTTTTTTCATAATCCCCAAACTCAAAAGCGGTTTCCAAGAAACTGGATTTTGATAATTATTGGATTGTGCAATGGGAATCAAAGTGATATAACCTGCCGATACATTGGATATAGTTGTAGAATTATAGCGGTAATGATTCAAACATTTTACCCGATGCACTTCTGGGAATTCGTCTAATATCAATCGTTCATAATCCCATGAAGTAATCGCGCGTTTTTTGTGTCTTAACCTTTCGCTGGAGCGTTGGTAAAGCAGTAAATCATCTTCTTCTTTCTTTCCCGAAAAGGAAGCATACGGCTGGGTTATTTTTTTTATAAAATCAATGGGTTCATAGAGTTTTGAGATGATTTCTTTGGGTGTGTTTTCGGTGAAAACAGTTCCGTTTTGCTCGAAATCGGTAAGGACAGCTTTCAAAGCTTGAGTATGAACACCAATAAAATGACAAATAGCATCGGTTCGATTTACTGCGATTTTTATCCAAAAAAGAAATTTTTCTAGTATCGTTGTTTGACTGGTGTCAAATTCCGGAATTGTTAATTGTACCAACCCGGATTGTGTTAATCCATTGGTTTCATCACCTATTTCATGTGGATCAATTGGTGTCCATGTATTTTGATTCAAATAAGACCATTCGACTGTAGCTGGTTCCTGTCTTGGGTTGGCAGTTCCTTCGGCGAGCTGAATTAAAAGAGACAATCCGTTTCCTGGAATTACTTTTTCAAATCCTAAATAAAGCTCACCGCCAACTGGACCATCATGAGGAAATTTGGAATCATATAGTTCATCCTTTTTGTATCCAAAAGGCAAAATGTGATACACTTCAATTGGGTTATTTGAAGCACCATTCTTATACAGGTCATAAACGTAATATCCTAGGCTAATTTCGTTAATAGTTGGTGCTACGGGTAAAGTGCCACCGCTTTTACTGGCTGCAATAAAATCTTGTAGAAATTTCTCCCCTGCAAAATTGGTGTCGTTCAGGATAACTTTTGTATAACCAGCAACGCTGGAAGTATTAGGTAATGTATTTTTTTCCTGATATTCCAGTATTGGATTTGTATTTTCAATTTCATAATTAAAAGTCTGAGTGTTGGTCCACAATCCATCTATTAGTTTTTCTGTTTGCAAATCAAGACCACTGGTAAAATAAGGATTGATATTGATAGACAGATGGGCATTTTTTTTAGCAAAAAATTCATTACAGCCAATGACAAAACCATTACCATTTTTTGGAAAATCACCGAAAGGTTTGAACGATTTACTAGTGTCAACCAATCCAGTGTCTGTGCCTAAAACAAAGTTCTTTAAACCAGTAACATAAATGTAGACATCTAGCTGAGTTATGTCGATTTGTTTTGCGCCATTTAGAGATACTATTTTTAGAACAGGATAGTTGGTGTTTATATTTATGGAAGTGTGAATTTTAGGATCGTGAGCAATTATTTTCTTTTCGGTGGCTATTATTTCTAGAGTGATATAATTGTCATAGAAATAAGTAGGATTAATTTCAATCACTTTTTTTTCGCCAGTGATAAAAAATTTATAGTGGGATAAATCTAGAGTTTCATTGTTTATTTTGAGAAAAATCGCTCTATAACCCCCACTCAAGAACAATAACGGACTGGCAACAAGCAAACCGGTTTCTACCATTGTTCCCGAATCTGAAAACACATTGAAAGATTTATTTTGAGCATTCGATTTTATAAAATCGGATTGCATCCAAGGGTTAGTAGAATTTTTATAATGGCTTAAAAAAGAATGTAACGTTCCGTCATTAATGGCTTGGTCTGCTGTTGCAGTGTAGAATTTGTTTTTGCCCAATGAATTTTTGCCTGCGGGAAAAACACGACCTTTAGGAACTAGTACTGCCTTTTCAGGAGTAGGTTCAAGAACAAGATGTACATAGTCAGGTCGTGCATTTGCAGGTTGTATTTGTAAAACGTCTCTGTAATAAAAATCAAGATGTCTTTTTGTAAACTCATTGAGTTGTGCTTGTGCGATTCCCAAAAGTTTTAAAAAGGAAAGATATAATGCAAAATGAGGTTTGTGATTGGAGTAGCTTTCCAATTGATTAGCAATGTTTTCTCCAGCAACCTGTTTCCAATTTTGAATTAATCCATAAAGCTGTTGTACGTTTTTGTCGAACTGAGAATTAGAAACCAATGCTAATGGATTGGTACTTGTCGTTATTTTGTCATTCAAATCCTTTATTTTTTGAACGAAATAAGAACTTGTTCCTTGCAAGGTTTCTTTGGCAGAAAGGGTTGAATCCAGAACATTTATTTTTCGATTAAAATCTAAGAATTGACTGTTTATGCTTTCAAAATAGGACAAAAGTATTTTTTTTTGATCTGCAACTACTGTTGAAGTTTTGATTTCAATTTTACAGATTTTGTACTGTTCTTGTAATTTTTGGACATCCCACAAATACAGTTGTACGAGAATAGCTGTTGATTCCCACTGAAAAAAGTTAGCCCAATTGCCGTCTTCTACATTGGAGTCATTATAGAATTTTATATGAACAGCCAATTTTTGGGCAAAAGCAATAAAATCAATTTCTTTTCTTTCATCAATAAGAAAATAATCAGGTTTGAGTGCTCCCAAAAATCGCTCTTCTTGGGTGGTTCCCATTCCTTGATGAATTGATATGTTTGATGAGCAATTGTCCATTTTTATATTTTTAGTATAAAGATTTTATAACTAACCATTTTATTTGATGTAAGTTCCTTCTTCAAGATAAAAAGGGTATACGTAATTCTGTCTCGAGTTGGTGGTTCTTACAGTATATTCTATTTCTAATTTTATGAGTCCTTGTGATGTTTCTTCAGCGCCAAAAGAAACGTTGTTGAGGTCTATTCTGGGTTCGTATTTTAATATGGCCATTTTCACAATTCCCTTTATCTTGGTGAGTAGCGTTACGGTTATATTTTCAAATAATAAGGGCGTAAGATTGCACCCAAAGTCAGATCTTAAAATTCGTTCCCCAAGTTGTGTCCCCAAAAGAATTTGCAAACTTTGGTTGATGTCTGTCACACCATCAACAGTTTCCACCGAACCGGAAATGGGATTGAATGTGGGTGGAAAGCTCCAGCCTGTTCCTATAAATGTTTCGTCTTTCATATTTTCAACCTCCTATTAAAACTGTTGGACATCCTAGTACTATTGTTCCTCCATGTGCTGTTGAATCACCCATTCTTGCAGCGGCTTTTCCGCCAATGGTAACGGTGGCAGAACCTTTTGAAATGGAATCTGGTGGGCCTGTACATACGCAATTGTCCCCAACTACAGCGGCGGGTATACCGCCTATAAGTACAGTGGTATTGCCTCCTGGCAAAATAGGACCTCCCACATGAGGTGTTGGCCCAGTTGATGCTGGACAAACGTGCATATCTGATGCTCTTGCTGCTGCTGGCATATTAATTTATTTTTATGATGCTACCTTTTAATTCCATATTTCCAGATGCATTGACAGTGCAACCTATACCGTCCATTTTTACGTCTCCAGATGCTTTTACAATAAAGTCTTTGCTACTTTCTATGGTAATTCCATCTTTGTTCATTGTTATTTTATTTTTGTTTTCGTCTTCTAGGACAAATCCTTTTTCATCATCGCTTATGAGGAGTTTATTGCCTTTTTTGGTACTGAGTTCAATGGACTTTTTTTCGTCATCGAGAACCACTTTGGTACCTTCTTTGGTGACAAACCCTTTTATATAATTTTCTTTTTTGATGGGAATCGGCATTGGTTTTGCACTGCTGTACAAACTTCCCAAAATAATAGGAGTGTCTGGATTATTACCCAAGCAACCCAATATGACTTCATCGTCTACACTTGGTATAAAGTAACTTCCCATTTCCTTTGAGGCATTGAGAGTGGCAAGTCTGGCCCAAACGCCTTCTCCTTTTTCGGACAGTGTAGGGATGCGAACTTTAATCCGGAATTCCTTATTGGGGTCTTCTTCGATTTGTACCACAACGCCTATTTGCAAACCACTAATAGCATTTGTTTGTCCCATTTGTGCTTGCGGACTTGCCGTTTGTTTGTTTGCGTTTTCTGCAAATGAAGGCTCTCCTTCAAATCCTAAAGTGTATTCGGTTTTCCAATTTCCGTTCTCGATAGTGTGTTCTATGGCGCTAATGATGATGGCTTTATCATCTATTTTTTCGTTTACCTTGTTGCATTTTATAAAATCACCCGTATGCGCTTCCAGATTGCCAAAAGTTTGCACTTTTCCATTAATGGTTTGCAGTTCGCTTTTTTTGAGAATCGCTTTGAGCATTCGTTTTACAGTTGCTTCACTAAATCTATTTTCATTGAGTTTTATTAATTTCTCAAACGGATTTATGGCTTCCTGTGTTTCTTCGGTTTTTACTATTTTTTGCGTTGCTGGATCCCAATGTTCAATGATTGCTTTTTTTAATTTTTTGGTCTCATCTGATTTTCCGGTAAAAGAGAAAACATTAATACCGTTTTCGGCTAAATACTTTTCTGTTGGAGGCGTTTTTAATAAATCGATGCCATTAAACTCACCATTTTTAATTGAGACAAAAACCCCAACAGAATCCAAATAACCCAAAACAAAATCCCAAGGCAACGTGGCCGAGTTGTGTGTTATCTTTTCTTTTCCCCAATCTTTTCCAGACAATTCATCATTGAGTTTTAGTTTTTTGGTGAATAATTTTAGTTTGTCTTCAAAAGTTTGATTGTTGGTTTCCGGTTCTGTGCTGGGCAACGTCATATCAAAGGCGATATCTTTGCATTCTATTTTTATATTGATAAAATTACCGTCCTGAACTTTTTCGGTAGCTTTTATGATTCCTTTAAAAAGTGTTTTTTTTTCTTTTTTAATTGTAACATTAAAAGTGATTTCATCATTTTCCTTTAACGCATCACTAGGAAAAGTTTCCTTTTTATCTACATCCCTATTTGAAGCAATAAATGTGAATTTTGCCGATGGAATTTTATTCAGCTCAAAATGTATGTGTGCTTCTTTGAGTAAGGTATCCAATCCATCGTTTTTATCCTTCACCAGAATTTCCAGTTTCAAGACTTCATCTTCATCGATATAGGGTTTTATAGGCATACTCGATTATTTTATTGGTGGGAAAATCAATTTTTGACCAAAACGAACATTTCTAAAACTCAATAACGAGTTAGATTGGGCTACATCTATATAATAATTGGGACTTTCATATATGTTTTCAGCGATGAGAGTGAGCTTATCATTCATTTCAAATTCTCTTTCATGAGTCAAATCTGGTGAGCTTTTCTTTTGTTCGGCGAGCATCGTTTTGTACGAAACTGTTCCTTTGAAAGTACATTTGGCTTTGGCTCTAATAGGTCTTCCGTCTTTTCGAAACAAATAATATTCAATTTCCATGTTTTTCAATCGACATTGTAAGCTATAACCTCCCCACAAAAGTTGTAAATATGCCGTATGATGTGTTTTCCCATTATAGCCTAACAATAGATTCTTGAAGGCTTCCAAATCTTCTTCTACTGATTTCACCTCGGCAAAAGGGTTGACTATGGCTGGTTTCAATGCGTCAAAAACATCGCCAGCTTTGTCCAGAAAAGACATGTTTCCTTTCCCATCTTTTATTTTCCCAGGAGGAACAACACCCGAACTGTCAAAAAGGAATTCGAAAGTCACTTCTTCGCCTTCAATTTTATTGAATTTCAAATCGTTGCCAGTGGCTCCCATAGGCTGACCTTCAGAAAATACAACATTGTGTTTCATGGTGTATTTCTCTGGATTGAGTTGTACAAAAATGGTTTTCTTCGGGTCTTTGTCGTACTCATTAGTTTCAAAAACCTCAATCCTCATTTTGTCTATAATGCCTAAAGCCGCTTGTATCATCGTTCGGATTTTTCTTTTATTTTTTCTAAAACTTTAGAGGTACATTCCCGAATAAGCTCCGATTTTATAGATTCTAATTGCACTTTATCCAACGGAATTTGGGCTTGAAAAGAAGGTATGTCCTCTTCAATTTTAACTACAATGCGTAATTCTTTGATTTCTATTGGCATAATTATGTGCGTTAGTTCTTTAAAAACTTGGAATTGGTATTTCTTTGAAAAAATTGTATTTTAAAGCAATGGATTCAATGACAATTTTATTTTCTTCGGCGTTAAAATCTCCGTAATCTATCGATAATGGAATAGCATGAGATACATACCAAGCTTTTACTGGGTTTCCATTTTCGTTTAGTAAGGAAACCACCAGATTGGCAGGACTGAAATTGAAATTTTCAATGGCATTCAAGCACCACATCGAAACACTAGACATATCCGAAGTGAGTCCTCTTTTGAGTACTAAATCCTGATATCCCGATCGAATGGGTAATTGATGGGTAAATCGATTTTGACCGCCTTCTTTCACCGATTCCATTTCTAGAGTTCCTTTTAAACCGCCCACACTTTGAAACTTGGTATCGATACTAAACTGTGGCAACAGCTCAAAAATCACCGAGAAATGGAAGCCTACTATGGGATTTGAACTCGCCATACTATTACGCTACGTGTTCCATCGTAAATCCGTGGTTGGCAATCTCGACTGTATCTATTGCTACCTCGTTTGCATCAGCTTTCATGTCTGAGCATTTCAAGGATACAATAAAACAATCTTTTACTTTCCAAACTACCACTGGAGTATGATTTTCGTTCAAAAGCGAAATGGTGATATTACGTCTCTCGACAGTGTTCATCGCTACGGTATTGTACCATTGATAAAATTCATTGTCGCCTGCAAAAACACCTCTTTTGAGTGAAATGTTGCTTAATTTTTGCAAACCAGGCATTTTTTTCTTGAAAAACTCTGGACTGGAACCTACGCGGTGCTCTATAACATCCATTTCTTTATTTAGACCGGAAACCTCGGTGAAAGCTATTTTTGTACCGCCCCATTCTACGCTAAAATGAAACTTTGGGATAGGAAAATCTGTATTAGGCATAACTTTATGTTTTTAAATGTTAATTGCTAAAAATTATTTTTTTTCGAATGATGCTTTTTGTGGAAGCTATGATTTTTGCTGCATTTGTTTGAATTCAAGAATGATAAACTCCGCAGGTCTTGAAGGAGCATAACCTACTTTTACAATCAATCTTCCTTCCAGAATATCTTGAGCAGTCATTGTTTGATTGATTCCCACAGCCACAAAAAAGGCATGTTCTGGTTTGGCTCCAGCCAATGCACCATCATTCCAAATAGAAGTCAGATAATTTTCGATCATCCCTTTTACGTTTACCCAAGTTTGAGAAACATTGGGTTCAAAGACATAACGCATACAGGCTTTTTTCACGGACTCTTCAATCATGTTGGCAAGGCGTCTCACGTTTACATAGCGCCAGTCGTTGCTATTTCCATCGAGCGTGCGTGCTCCCCAAACCAAAAATCCTTTGCCTGTAAATTTGCGAATGGCGTTAATGGATTTTCCAGTTTCGTGAATGTTCATGGGTTCTTGGTCAAAGTCGTTGATGTCTCTAGTTAGTCCAATAATCCCATTAATGCTCACATTGGCTGGTGCTTTCCAAACACCTCTTGTGCCGTCGGTTTGAGCATAAATTCCCGCTATGGCACCGCTTGGAGGAACGGTATTCATGCTTTGGGACAATTTGGAAACAATGCTTCCGTAAATTGGCATTTGTGCGATGAGATTGTTTTCCTGTACTAATTCGTATTTGAGAGCAGAATTTACTGCAGTGTCCAGTGAGTTTAACACAAGAGTGTGTAATTTGTTGAGTTCGGCTTGAATTTTTACAAAATCGGGTTCATCATGCGCTGGGATAGGTCCTGCAACAGGAATGGATTTGTTTAATTTACCGTCAAATTCGTTTGGAGCAGATACTGGAGTTGTCAGAATTGTAGCACCCCAATTGCCATTGAAGTCGGTATTAAGTACTGTTGCTAATGGCAATGGATCAACCTTATCGACACCATTGGTTTTTTTTAGTTCCTCATATGCTTTTCTAAAATCGATTAATTTTTGAACTACCGGTTTTAAAGAAATGGATACTATATCTGAATTGGCAAAACTAACTAGACCAGGATTGGTAAAATCGTCAGGTTTGGCAAAAACTTTGATAAGATTCCAGCTTTTGATTAAATTGGCATTGAGTTTTGTTGCGTTTACTGTTGGTGCCCAATCCAATAACTTATTAGCTGTAATTGCATTTTTACTACTTGTTTTTAATGCCGAAATATCGGTATGAAGGCTTTCAAAAGAATCGATTTTTGCTTTAAGGTCAGTGTCATTTGGGAAAAATTGTTTGAAACCGCCAGATGATGCCAACGCTGTACTAATGTCTGATAGTCTAAATGTTTGTGGAAAACTGCTTGTCAAATACGGATAATAAGCTGCTCCATATTTTAAATTATTACTTCCAATGCTGTCTCTAAAATCTAAATTATCTGCGATTGGAGTTTTTGCTTTATCATATTTTACATCCATAATAACAAAACGATCCATGAGTTTCTGGCATTGCATCAAGGCTTGTTTTTGAACCTCACCAAGATCTGCAACGCTTAAATTTACAGCATCCGGAAACAGAAGCAAGGTGGGTTCGTCGTATTTCTCGAGAGCGGCAATACCAGTGATGAATTTGGTTTTGGTAGCGGCATCAAAAACAGGGGCCTCTGCATACAAACCAATCGATTGAATGTAACATTCTCCTCCACCATTGGCATAAAAAAGCTGCATGCTATTGTAGAGTTTGAATTTACTTTCTGCAACCGTACAATTGTCAGTTGGGAGTGAATTAGCATCCAGATCAACGGTAATTCCCGTAGGTTGAGGAGCTCCTCCATAAAGTTGCTGAAATTCTAAAAAAGAGGATACCCTAGTGACAATATTGGGAGTGGGAGCATTTTCAGTAAAGCCCACAAAGGCTGGTACGGCAGTGGCTACTTGAGCAACAGAAGGTGGGAATGCATCAATCTCATTGATGTAGACCCCAGGTGTTTTAATAGAGCTGATATTCATGACTATATATTTATTGGTTCTTAAATTGCTGGAAGACTAAATTTTTTATTCTAACAGGAAAGAGTTGGATTCAATTTCACCTGTTATATCACTTTTGTCATTCGTCCACAGTTGAATTTTTGCTTTATCGATGATAGGATCTGTGGGTAGGTTGTTTTCGTTTTGCACTCTTATCATGCGCATGGAGTACAATACCGAGGGCATGTATCGACTTCCTAAATAAGACCACATTTGATTGAGCTGATCCGACTTTAAACTCACTAGATCCAAAATGATTTTATTTAGTGTCTTTGCTTGATTTTCGGAGACTTCGGTTTGTTCAAACAAAGTGGTGTCATCATAATAGTACACATTGTTGTGTTGCAGGCATCTGATGATGTATTCTAATTTGTCCAGTCCTTCAGCATATTTGTTCTGATTTTTATTGTACGAAGTAAATAAAAGGGACAAAATCAAATTTTGTGAAGGCTTTTTATATTTCTCAATAGAGTTGCCATTTCCAGAATATTCTTTGTACAGATTTTGATTTTTTAGCGTTTTATCTTCTTCAATATTTACTAAAGAAAGTATCATGGAAGATTTTTCTTGTAAAAATTCATCCCCATCATTCAAAGTAGCAACATTTGTTAGCTCGATACTTACTGCAACTCCATTATTTGAAGCAGCAATTTCAGAAGTTATTTTCTTGGAAAGTTTGTCAAGTATCTTAGCTAAATTCATTGCTTTAAAATTAGTTAACAATCTGATTAAGAGGATCAAACGTACAAATATTTTAAAATTAAAAAACACGTAGAATTACCTGTTTTTTAATTGGCAAAAGAGTAAATATGAATTTTTAAAGCTTTTTTTGAACTATTTTTTGGTATCAAAGAATAGTCAATGAAGCAAAGAATAGCAAAGAGTAACTTTTATGTATGCTCATTGCCTTTTTATTTTAAAATTTCTTACTTTCGCACCACGATTAAGAAAAGGATAAAATGAGTACAAAATTTACTGAATACAAAGGACTTGACTTGCCAACAGTGGCATCAGAAGTGCTGGATTTTTGGAAGGAAAAAAACATTTTTGAAAAAAGTGTAACTACTCGCGAAGGAAATGAGCCTTTTGTGTTTTTTGAAGGGCCACCCTCGGCAAATGGATTACCAGGAATTCACCACGTAATGGCACGTGCGATTAAAGATATTTTTTGCAGATATAAAACCCAAAAAGGTTTCCAAGTAAAGCGTAAAGCGGGTTGGGATACCCATGGATTACCTGTGGAATTGGGTACAGAAAAAGAACTTGGAATTACCAAAGAAGATATCGGGAAAAAAATTACCGTAGAAGAATATAACGAAGCGTGTAAGAAAACGGTAATGCGTTATACTGATGTATGGAATGATCTGACTGAAAAAATGGGTTATTGGGTTGATATGGAAGATCCATATGTGACCTACAAATCCAAATACATGGAATCGGTTTGGTGGTTGTTGAAGCAAATCTACAATAAGGATTTGATGTACAAAGGATACACGATTCAGCCGTATTCTCCAAAAGCGGGAACAGGTTTGAGTTCGCATGAGGTGAACCAACCAGGAAGTTATAGAGACGTTACCGATACAACTGTTGTGGCGCAATTTAAAGTGCTTGAAGACCAAAAAGAATTGGTTTTTAATACTTTTTACGATTATATCAGCTCCAATAATTTAAAACATTATAAGTTCGAAAGATTAGACTTGGATGAAATCCATTTCTTAGCTTGGACGACAACTCCTTGGACTTTACCAAGTAATACTGCTTTGACAGTTGGACCTAGAATTGAATATGTTCTGGTAAAAACATTCAATCAGTATACTTTCCGTCCATCGAATGTGATTTTGGCAAAAAATCTTGTTGGGAAACAATTTGGGAAAGGATTTTTTGAAAGTACCGATCCATCTGATTTTGAAAATTTCAAAGAAGGAGACAAAAAAATACCATTTCACATCCTTGCTGAATGTAAAGGTGCAGATTTAGTTGGTATTCGTTACGAACAATTAATGCAATATGCGTTGCCATACCAAAATCCGGAAAATGCTTTTAGAGTAATTTCAGGAGATTTTGTTACGACAGAAGACGGAACCGGAATTGTGCATACAGCACCGACTTTTGGAGCTGATGATGCCAAAGTGGCCAAAGAAGCCACACCCGAAGTACCGCCGATGTTAGTGTTGGATGAAAATGAAAATCCAGTTCCTTTGGTTGATTTGCAGGGAAAATTCACCTCACACATGAGAGAATTGGGTGGAAAATATGTTAAGAATGAATATTATACTGCTGCAGACGGAGATGCTCCAGAGCGTTCTATTGACGTAGAGATTGCCATTCGATTAAAAGAAGAAAATAAAGCATTCAAAGTAGAGAAATATGTACATAGTTATCCACATTGTTGGAGAACTGATACGCCAATTTTATACTACCCTTTGGATTCTTGGTTTATAAAAATCACCGAGGTTAGAGACCGTATGTTCGATCTTAATGAAACCATCAATTGGAAGCCGAAAGCTACAGGTGAAGGACGTTTTGGAAATTGGTTGAAAAATGCCAATGACTGGAATTTATCCCGTTCTCGTTTTTGGGGAATCCCATTGCCAATTTGGAGGACCGAAGATGGAACCGAAGAGATTTTGATAGGATCTGTTGAAGAATTATACAACGAAATTGAAAAGGCAGTTCAAGCAGGCGTTCAAAGTGAAAATCCATTTAAAGGATTCCAGATTGGAAACATGTCTGAAGAAAATTATGATTTGATTGATTTGCATAAAAATGTTGTCGATCAAATTACGTTAGTTTCTGCTTCTGGAAAAGCGATGAAGCGTGAGGCCGATTTGATCGACGTTTGGTTTGATTCCGGAGCGATGCCTTATGCCCAATGGCATTATCCTTTTGAAAACAAAGATAAAATAGACGAAAACAAAGATTATCCAGCCAATTTTATTGCCGAAGGAGTGGATCAAACACGTGGATGGTTTTATACCCTACACGCTATCGGAACTTTGGTTTTTGATAAAATTGCCTATAAAAATGTAGTGTCAAACGGATTAGTTTTGGATAAAAACGGACAAAAAATGTCCAAGCGTTTGGGTAATGCAGCCGATCCTTTTGAAACCTTAAAAGAATACGGCCCGGATGCTACGCGTTGGTATATGATTTCCAATGCAAATCCTTGGGATAATTTAAAATTCGATTTAGAAGGAATTGCTGAGGTGAGACGTAAGTTCTTTGGAACGTTGTATAACACTTATTCATTCTTCAGTTTGTATGCCAATATTGATGGCTTTAAATATGCAGAAGCTGAAATTCCGTTAAACGAAAGACCTGAAATTGATCAATGGATTATTTCGGAATTAAACACATTGATTGCAGAGGTTGATGGCTTTTATGACGATTATGAGCCTACAAAAGCAGCCCGTGCGATATCCGAATTTGTACAAGAGAATTTGAGTAACTGGTATGTTCGTTTGTGTCGTCGTCGCTTCTGGAAAGGTGAATATGCACAAGATAAAATAGCCGCTTATCAAACACTTTATACCTGTTTATTGACTATCAGTAAATTAAGTGCGCCTATCGCTCCTTTCTTTATGGATACACTTTACAGAGACTTAACGAAAGCAACACAAACAGAAAAATTTGAGTCCGTACATTTGGCTCAGTTCCCTGTTTCAGTTGAAAAGTATGTTAATAAAATGTTAGAGAGCAAAATGCAGAAAGCGCAGACTATCTCTTCACTTGTCTTATCACTAAGAAAAAAGGAGATGATTAAGGTACGTCAACCATTGCAAAAGGTAATGATTCCAGTACTTGACGAGAATCAAAGGCTCGAAATTGAAGCGGTTTCTGACCTGATAAAGGCTGAGGTAAACGTGAAAGAAATCGTACTTTTAGATGATGCTTCGGGTATTTTGATTAAACAAATTAAACCGAATTTCAAGGCTTTAGGACCTCGCTTCGGAAAAGATATGGGATTGATTTCCAAAGAGATACAAAATTTGACTACAGAACAAATCTCACAATTTGACAAGGAAGGTTCGTTAACCATTGTAATTGCGGGAAATAGTGTAATTTTATCACTAGAAGACGTAGAAATATCGTCACAAGATATCGAAGGATGGTTGGTTGCTAATTCAAACGGAATAACAGTTGCGTTGGATATTACAATTTCTCCCGAGCTGAAAGAAGAAGGAATCGCAAGAGAATTGGTGAACAGAATTCAAAATATCCGTAAAGATGCCGGATTTGAGGTTACGGATAAAATTAAAGTACATTTGCAAAAAAATGATACTTTGGAAACAGCAGTAAATGCTAATGAAGACTATATTAAATCGGAAACTTTGACAGAAAGTCTTGCTTTTGAAGAGATTATAGAGAATGGCACGGAAATTGACTTTGATGGAATAACAACAAGAATAACAATTACAAAAAATTAGTATTATGGTAGATGAAGTTGCAAGATACTCTGACGCTGATTTAGCAGAGTTTAAGGAAATCATTCAGATTAAAATCGTAAAGGCTCAAGCCGATTTAGATTTGATTAAAAGCGCCTATATGAATGACCTTAACAACGGTACAGATGATACATCTCCCACGTTTAAAGCATTTGAAGAAGGTAGTGAAATTATGTCGAAGGAAGCTAACTCTCAACTTGCGATTCGTCAAGAAAAGTTTATACGAGATTTAAAGAATGCGCTGTTCCGTGTAGAAAACAAAACATACGGTGTTTGTAGAATCACAGGAAAATTAATCGGAAAAGAAAGACTAAAAATTGTTCCTCACGCCACAATGAGCATCGAGGCAAAAAATCTACAAAGATAAAAGTCTTATCATTCTATAATTAACGCTCCTTTGGGAGCGTTTTTTTTGGTTAATTTATTACTTTTACGCTTCTAAAATTTATATAATGTCATTATTCAAAGCATACTTTCTTATTATTCTTATATTATTAGTCGATCAAGTATCTAAAATATATGTAAAAACAAATTTCATTTTAGGCGAAGAAGTCCATGTATTCAATTGGTTTCAAATTCACTTTATTGAAAATGAAGGAATGGCTTGGGGAACCAAAATACCTGGTGCCTATGGGAAATTAATCTTAACAGTTTTTAGACTTTTTGCCGTAACGGGAATTGGTTATTGGCTTTGGGATGCTGTAGAAAGAAAAAAAAGCTCCAATTATCTTATTGTGGCTATCGCTTTGATACTTGCGGGTGCATTTGGAAACATCATCGACTCTGTTTTTTACGGTGTAATTTTTGACGACAGTCATCAACAATTGGCTACGATATTTACAGACAAACCCTATGGAACTTGGCTAAACGGACAAGTAGTCGATATGTTTTATTTTCCATTTATAAAAGATTACCCAATGCCTGATTGGATTCCTTTTTTAGGAGGTCGTAATTTTACTTTTTTCAACGCCATTTTCAATGTTGCCGATATGGCCATTTCGACAGGTGTTGGAATTTTGATAGTATTCAATAAAAAAGCATTTCATAAACATTAATTTTTGATATTTTTGTCAAAAAAAAAGAGGCGGACCTTTTTATGGGGAGCCTCTTTTCGTTTATTTGTTGTGCCCTGGAGCGTAATTTTTGGCACTTTTTTCACCAGTCATTTTTTTAGCTTGTCCAGGAGGAACCTGTTTTGCTTTAACGGAATTGTGATTTGATCCTACCCTAACACTGCAGTTTGTTAATGTAATAGCAAATAGAATAGTTAGGATTTGGGTTGTAAATCTTGGGGTTTTAAATTTTGTCATAATGTAATAATAGGTTTAATTACAAAAGTACGACTTCTAAACTAAAATTCATATACTCCATTAGGGTAAACGACATAATCCAATAGTATATCACTTTCAAAAACATCCTCGATCATCTCTTCGGGTTCAAAGAAAGACAGGCCAATTTTAATAGTTTCGGGTTTGCATTGCGACAGAAATTTGTCATAAAATCCTTTGCCATACCCCACGCGGTTTCCTTTTTTGTCGAAAGCCAAAAGTGGAACAAAAATCACTTGAATTTTTGTGACAGGAACTTCAATACCATCAACAGGTTCGGGAATGTTGTATTCGTTTTTTTGTATTCGGGTATTGTCTGTCAAAAGAAAATGTGTCATATTTCTGGTCTCAAAATCGCTTTTTGAAATCACAATTTCTTTGTCCTTTCCCGACAAGAGGTGCAGTATAAATTCGGTGTTGACTTCTTTCTGCTCTTCAATTGGTAAAAAAACATGAAAATAGGTTTTATCCCAAATCGGAAGTTTCAGGATTTCATTGGCAATAGCCAAACTCTGTTCCTCGATCTCAATCTCGGAGAGTTCTTTTCGTAATGCTTTATACTTGGTTCGTAATGCTTTTTTCAACATAAAGTGATTCTTTTAGATCGGTTATAAAAGTACTCAAATGATCTACTTCTACATGATCCATAATCACAATTTTATACCATGAATTATCACCACTGTGTTTTTGAGGTACTAAATCAAATTTTTTGACCAAGGATTCTTCGATAAATTGCGCCTGAATTGTCACAATATTCATAAATGGTTCTCTGAAATAAGCAACTTTCAATTCGTCTAATTGATCACACAACCATTGTGTTCTCATTTGCAAAACACGTACTTTTTCGCACCAACCAAAAGGACCATAGGTAAACAAAATCATCCAAACTGCTACGGCATTTGAGCCTGATCTGCTTCCGCAAAGAGTTAAATCCATTCCTTCTACATACTCGGCTTCTTTGGTCAAAACGTTTTCAATTAAACCTTTTCGGCACAAAAAAATACCAGTTCCATAAGGAGCTTGAAGCATTTTGTGGGCATCAATGGTTATCGAGCTTATTTTTGGATTCTCAAAATTAAGTTCCGATTCTTTGTTGCTAAGAGGATAGATAAATCCACCGTAAGCACCATCAATATGTATTTTATAAGTCAAATGATGTTTTTCTAAAACTTCGATATAATCGTTGGGATTGTCAATTGCTCCAAACATGGTAGTTCCCATATTAGAGATTACAATGAAATATTTTTTCCCTTTTTCTTTGGCTTTAATAATGATGTTTTCCAATTGGAATGTGTCAATTTCTCGGGTTTGGAAATCAACGGGAACTTTTAACCAATCCAGCATCAGTATGTTGGCGGCTTTTGGGATAGAGTAGTGCGTATCTTCGGAAGCTAGAATGGCTATTTCGAAGGGATTGGCACCAAGTTTATAATTGAAAAAATTGCGATACATCCAAATGGCTTGAATGTTGGCTTCGGTTCCACCCGGCGAAATGTAACCATCATAGGATTTGGGTTGTGCTTTAAAAAGATCTACAGCCAATACATCCAAAACTTCGCGTTCTATTTCTTGAGTCCCTTTGAATGCTTTTTCAGAAGAACCCAGCGTGTGACATCCAATATGGTTGGGATTGGCCACATAAGTTTTCAAAGTAGGAGCGTCTGCCAAGAATGTAGCTTCTTCATAATATACTTTACTATCCAGTTTTGAGGCAGGATACCCTAATGAAGTGTCCAAAGTAAAGTTGACATTTTCCTCTAATGCTTTTTCGATACGGGCTTGTCGTTCTTTTTGGGATAACTTTTTCCAATACAACATAATCACTATTTTTACTCAAAAATAAGAGTATTGAATGACAGAAAATATGATAATTGTTAGGTTTTATTCGTCATCGTCTTCAGCAGTATTTGAAAGATGATAAATGGCATCTCCTTGATATACAATAGGTGAGTGGTTGGCATTGAGGACATAACCGTCATTTGGAGCCTTGATTTTCCGTTCGAATTTTCCAAAAGGATCAGTTATCATACCTAATACAGTTCCTTTTTTTACAAATTGTCCGACCAAATCATTATCGATTAACAATCCAGAACATTTGGCTCGAAGCCAGCCCGATTTTTCAATATAAATAGTAGGTTTTTTTTGTGAAGGAACATGATGTTTTGGATCTAACATGTCCAAATGTTTTAAAAGACGTTTAACACCATTGATGCCTTCTAGTGCGACTTCGTGATTGATGTCTAAAGATTTTCCACCCTCAAATAGCAGTACTTTTACATTCAATTTTTCACTGCAACTTCTGAAAGAACCCGCTATATTTTTTGAGAATAAAGTAAAAGGGGCGTTGAAGGCATCTGCCAATAGTTTCACTTCTGGATTATTTGGTGTAAGCCTAATTTGGGGAGCATTAAATCGGCTGGCTCCTCCTGCGTGAAAATCGACGGCATAATCTATAAAAGGCATGATGTCGGTGATGATATGATAGGCAAATCGACTGGCTAAAGATCCTTTTTTACTTCCGGGAAAGACTCTGTTCAAATCTCTTCCATCCGGAAAATCTCTTGATCTATTGATGAATCCATAAATGTTTATAATGGGAATACAAATGATGGTGCCTTTTTTGGGTTTGTTTATTTTTTTGCTAATGAGCTGTCTTACGATTTCTATACCATTAAATTCATCTCCATGAATTCCTCCCGAAAAAAGAACTACGGGGCCTTCAACTTTGGATCGTCTCACAATAATTGGTATTGTCAGTTTGGTAGTGGTGTGTAATCGGGCAATTTCCAGTTGAATGGTTTTACTTTCTCCAGGTAAAACGCTTTCTCCAAAAATCACTAATGGTCTTGAGTTTTTCATGTTATAAAATAAAAATCTAAATATAGAAATTATTTATTTGGTATTAATATATTCGTATTGGTTTGCTACAATGTTATTTGTAAATTTGAAAAAATGAAGAATTGAGATTTATTTAGTGCAATCAATTAATTCTCAGAAGCTTTTAAAAAAATGACCAACCCTAATTTATACCTGCAAATCCAGACGCTACCCGACGGTCCCGGTGTATATCAATATTACGACAAGGAAGGGAAGATTTTATATGTAGGTAAAGCCAAGAATCTTAAAAAAAGAGTTTCTTCGTATTTCAATAAAATTCATGATACGGCCAAGACCAATGTGTTGGTTAAGAAAATTGTAACCATCAAACACATTGTTGTTCCCACAGAAACGGATGCGCTTTTGCTGGAAAACAATCTGATAAAAACCTTGCAGCCCAGATACAATGTTTTATTGCGTGATGACAAAAGCTATCCTTGGCTATGTATCAAAAAAGAACCTTTTTCCCGAATTTTTGCTACCCGTAGAATGGTCAAAGATGGATCAGAATATTTTGGGCCTTATACCAATTTCAAAACAGTTCATACTATTCTCGATTTAATAAAAGAATTGTATCCGCTGAGAACCTGTAATTATGATTTGAGTAAAAGTAATATTGAAAGCGGTAAATTCAAGGTGTGTTTAGAATACCATATTGGCAATTGCAAAGGCCCATGTGAAGGTTTCGAAACATTAGAAAATTATCAAAAGCAAGTTGATGCCATTCGGGAGATTCTGAAAGGAAATTTCAAGGAAAGCATGAAAGATTTTAAACGACTTATGACTAGCCTGGCCCAAGATATGCATTTTGAAGAGGCGCAAAAAATAAAAGAAAAGATAGAAATTCTCGAGAATTACCAATCGCGTTCTACGATTGTAAATCCTAAGATAACCAATATCGATGTCTTTTCCATTGTTTCGGATGAAAGTGCTGCTTTTATCAATTTTCTGCAAATTTCTCATGGATCGATTATTCGTTCGCACACCATGGAAATCAAAAAGAAACTCGAAGAAACCGATGAAGAATTGTTAGAATTAGCCATAATAGAATTGCGGGAACGTTTTCAGTTAATGTCCAAAGAAGTGATTGTTCCTTTTGACTTGGATTTGGGGCCAACGATAAAAATCACGGTACCACAATTGGGCGACAAAAAACAAATATTGGATTTATCGATTCGTAATGCTAAGTTCTACAGAATAGAACAACTCAAACAATTGCAAATTGTAGATCCAGATCGTCATACCAACAGAATTATGGCACAAATGAAAAGTGATTTGCGTTTGCCGGTAGAACCAAGACATATAGAATGTTTTGATAATTCAAACATTCAGGGGACTAATCCCGTTGCGGCTTGTGTAGTATTCAAAGACGGAAAACCAAGCAAGAAAGATTATAGGCATTTTAATGTCAAAACAGTGGTTGGTCCTGATGATTTTGCTTCTATGGAAGAAATAGTCTATCGCCGTTACAAAAGATTATTAGACGAAAAGGAACCCTTGCCCAATTTAATCATTATTGACGGAGGGAAAGGACAATTATCATCAGCATTAAAAAGTATTGATGCTTTGGGGCTCCGCGGTAAAATTGCCATTATAGGAATTGCCAAAAGACTCGAGGAATTGTTTTATCCTGGAGATTCTATCCCGTTGTATTTGGATAAAAAATCCGAAACATTGAAGGTTATTCAGCAATTGCGAAATGAGGCGCACCGTTTTGGAATTACGTTTCACCGTAACAAAAGAAGTAAAGCAGCGCTTAATTCTTCTATAGAAAGTATTCCCGGAATTGGAGAAAAAACAATGCTGACGTTAATTCAACATTTCAAAAGTGTTAAAAGATTGAAACTGGCAACAGAAAAAGAAATTTCGGACGTTATAGGTATGTCAAAAGCCAAAAAAATTACCGACTTTTACAAATCAAAGTAATCCCAAAATATGTATAGAATACTAGTTTTTATTCTTTTGTTTTTTACTTGTTTGAATTCATTTTCTCAAGAAACACCTAAAAGGCCTAAAATAGGTTTAGTGTTGAGCGGAGGTGGAGCCAAAGGGTTTGCACATATTGGTGTTTTAAATGTGCTGGAAGATGCAGGGGTAAAGATTGACTATATTGGAGGAACTAGTATGGGAGCTGTTATTGGTGGTCTTTATGCTATGGGATACAATGCTAAACAGATAGATTCTATTATAGATGTTACCAATTTTAGCAATGTTCTTAACGATTTTATTCCAAGATCTTCCAAGAATTTTTATGAAAAACGAAATGACGAATTATATGCCTTGGTCCTTCCTTTTAATAAATTTAGTATAGGCACTCCTGAGGCCTTGTCCAAAGGAATGTATAATTTCAATCTATTAAGTCGATTGACGTTGCCTGTAAGGCATGTTCGTGATTTCAAAACATTACCGATTCCTTTTCTATGTGTTGGGACCAATATAGCACTAGGAGAACAAGTGGTTTTTGATAAAGGAGTTTTGGCTCAGGCATTAACAGGAAGTTCCTCTTTGCCTTCTGTGTTTTCTCCGGTGGTCATTGATAACAATCTTATCGTCGATGGAGGAGTGATCAATAATTACCCTATCGAAGAAGTTCGGAAAATGGGAGCCGATATCATAATAGGTGTAGACGTGCAGTCCGGTTTGTTGAAGAAAGATGAGTTAAGAAGTGCTTCAAAAATTTTCTTTCAAATCACAAATCTGCAGATGATTGAAAGAATGAAAGTAAATGCGAACCTAACGGAAGTGTATATCAAACCAGATGTAAAAAATTACGGTGTGGTTTCTTTTGAAAAAGCCTCGGAAATTATAAAGAAAGGTGAAGATGCGACCTTTGCAGTATATGAAAAAATTGACCTTTTGGTTGATAAAGCTAACCCTTACCACAAACCCAAATTAAAGGTAGAAACAGATAGTTTGACAATAGTTGATATCAAAGTCAATGAATTGGTAAATTATTCCAGAGATTATGTTATTGGAAAATTAAATTTCAAACCAGGCTCAAAAATAAGTTTCAAAAACTTAGAAACAGGAATTAATAATTTGAATGCAACGCAAAATTTTAGTGCGGTGAGTTATTATTTTGATAAAAATGGTGAATATGATGATTTGATTCTAACATTAACAGAAAGCCCGGTAAAAACAAATTTGAAGTTTGGATTGCACTATGACGGCCTTTATAAAAGTGCGATTTTGGCTAACGTCACCAATAAAAAGACTTTTTTTAAAAATGATTTTTTATCAGCTGATTTGGTTTTGGGTGATAATGTAAGGTATTATTTTGATTACTATATTGATAATGGATTTCAATTGAGTTATGGTTTTAAGTCTCAATTGAACCGTTTTAATAAAAACCTTCCGGTAAAAGTAATCACATACAATAAGCAAGCTTCTAATTCAATAAATGTGGATTATGTAGATTTGTCTAATCAGGTTTATATTCAATCGGTATTTGCTCAAAAATTCCTTATTGGTATGGGAGCTGAATTTGAATATCTCAATATTTCTTCTGAAACGCTGGAGTTGAATTCGACCATTACCAAAAGCGATTATGTTAGTATTTTTGCGTATATAAAATACGATAGTTATGACAATAAATACTTTCCAAAAAAAGGATGGTATTTTTCAGGGAATCCTCAATTCTATATGTTGTCATCCGAAAATTCAAGTAAGTTCGAACCATTTTCCGTTGTAAGCGGCGAGGCCGGAATTGCCAAAACAATTTTCAAAAATACCACAATCAAGTTTCAAGCTGAAGCTGGAGCTTCTATTGGGAATAAAAGCTTGCCTTATTTTGATTATATGCTAGGGGGTTATGGTTTTAACAATGCCAATAATTTCAAGTATTTTTATGGGTATGATTATTTGAGTATTTCTGGAAACAGTTATTTGGAGACCACAATCACCCTAGATTTTGAAATGTTCAAAAAAAATCATCTCAACTTCTCGGCCAATTATGCCAATTTAGAAGATGATTTATACGATTCCTTGGATTGGATTTCTTGGCCCAAATATTCGGGGTATGCACTTGGGTATGGTTTGGAAACGATTATTGGCCCAGTTGATGTTAAATATTCTTGGTCACCAGAAACTTCAAAATCGTACCTTTGGTTTACTATTGGATTTATTTTTTAATTTGTATTTTTTCTGAATTAAAATTACGACATTTGTAATTATGAAAACAAATTGGACAGGTTTATTAGAGTATCTTCAATTCTTGATCAAGAGAAATCCAGAGTGATTTTATTGGTGCAATTAACCTATTAGTATTTAGTATTGTCAAAGAATTGAATACTAAATTGTGTATATCAAAGTTTTTTGCTTTTAAAAAAAACTACACTTTTTGACGCTAAGGTTTTTACGATTGTTTATTATCTAATTTAATTGTTATGCCAATATATCACAAACTAGGAAACATTCCTGCAAAAAGACACACCCAATTCGAAAACCCAAAAGGGGGACTGTATTACGAGCAACTATTTGGCACTGAAGGTTTTCACGGGCATTCTTCATTGTCCTATCATATTCACAGACCTACTCAGGTCAAAGAGATACTAAAATCGTATTCGGTTGAACCCAAAATTGCAATTGGAAAAAACATAAAATCATTATTGTTAAAAGGCTTCGAATTAAAGCCCGAAGATGATTTCCTAGACAGTCGTAAAGCCATGTTAGTCAATAAAGATTGTACTATTGGGCTGGCAGCACCTAGAAAATCATTGACCACCTATTTCTACAAGAATGCCGATGCCGATGAGATGCTATTCATTCATAAAGGCAAAGGAAAGCTCCGTACCATGCTAGGAAATATTCCTTTCGGGTATGGTGATTATTTGATCATTCCGCGTGGTATTATTTATCAAATCGAATTTGATACTGATGAAAACCGCTTGTTTTATGTAGAATCTTATGCTCCTTTTTATACTCCAAAAAGATATAAAAATGACTCTGGACAACACTTAGAACATTCTCCCTTTTGTGAGCGTGATTTTATCCTTCCAACCGAATTAGAATCACATGATGAAAAAGGAGATTTTGTAATCAAAATGAAAAAAGAAGGAATGATGCATGAAGTGGTTTATGCCACACATCCTTTTGACGTTGTGGGTTGGGACGGTTACAACTTTCCATACGGCTTCAGCATTCACAATTTCGAACCTATTACAGGACGTGTGCATTTGCCACCTCCTATTCACCAAACTTTCGAAACTAGCACTTTTGTGGTATGTTCTTTCGTTCCAAGGTTGTACGATTACCATCCAAAAGCCATTCCTGCACCTTACAATCATAGTAATATTGACAGCGACGAAGTGTTGTATTATGTAGATGGCGATTTCATGAGTCGTAACAATATTGAGCAAGGACATATTACTTTACACCCAAAAGGAATTCCACACGGTCCCGCTCCTGGCGCTATGGAACGCAGTATCGGACACAAAGAAACCCAGGAATTGGCCGTAATGGTCGACACCTTCCGACCGCTTATGGTGACCGAAGAAGCAATGGGAATAGACGATGGACAGTATTATAAATCTTGGGTAGACTAATATTAGGAGCTATTTCCTGCTGTTCACTGTATCTTTTTCTTTTTAAAGAAAAAAGAAAAAGGATGCCGTTTCCATCAGGGCTAGGACTTTACAACAATCAACAACATTTTCGGTAATCATAAAATATCCGAATCATAAAAAATAAACACAATGGCAAAAGAAGTAAAATCAGTAGAATACGGATTAGAGAAAATATTCGAAGGAGCGCAAGACTTCCTTCCGCTTTTAGGAACCGATTATGTCGAATTCTACGTAGGTAACGCAAAACAATCGGCTCACTATTATAAAACCGCTTTTGGGTATCAATCATTGGCGTATGCTGGACTGGAAACAGGTGTAAAAGACAGAACCTCTTATGTGTTAAAACAAGACAAAATCCGAATTGTTTTGACTACCCCATTAACACAAGATTCGCCGCTACACGATCATTTAAAAAAACACGGTGACGGAGTAAAAGTTGCCGCACTTTGGGTAGAAGATGCAAGAAGCGCTTATGAAGAAACTATGAAACGTGGTGCTCGTTCCTTTATGGAGCCAACGGTTGAGCAAGATGAATTTGGAGAAGTAGTACGTTCTGGAATTTATACGTATGGAGAAACAGTCCATATTTTTGTGGAGCGAAAAAACTACAACGGTGTTTTCTTGCCAGGATACAAAGAATGGAAATCCGATTACAATCCAGAACCAACAGGTCTGAAATACATTGACCACATGGTAGGAAATGTGGGTTGGAACGAAATGAATACTTGGGTGAAATTCTATGAAGATGTGATGGGATTTGTCAATTTCCTTTCTTTTGATGACAAACAAATTAACACCGAATATTCGGCTTTGATGAGTAAAGTGATGTCAAACGGAAACGGAAGAATCAAATTTCCAATAAACGAACCAGCCGAAGGAAAGAAAAAATCACAAATCGAAGAATACTTGGATTTCTATGGTGGGCCGGGAATTCAACATATTGCTATCGCAACAGATGATATCATAAAAACAGTTTCACAATTAAAAGAAAGAGGAGTTGAGTTTTTATCGGCACCACCACATACCTATTATGAAGCTATTCCAGAACGATTGGGTGTACACATGGATATGATGAAAGAAGATTTGGCCGAAATAGAGAAACTGGCCATTATGGTCGATGCTGACGAAGATGGTTATTTGTTGCAAATTTTTACCAAACCTGTACAAGATCGCCCAACTTTATTTTTTGAAATTATTCAAAGAATGGGAGCCAAAGGATTTGGAGCAGGGAACTTTAAGGCTCTTTTCGAGTCGATAGAGCGTGAACAGCAATTGCGAGGAACGTTGTAAAATTTCATTTTTATTGCATTATCAAAAAAAATAATAGTTAAATTACCCTTAAAATTGCAAATGTTGTGTTAAACTTGATTTTTTGCTAAAAAAACGCAGATTGATACCATACCTTTGCACTCGCAAATCAGGAAGGGGTGGTTTCCTTCTTAGTTTCATATAAATTTTCATAATTTATAGTTTTTTGGTTAGTTAATAGCATAAAAACTCAGTCATTAATTTGACTGAGTTTTTTTGTTTTAATACATTTGAGGTTATTTTAGTTGTAATGTATCGAATCCATGAAAAAAAGTATAATTTTCTTGTTAGTGATATTCACTTTAGGCTTCGATACTCAAAAAGAGGAAGCTTTTTCTGAAGGTGAATATCTGAAATTTAGAGTGCATTACGGTATTATAAATGCGGGTTATGCTACAATTGAAGTTCAAGATGCTAGACTAAACAACCAGTCCGTTTACCATGTTATTGGAAAAGGATTTTCTACCGGTATGACCAAATTCTTTTTTAATGTTGAAGATGTTTACGAAAGCTACATTGATAAGGTTACCAGGAATCCGTATAAATTTGTTCGAAAAATTGACGAAGGCGGATATACTAAAAACCAAGAAGGCTTTTTCAATCAAAAAACCAATAAAATCATTGTGAAAGATTACAAGCACAAAACCGAAAAATCATTTGACTTTCCTAAAAATGCTCAAGACATTTTGTCTTCTTTTTATTATTTACGGAATTATCCCAATGTCAATAAAATTAAACCTGGGGAATCGGTTATAATTGATATGTTTTTTGATAATGAGATTACAAAATTTAAGTTAAAATTCATAGGTAGAGAAGATATTAAAACTAAATTTGGACTTGTTTCTACCATGATTTTTAGACCTTTGGTTCAGTCTGGACGGATATTCAAAGAAGAAGAAAGTTTAACAATTTGGATTTCAGACGACTACAATAAGATTCCGATTCGAATAAAAGCGACTCTTTTGGTAGGGTCACTCAAAGCCGATTTGGAAGAGTACAAAGGACTAAATAATCCGTTTAAATTAAAAGCAAAATGACAATAAATGATACCACAGCATCAATTTTGGAAGAGATTGACCAGAAATTCAAAGCTATAAATCAAAAAACGGAGACACACCTTGAAGGATTGCTTTGGTCAAAACCAATTACCTATTGGGATTATATCCAAACGGATGCATTATTGAATTTACAGATTCAAAGAACAACACTTCCAGATGAAATGGTTTTTATTATGTATCATCAAGTCAACGAATTACTTTTTAAAATGATCCTTTGGGAAATGCATCAAATCTCTTATGCCGAAAAATTAACAACAGAATTTTTTACAGAGCGGTTAATGAGAGTAAGTCGTTATTTTGATATGCTGACCACCTCTTTTGATATTATGGGAGATGGTATGGAGGTGGAGCAATATATGAAATTTAGAAATACACTAACTCCTGCAAGTGGTTTCCAAAGTGCACAATACAGAATGATAGAAATCGCCTCGACTGATTTGATTAACCTTATTGATTACCGTTTTCGTGCCACAATTGACAGGAACACGCCGTATGAGCATGCGTTGGATCACATGTATTGGCAAGCTGCAGGAAAAGACCATCAAACAGGCGAGAAATCCTATTTGTTGTTGGAATTTGAGCGCAAATACAAAGCCGCATTTATCACTCAAATGAAAGAATACAATACTATTAATCTTTGGCAAAAATTCAAGCAGCTGCCAGATGTGGATAAAGAAAATCCTGAATTAGTGAAAGCCATGCGTCATTATGATCACACGGTAAATATTACTTGGGTGATGGGGCACCTTAATGCGGCCAGAAAATATATTGATAACGGAAAAGGGGATGGTGAGGCCACTGGAGGAAGTGATTGGAAAAAATACATGCACCCAAAATATCAAAGAAGGATTTTCTTTCCAGAATTGTGGAATGAAGAGGAACTGACTAATTGGGGAGTAGAAAAATAAAAATAAAAAGAGATAATTTGAAGAACGTAATTGTAATTTTAATGGTGCTGGTTTCCTTAATCTCCTGCAATAGGAGTGAGGATATCATAGAAGATCAAGTGGTTCCAAAGTCCAAAAAGAGTGATTTCGGATTTAAATTTTCTGATTTTAATATTGTTCAAGATTCTGTAAAGTCAGGAGATACTTTTGGAAGTATTTTGCAAAATCAAAATATTGGAGACAAGCAAGTATATGATATTGTTGCGCAGGTAAAAGATACTTTCGATGTGCGTACCATTAGATTAAACAAACATTACACGCTACTTCGTTCTAAGAATAAAACCAATTCATTGAATGTTTTTATATATCAACCTGATGCATTGCATTATTATGTAGTTGATTTGCGTGATTCGATAGCAAAAGCCTATAAAAAAACAAAGCCTTTAACATTAAAACGACGAACTATTGGCGGAGTCTTAAAAGGATCTTTATCTGAAACACTTGAGGCCGCAAATGTAGAAGGCGGCTTAGCAACGAGAATTTCAAAGATTTTTGCTTGGTCTATCGATTTTTTTAAAGTCAAAAAAGGGGATCGTTTTGGATTGACTTTTACCGAAAGATACATCAACGATTCTATATATGATGGTGTAGACAGTCTTGAAGCAGCTTTTTTTGAATACAAAGGGAAAATTATTTATGCTTTTCCATTTGAACAAAATCCAGGTTCAGGTAAAATGGATTATTATGATGAGGATGGGAAAACACTGAAGAATTTTTTCCTTAAAACACCAATAAAGTTTAGCCGTATTACCTCTCATTTTACTTCAAATCGTTTTCATCCCGTGCAACAAATATGGAAAGCGCACAAAGGAACCGATTATGCAGCGCCATATGGAACGCCAATTTCTACAACAGCTGCTGGGATCGTGGAGCAAACGGGTTATACTGCTGGGAATGGTAACTTTGTAAAAGTGAAGCACAACAAGGTGTATTCTACTCAATATTTGCACATGTCTCGAATACTCGTAAGGCGTGGGCAACATGTTAATCAAGGACAAACTATTGGATTGGTTGGGAGTACAGGATTGGCAACTGGACCACATGTATGCTATCGTTTTTGGAAAAATGGAGTTCAAGTCGATGCATTACGTTTGAAATTACCAAATGGAGAACCGATGAATCCAAAAAACAAAGAACGTTTCTTAAAGAAAATCGAGCCATTGAAATTTGAATTGGATAGTGTTTCCAATTTATAGAAAACACAATTTTTAATCTTATTTAAACCAAGTTAATTTATTCTTTTAATTTGAATTTAATTGTTATATAATGTGCTGATTTTAGTCCAATCAAACTTATTTCAGTAAATTTGCACAATTATAAAAAACTAGAATTAAAATGGCTTTAAATACAATAAACCCAACTGAAACTTCTGCTTGGAAAAAACTACAGGCACACTATAATGAAATACAAAAGGCTTCAATGACAGAAATGTTCAAGGCCGATACTTCAAGAACCGAAAAATTCCATTTGAAATGGAATGATTTTTTGGTTGATTATTCCAAAAACAGAATTAATCAAGATACAATTGATTTGTTACTTGAGTTAGCAAACGAAACTGGTTTGAAAAATGCTATTTCCGATTATTTTGGAGGGGGCATTATTAATCAAACAGAAAATAGAGCTGTTTTGCATACTGCTTTGCGTGCCAAAGAATCTGCCGTGATTAACGTGGACGGAATCAATGTTATGCCTGAAGTGTATGCGGTAAAAAATAAAGTAAAATCATTCACAAACGAAATCACTTCTGGCAAAAGAACGGGATATACAGGAAAACCATTTACAGATATTGTTAATATAGGTATAGGTGGTTCTGATTTAGGACCTGTTATGGCGGTTGAAGCTTTACAATATTATAAAAATCATTTAAACGTACATTTTGCTTCCAATGTTGATGGCGATCATGTACAGGAAATAGTTAAAAAGCTAAATCCTGAGACTACCTTATTTGTAATTGTTTCTAAAACATTTACTACTCAAGAAACTTTAACGAATTCTGAAACCATTAAAACTTGGTTTTTAAAATCGGCGAGCCAAGAAGATGTAGCCAAACATTTTGTTGCAGTTTCAACCAATATTCAAAAAGTAACTGAGTTTGGAATCAATCCTGACAATGTATTTCCAATGTGGGACTGGGTTGGAGGGCGTTTTTCGTTATGGAGCGCTGTGGGACTTTCGATAAGCTTAGCGGTTGGTTTCGATAATTTCAATGATTTGTTAAGTGGTGCCAATGAAATGGACGAACACTTCAAAACAACTGACTTTGACAAAAACATTCCTGTAACACTAGCCTTATTGAGTGTTTGGTACAATAATTTCTTTGGTGCCGAAAGCGAAGCGTTAATTCCTTATACACAATATTTGCAAAAACTAGCTCCTTATTTGCAACAAGGAACAATGGAAAGTAATGGTAAAAGTGTGGGACGTGATGGGAAACCGGTAAATTATGAAACGGGAACTATTATTTGGGGAGAACCAGGTACGAATGCGCAACACGCTTTTTTTCAGTTAATTCACCAAGGAACAAAATTGATACCTTCTGATTTTATTGGATTTGTAAAACCATTATACGGAGACGAAGATCACCACGATAAATTGATGTCAAACTTTTTTGCCCAAACAGAAGCTTTGATGAATGGAAAGTCAGGAGAACAAGTACAAGCTGAGTTTGATAAACAAGGACTAAGTGCAGAGAAAGCAAGTGTTCTTTTACCGTTTAAAGTATTTGCTGGAAACAAACCAACTAATACTATTTTGATTCAAAAATTGACACCAAAATCTTTAGGTTCATTGATTGCAATGTATGAGCATAAAATTTTTGTGCAAGGAATAATATGGAATATCTTTAGTTTTGATCAATGGGGAGTTGAACTTGGAAAACAATTGGCCAATTCTATATTAGAGGAGATTCATAGTAAACAAGTTAAGAATCATGACAGTTCTACAGGATTTTTATTGAATCATTTTTTAGAAAGCAAGTAGATTGCGTCTGTGATAATAAAAGGCTCTGATTTTTTATAATCAGAGCCTTTTTTGTTGGATAATAATTAAAATTTGTATGTTCTGATGAAAAAACAAATAGCCATATACATGAAAACAGGTATTAAATTCTTATTTTTTTAAATTAAAAAAAGGTAAATTGTTAAAACATTAACAATAAAATTTCAATATGCTTTTTTTGTGTTTAGAAGTTATTAAAACTGCAATTTATTAAAGCTTTCTTAACATTAATTCGTTCAAATGTTATAATTTTGCCAAAAATATTTAAACTAACAAGAATGAAGACAATGAAAAATTGGTTACTCTCTGGATTGCTATTTTTAGTGGTTACAACCGTATTTTCACAAGGAAAAATTACTGGAACTATTACAGATGGTCAAAATCCTTTACCTGGAGCAAATGTTGCTATTAAAGGTACATCAGCAAGTGCTTCAACAGGTTTTGATGGTAAATTTACTATCAGTTCTACTGTAAATGCCGGACAATTAATTATTTCTTACATTGGTTTCGAAAACCAAACAGTTAGTTTCACAACTTCAAACAATGGAACTACAGATTTAGGGACCATTGTTTTGGTGGCTGATTCTAATCAGTTGAGTGAAATAGTTGTTAAATCAACTGTTGTAGACGTTGCAAAAGACAGAAAAACTCCTGTTGCCGTTTCTACAATTAAAGCAACAGAAATTCAACAAAAATTGGGAACTCAAGAATTTCCTGAAGTTTTAAAGAACACACCTTCAGTTTATGCTGTAAAAGGTGGTGGTGGATTTGGAGATTCAAGAATAAGTATTCGTGGATTTAGCCAAAATAACATTGCGGTTATGATTAATGGTGTACCTGTTAATGATATGGAAAACAGTTCTGTATATTGGAGTAACTGGGCTGGATTATCTGATGTAACTTCTGCGATGCAAGTACAAAGAGGTTTAGGATCTTCAAAATTAGCTATTGCATCTGTTGGAGGAACAATAAATATATTGACTAAAACTTCTGATCAAAAAGAAGGAGGTTCTATTGGATCTTCTTTTGGAAATGCAAACTATCTAAAAACACAAGCTTCTTATTCTACAGGTAAATTGGAGAATGGACTTTCAGCTTCTGTTTTATATAGTCACACAATGGGAGATGGGTATGTAGATGGAACTGATTTTGTAGGAGACAACTATTTTGTAGCTTTGGGTTATACTACAAAAGACAACAAACACGATTTTCAATTTACTTTTACAGGAGCGCCACAATGGCACAACCAAAGAAATTCAAGTATTACTATCGCTCAATATCAAAAATATGGAGTTGATGGAGAACCAAATATAAGATACAATTCTGATTGGGGATATTTGAATGGAGAAAAGTTTGCAATGACAAGAAACTATTTTCACAAACCAGTTGGTTCTTTTAACTGGGATTACAAAATCAACGAAACTTCAAAATTGTCAACTGTTCTTTACGGTTCTTGGGGTCGTGGAGGTGGAGCTAGAGGTGCAGGTGGTGTAAGAGGATTTACTTATACAAATGATGCTTTTAGAACTGCTGATGGGTTAGTGGATTTTGGTAAAATTCAAGCCTACAACTCTGGTCAAACAGTTATGATTAATGGTGTGGCTAGAACAAGAACGGAAATTAACGGTAATTTTCAAAACAGTTCAGATACAGGTAGAAAAGGTAAAGGAAATGCAACTGATCCATATGTTTATAATAGTACTTCGGGTATTTCTCAAATTTCATCTATCAACTCTCATGACTGGTATGGTGGTGTAATCAATTTCAATAAAAAATTCACAGAGAACATAACTTGGGATTTAGGGATTGACGCAAGAACTTATGTAGGTATTCACTATCAAAATTTAAATAATTTGCTAGGAGCTGATGAGTATTATGATAATACTGATAAGAATAATCCAAAAAGAATCTTGACAAACACCTACACTGTGAGTCCTTCTGGGAACCCTTTCTCAAATGCTACAGCTGGAGATAAAATCAATTTTTACAATGATGGAAATGTTAACTGGTATGGAGCTTTTACTCAATTAGAGTATTCTAAAGATAATTTGACTGCATTTATTCAAGGAGCCATTTCTCAACAAGGTTTCGAAAGAGTAGATTATTTTAAATATTTAAGTTCAGATCCAATTTCTAATTCTGGTTACGAGAATATTCTTGGCGGTAACGTAAAAGGAGGAGTTAACTATAATATCAATGAGCAGCATAATGTTTTCGTTAATGCTGGATATTATTCGAAACAACCATTTTTTAATGCGGTATATCCTGGAAATGCTAATATTGTAAATCCATATTTGACAAATGAAAAAATCATGAGTGTTGAAGGTGGTTACGGTTTCCGTTCTGGAATTTTCTCTGCCAATGTAAATGTTTATTATACTACTTGGGATGATAGAAATTTAAGAATAAATGATTCTAATACAGATACGAATAATGGTGGGTATTATGATTACACAGGACTTAGTGAAACACACATGGGAGCTGAATTTGAAGGAAACGCTAGAATTACTGATAAATTCAAAGTTAATGGAATGTTCTCTTATGGAAACTGGGAATATAGTGGTAATGCTAATTCAACATTATACAATTCGGCTAACGTAGAATTGAGTAAGTCACTTTTATATATGGATAAAGTTAAAGTAGGTGATGCTGCTCAAATGACAGCTTCTTTGGGAGCTTCTTATGAAGTTTTGGAAAGGGTTACTGTGGATGCTAATTATAATTATAACAACCATTTATATGCAGCAATTTCGCCTGAAAAATTCACGGCAGCTGACAATAAAGGATCTTTGGAATTGCCATCTTACGGATTGGTTGACGCTGGATTCACTTACAAAATGCTTGTAGGGGCAAAAAAAGATAAATCAGTAAATTTCAGATTGAATGTAAACAACGTATTTGATGAGATTTATATTGCTGAATCTAAATCTAACTTCTTTGCTGATGATAATATAGATTCAAAAAACCCATCAAAAGGGACATACGCTTCAAACAATATGCTTTATAATGGTGTTGCTAATGTCAATCAAGTTTTCTTCGGATTTGGAAGAACTTGGAACTTTAGTTTACGTTACGATTTCTAAAAAAAGAATCAAAATACAGTTCAGAAACCCCCAATCGCTTTTTAGTGTATTGGGGTTTTTTTATGACTTTTTTGCTTATATTTGTTCAAATTAAAATTTTATTTATGTACACGATTTTACAAAAATTTCACTCAGGTTGGGCTTATATTGCATTGTTAGTTCTTATTGTCGCCGTTATTAATGCCATCATAGGAATGTCTTCTAAAAAAGAATTTACTCCAAAAGACAGAAAAATTGCTTTGTTTGGATTAATTGGAATACACACTCAATTATTGATTGGTTTAATATTATATTTTGTCTCTCCACTAGGATTGGCATCTTTTGGACAAATGTCTGATAAAGCTTTACGTTTGACTTCATTGGAACATCCTTTAATCAATTTAATTGCTATTGCTTTAATTACGATTGGTTGGTCAAAACATAAAAAATTAGCAACAAGTGAATCAAAATTTAAAACCTTTTCTATATTTTACGGTTTAGGATTGGTCCTTATTTTAAGCAGAATTCCTTGGTCCTTGTGGTTCTAAACCCATTTTAAAAGTCCTGAAAAGGACTTTTTTTTACCCATAATTTTTTTGCGATTCAAAGTTTCACCTAATAAACTATAAATGAAAAAAATAATCATACTTTTATTTTTACTAGCCAATGTTGGTTTGGTAAGTAGTCAAAGTTCCATTATAAACAGCAAAAAATTTTCCATAAATAAAGACACTGTAAAAAAAACAAATAAGGTTGTCGAAAAAGTAGTTGAACCAGTTGTAGTCGCCCCAGATACTGTAATTGTTGAAACTGGAAAGTTTGTGTTTTTCAAAAAAAATGCCCATGCCTCATATTACCATGATAAATTTAATGGAAAAAAAACAGCAAGCGGAAAACGATTTGACAACAAAAAGTTAACCGCCGCGCATAGAAAATTCCCTTTCGGTACCAAGCTCAGAATTACAAACGAAGCCAATGGTAAATCGGTAGTTGTCGAAGTAATAGATCGAGGTCCTTTTGCAAGAGGAAGAGAAATTGATTTAAGTAAAAAAGCCTTTATGGATATTACATCCAACAAAAGTAGTGGCGCAGTGATTGTAAAAATAGAGGAATTACGAAAATAAGATTACCAATTTTTATAGGGATTCTTACTCAAATAAGCATTGTAATATCTTTGGTCATTCGTTACTTCAGCTCCTAACCAAATTGGTTTTTCGAAGGATTCTGTTTCGGACTGCAATTCTATTTCAGCCATTATTAAACCTTCATTTTCCCCATAAAACTCATCTATTTCTACTATATGATTACCCGTTTTGACTTCAAATCGGGTTTTGTCAATTACACCAGTTTCACACAAAAGCAATAATTTTTCAGCTTCGGCTACAGGAATTTCTTTTTCCCATTCAAAACGGGACATGCCTGATTCGTTGGAGACTCCTTTGATGGTCAAATAACCTTTATTTCCTTTTATGCGTACTCTTACAGTTCTTTCGGGAACGGAACTCAAATAGCCTTGTTTTATTCTGTTTTGGGTAAAAGATTCTTGTTTGAATGCATCTGAAGTAACCAAAAATTTTCTTTCTATTTCTAGCATTTGTATGTTTTTTTAGGAGCTTAATCCAGCTGTCCACTATATTCCCGATTAACAAAAACTACGGCAAAAAGGCCTTGTTTTTTTAAATCGGGAGATGTCGTTTCCATCTGGGCTAATGCATGCATCAAAGATATTCATTTATTTTTTTAACAGTTCCTTCGTTCCATTTTTTTCAAAACGTTTCTAAATTTGTAACATGCTCGAACCGCTTCCACATAGAAAAATTATACACATCGACATGGATGCTTTCTATGCCTCAGTAGAGCAAATGGATAATCCAGAGTTGCGTGGAAAACCCATTGCGGTTGGTGGTGCCGAAAACCGTGGAGTTGTTTCGGCTGCCAGTTATGAGGCCAGAAAATTTGGCGTTCGTTCTGCCATAAGTGGCGTTTTGGCCAAAAAAAATTGTCCGGAATTAATTTTTGTGAGCCCCCGTTTTGATCGCTACAAAGAAATCTCCAAAAAGATCCATAAAATATTTCGTGATTATACCGATTTGGTGGAACCACTTTCGCTAGATGAAGCGTATTTGGACGTTACAAAAAATAAAAAAGGCAATCCCAGCGCCAGTTTATTGGCACAAGAAATCAGAACACGAATATTTAATGAAGTTGGATTAACGGCTTCGGCTGGAATTTCGGTTAATAAATTTGTAGCTAAAATTGCCAGCGATTACAACAAGCCCAACGGTCAAAAAACGGTCAATCCAGATGAAGTTATTCCTTTTTTGGAACAATTACCCATTCAAAAATTCTACGGAGTAGGAAAGGTTACAGCCGAAAAAATGTTTCAACTTGGAATTTTTACTGGTTTGGATCTTAAAACCAAACCAGTCGAATTTCTAGAAAAACATTTTGGCAAGTCAGGTGGTTTCTATTATAATGTAGTTCGTGGCATTCACAACAGTGAAGTAAAATCGAATCGAATTACAAAGTCGGTTGCGGCAGAACATACTTTTGATATCAACTTATCTTCTGAAATTTTCATGATTGAAAAGCTCGAAAAAATAGCTATGGAATTGGAGCGTCGGTTAAAAAAGCATCAGATTTCGGGTAAAACAATAACGCTCAAGATCAAATACAGTGATTTTACGCAACAATCGCGAAGCAAAACAATGCCTTATTTTATATCTGGCAAAGCATTGATTTTCGAAACAGTTAAGGAATTATTATATCAAGAAAAGATGAAAGATTCGGTTCGTCTTCTTGGAATCTCCTTAAGCAATTTAAATACTGAAATAAAAAAAACAATAGTGGTACAGCTCAAATTTGATTTTTGATTTCATAAATATTTGGTTCAACAATAGTTAAACTCTTATGAATAGTGCTGTGTTCTTTGGATTGTTTTTATATTTGAATATTAAAACTTAAATTATGGCAACTTTAATTGATGGTAATAACGCCAAGGCAAAATATTTTTCTTCTTCGAAATGGAATGCAATTCCGATAATTTCTTGGGGTTTTAGTAACTCTTTTCAAAAACAAATAAAGAACATAGTTTTAGATACCCATAAAATATTGAATTTGTCCCATGAACAAAAATGGGAAAGTACAAATTGGGATTTTAAGAATAAGTTGAAAGAAAAGGTTATTCTCATTACAGATGCCAAACAGCAAATTGTTTTTGCATCCCATAATATGCAACAAATGAATGGTTATGCCGAAAAAGAAGTTCTAGGACAAAGTCCAAAAATGTTCCAAGGAAAAGAAACCATTTTAGAAACGTCAATCGAAATTAGAGAAGCTATTTCATTGCAAAAACCATTCGTGAAGCAGGTTTTGAATTATAAAAAGAATGGAGAGCTCTATTATTGCAATATTGAAGGTTTTCCAATTTTTAATAAAAAAGGGAAATTAGTAAATTTCATAGCATTTGAACAAGCGGCTTAATATTTATTTTGGATTATCATTGCTGCTGCTGATGTTGTTGCTCAATATAACTTATTTGTTCGTTTATTTCCTGAGGCATTTCTTCCAGAAGGACATCATTTATTTCTTCATAATGCCTGCCGTCTTCATAACCTATAGAAACACAAACGGATAATGTTTGTCTTGCCAGTCCTTTGAACGTTCCTTTAATTGGAGTACAGTCATAAAAATTTCTGCCTACAGCCAGTTTTACGTGATTGCCCATTGTCCAAATATTGTTGGTTGGATCGAGACCCAACCATCCTTGAGTAGGCGTGTATATTTCGATCCAGGCATGTGTTGCTCCTTCACCTCGTAATCCGCTTTCGTAAGGGCAAATGTATCCACTTACATATCTCGCAGGGATACCCAGAGTACGGACCAACTGCAATAATACATGAGCAAAGTCTTGGCAAACACCTTTTTTAATTTCTAAAATTTCATCTATTGTCGTTTCTACATTCGTAATTCCTTTAGTGTATGTAAAGTTGTTGAATATGTAATGATTGCATAATTGCGCAATTTCTATTATAGGTTTGTTGGCTACATTTATTACTGCTAAAATAGCTTCAATCTCCTGTTGTTTTTGAATGACTTCAGGATAACTCAGTCTTAATAAGGTTATGTTTTTACTTTTTTCGTTCTCTAAGTCTTTGACTGTGATGTTGTCAATTGCTGGTATTTTTAGCGAATGATTTACGACAACCGTCATGCGGGATTCGATTACCATTTCTTCATGCGAGTTGAGATTATTGAAATTGGCAACACGATTACCATAATAGTCCTGATAATATTCTACGCCTGGATCATGGGTAATTAAGAGTTGGTAGTCGATGACTTCTTGATTGCAAAAATTATGAGGAAATAGTCGCACCTCGTTTATACTTTCTTTTATGGGCCAGTTGTATTGGTATTTTGTAATGTGAACTATTTTGAATATTGCCATAGGTTATTAGGTGTAGGAAAAGAATAATTTTGAAAAATCAACCGAAAATTGTGTCAGCTGTGTTTTTGTAGTTTCCAAAACTTCTTCTAGTTGTTTGTTAGTAAGGTGGTGATAGTCAGTAAAGTCTACATAGCTTTTTAATCTTCCAAATTGATTGTACAGTTTTCTGGCGTCGCTTATTTCACTGTCTTTAACCAGGCAATCCAAATATTTATTGATTAATTCTAGTGTATAGATCACAGAATGGGCAAAATCTTGATTGAAAATTACGTGCTGCACCACTTTTCGGTTGTGCTTGATGTTGCTATAACTCTTAAGGTACAGTTCGTAACCCGATAAAGAGAGTAATAATCTTCTCCAGTACATTACGTCTTCATTTCCGTCCAAATTGTAGTTGATAGGAGCATAATAAGCTTGAGTCATCGATATGGTTTGTAAGCATCTTTCTATCAGTTTACCAATATTCGAGAAGCTCCAGCCCAGTCCCCTTGGCATTGTTACATGCATTATACCATTGTAAAGTAATAGATCTTTATTGAGTTTGTTTACAATTTGCAATGCGTCCGAAGTTTCTAGTTTTTTAGGAAGATCTGGAGAATTCATGAAATGATACAATGAATTGATATGTTCCCAAAGTTCTTTGGTTATTTTATCTTGGGAACCTCTGGCGTTTTCGCGCGCTTTTACCACCAAATTTTTGACTGAATTGTGATTCAAACTATCGCAAATAATATATTTCAGTACAAAGTTAGTATCATATTGTACCTCGTTTATTTGATCGTAGGTCAAGTCGGTATAATATTTCAGTAAAGGTTTGTAACCTTGACAATCGTCTGTTTCTTTGTCAAATGACAGAATGTAACTGGTGTTAAGAGTTAGCAACATGCCATCTGTTCTTTCCATATATCTGTTGAGCCAGAACATTCCGTCTGCAACTCTACTTAGCATATTTGCTTTCATCTGATTCGATTTATAAATTGTAAAAAAAGCTTTTCAGTAGTAATCGAATAATTGTAGTTTTTTCAACCTTAATTATTTATTGCGTTAGTTCGCAAAAGTTTGTGTAGGCGTGCCCCTGTTGAGCAAAGGGGCTTATTTGTAATGCCGTTTATATGGCCACTTTGCTCAACAGCGTCGGGCTATCGCGTGCGTATGGCGCCTTGCTTTATCCCTCACGCGATCCCATAACTTGACAAGTTCACTCCAGCTGAAAATTAGTACCTAAATAGTGCTCTGTTTTAGCACTTGTAAATAATAGGTTCTACTATAGTTTCTATGATAGACTCTACGATAGGTGCCTGAGATTCTGTTTGTCTGTTGAGTAAAAACATTCCGTTTGTAACTTCACTTGGCATTTTTGTCTTCATCTGAATAGGTTTTAAAGGTGATATAAATTTTTAGAAATCGGATAATTGTGTTTTCTTCGTTAGCATTTGTGGATAATAGGTTCTACAATGATTTCTATTATAGATTCTATGATAGGAACTTGAGATTCAACTCGACTTAGCATGTTTGTTTCCATTTTGATTGATTTAAAAAGTTAGATAAATAGATTTTGATTTTATTTAAAAATTGGATAATAAAATTGTCTTCTGTTTTACTGTTTGGTTTCTCCGAAATAGGTTCATATACAGTTTTAATGGGTTTTGTATTTTCTTTTTTTGGGAGAATTTCAATAAGTGAATCTTCTAAATTTGGTATTTCAGGTTCTGCTGATATTGTTATTTTTTGAATTACAGGTTCGTTTGAAATTTCTGCAGTAGGTTCATTTGGTGTCGCTTCGTTCAAATGGTCTAAAACCATTTCTGGTAAAAAGGCAAACATTGGTTTGTCGTTTTTTTCTGTGTTTAGGTTTTTTGTTTTCATTTTGATTCATTTTAAATTTTAAAATGAAATTACTTTATGATCCAAGTGTCTTTGCTTCCTCCTCCTTGAGAGGAGTTTACAACCAATGAACCTTCTGTTAGTGCGACTCGAGTTAGTCCTCCAGGCACAATTTCTACTCCATTGGGTCCACATAAAGCATAGGGTCTTAGATCGACATGGCGTAATTTCAATTGGCCATCTATTAAGCATGGAACGGTGCTGAGTTGAATGATAGGTTGTGCGATAAAATTTCTGGGATTGGCAAGAATGGCTCTTTTACCATTTTCGAGTTCTTCTTGGGTAGCTTTGTTACCCATGATCATTCCGTAACCGCCACTTCCATTGGTTTCTTTGATCACCATATTTTCCATATCAGCAAATGCCAACTCTCTTTCGGCTCTGTTTTCCATTTGGTATGTTGGCACATTTTTAAGTATCGGTTCTTCGTTAAGGTAATATTTTATCATATCGGGAACGTAAGCATAGACTGCTTTGTCATCGGCAACACCATTTCCAACGGCGTTTACCAAGGCTACATTGCCGTGACGATAAGCGCTAATTAGTCCAGGAACTCCCAGTGTACTTTCAGGTTTGAAAACCAACGGATCTAGGTATTCGTCATCCAAACGTCGGTAAATCACGTCTACTTGCTGCAATCCCGAAGTGGTTTTCATATACACTTTATTGTTATTAACGACCAAGTCTCTTCCTTCTACAAGCGGAATTCCCATTTGCCGAGCCAAAAAAGTATGTTCATAATATGCCGAATTATAGACTCCCGGTGTGAGTAAAACCACGTTGGGATTGGATACATTTCGTGGAGATAACGATACAAGGATATTATGAAATATCATCGGATAGTTTCCTACCATGCTTACCTTGTTGGAGTTTAGCATGTCTGGGAAAATTCGTTTGGTGATTTCGCGATTTTCCAACATATAACTCACGCCGCTGGGACATCGTAGGTTGTCTTCAAGAACGTAAAATTCACCTTTTGCTCCTCGAATCAAATCAATCCCAGCAATATGTACATGAATGTTATGAGGTACTTTTATACCGTGAACTTCTTGTATATAATGTGGGCAAGACGCAACTAATGAAGCAGGAATTATGCCATCTTTTATAATGTGTTGGCCATTATATACATCTTCCAAAAACAAGTTTAGGGCTTTTAATCGTTGTTTGATTCCAGTTTCCACTTCGCTCCATTCGGCTTTTGTAATGATTCTGGGAATGATGTCAAAAGGAAATATTCTTTCAATACCTTGATTATTGTCACTATATACTGTGAATGTTATACCTTGATTCATGAACAAATCCGAAGCCTGAATTTGTTTATCGTTTAGACTTTCCGGATTTAGGTTTTGTAACGTTTGGAGGACTTGAGCATAGGAATCTCTAACGCCTTCATTGGAGAACATTTCATCCCATCCTTTCGGGTTTAGTTTTGGCATCACTTTCATCATATTTCTCAGTATTAAATAATTAATAAGTATGATTCAAAATGGCTTTTAGAGCTTAATTTTGCACTAAAATATTAAATTATTGTCACTGAAATACGCAATGTTGTGAATATTTAATAATTTATATCATTTTCTTTTTTAGCCAATCTTTTTTTAATGATTCTAATTTTTTTGATTGAATTTTTTTTCGATTTCGCATTCAATAAATTATTTTTTTTGGGACACCTCATTTAGTAATGGTCTTTTGTTGTTTGATGTCTTAATTTTTAAAGTGATTCTATTCAAAAATAGGGGGGTATACTAATTTGAATAAAAGAGTTGCGTTTTGTGCAAAAAAAAAGACCATCGTTGCTGATAGTCTTTTTAATAATGCTTCTTCAAAGGCAATTGCTTTCGTTTTATTCAGATTATCATTGCTTCTGATTCAAGTAGGTGTTTAAAAAGGTAATAACTTTATTTTTAATTTCTTCTGATCTAAAAAATTCTCCGCCATGTTGACCTCCTTCTACAATTACAAATTCACTTTGAACATTTGCAAGCTTCAAATAGGAATCCAATAATTTCGATAATGTGATAGGAACGGTCGTGTCTTTATCTCCATGGAAAATTAGAAATGGTGGGTCTGCTTTGTCAATATAAGTGGTGGGACTTGCAAATTTAGCCAAGTCAGGTCTCTCTACTGGTTGCGCTCCAAGAAGCCCAGTCGAAGTGGTTTTGTGTTCTCCCTCGTCTAAAGGCATACTTCCGATGCGGGCTATAAAATCCGATGGCCCGTAAAAATCAATTACTCCTCTTATTTTAAAATGTGTTTTTTTATTTTTATGATAAAAAGTGCTAACAGTATTGTTGTTTGAAGTGCCAATCAATGACGCTAGATGTCCGCCGGCTGAGAAGCCAAGAACGACAATTTTGTTTTTATCCAAATTATATTTTGAGGAGTTGTCATAAAGATAATTTACGGCTTGGTTGCAATCTTGTATTTGAGCCGGAAAAATGTCTGTTGTGCTAAAACGGTAGCCAATAGATGCCACTGCAAAACCGTTGTCTAAAATTGCTTTTAGAGTAGATTTCATGTTTTCCATATCTCCAAATTTGTCTCCACCAACCCATCCGCCGCCATGAATCCAAATCACCAGGGGAAGTGAATTTTCAGTGTGTTTTGGAATGTATAAGTCTAGGGTGTGATTTTTCAGAGTATCGGAAGCATAGGGAATGTCTGATTGAAAAATGGTGCCCTCAGGTAATGCATTTTTAATAGTGGAAGGTATTTTTGTATATTGCGCATTTCCATATACAAAAATAAACAAACAAAAAAAGGAAATTTTTTTCAGTATCATTATAAACTATTTGGAGTAGCAATTTAGCGATTAATTGTGCGAACATCAAGAAAGAATTGAAATTTGTCTTTCATTACCTTTGAGAAAATACATAATTCAGAGGAGTGAGAAATATAGATTTCTTCTTGTTAAGATTATCAAATCTTTTTGCTTAATCCCCAACTTTTGCACCTGATCCATAATAACTCGTCAAAAATGTTGGTGGGTTTTAAGCAAAAAAAAGACCATCATTGCTGATAGTCTTTTTAATAATGCTCCCTCTCTTGGGCTCGAACCAAGGACCCTCTGATTAACAGTCAGATGCTCTAACCAACTGAGCTAAGAAGGAAATTGTGATTCACTTTTGAAGCGGTGCAAAGATATAATTTTATTTGAATGTACCAAATATTTTTTTTATTTTTAGTAAAACGTTATGATGTCTTGATTTTGCTGTGTTTTTAAGTAAAAAAAGCTGTCAGAAATCATTGTGTTTTTAATAATATTTTCTTTTTTATAAAAATTGCAGAAAGAATTTAATCATTCGATATGCAATATTTTGTGAATTAATTGATTAACAGTTTTCTATTAGTTTCTTTCCAAAACTAAATATCCCCAAGGAGCCAGCTGTAATTTATCTTTGCCAACAAGTTCAATTTTTTTGGAAGTAAATACTTCTGTGAAATTTCCTTTGTGGTATTCGTTTTCTAAAATGACTTCTTTCGCTTGATCACTAAAATTAATGATTACAATTACGTTGTCTTTGTCTTTGGTTCTCGAAAATGAAATCACATTAGACATTTGGTTGTTTTTTATGCGAACCATTTTTCCGCCCCAATCACCGTTCCATAGTGCTTGATTGCGGTGTTTCAATTCAAATAATTTTTTAAAAATAGCACCATTTTCATGTTCTTTCCAAGTTATGGAATCTTTGCCGAAAAAATTCAGAGAACGGTCAAGTCCAGATTCTTGGCCGCTATATAACATTGGCATGCCGTCAATGGTTCCGATAAGTACCATGGCTGGTTTCAGTCCGTCACCAAAGTTTTTAAATACATTGCCTTCCCAAGAATTTTTATCGTGATTGTCTAAAAATGCCATTCTATAACCAGCTTCGGGAAAAATACTCACGTGTTCTGCAATATATCCTTCGGTCAAACTTTGAATAGTCATTTTTTTGGTGGTTATTTTGTGGAGGCAATCCCATAAACTCCAGGCATAAGTCATATCAAAAGCTTTTCGGTGTAAATCAAATGTTTCTGATTCGGCCAACATAAATACAGGTTTTATGAAATCGAGTTCTTTTCTAGCGTTTTCCCAGAAATCCAAAGGTATAAAACTAGCAACATCGCAACGGTAACCATCAATATTGGTTTCTTTTACCCAATATTTCAAAGCATCAGTCATGTATTTTCGAATACCGGGTTGTTGGTAATCAAAATCTATAATATCATCGTAATCACGCCAAGGTGTTGGTTCGAAATTCCCAGCTTCGTCTTTGATGTACCAGTCAGGATGTTGTTTGATTAATGCATTGTCTGTAGCCGAATGATTGGCAACCCAATCCAAAATTACATGCATTCCCATCGCGTGAATTTTGTCTACCAAGGCCTTGAAATCGGTTAAACTGCCGTATTCAGGATTCACTCCGTAATAATCTTTCACTGCATAATAACTTCCCAAAGTTCCTTTTCGGTTCTTTTCTCCAATAGGATGAATCGGCATAAGCCAAATAATATCAACGCCCAAAGCTTTCAGTCTTGGTAAATGGGTTTCAAAAGCTTTGAAAGTGCCTTCGGGAGTGAATTGTCTAAGATTTACCTCGTAGATTGTTGCATTTTTGCTCCATTCTGGATGCTGTAATTCGACATACTTTTTGGGTTGGTATGCATCTTGGGGGAGTCCTAAAAATGAAATAAAAAACAAGGCTATAGACAAGTATAATTTCATAACGGTTTTATTTTTTTAAATTAATACTCATAAATTTCATAACCCCAAGGTTTCATTTTCCATTCTTTAGAGTCTAAAATTTCCTCGTTTCCTTTAAATACATTGTGTGCTTTTCCTGTCAAAGTAGCGTCTTTTATTGATACTATTTGTTCATTTTTGGAAAAATTAAGAATTACCAAAACTTTTTTATTTCCTTTTTCTCTTACATAAGCATAAATCGCTTTATCATCTCCGAAGTGTACTTTTTTGAATGAGGCATTAGCGGAAAGCGCTTCGTTGCTCTTTCTTAGATTCAGTAATGTCTTGTAGAATTTTTCTCTTTTAAAATCTTTAAACGTAATGGGGTCTTTTTCGAAAAACGCCAACGCTCTTAAAACTGGTTCTTCCTGTCCACTGTAAATTAAAGGGACGCTGTTTTTCATGGTTTGCGTAAATACGGCAAATGGTTCATGGATAACTCCCGGAAAAGTTCCAAAATCGGCATGATTCCAGCTGTTTTCATCATGATTGCTGGTAAAATACATTTGAATCGTATTTTTGGGATACATCGTTTCGTTTTCGGTGTTGATGCTGTCTAAGGCAAGTGCCGATTTTTCTCCTTTGGCTACTTTTTCCATCATTTTGAACATGTGCCAAGGATAAACGGCGTCAAAGCCACTTTTAGGAAGATAGATGCTATCTCCTTCGGCTAGCATAAAGATATTCTTCATTTTTTTTAATTCAGGAATGGACTTTTTCCAAAAAGAAGCGGGAACATTCCAGGCAACATCGCATCGAAATCCGTCTATATCTGCATCTTCAATCCAGTATTTCATCGCGCGAACCATACTGTCTTGTAATACAGGATTCTTATAATTTAATTGTCTCGTGTCTGCCCAATCAAATGCTACTGCTGGTTTGCCGGAGCTATCTTTTACAAAAAAGTCGGGATGTTGTGTAATCCAGCGATGGTCGGCTCCGGTATGATTGGGTACCCAATCAATTAAAACTTTCATTCCTTTCTCATGAATCGTTTGAACCAATTTCTTAAAGTCAGCCATTGTGCCAAATTCAGGGTTAATCGCAGTATAATCGGAAACAGCATAGTAACTTCCCAAAGTGCCTTTTCTGTCTAATTTACTAATGGGATTAATGGGCATGAACCAAATCGTTTCTACTCCCATTGCTTTTAATCGGTCAAGGTGTTTGGCAAAAGCATTAAAAGTTCCCTCGGGGGTGTATTGACGAACGTTTACCTCATATATATTGCCCTGCATAATCCAAGCGGGATGGCCGTCGATTTGATTGTTATCGACTTCTGATAATTTGTTGTTTTGACAGCATATCAAAGAAAAAATAAATGCAATAAATACAAAAGGAATAGAAAATTTTTTCATAGCGGAGAAAATGAATTACTGAAATGAGTTTATATTTTGAAGCGCTTTAGTTTATGAAAAATATTGAAACACTTTTATATAAAGTACACAAACTAGCGGACTACCAATTTAGTGATTTATTAAACAAATTTCAAAAGAAATGGCAGATAATATCTTAATTTTCAAGTTGGTTTGATGATTTAAGATGTGGGATTTCTAGGCGAAAATCCTAATTTGAATCTCTAACAAGTCATTTGGGATTTATTTAGATTTGGGCATGACCACAAGGGTCAGGCTGTCCATTGTATCTTTTCTTTTCCTAAAGGAGGAAAAGAAAAGGATGTCATTTCCATCCTTCATGCAATTTCGTTTTCAGAACAAGTGTTTTACTTAATCTTGAATTTTTAAATTTGATTTTTCAAAAGAGGTATAAACAAAAAAAAGACTATCATTTATGATAGTCTTTCTGCTTTTTGCTCCCTCTCTTGGGCTCGAACCAAGGACCCTCTGATTAACAGTCAGATGCTCTAACCAACTGAGCTAAGAAGGAAAGTGTGTTCACTTTTAAAGCGGTGCAAATATATGACTTTATTTAAATGTAGCAAACAAAAAATGCAAAAAAAAACATTCTTTTTTACTTGCCCACAATAGCTTTGTAAATATCATTTCCATTAGCAAAAAGCAACAGACTGATAAGTAATACGAAACCAACCATTTGTGCATTTTCCAAAAATTTGTCACTTGGTTTTTTACCGCTTACGATTTCAAATAATAAAAACATTACGTGTCCACCATCAAGTGCCGGAATAGGTAATAAGTTCATAACACCAAGCATAATTGACAGAATGGCTGTAATGCTCCAGAAAACTTCCCAACTCCAAGAACTTGGAAAAATGTCAAATATGGCTTTAAAACCACCTACTTGTTTGTAAGCTTTGGTTTCTGGATTAAAAATCATTTTTAACTGTTTACCGTATCCTACCAATTGATCTTTTCCTTTTTGAATACCAAAAGGAATCGATTCCATAAAACTGTATTTTTGATGCGTAATTTTGTAATAACCCAATTTTTCAAGTGTTTCAAGTCCTAAACCACCAATAGAAACTCCCATCTTTCCAATATTAGAAACAACTATGTTAATGGGTACTTCTTTTTGGTCACGTAAAACAACTGCAGGAATAGTTTTGTTTTTATTTTTTTCTAAAACAGATTTTACTTCATCTAGATATTTTGTTTTTTGACCATTTAAGGATAAAATGATATCTTTTGCTTTAAGCTCTTTGTTTAAAGATTCTGCAGGAACTTCTGTAATTGCAAATGGAATTCTTATTGCAACCAACGGAGCTTTCTCGAATTTTGATAATTGATCTACAAAATCATTTGGTATTTTAATGGTTTGTTCTAAACCATTTCGTTCAATAACCACTTCTTTGCCTAGAACAATTTTGGAACTGATTTCTTTGTCAAAACGTACAATTTTTTCGCCATCAACAGCCACGATTTTATCGCCCGATTTGAATCCAGCATTAATCATAGCTTGGTTTTCTATCAAAAGACCGTCTTTCATATCAGCATTTGCAATATAAGAATCTCCATAAGCGAAAGCCATACCAATATAAATCATGAATGCCAGTATAAAGTTGACTGTTACGCCTCCCAACATAATAATCAAGCGTTGCCAAGCTGGTTTGGATCTAAATTCCCAAGGTTGCGGAGGCAAAGCCATTTGTTCTTTGTCCATACTTTCGTCAATCATACCGGATATTTTCACATAACCACCTAGAGGCAACCAGCCAATACCATACTCAGTTTCGCCAATTTTCTTTTTTAGAAGGGAATATTTAACGTCAAAAAACAAATAAAATTTCTCGACTCTGGTTTTGAATAATTTTGCAGGAATGAAATGTCCTAATTCGTGAAGTATAATAAGTAATGATAAGCTCAATAAAAATTGAGAAAGCTTGATAACTATTTCCATTTTTTAATTTTCGGTTCTTTAATGACGGACAAAAGTACTATTTTCTATTTTATTATTTGCGCTATATTTTTGGGGATCGCTTTAAATGTTTGTTAATTAATGCATTTTTCATTTTTATTTTGAAGTTAGAGCAATAACTTTACTACATAAAAATCTTGTTTTAATGCGATATGGGTTAAAACATTAATATCCTTGTATTTATGTCTTCACAATTATTTTCTCCTCTACAGATAAAAAGCATTACGTTCAAAAACAGAATTACAATTTCGCCAATGTGCCAATATTCGGCAGAAGATGGTTTTGCCAATGATTGGCATTTGGTACATCTTGGTAGTCGAGCTACGGGTGGTTCGGGTTTGATCATTCAGGAGGCTACAGCCGTTTCTCCAGAAGGAAGAATTTCTCCAAGTGATCTAGGTATTTGGAGTGATGATCACATCAAAAAATTGCAATCCATCACAAAATTTATCATTAGTCAGGATTCGGTTCCGGGAATCCAGTTGGCTCACGCAGGCAGGAAAGCCAGTGTTTCGTCTCCTTGGTACGGCAATAAAAAACTGGCTCAAAATCAAGGCGGATGGGAAGCTGTTGCGCCAAGTGCAATTGGGTATCACGATAATGAGCAAGCTCCTACGGCATTGGATAAAGCAGGAATTCAAAAAGTAATAACCGATTTTAAATTGGCCACGCGAAGAGCTGAACAGGCAGGATATCAGGTTCTTGAAATTCATGCTGCGCACGGTTATTTATTGCACCAATTTCTATCGCCTTTATCGAACGCTAGAACGGATGAATATGGTGGTTCTTTTGTAAATCGTATTCGATTGCTTCTGGAAGTACTAGAGGCAGTTCAGTCTGAATGGTCTAAAGTGTTTCCTTTAATGGTGAGAATCTCTGCTACAGACTGGGCAGATGGCGGTTGGAACGCTGAAGAATCAGTGCAACTTTCCAAAATTCTAAAAGAGAAAGGAGTTGACTTAATTGATGTTTCTTCAGGAGGATTAGTGTCTCATCAACAAATCCCCTTGGGACCTAATTATCAGGTACATTTTGCCGAAAAAATTAGAAAAGAAACGGGAATTTTGACAGGAGCGGTTGGTTTGATCACTACTTCACAACAGGCCGAAGCCATTGTAGCTAGCGGGAAAGCTGATCTCGTTTTCTTCGCTAGAGAATCGCTTAGAAATCCAAATTTAGGTTTGACTTTTGCGCAAGAATTGGGTGTTGACGTTCAATGGCCTAAACAATACGATAGAGCAAAAACGAGATAATTTTTTTAAACACATAGAAACATAGATTTTTTTTGATTAAGATTTGAATAGATAACATGTTATTTCACATAGCTATGTGTGTTTATGATAGTGAAACGTTCTCTCTTAGATTTAAAAAGAACCTATGTTTCTATGTGTTAGAAATTAATCACATAGTTTTAGAAAACTAAATAAAACATTAAATGCAAAAAATAAAAACAGCACTACTGTCATACGGAATGTCTGGAAAAGTTTTCCATGCTCCTTTTTTGGAATTTCATCCTGGATTTGTGTTGGTTGGTTCTTGGGAAAGAAGCAAACAATTGATTCAATTGGATTATCCAAATGTGAAAAGTTATCCAACTCTAGAAGGATTACTTCAGGATGATATTGATTTGGTTATTGTAAATACGCCAGTTGGAACGCATTTTGAATATGCGAAACAAGTGTTGCTTGCTGGGAAACATGCTGTAGTAGAAAAGGCTTTTACCACCACGGTTGCCGAAGCTCAGGAATTAGTGAATTTGGCCAAAGAAAAAGGATTGAAACTTTCGGTTTTCCAGAATAGAAGATGGGACAGTGATTTTAAAACGGTACAAAAAGTGGTTACCGATAAAGTGTTGGGAGAATTGGTGGAAGCCGAGTTTCATTTTGATCGTTACAATCCGCTGTTGAGTCCCAAGGGGCATAAAGAAACGGTTAATTCGGGTGCAGGAATTTTAAAAGATTTGGGGCCACATTTAATTGATCAAGCGTTGTATTTATTTGGGTTTCCACAAAGTGTTTTTGCCGATATTCGAATCACACGCGAGCATTCTTTGGTAGATGATTGGATTGATATTTTGCTTTATTATTCGGATTTTAGAGTGCGATTGAAAGCTGGTTTTTTTGTTCGAGAAGCCAATCCTGCGTATGTTATTCACGGAAAAAAAGGGTCTTTCCTGAAACCACGTGGTGACGTACAAGAAGACGAATTGAAATTGGGTAAGAAACCAAATCTTGACTCTTGGGGAACGGAAGTTCCCGGTAATGAAGGATTGTTGCATACGGAGATAGTCGGCAGAATTATCAAAGAGAAAGTTCCAACTCTACAAGGGAATTATTATGATTTTTTTGATGGCGTTTATCAGTCGATTGTGAATGATACCGAAGAACCTGTTACTGCCCAAGAAGGATTACAGGTAATGCAAATTATTGAAGAGGCAATTGAAAGTAATGCTCAAGGGAAAATTATTGCGTTGTAAGGAATGATGTTTTATAGCACTTAGTATTTTGTTTTGCAGTTTGGGTGAGGGATAAAAGCTAGCTACCAAAGTAGCGCGGATAGCCCGACAGCATAAGGAAAATGGGCCGACTAAACGATATGCTGAGTTGGCCCATTTTTCTTATGGTGGCACCCCCAGATGGTTTTTACTTTGGATACAATTGGTTTTATTTTGCTAACAATAATATTATAAATAATACTTACTGATGGGTTTGTGTCTTTGAAATGTTTCTTTTCGTACTTTTGACACAAAGGATTCCCAAAAAACAACTATTTTGATAGATTTAAATTTTTTAGGTCGATTTAAGACCAAAGGCAAATACAAGAAAAACTATCGAGATGCGAAAGCTTCTTATTTATTGAGAATTCGTGGAGCAGTTTCCATGTTTTATTTTGCTATGGGGTTGTGTTTTGCTACTTGGGCTAGCCGAATACCAACTATAAAATCGGCACTGAATTTAAGTGATGGTCAATTAGGGACTATTCTTTTTGCTTTACCTGTTGGTCAGTTAACGATGATGTATTTTTCTGGTAAATTGGTGACTCGCTTTGGCAGCCATCGTATTTTGCCTTTTTCTATATTGATGTATGCGTTTTGTTTGACTAATTTGGGATTGGCTCAAAATGCTTGGCAACTCGCTCTTGGGTTGTACTTTTTTGGGATTTTTAGCAACCTAACTAACATCTCTGTAAACACTCAAGGTGTTTATACCGAAGGACTTTTTAAAAGAACCATTATGTCATCCTTTCATGGGATGTGGAGTTTGGCTGGATTTACCGGTGCATTGGTAGGATTGGGAATGTTGGCATTAGGTCTTAGTACGTATTCTCATTTTCTGGTTGTTGCTTTCATTGCTTTTTTGTTGATTGCATTCAATTTTAAATTCTTAATTAAAGCCAAAGAAACAATTATAACAGAGAAGAAAAAGGGATTCCGAAAACCAGATGCGACTTTAGTTTTACTTGGTGTTATTGGCTTTTGCAGTATGGCTAGTGAAGGAATCATGTTTGATTGGAGTGGCGTATTCTTTAAAGATATTGTTAAGGTTCCTGGGGCTTTAGTGATTTTAGGGTACACCTCTTTTATGATTATGATGGCCAGCGGTCGTTTTTTTGGAGATAAATTAATTAATAGATTTGGACGAAAAACGGTAATGAAAATTAGTGGAATTATGATTTCATCCGGTTTTTTTACGGCAGTTGTTTTTCCTTATATAATACCTTCCACTATTGCTTTTATGGTTATAGGTTTGGGAGTTTCAACTATAGTTCCTACTTTGTATAGTATTGCAGGCAAACATCCAACAATACCAACTGGAGAAGCTTTGACAGCTGTTTCAAGCGTAAGTTTTTTAGGTTTTTTGATGGGGCCGCCCGTTATTGGCTATATTGCCGAACTATCAAGTTTGCGATTTTCCTTCGCTTTTATTGGGATTTTTGGAGTTTTTATCGCTTTTATGGTGAGCCGAATTAAGGCAATAGATTAATGCTAGAATTCTAAATTATTTCTTCAATTTTGTTATAATTAAGAAAATATATACTATTTGATAAATACTTAATAGTTTTTTTCTTAAGTTTATCGCTTGAATTTCAAGCAGATGTTATTTTTTTGATTGAAAATTCAAAATACCACATTTTTTCCAAAACTTTTTTTTCTTTTTGGTTCTACCACGAATTGTGTGGGTTTTAAATTTAAAACTCTAAACCATTAAGAAATTAAGATTCATTAAGGTTACAATGGCTTAATGAATCTTAATTTCTTAATGGTTTATTATTTATCAAAATTTATTTTGATAAAAGTCTCTATTTGATAAAACCCACACAGTTGAGGTTAGAACCTACTTTTTTAAACGAATCTAATTCTTGGATGCGCCACTTGCTGTATCCAAATAAGTTTACAAAATAAGTATGGGTAAATCTTTGTTAGGAATGCTTTTTTTATTGAAAATAATTTTTGTGTCTGCCCAAAGACCAACAGGGATAAAAGGGAAAATTATTGATGCTAAAACTCAAAAACCATTAGAAAATGTAGTGGTTATTATCGAAAACACACAGCTGATGCAACTCACCACGGCTGATGGTGTTTTTAGTTTTTATGCTGTTGTTCCCGGAAATCAATTATTGCTTTTGCACAGTCAAGGGTTTAGGGATGTGATTCTGCCCGTTTTGATTACTAAGGACGAAATGTTAGATTTGGGTGCTGTTCCATTAGAAGAAAATCAAACTTTAGAACAACAAACGGGAATAATCACTCTTCTAGAAAGTGATTTGAGTGATGATAATAGTGGTTCCGAAAGTACTTCGGGACTTTTGCAATCTTCCAGAGATGCTTTTCAGCAAGCCGCAGCTTTCAATTGGGGCCAGGCGCGTTTTAGGATTCGCGGGTTAGACAGTCAGTATGCAACGACCATGATTAATGGGGTTACGATGAACAAACTCTTCGACGGCAGACCACAATGGGGAGATTGGGGCGGGCTCAATAATGTGGTTCGGAATCAAGAATTTACTGTGGGTTCTTTTCCTTCGGATTATGCTTTTGGCGGGATTTTGGGAACACAAGAAATTAATACTCGAGCTTCGATTTATAAGCCAGGGACGATTCTTTCTTTTACAGGAACCAATACTAATTATTCTTGGCGAATGGTAGGAACTTATGCTTCTGGAATGAATAGCAAAGGATGGGCATTTGTGGTTTCAGCGGGAACTCGCTGGGCAGAGGAAGGGTATTTTGAAGGAACGAATTATAACGCCTTAGCAGGTTTTATTAGCGTAGAAAAGAAAATAAATGACCATCATTCTTTGAATTTCTCGGGATTTTACACACCCAATTCTAGAGCAAAAAATTCTCCAAATACCGCTGAAGTTACCGAGTTAACAAATGAAAAATACAACTCCTATTGGGGTTGGCAAGACGGCAAAAAGCGAAATGCAAGAATAAAAAGCATCGAGGAACCCATCTTGATGCTGAACCATTTTTTCACCGTCAACGACCACACTACGCTGAATTCGAGTTTGACCTATCAATTTGGAAAAATTACCAACAGCAATATTGATTACCAAAACAGTAATAGTCCGGATCCAACGTACTACAGAAAGATGCCGAGTTATTACAGTTCCCTGTATGCCCCTGATAATGGTGAGTTTTCAGGAGAATTTGCTCCAGATTATGTAAATGCAGAGAAAAGCAAAGAGTTATTTTTTGCTAATAATCAAATTGATTGGAATGCTCTGTATTATGCCAATCAATCTCCAATTATAGATGTAAATGGTCAAATAACAGGATATGCTTCTGCAAAGAGTAACTACGTTTTGTATGAAGACCGAACCGATGACCAAACGATAACGGCTACTTCTACTTTTAATACGCAAATAAGCGATAATCTTTTTTTGACCGCCGGAGGTTTTTATAGTCATTTAAAATCGCATAATTACCAACAAGTAACTGACTTGTTGGGTGGTTTGTATTTTGATGATATTGATGTTTTTTATAATGGAAATCAGGCGCAATCCGATTTGAATCACCCCGACAGACAGGTTGTGGAGGGAGATGTGTATGGTTACAATTTTAATTATGAGGCAAATACGTTGAACCTTTTTACCAATTTTAAATTAACTTATGACAAAGTCGATTTTTATTTGGCACAAAATTTTATAGGCACCAATTATCAAAGAGAAGGCTTGTATCAAAACGGAATTTATCCAACCAATTCTTTCGGGAAAAGTGAGAAAGTTCAATTTGAGAATTTTGGTTTTAAAGGGGGAATTCTTTTTAAGATTTCGGGGAAACAGCAGTTGAGTTTTAATGGTGCCTATCTCTCCAATGCGCCGACAATTCGGAATACATTTCCTAATTCCCGTTTGAACAATTCGGTTGTTGCTGGTTTAGAAAATGAAAACATTAGTAGTTTGGATGCGAGTTATTTTTACAGGACTCCAAAATGGCAAACCCGTCTCACTCTTTTTTATGCCAAAATAAAGAACATCACCCAAACTTCTTTCTTTTATGCCGAGGGAATTTTTGATGATGGAGCAGGATATGCCAATACGGATGCTTTTGTTGGTCAAACGTTAACACATTTGGACAAGAAAAATTCAGGTGCCGAATTCAGTTTTCAATATCAATTGACCCCGACAGTAATGACTAATTTTTCGGCTGGATATGGTCAATATACAATTGACAGCAATCCGAATGTTATCATAACTAACGATGCCCAAGCCACTGCCGAAAATCCCAATCCTGTATTTGATTTTGGAACTGCATCCTTAAAAAACTATAATCAGGCAGGGATGCCTCAGCAAGCTTTTGCGTTAGGAATCGAATACAGAGATCCCAAATATTGGTGGATTGGTGCCAACATCAATTATCTAGCCGAAAGTTTTATCGATGTTTCTCCTATTTCAAGAACAGCTACATTTTATAAAAATCCTGAAAGCGGTTTCAATTTTCCGGAAGCTTCGGAAGAAAGAGCTAGGGAGTTATTGAAGCAAGAAGAATTTGATCCTACTATTTTGCTAAACATTTCAGGAGGAAAATCTTGGAAAATAAAAGGAAAGAATGTCGGGCTTTTTGCAACCATAAATAATGTGTTGGATTTGACTTATAAAACTGGAGGATATGAGCAAGCTCGAAATGCCAATTTCAGACAACTCAATCAAGATGTTTCCAGCGGAACTCCCAATTTTGGAAACAAATATTTTTACGGTTACGGGAGAACGTATTTTGTAAACCTGTATATCAATTTATAAATTTTAAACAAAAGAAAAATGAATTTAAAATTCTACACTGTTTTTTTAGCAGTTGCAATGACTTTTGGGAGCTGTGCAAAAGAAGAATTTGATGTGCCAAAACTAACCTGCACTCAACCCGATTTGATAGTAAATCGAACCGTTGAAGAAGTGCGTGCCAGCACAAGTTCAATAGTCACACAATATACATACGATGATATTATCGAAGCGTATGTGGTTTCCAGTGATGAGGACGGGAATTTTTTCAAGATGATTTCGTTTCAAACTTTGGCGACATCGACAACTCCAGCGATGGGTTTTAGTGTTCCAGTGGATGCCTCGAATACGTATATTGATTTTAGGTTGGGCAATAAAGTGTATATCAAAATGAAAAATCAATATACGGATATTTACTTCGGAGGAATGCGAATTGGGAGCATCTATGTTAATACGTATAACGAAGGAGGCGTTGGCCGAATTTCTCCAAACGATTATAAAAATGTATTGAATGCTTCCTGCACAATGGTAAGTGAGGAGCTTCTGGTTAGGTCTATTTCTATTACTGATTTGTTAAAAGATTCGAATATTAATACATTGGTGGAATTGTCGGAAGTTCAATTTACAAAAGACGCTATTGGACGTCATTATTATGAGGAATCCAATGATGTAGGCGGAGGAACCAATTGGAGTCTGATGGATAAATTGGGAAATCAAGTATTGTTTCGGACCAGTAGTTTTGCTGATTTTGCTGCTAAAATTGTTCCCGATGGAAGCGGAAAAGTGCGAGGAGTTTTGACCAAGTTTGGCTCAGACTATCAATTATTGGCACGATCCGAAAAAGATGTGGTACTTACAGGTACTGCTGCTGTTCCATTCTTTTCAGAAAATTTCCAAAGTGTCGAAACCAATACTAAACTCAATCTTCCGGGTTGGTCAAATATGGTGCAAAAAGGGACGAAATTTTGGTTGGGCACTGTATATGCAGGAAATGGTTATGCCGAGTTTAATACCACAGGAACAAAGGTGGTGTCTAATATCGCTTGGCTGATTTCTCCAAAAATTGACATGGATTTGCAAACCCATGAAGTACTTACTTTTAGATCAGCTCAACATCATCTTGATGTAGATTCTCCTTTGAATTCGCTCGAAGTGTATATCTCCAATGATTTTGATGGGTTGAATATTACCAAAGCCACTTGGGTTCCACTTACGGTTGTATTACCCAAACAAGCAACACCTTGGTATCAATTTGTGGGTTCTGGCGGAGTGGATTTATCAACCTATACAGGGGAAATAAACATTGCTTTCAAGTACACTGGCTCAGGTAAAAACCTTGCGTTGGATGGTGCTTTTCAAGTGGATGATGTTCAGATCTTTGGGAACAAGTAAAACCTTTAGGCATTCTAATTTTAAATTAGAATCTATTTTAAACCATTAAGACATTAAACTTCATTAAGTTTTTAATCCTTAATGAAGCTTAATGTCTTAATGGTTCATTTTTTTAATCCATTCGGATTAGAAAAAAATTATTTTTTGTTTTCAATAATACTTATAGCGTAACCACCACCAGCTGCACTCAATTGAGATAGTTTTGATGTATTGGTTACCTGTATTTTTCGAACAGTATATGCTTGCGGATTTGTTTTGTAATCTGCGTCTTTTCCATCAGCATAAATAGTCGCAGTATATTTTTTTCCTTTTTCTAAAAAAGCAAAATTGATGTTCGAAGAACGAGGTTCGTATCCATTTACATTCCCAATAAACCAGTTATTTGCTCCTTTTGCTTTTCTGGCCACGGTTATATATTGACCTGGCTCTGCTTCCAGATAGTTGCTTTCACTCCAATCTACTGCAACATCTTTAATGAATTGGAACGCATCCGGAAATTTATTGTAATGTTCAGGGAAATCTGCGGCCATTTGCAACGGACTGTAAAGTGTTACGTATAATGCCAATTGATTGGCAATAGTGCTGTTTACGTGTGATTTATTGTTGGGACTAAATTTGCTTAAATCCATTTCGAAAATACCAGGTGTATAATCCATTGGCCCTCCAATTAATCTAGTAAAAGGTAATAATGTTACGTGGTTAGGTTTTGAACCACCAAAAGCCTGATATTCTGTTCCTCTGGCAGCTTCGTTACCAATTAAATTTGGATAGGTTCTGCAAATCCCCGTTGGCCGAACCGCTTCATGGGCATTAACCATAATTTTATATTCGGCTGCTTTTTCTATGGCATATTGATAATGATTGATCATAAATTGGTTGTAATGATTATCACCATTAGAGATGATACTGCCTACATAACCGCTTTTTACGGCATCATATCCATTGTCTTTCATGAATTGATATGCCTGATCCATATGACGCTCATAGTTACGAACTGATCCTGAGGTTTCATGGTGCATAATCATTTTCACGCCTTTGGATTTTGCATATTCATGCAAACCTTTCACATCAAAATCGGGGTAAGGAGTAACAAAGTCAAAAACGTAGTCTTTGTAGTGACCAAACCAGTCTTCCCAACCTTCATTCCAACCTTCAACCAACACACCTCCAAAACCATTAGCGGCAGCAAAATCAATATATTTTTTCACATTTTCATTGTTTGCACCATGTGTTCCGTTTGGTTTTGCTTTAGAAAAATCAGTAACACCAAGTTGTACCGATGGAAATTCATCGGTGTATGACCATGAACTTTTTCCGGAAATCATTTCCCACCATACACCAACATATTTTATGGGTTTAATCCAAGAAGTATCTTCAATTTTGCAAGGGTCATTCAAGTTTAAAGTCATTTTTGAAGCCAGTATTTCTCTAGCGTCATCACTTACGATAATTGTTCGCCAAGGAGAATGTGTAGGTGCTTGAATATATCCTTTGTCTCCTTTTTCATCTGGAGTTAACCAAGATTCAAATACCATATTTTTGTCATCCAAATTCAAGTGCATACAAGAATAATTGATTAATGCAGCTTCGTGTAAATTAATGTACAATCCATCATTTGTTTTCAACATAAGAGATGTTTGCACACCAGTTGGTGAAAAGGAAGTTTGCGATAAATTTTCAGTTTTCGCTTTTTCAGTTAAGCCTCTTATTTCAGATAATTTCGAAGTGGTGTAATCATATTCTTGTGTGTCATAATCTCCTGGAATCCAATAAGCAGTATGGTCTCCTGTCATTGCAAATTGAGTTCTCTCTTCTTTTATAACAAAATAAACCAAGTTTTTTTGGGTTGGGAATTCATATCTAAAACCTAAACCGTCATTAAACAATCGAAAACGAATGATGATTTGTCTATCTGTTTCTTTCTGATTTAGTGTAACAGCCAATTCATTATATTTGTTTTGAATGCTTTCAACCTCACCCCAAACTGGTTTCCAAGTTTCATCAAAAGACGCAGTTTTGGTGTCAATTACTGCAAAATCATTCAGCAACGATTTTTTGTCGTTTTTAAGTTCAAGTCCTAATTTACTTGATTTTACGACCACTTTGTCTTTATAGTTCAAATTGTAACTTGGAGTTCCGTCTTTTAGTAATGTAAATTCCATGGTGAATTTTCCATTAGGTGATTTCAACTGTTGGGCATTGACATGATGCAAAACCAAAAAAAATAACAGAACTGTATAAAGTAAATGTTTCATTTTAAAAATATAATTAAAGGTTGATTTTTTTGAATAGTTTTCCACGAAAACGATTTATCTATTTAATAAAAGTGAGATATCGTTTTCGTGAAAGTAAAAGTAGATGCTTTGTAGCTCGAAAAAATCTGTTGCTTTAAAAAAGTAGATTTTAATTTTAAAAATAAACGTCAAATAGCTTTAAATCAATGTTTTGTGATTATTTTAATTTTAAAAAAAGTGGTGAAGAAGTAACTGTAAATTTTAAATTAAGATGAATTTAAATGCAATACATTCCTAAATGAAGAGTTTTTATTTATTGCTTGCCCCAATTTGCATTACTTTTTCTTCAAATTCATCTCGTGGTCCGGCCGATTTGTTTTTGAGTTGTGAACGGTAATTGTAAATGGTAGAAATTGAATACCGAAGAAAAACAGCAATTTTGGCGCTATCTTTTATCCCCAAACGAATGAGGGCAAAAATTCTCAGTTCGGTATTGAGTTGCTCGTCTTCCTTTAGTTGAATGGCTTCTTCTGGAATTAATAAGGCATTAAAATCACGAATAAAATTAGGGAAGAGTTGCAAAAAGGTTTTATCAAAGTTCGCATAAAACTCTTTCAACTCATTTTCGATATATTCTTTTGACTTTACCGCACTTACCAAATCATTGATTTTTCCTGTGGTTGCCAATACATTTAGCTTTCGTTGGTATTCATCCAGTTTTCCTAAATAGTCAGAACATTGGTCCATATAACGGCCTATATATATTTCCTTCAAAAAATTGGCTTCTGTCAAGGTGTTGTTGGACAAATTTAATTTTTCATTAAAAGTGTTTAGTTCATCATTCAACTCCGAAAGTTTATCATTAGCTAAGACTAAGTCGCTCTTCGCTTTCGATAATTTTTTCATTTGTCTAATGATTAAAAATAAAAGTGCCAATAAAATGATTGCCAAGAAACTGGCACTAATTAAAAACACAATCAATTGAAATCTGTTGGTTTCGTTTTGCTGTTGATAGGATTCGCTGATGATGGGCAACATCTTTGATATTTCATAGGTTCTCAAGCGGGCATTACATATCACAGCATCATCTAAGGAACGTTTTATATAGGTATAAGCTCGATCAATATCACCATCTTCATACAGCAAAAAAGCCAATGAACGTAATGAAATATATTCTTTTTTGGCCAACTGTAAATCGGATAAAGCCGAAATACTTAACCATTTTTTCTCCTCATCTCTATCTTTTTTCTGCTTGTATGCTTGTGAAATGATATAGGATATAATAGCCCGATTGGGGTCTTTTTTATGAATTTTCGGAAAATAAGGAAGTAGTAAATCGAGAGTTTCTGCGTGTTTTTTATGGTCTAAATACCAATCAGCCTTTGCTATAATGTATGGAGTAGAATGAGTAGGGTAAAAATTTACACAGGAATCTCGGTATTGTTTTGAAAGCAAAAGATATTTTTCTTTTTCTTGTTGCGAAGAGGCATTATCGGCCATTTGCCCATAAATGACTCTTGTAACACCATAAAAAGAACCTTTTAATGTGGGTGTTGAAGCTGTATTTATGGCATTCAATACATCAATGCCTTCTTTGTACATACCTAATGTACCCATTATGGCTACGAGATTCAATTTTGCTTGATTTAATTTTCCGGGCTCATTAAGATTTTTCGCTATTTGAAAATTCTTTCTGGCATAAACCAAAGCAGAATCGGATTGATACGATTGGTAATCAGTATATAATTTTCGTGTAATCTCGTATTGTTGTGTAGAAGCAGTGGTATGTTTTAACAGTGCCTTTAGTTGGGCAATTTTACGCTCTTTCTTTTGGGTGAAATAGAAACTGTTTTCAATAGTTTTATCTATTTCAAACAATAGTACATTTGAATTATTTTGTGCAAATAAAGGGAAAGATAGTATTGAAATGATAACAAATAAGAAAAAGCGATTCATTCAAGTTGGATTTATTTTCTGTAAAAATAAGTAAAAATTTAAATGCAAAAACCGTCTTGAATCTTTCAGGATACAAGACGGTTTTATATTTAATGAGATAAAAGTTATTCTATTTCAGAAACTCTTAAAGTATTTACCATTCCTTTGTCAGTAATTGGCATTGCGGCCAAGTTGATTAGGAAATCACCTTTTTTCACAAATCCTTTTTCTTTTACGATGTTATTTACATCCGTAACAGTATCATCTGTACTTACTGATTTTTCATAATAAAATGATTTTACTCCCCATAATAAATTAAGTTGGGTTAAAATTCTTTTATTGGAAGTAAAAACCAAAACGTGCGCAGAAGGTCTCCATGCCGAAATTTGAAAAGCAGTATAACCACTATTCGTTAAGGTACAAATCGCTTTTGCTTTGATCGCATTAGCCATGATAGCGGCGTGTTGGCAAATTGTTTTAGTGATAAAACGGTTTGTTCTTACTTGTGGAGAGTTTTGAGGAACTTGGATAAGCGGTGAATCTTCAACTGCTTCAATTATTTGAGTCATTTTTTGAATCACTTGTACCGGATAATTTCCTGTAGCTGTCTCTCCTGAAAGCATTACTGCATCGGCACCATCCATTACAGAGTTGGCAACGTCATTTACTTCAGCACGAGTTGGAGTTAAACTAGTGATCATAGTTTCCATCATTTGAGTGGCAACGATAACCGGAATTCTAGCTGTCTTAGCTCTTCGAATTAATTCTTTCTGTACCAATGGTACTTCATGGGCAGGGAGTTCAACTCCTAGATCACCTCTGGCCACCATCAAAGCATCACAATAAGCAACGATTCTATCGATATTCTCTAATGCTTCAGGCATTTCTATTTTGGCGATAATTGGAATTTTATGCTCTGAATGTTTAGCAATCAATTCCTGTAAATCTTGCAAGTCTCTTGGCGTTTTTACAAATGAAAGAGCAATCCAGTCCAATTTTTGTTCAATTGCAAAAATAGCATCTGCTACATCTTTCTCTGTCATTGCCGGTAATGAAATTTTAGTATTTGGTAAGTTTACCCCTTTCTTAGATTTCAATTCACCTCCTTGAATAACACGTGCAATAACTTCTGATTTTTTATCGGTTTCAACGATTTCAAAAATTAATTTTCCGTCGTCTAGTAATATTCTTTCTCCAGGATTTACGTCATTTGGAAAATTCTGATATTTCATGAATACTTTCTTTGCAGTACCAAGAATATCTTCTGCAGTTGTAAAAGTGATTAAATCACCGTCATTTACGACAACTCCGTCTTCCATTACTCCAACACGTAGTTTAGGGCCTTGTAAATCTCCAAGAATTCCAGTAGTATATCCAAATTCTTCGTTTATACCTCGAATAATGCTTATTTTATTTTTTACGTCTTCGTAATCAGCATGGGAAAAATTTACTCTAAATACATTTACACCTGCTTCAATCATGTCTTTTATGATTTCTCGTGTGCTACATGCAGGCCCAAGTGTGGCTACAATTTTGGTTTTTTTGTTTGTATGCATTAGTATTAAAAAATTAAATTGTTTTTAGATTTTATTTTATTTGTGTCAACAATATATATCGTTGCTATATTGTCTATTGTATTCAATTCATTTTGTATTTTCAAAAGATTCAAATTCTCATCGCTATTTTCTATTTTCAAAAAGTAATCTACTTTTTTAAACTCGGGGAGCATATACACTTTTGTGGCTACTTCTAAATTTATATTTGAAAACAAACTTTGATTTTCCTCTTTTTTTTGTTGAATGACCTCGTTTTTATTCTGTATCAAATCCCAAGAAATCTCCTTTTTCTTTTCATAATAATGAAATCTAGAAAAATGAGCTTCTCCTTCTTTAACTGTAATTTGAATTTCTTTTATAGATTTATTCAGATTAACATGAAGTCTTTGATTGATAAAATAAGCCAATCGATAATCTTCTAATGAAGTATGAATAGCAATAAGACTATAATCTATTTCGTCAAATTCGCCAAAATCCAGTTTATGAATTGCCATATTCATTAAAAAATAAGATGTAAATATAGTATTTCTATTTTAGCAAAAGGACGCAAGGTGGCTAGGATTTTGATATTTTATCAACGAAAACGATGTAGTATTGATAATAGAATAGTTATTTTCTGTCAATTTTCTCTTGAAATACAAAGTAAGCACGTTGAGATGCTTTTTCTTCCGCTTTCTTTTTTGAAGTTGCTCTGGCTTTAGCAATGACTTTATCGTCAATACTAAGTTTTACGCCAAATAAGCGTTGACCGTCAATGGCATTGTCTTCAAAAATGTCGTAGTGAAACTGTTTTTTCTCTTTTTGGCACCATTCGATAACAAGGCTTTTGTAACTGATCACTTTTCCTTCCAGTCGAGCAATGTCAACATAAGGGATTATTACTCTTTTTTGAATAAATTTTTCACAATATTCATATCCTCTATCTAAGTAAATGGCTCCAATTAAGGATTCGAATATGTTACCATGAATATTTTCTCCAAAATGATGAACAGGGACTTTGCTTTCAATAAAATGTATAAGATTTAAATCTTTGCCTAATTCATTTAAATGTTCTCTACTAACTATTTTAGAACGCATTTTTGTTAAATAACCTTCGTCTCCAAGTGGTGCTTCATTAAATAAATAAGCCGCAATTACTGAACTCAACATAGCGTCGCCTAAAAACTCCAGTCTTTCGTAGTTCATTGGGTTTCCTTTTAAATCTATTCGATTGGAGGAGCGATGTGTAAATGCTTTTTTATAAAAGTCAAGCGTAACTGGATTAAATCCAAGGATTGGCTGGATAGAATCAAAAAAAATCCCGTCTTCAAGAGAACGGGATTTTGAGAATATTTTACTGAGAATACCCATTTATGATTTGTAATCTAATTTTTTTACCAAAACGCAAGCATTATGGCCACCAAAACCAAATGTGTTACTCATAACAACGTTCATTTCTCTTTTTTGAGCCACATTGAAAGTAAAGTTTAATTTTGGGTCAATATTTTCATCATCTGTAAAATGATTAATTGTTGGAGGGACAATTCCGTATTTCAATGAAAGTATACAAGATATAGCTTCGATAGCACCAGTGGCGCCAAGTAAGTGACCTGTCATTGATTTTGTTGAATTCAAATTCATAGTATAAGCATGCTCTCCAAAAACGTGCAGAATTGCTTTAGATTCTCCAATATCACCAAGCGGAGTTGAAGTTCCATGCATATTTACGCCATCCACATCAGTTGGTTCTAAGCCAGCATCTCTCAAACAGTTTAACATTACATTTTTAGCGCCTAATCCTTCAGGATGTGGTGCGGTAATGTGATAAGCATCTGCCGACATTCCACCGCCGCCAATTTCACAATATATTTTTGCGCCACGAGCTACTGCATGTTCGTATTCTTCAAGAATTAAAGCTCCAGCACCTTCACCTAACACGAATCCGTCTCTGTCTTTATCCATAGGTCTGGAAGCTGTTTTTGGATCATCATTTCTGGTTGATAGGGCGTGCATAGCATTAAAACCGCCCATTCCAGCAATTGTTACGGCAGCTTCAGAACCACCAGTTACGATTGCGTCTGCATGACCAAGGCGTATGTAATTGAAAGCATCAATAATAGCATTTGTTGATGATGCGCAGGCCGAAACGGTTGTAAAGTTTGGGCCTCTAAATCCATATTTCATAGATATAAGTCCACCAGCAATATCAGCAATCATTTTTGGGATGAAGAACGGATTGAATTTTGGAGTACCGTCACCAGCAGCATAATTAAGAACTTCTATTTGAAAGGTTTCTAATCCTCCAATTCCTGAACCCCATATAACACCAACTCTGTCTTTGTTTAATTTGTCAAAATCAAAACCGGCATCGTTTACAGCTTGTTCAGATGCAACCATAGCGTATTGTGCGTAACGGTCCATTTTTCGGGCTTCTTTTCTGTCGATAAATTCTTCAACATTGAAGTTTTTTACTTCACAGGCAAATTTTGTTCTAAACTTTGAAGCATCAAAATAAGTTATAGGTGCAGCTCCACTAACACCATTAATTAAACCATTCCAAAATTCTTCAATATTATTTCCAATGGGAGTAAGAGCACCAAGGCCTGTAACAACAACTCTTCTTAAAACCATAACGTTTTTATTTTTGTTATCTTTTAACAAATAAAGCCCATGCTTTCTATACTATAAAAAGTAACTAAAAGAGACATGGGTATTATAATGTAAATATAATGTGATTGAAATTCAATCGAAAATTAGTTAAATCAAATAATAACACCCGATTCTTAAAACTTTAAAATTTTAGAAATCGGGTGTGTCATTATTATTTTTTAGCTTCCTCGATGTAAGAGATAGCTTGACCTACAGTAGCAATGTTTTCTGCTTGATCGTCTGGAATTTGAATATCAAATTCTTTTTCGAATTCCATAATAAGCTCAACAGTGTCTAATGAGTCAGCTCCCAAATCATTAGTGAAGCTTGCTTCTGTTACAACTTCGTTTTCGTCAACACCTAATTTGTCTACGATAATCGCTTTTACTCTTGATGCAATGTCTGACATAATCTTTTAATTTTAGAATTTAATTTGTTGGCAAAAATAAAACAACTTTATTTTAAAACAACTATTTAGTGAATAAATGTGTGTACTAATTTATAAAATTTATTTGAACAAAGATTTCTTAAATCTATTTATTTTCGTTTTTTATTCCTTTTTTTGCATAAATTTAAACGAATGAATTATGAAAAGAATACTGATATTTGCGTCTGGATCGGGGACTAACGCTGAAAATATTATAAAATATTTTGGCAGTAGAGCTACTGGAACTGTGGTGGCAGTTTTTTCAAATAATTCAAATGCAACGGTTCTTGATAAAGCAAAAAAATTAAATGTTCCAACGGTTGTTTTCTCAAGAGAAGAATTAAATAAAGGAAAAGTATTACAAAAAGTTAATAATTTTCAACCTGATTTGATAGTCTTAGCTGGTTTTTTATTAAAATTTCCGGAAAATTTGATCGAAGCTTATCCAAATCGCATTATAAATATACATCCCGCCCTGTTGCCAAAATTTGGTGGAAAAGGAATGTATGGCATGCATATTCATAAAGCGGTAGTCGAAAATAATGAAAAAGAAACAGGAATTAGTATTCATTATGTAAACGAGAATTATGATGAAGGGAATATTATATTTCAGCATAGTGTAGTTCTTTCTGAAAATGATACCCCAGAATCAGTTGCTGAAAAAATTCATACATTAGAACAACAACATTTTCCAGAGGTTATTGAAAAACTTCTAACTTCTAACCTCTAATTTTATACTTTGGACTACGATGTACATATATATACCGATGGTGCTGCCAAAGGAAATCCCGGTAATGGTGGTTATGGTGTTGTCATGGAATGGGTAGGTAAACCTTATAAAAAAGAATTTTACGAGGGTTTTCGATATACTACCAATAATAGAATGGAGCTTTTGGCTGTTATTGTCGGATTGGAAAAGCTAAAAAAAGAAAACACATCGGTTTTGGTTGTTTCTGATTCAAAGTATGTTGTGGATTCGGTTCAAAAAAAATGGGTCTTTGGTTGGGAAAAAAAAGGGTTTGCAGATAGGAAAAATCCTGATTTGTGGAAAAGATTTCTAATTGTTTACAGAAAACACAAAGTCGATTTCAAATGGATTAAAGGTCATAACAATCATCCTCAAAACGAAAGATGCGATGAATTGGCTGTAATAGCTTCTATGCAAAAGCAACTTTCTGTTGATGCTTTTTATGAAAAGGAAGAGGGAAAACTTTTGTGAAAACTTTGAGATATTTACCCTTTGCAATATTGCAACTTAAGGACTATCTTTGCACCCTAATTCGAAACTCATATAATGAATAAATTATTGATTGTTGGAACAGTAGCTTTCGACGCAATTGAAACTCCTTTTGGGAAAACAGATAAAATTCTAGGGGGAGCAGCAACGTATATAGGGATATCGGCTTCTTTTTTCGACGTTCAATCGGCTATAGTTTCTGTAGTTGGTGATGATTTTCCACAAGAATATCTTGATTTGTTAACAGATAGAAAAATTGATATTTCTGGAATCGAAGTTGTCAAAGGTGGGAAAACTTTTTTCTGGAGTGGATTGTATCACAACGATTTAAATTCAAGAGATACGTTGGTAACAGAACTTAATGTTTTGGCTGATTTTCAACCTAAAGTTCCTCAAGACTATAAAAATGCGGAAATTGTGATGTTAGGTAACCTTCATCCTTTAGTGCAAAGCAGTGTTTTGGACCAAATGGAAACCAAACCGAAATTAGTTGTTCTTGATACTATGAATTTTTGGATGGATTGTGCATTACCTGAATTATTAGACATCATCAAAAGAGTGGATGTAATCACAATAAATGATGAAGAAGCCCGTCAGCTTTCAGGAGAGTATTCTTTGGTTAAAGCAGCTGCAAAAATTCACCAAATGGGACCAAAATATGTTGTAATCAAAAAAGGAGAACATGGAGCATTATTGTTTCATGGAGAAGAAGTTTTCTTTGCACCTGCATTGCCATTAGAAGAAGTCTTTGATCCAACTGGAGCGGGAGATACTTTTGCAGGTGGTTTTTCAGGATTTATTGCACAGAGTGAAAATGTTTCATTCGATAATATGAAAAAAGCAATAATCTATGGTTCTAATTTAGCTTCTTTTAGTGTGGAAAAATTTGGAACAGAAAGAATGATTGACTTAGATAAACATGAAGTGGTCTCAAGGTTGAAACAGTTCAAATCTCTGACCCAGTTTGATATAGAATTATAAAGTTCTTAAGCCTCTATATGAGGCTTTTTTTAATTAGTACAGTCAATATTTATAAGAAAGAGTACGAATTTGCATCGTATTTGGTCAAATAATAAAGGGAGACACCATTAAATACCAATAACTACAAACAAAAAAACAATGAGCGACGCTTTAAAACACGAATGTGGGATAGCATTAGTTAGACTTTTAAAACCTCTTGAATTTTATAAAGAAAAGTACGGTACTGCTTTCTATGGCATACAAAAAATGTATTTGATGATGGAGAAACAGCATAACCGCGGTCAAGACGGTGCTGGTTTTGCAAGTATAAAAATGGATGTGGAGCCTGGTGAAAGATACATTAGTCGTGTGCGTTCCAATCATGCACAGCCCATTCAAGATGTTTTCAAACAAATAAACGAAAGAATAAACGAAGAAATGGTTGCTCATCCTGAATATGCGGATGATGTGCCACAACTTAAAGCCAATATTCCGTACATAGGAGAATTGTTTTTGGGGCACGTTCGGTATGGAACTTTTGGAAAAAATAGCATCGAAAGCGTTCATCCTTTTTTACGTCAAAGTAACTGGATGCATCGAAACCTTATTTTGGCAGGAAATTTCAACATGACCAATGTAAAAGAACTTTTTCAAAACTTAGTTGAATTAGGACAGCATCCTAAAGAGATGGCTGATACTGTAACTGTAATGGAAAAAATTGGTCATTTTCTGGACAAAGAAGTGATGCAATTGTATCAAGACTGTAAAATGATGGGATTGTCAAAAAGAGAAGCCTCGCCAGTTATTGCAGAAAGATTGGATATTGCTAAAATATTAACTCGTTCTTCCAAAAATTTGGACGGCGGATATGCTATGGCAGGGCTTTTGGGTCATGGTGATGCTTTTGTTTTTAGAGATCCAGCAGGAATTCGTCCAGCTTATTTCTATCAAGATGACGAGGTTGTTGTTGTAGCTTCTGAGCGACCAGTAATACAAACCGTTTTTAATGTTCCTTTTGATAAAGTAAAAGAAATTGATCCTGGAAGTGCATTGATAATTAAGAAGAACGGTGATGTTTCTATGAAAGAGATTCTTACTCCAACGGTAAAGAAAGCCTGTTCATTTGAACGTATCTATTTTTCAAGAGGAAGTGATGCAGAAATCTATCAAGAAAGAAAGAATTTAGGAAAATTGATTTTACCTGCGGTATTAGAGTCGATCGATAGCGATACTGATAATACTGTTTTCTCATACATTCCTAATACAGCAGAAACTTCTTTTTACGGATTAGTGGAGGCAGCTCAAGACTTTTTGAATCAGAGAAAGAAAAATTTTATTCTTGAAAACAAAGATAAGTTAACGGTTGACTCTTTAGAAAAATTACTATCTGTAAAAATCAGAACCGAAAAAGTTGCCATAAAAGATGCTAAACTGAGGACTTTTATTACTGAAGACAGCAGTAGAGATGACTTAGTGGCTCACGTTTATGATGTTACTTACGGAGTAATAAAGCCAACAGACAATCTAGTTATAATTGATGATAGTATTGTAAGAGGAACAACTCTTAAAATGAGTATCATTAAAATGATGGATCGTTTGAATCCAAAAAGAATTGTGATTGTTTCATCGGCACCTCAAATACGTTTTCCTGATTGTTATGGAATTGATATGGCAAAACTGGAAGGATTAGTTGCTTTTAGAGCAGCTTTGGAGTTGTTAAAAGAAAGAAATTTGTACCACATTGTTGACGAAGTATACACAAAATGTAAAGCACAGGAAAATTATCACGACAATGATGTGGTGAATTATGTTACAGCGATATATGAACCATTTACGCCTCAAGAAGTTTCAGATAAAATTGCTGAAATGCTTAGTTCGCCTGAGATTAAAGCAGAAGTGAAAATTATTTTCCAAACAGTTGAAGATTTGCATATTGCCTGTCCAAAAAATTTAGGAGATTGGTATTTTACCGGAGATTATCCAACTCCAGGTGGAAATCGAGTGGTTAATAGAGCATTCATGAATTTCTATGAAGGAAAAGACGCTAGAGCATATTAATGTTTGGGATTAAAGAATTGCTGATAAACGGGTTTATGAGTGATTTGTCGAGTTTATTTTAAAAGTTATGAATCTCAAAGTATATTTGCCGCACCATGATTTAGTAGGTTAAGTTTATGGTAGATTTGGGGCAAAAAGGGTGAAAGTAAAATTTCACCTTTTTTATTGAAATAAAGTCAGGCTTTTCATTTTTGAATAGGTTTGATTAGAGTAAATCTGGTTGTTAAATCAAATTAAATATTTTGAAAATCAATAAAATAACTTCTAATCGAGTATTTTGTACATTTATCGAATATATTTTAAAAGTAACAAATGTCAAAGTATATTTGACTACCATAATTTTTAGTAGGTTAAGTTTATGGTAGATTTGGGGCAAAAAGGGTGAAAGTAAAATTTCACCTTTTTTATTGGAATAAAATCAAGTTTTCTTTGGATAAATTAAGAGTAAAATAACAAGTTAAATATTCTGAAAATCAATAAATTAGTAAATAAACGAGTATTTGGGATGTTCATCGAAAATATTTTTAGAATAACAATTACCGACGTACATTTGACTACCATAATTTTAGTAGGTTAAGTTTATGGTAGATTTGGGGCAAAAAGGGTGAAAGTAAAATTTCACCTTTTTTATTGGAATAAAATTAATTTAAAATACTGAAAATCAATTAATTAGTAATTAAACGAATATTTGTGACTTTCATCGAAAATAATTTTATACTAGTTAAGTTCAAAGTATATTTGACTACCATAATTTTTAGTAGGTTAAGTTTATGGTAGATTTGGGGCAAAAAGGGTGGAAGTAAAATTCCGCCTTTTTTATTGGAATAAAGTCTAAAGAAAGGAAACAGGAAAAAGGATCAAAAAAAATAGACGAACAAACTTTTCAGTCCATTCGTCTATCATCTAAAAATCTATTGTCTTTTTGACTATTTCTCTAAAGCAAAACGTCTAGACACTTCAGTCCAGTTAATTACATTGAAGAAAGCTTCAATATAATCCGGTCTTCTGTTTTGATAGTGTAAGTAATAAGCATGTTCCCAAACATCCATAGCAAGTATTGGAGTTCCACCACAACCTACTTCTGGCATCAATGGGTTGTCTTGATTTGGAGTTCCACAAATGTCGAGTTTACCACCTTTTTGCACACATAACCAAGCCCATCCTGAACCGAATTGTGTAACTCCAGCCTTTGAAAATTTAGCTTTAAATTCTTCAAAAGTACCAAATGAACTTTCAATAGCATCTAGTAATTCACCAGTTGGCAATCCACCTCCATTTGGAGACATTACAGTCCAAAACAAGTTATGGTTGTAAAAACCACCACCATTATTTCGTACCGCAGTATTCGTTTTATCAAGGTTAATTAAGATATTTTCAATTGTTTTTCCTTCCAAATCAGTCCCAGCAATAGCTGCATTCAAATTTGTTGTATAAGCATTGTGATGTTTTGAATGGTGAATTTCCATTGTACGAGCATCAATATGAGGTTCTAATGCGTCATACGCATAAGGTAATTGTGGTAATTCAAAAGCCATAATATAGTTGTTTAATGATTTATAAATATTTTATTCAAAATTAAACATTTAACTTTGGAATATAAAATTCTATTTTGTTATAATTTCATCAAATAAAATGATAATACAATTCTGATTATATAAACCCTAGTAATTAGGAGCTATTTCCCGCTATTCGTTGCAATCTTTTCTTTTTTAAAAGAAAAAAGAAAAGGATTTTCACTACTATCGGGGCTAGGGCATTTCGGATTTCAAGAATCTTTAGTGTAAATCAGAAGTCTAAAATCGTTAATCTAAAATCCAAATGGAAAGACCTTCTTTCGCTATATATGACGCTTCCGCAGGTTCCGGAAAAACATATGCTCTTGTAAAAGAATACCTCAAAATCATACTTACTGCACACAAGAATGATGCTTACCGCAACATACTTGCTATTACGTTTACCAACAAAGCGGTGCACGAAATGAAAAGCCGAATCGTAGGTAGTTTGTCCGAATTTGCCAAAGACGAACCTAATGCCAAAGCTTTCGATTTAATGCAGGATTTGGCTGTAGATACGGCGCTTTCAATCATTCAAATCAAGACTAAATCCCAGCAAATTATAAAACACATTATTCATAATTATGCTGCTTTTGATATTTCTACTATCGATAAATTCACACACAAAGTCATTCGGGCTTTTGCACATGATTTGGGATTACCTATGACTTTCGAAGTAACTTTGGATACCGAAAATCTGTTAATTGAAGCAGTAGATGCGATCATTGCACAAGCGGGCGAAGATGAAACCCTAACCAAATTGCTCATCGATTTCACGATGGAAAAAACCGATGATGATAAATCTTGGGACATCTCACGTGAAATTTTGGAAACGGGAAAATTAGTGCTGAATGAGAACAACCGAAATGAAATTACTCATTTTCATGACAAATCAATCAGTGATTTTATAGCCGTAAAAGAAAAATTAGTTCAAGTCTGTGCAGCTTTAGAAAAAGAAAATGCAAGCCTTGCTAGTGAATTATTATTGCTAATTGATAAAAACACAATTGATTTAAAATCATTCTCCAGAGGAACTTTTCCCAATCATCTTCAAAGCATAGCTGACGGAAAATTTAATGCAAAAAACAAGATGTTTCATGAACTCGAAGATATTGCTATCAATAAAACAGCAAAAGACCGAGCTTTAATAGAAAATATCATCCCCGAGTTGTTGCAAAGTCTCGGGGTAATTTACAAAAACTTCGAAAAGAGAAATTTTTACAAAGCTTTTTTGAAAAACATAACGCCTTTATCGCTATTAAATACCGTTAGTAATGAATTGACAAAAATTCAAAATGAACAAAATGTACTTTCGATAACGGAGTTCAACGCAATTATTCACCGCGAAATCCAAAATCAACCTGCTCCTTTTATATATGAAAGGCTAGGAGAGCGCTACCGTCATTTTTTTATTGACGAATTTCAGGATACCTCCGAAATGCAATGGCAAAACTTGATTCCGCTTATTGATAATGCGCTTTCTGGACAAGATGATTCGGGGCAAAAAGGAACTTTGATGATTGTTGGTGATCCAAAGCAATCCATTTATCGTTGGCGTGGCGGGAAAGCTGAACAATTTATCGAATTGAGTAAAGACCAAAATCCTTTCAATAATCCCGATAAAAAACTAGAACATTTAGATAAAAATTACAGAAGTTATTCGCAAGTAATTGAATTCAATAATGATTTCTTTCAATTGTTATCCAGTGAGTTTACCAATGTCGATTATAAAGATTTATACGAAAACCACAGTCGTCAGAAGATAAACAATAAAGTAGGCGGTTATGTGAATATTTCTTTTTTGCCTGAAATTGAATCTTCAGAAGAAGCTGAAGAGGCTTTAGATAAAACGGATTTGTATGTTTTGGCTACACTAAATACCATTCAAAAAGTGGTAAAAGAAGGTTTTGAATACAAAGATGTTGTGATTTTGACTCGAAAAAGAAGTCAGGGGATTGCTGTTGCCAATTATTTAACAGAACAAAGTATTCCGCTTTTGTCTTCTGAAACATTGATGATTCAAAACGCAACCGAAGTTCGGCTGATTATTCACATTTTAAAATATTTAAAAAACAGCTCCGATTTAGAGTCAAAGGCCAACTTTTTACAATATTTGGCACAAAACAAACAAAAGGAATTGCCGGTTCATGATTTTATAGCCAAAGGAATGGAATTGAAAGAGGAAATGGCTTTCGAAAAATGGTTGGAGAATTGTAATATAGAGCTTTCTTTTCAAAACGTTAGAAAAAAATCATTGTATGAAGCGGTTGAAATTATTGTTTCTAAGTTTTTAAAAACTACTAAAAATGAAGAGATATCATCAATGGGAACAGCCTATGTTCAGTATTTTCTAGACATTGTTCTAGAGCGTGATGTTCGTAATCAAGCAGGAATTTCGGATTTTCTCAATTATTGGGATAAAAACTCGGAGAAATTCAGCATTCCTTCTCCCGAAGGGACAAATGCGGTTCGAATTATGACCATTCATAAATCAAAAGGGTTGGAATTTCCGGTTGTTATAATGCCTTTTGCCGAGGAAGATTACAGCAGAAAACCGAAAGATAAATTATGGCTTAATTCAGAAGAACAAGATTTTGATATGCCAAAAGTGCTAGTGGATAACAGCAGTGCAATTGAAGAATTTGGTGAAGAAGCTTCGTTAGTTTATAATTTAAAAAAGCAAGAAGAATTGTTGGATAATATTAACGTGCTGTATGTGGCTTTGACTAGAGCTGAGGAGCAATTGTATGTTATCTCTCAAAATATTCAACCAAGGAAAGATGGAGAATATCCGAGTAATATGGCTTCGTTTTTTATAAAGTATTTGATTCTGCAAGGGGTATACGATGAAAATCTATTAGAATATCAATTTGGAAATTCAGCTAAGTTGTCTGCAAAAGAAAAACATATTGATACCACTAAAAATATCCCGGAAGTTTGGGAGGTTTTAAATCCAAAAAACATAAAAATTGCCCAAAGAGAAGCCTTAATGTGGGGAACCCATCAACTAGAAGCTATAGAATTTGGTAATGTAATACATGAAATCCTTTCTTTTGTAGCAACAAGGAGTGACGTGGAATTAGCAATTAAGAAAGCAATTGAAAACGGATTGATAACAATTCTTCAAAAAGACATTGTTTATAATGCAATTATCGAAATAGTAAATCATAAAGATTTGGCAGTCCATTTTGCTGAAGGAAACGAGGTGTTGAATGAAAAAACAATCATTCAAAAAGAGGGTGGTACTATTAAACCCGACCGAATAGTCATTAACAAATCAAAAGAAGTTTTTTTATTGGACTATAAAACAGGACTTCCAAACCCGAAATACAAATATCAATTAGAAAATTATCAAATTGCTATTGAGAAAATGGGATTCAAAGTGCTAAAAAAAGCATTGGTGTATATAGGAGTAGAAATCGATGTAGTACATTTGTAAAAAAATAAATAATTGTCAACTAGCGAAGTTTAAAGAATATTTGTCTTTAAACTTTTAAGTTTTAAAACTTGATAAAATGTACGGTAAAATACAACAACACTTACAGTCAGAACTTCAAAGCATTGAAGATAACGGAATTTTTAAAAAAGAAAGAATAATTACTTCACCACAAGGTGCGGAAATCACTATTTCAACCGGCGAAACAGTTTTGAATTTTTGTGCCAATAATTATTTAGGCCTGTCTTCACATCCAGAAGTGGTTCAAGCAGCGAAAGACGCTATGGATACTCATGGTTTTGGGATGTCGTCTGTTCGTTTCATTTGCGGAACTCAGGATATTCATAAAACATTGGAAAAAAAGATAGCTGATTTTTACGGGACAGAAGATACTATATTGTATGCTGCGGCTTTTGATGCCAACGGTGGGATTTTTGAGCCTCTATTTGGAGAAAATGACGCCATTATATCAGACAGCTTGAATCATGCCTCTATAATAGATGGTGTCCGTTTGTGTAAAGCGGCTCGTTATCGCTACGAAAACAGCAATATGGAAGATTTAGAGCAACAATTGATTAAAGCTAATGAAGCTGGAGCTCGTTTCAAGATAATTGTTACTGATGGTGTTTTCTCAATGGATGGAGTCGTAGCGCCATTAGATAAAATATGTGATCTAGCAGACAAATACGATGCTTTGGTTATGGTGGATGAATGTCATGCTGCAGGATTTATAGGCGCAACAGGAAAAGGAACGCTAGAAGCCAAAGGTGTAATGGGGCGTGTTGATATTATTACAGGGACTTTAGGTAAGGCATTGGGAGGCGCTATGGGAGGTTATACAACTGCCAAAAAAGAAATTATAGAATTATTGCGTCAACGTTCTAGGCCTTATTTGTTTTCAAATTCATTGGCTCCGGCAATTGTTGGTGCATCAATTAAAGTTTTTGAGTTGTTGGAAAAAGACACTTCACTGCGAGATAAGTTAGAATGGAATACCAATTACTTTAAGGCAGGAATGAAAGAGGCAGGTTTTGATATTATAGAAGGTGATTCGGCAATTGTACCAGTAATGCTTTATGATGCTAAATTGGCCCAAAATATGGCTAATGAGTTATTAAAAGAAGGAGTATATGTTATTGGATTCTTTTTCCCAGTGGTTCCTAAAGATAAAGCTAGGATTAGAGTGCAATTATCGGCAGCTCATACAAAAGAACATTTGGATAAAGCAATAAGTGCTTTTGTGACTGTGGGTAAGAGACTTGCTGTAATATAATTGTTAAATTTTGTATTTAAGAAGTGTTTTATTTAACATTTTATTTTGTTGTTAAAGAAAATCGTTCTACTTTTGTTTGAAATTAACTAATTGTAATTAAAATAACAAAGTATGAAACATCTTAACAAACTTTTAGTTGCTGTAACGATGGTGATGGGATTAAGTTCTCAAGCACAAGACAGTAACAATAAATGGGCTATCGGTTTTGGAGTAAACGCGATTGACTTCAGGTCTAGTGCTGGGGAAGGTTTTCCTAGTCAGTTTGACCAGCCTTTTATGGTAAGTGACAACTGGAACATTCTTCCTTCTGTTTCTTATATCAACGTATCTAGATATGTAGGAAGTGGTTTTATCGTAGGACTTACAGGTTCTATCAATCAAATTGATAAATTTGTTGTACCAGTAGCTGGAAAAACTGCAGGTGGACCAAATGATTATGCAGTATTAAATCCTGGAGATTTGATGTATTATGGTATCGATGCTACCGTTACTTATAGCTTCATGGAGTTATTAAAATCTAAAATAATTGAGCCGACATTAAGTGTAGGTGGAGGTTATACTTTCTTAGGTGATGAAAGTTACGGAACAGTAAATCCAGGTATTGGACTAAATCTTTGGTTTACTGAAAACGTAGGTCTTTCTTTACAAGGAACTTACAAAAAATCTTTTGGCGATAGAACATATCCTGATGCCAGAACTCCAGATGCTCCTTCTTATACTCAATACTCTGCAGGACTTACTTTCAAGTTTGGAGCTAAAGATACTGATGGAGACGGAATATATGACAAAGATGATGCTTGTCCAGATGTTGCAGGTTTAAAACAATTCAATGGTTGTCCTGATACTGATGCTGATGGTATCGAAGATTCTAAAGACAAATGTCCTACAATTGCTGGTCCAGTTGAATTCCAAGGTTGTCCAGATACAGACGGTGACGGTATAGCTGATCCAGATGATACTTGTCCTACAGTTGCTGGATTGAAACAGTTCCAAGGTTGTCCTGATACTGATGGAGACGGTGTAACTGATGCTTCTGATAAATGTCCTACAGTTGCTGGTCCTGCTTCAAATGGTGGATGTCCTGAATTGGATTCTGATAAAGATGGTGTAATTGACAAAGAAGATGCTTGTCCTACAGTGGCTGGTCCTGCAAGTAACAAAGGATGTCCAGAAGTAACTGAGCAAGTATTGCAAGAACTTAAAGTACAAGCTAGAGCGGTTTACTTCGTAACAGGTAAAGCAATTTTAGCAACAGCTGATAAAGGTGCTACAGATGGTAGATTAGAAGCGATTAAAGAAATCCTTAAAAACTATCCGAACGCCAAATTCGCTATCGAAGGTCACACAGATAGTACTGGTAGCGCTAAAATAAACCAAAAACTTTCTGAAGACAGAGCTAAAGTTGTTATGGATAAGTTAATTGAAAAAGGTGTTAACCCTGCTAACTTAACTTCTGCTGGATTTGGTTCAACTAAACCAGTTGCTACTAACAAAACTAAAGAAGGTAGAGCACTTAACAGAAGAACTGAAATTAGACACATAGGTTCTATTTACGAAGGTAAATTGTAATTTATTCTCTAAATAATTTTAAAAAGCCATTCTTAATTGAATGGCTTTTTTTATATTTATAAAATGACAAATACTTCTTTTTTAGATAAAATTGCAACTGTAATAATAACAGAATACCAAACTGTAATAACTGATACTATAATAGTTTTGCCGAATAAACGTGCAAAAATATTTCTTGTTGAAGCTTTAAAAAAACAGACTGAAGAAAATTTATTTTCACCAGAGATTATTAGTATTGAAGATTTTGTTCAAAATATGGCAGGGATAAGAACAATTGATCCTATAGAATTATTATTCGAATTTTATGAAGTCTATTTGTCAATTACAGAAAAAAAAAATCAACAATCTTTTGAGCTTTTTGCCAATTGGGCGAAAACGCTACTCCAAGATTTTAATGAAATAGACCGCTATTTATTAGATCCAAATCATGTTTTATCTTACTTAAAAGATATTGAAGATATCAAGAAATGGGGGATTGAAGTAGAAAACAAAACCCAGTTACTAGAAAACTATATTGATTTTTGGAAATTGTTACCAAAATATTATCAATCTCTTTATGAGTATTTACTTAAAAAAGGAATTGGATATCAGGGATTGATTTATAGAGAAGCTGTAAATAATTTAATTAGCTTTTCAAAATCGATTCAAGTCAAACAATTTGTTTTTGCAGGCTTTAATGCATTGAATGCTTCTGAAGAAAAAATAATTCAGCATCTTATTGCTTCAGATCAAGCCAAAATATATTGGGATGCTGATCAAACGTTCTTAAATGATCCATACCATGATGCCGGTTTGTTTGTACGCCGATTCAAAGAAAGTTGGAAGCATTATAAATCACATCCTTTTGAATGGATTGTGGATGATTTTTCTAATACTAAAAACATCCAAGTTATTGGTACACCAAAAACGATTGGTCAAGCCAAGATTGCCGGGAGTATTATAGAAAAAATCAATATTGAAAATCCAACTACAACACTGGATAAGGTGGCTATTGTCTTAGGAGAAGAGAATTTGTTGATTCCGTTGTTGTATTCTTTGCCCAACACTGTAGGAGCTTTGAATATTACTATGGGCTATTCCAGTAAAAATAATCCAGCTCAAATTCTGATTGCCAAATTGTTTAAAATGCACACCAATGCATTGTCTAGGAGCAATAGCAGCTATGTTTTTTATTATAAAGATGTGTTGGACGTATTGACACACCCTTTAATTGAACCTTACGCCAATACGAGTACTTTGGTTGGGATTATTAATAAAAACAATTATACTTTTATCAGTCACCATAAATTATTGGAATTAAATGAGAAGGCCAGTGATTTATTCTTGCTTGTATTTCAAAAATGGGAAAAAGGATCTATTGCTGTTTTGGAAACGATCTCCAGTTTATTACTAAAGGTTAAGAATAATTTGAGTAATGAAAATGAAGAGGAAAAAATAGCCAAAACTTTTGTTTATGCTATTTTTAAAGTGATTAATAAACTGATTAATTACTATTCTGAGCACAAAGAAATTGATACAATTGATACATTACATGCAATTTACAAGCAAGTAATTGATTTGGCAGAAGTTTCTTTTGAAGGAGAACCTTTGAATGGTCTTCAAATTATGGGAGTTCTCGAAAGCAGAGTATTGGATTTTGAAACGGTTATTATCACTTCAATGAATGAAGGTAAATTTCCTGCGGGTAAATCACAAAACTCATTTATTCCGTATGATGTGAAAAGAGAATTGGGATTGCCTACTTTTAAAGAGAAAGACGCCATTTACACCTATCACTTTTATCACTTGTTGCAACGTGCCAAAAATATTTATTTGCTTTATAATACCGAAAGTGAAGGTCTTGATGCTGGCGAAAAAAGTCGTTTCATAACCCAATTGGAGGTTGAAAAACAGCCAAAACACACTTTAACCCACGAAATTTACAACGCTGTTTTGCCCGATACTGCTTATTCTGCAATGGTAATTCCGAAATCGGAGATGGTAATGGCGCGTTTGAAAGAAATAGCCGAAAAAGGATTTTCTCCTTCAGCATTGACGAGTTATATACGGAATCCGATTCAGTTTTATTTTCAAAAGATTTTACGGATTAGTGAAGTCGAAGAAGTAGAGGAGAATATTGCTTTGAATACTTTGGGAACTATCATTCACGAGACTTTGCGAGTTTTGTATACGCCTTTTATTGGTAAGTTTATTTCAGAAACTGATATTCAAAATTGCATAAAGCAAATTGACTCCGAGGTTTTAGTACAATTCAAAGTAGTTTACAAAGAAGGAGAAATCAAGAAAGGCAGAAATCTATTGGCTTTTGAAGTGGCAAAACGCAATGTTTTCAATTTCTTGAAAGTAGAATTGGAGAGTATTAAAAACGGTGATGCCATAAAGATTCTGGAGCTTGAAAAAACTTTTGATAGAATGGTAGAGCATCCAAGCTTGCCTTTTCCTGTTTTGATTAAGGGGAATGTAGATAGAATTGAGGAACGCAACGGAACAATTAGAATCATTGATTACAAAACGGGTAAAGTGGAGAAAACCAATGTTACTCTTAAATCATGGAAAGGATTGACGGATGATATTAAAAATGATAAAATCATTCAAGTTTTGGCGTATGCCTATATGTATGAGGAAAATGCCAATGGAAAACCTATCGAGGCTGGAATCATTTCTTTTAAAAACTTAAAATCAGGATTTTTACCATTTAATTTTAAAGAAGAAAAAGAGAGTGTTGCCATTATTGACAATGAAATTCAATCTAATTATTTGGAACAAATTATTTTGTTGCTGAATGAAATATTGGATGTGACAATTCCTTTTGAGGAGAAAATTACATAACCTAATGAGTAGAAAATGGAGTAACATATTTGAGTTTTTCAAAAGCACTCTTGCAATTAATTTAGCCGCTAGTTTTTTTGTTTTCCTTTTTGGAGGATTGATAGCTTTTAATTATTCGGTTCTGACTTTTGGTTTTGGCTTAAGTTTGCTTTTCAAAGAAGTTAACGCTAAAAACGAGTATGTGTTTTATTTCAATAATAAAATTTCCAAAATGCAGCTTTGGGTTTATTCATGGTGTTTTACCTTAGTTTTTTTAGCGGTTAGTTCTTTTGTTTTTAACTTGATAATGAAGTTATTTTGAAAAATCATTTATTAGAGATTGATAGCGTTCAGAAAACTTTTGACAATAAAAACATTTTGTCGGATGTTTATTTAAAATGCGAAACAAAAGATATTATTGGGCTTCTTGGCAGAAATGGTTCGGGTAAGTCAACTTTGCTAAAAATTATTTTTGGGATTACATATGCTGATTTTAAGTTTGTTAGAATTGATGGTAATGTAAAAGCAAAAACCAAGGATTTACTTGATGAAATTAGTTATTTGTCTCAGGATAATAGCATTCCCAATGTGTTTTCAGTTAAAAAAGCGATACAATTATCAGTTCCGAAGGAGAGGATTTTAGAGTTTTGTGCAGATGAAATCATTGTGACAATGTTAGAAAAAAAAGTTTCTCATTTGTCCGGTGGAGAATTACGGTATTTAGAAATTAAAATTATCCTCAATAACTCTTCAAAATTTGTTTTGTTAGATGAGCCTTATAATGGTTTGTCGCCTTTGATGGTTGAGAAAGTGAATGAATTAGTATTTGAGAATTCAAAAACGAAGGGTATTATTATTTCTGATCATAACTATGAAAATGTAATTAAAGTGTCAAACAAATTGGTTTTGCTCAAAGAGGGTAAGGCACATCATCTTCTTTGTAAAGAAGAGCTGGTTGATAAAGGATATTTGAAAGAAGGAATGCTTTAAAGCCCTTTAAAAAAGGCAGCTAAAACAGTAAGTAATTCAGATTGGTTTTCAATAGAGCTCATGTGACCGTCCGGAAAAGCCACCAATTCAACATCGGTGTTTTTTATTTGTTCCAGGTTGTCTTCATAATTGAGAACAGGGTCTTTTTTCCCTAAAATCAATAATTTTGGATAGGTATTTGTGTGTAATAAGATTTCACGGTCTTTTCTAATTTTCATTCCTTCAAGCGATGCCACTATTCCTTGCAATGGTGTTTTTAAGGCTTGAATTTTTACTTCCTCAATCTCTTTGATAAGGATTTCTCGGTTTTCTTCACTGAACAAATTGGCAATTGAAAGTCGGATGAAGGTTTCGTAATCTTTCTTAACGGCTTTGATGGCACGGTCTCTATTTTTCTTTCTTTCGGAGCTGTCTTCTTTGGAAGTTGAGTTGAGTAATACCAATCCTTTCATTTTTTCGGGATATAATTCGGCGAAAGCCAAAGCTACATAACCGCCCATAGAGTGTCCCACAAGAATGGCTTTTCGGATTCTCAGTTTGGATAAAACCTCATGAACCACATCGGCGTTTTCTTCCATGGTTTGGATATAACCCAAACTCTCGGTTTCTCCGTGTCCCAATAAATCGATAGTTATAAATCGATTCTTTTTGCTTAATTCGGAAACATAAACATCCCACATGGTTTTGTTTTCCAGAAAGCCGTGAAGCAACACTACGGCTGTGCCTTTTCCAGAATCAGAATACGAAATTTGTGTGTTTTTGTAGAGAAGTGTTTCCAAAAGAATGAGGATTATGTTGATAGTTTACAAATGCAAAATTAATTTTTTAAATTCCTAAATGCTACATTTGAGGAAAGCATTTTATAAAATATGAATAGACTTGTAATTATTGGCAACGGTTTTGATTTGGCTCATGGATTGCCAACTTCTTATAAAGATTTCATTAATGATTTTTGGAAAAATTTTAAAGATAAATGTCAAAGCGAGGAATATCAAAAATTGGTAATTACACATGATTTGTATAATGGATATTACAATGGATCTAATCGGATTGAGAATTTTAATGACTTAAAATTGAGTTTAAAAAATTATTCACAAGAAAATGGACACAGATATGATTCAGATAATTTTCATTGTAGTTACAATCGGCATATTATTTTTGCATTCAGAAATGATTTTTTCAAACTAATTAATAAAAAAAATTCTGAAAACTGGGTAGATATTGAGAATGAATATTACTATCAACTTAAAAAAATTGTAAAATCAAAATGCTTGGACGTTTCAAAGAGTAACGAGTATTGGTCTAATGAGCAGAGTTTACAAGTAATTAAATTGAACAATGAATTCGAACAAATAAAAAAACTTTTAGAAAAATATTTAAAAGATAACATTTTAAATGCATTTCAGTTGGGAAATTTCTATGATCCAAGAGGAGAAATTTTTAAATTTTCAGATGTTATAAAGCCAATTTCAATACTTAGTGATGAGGATAAAATATTAGAAGAATTTTCAAATGAAGATCATCATGAAATTAAGAGTCAGTTAAAAAAAGAGAAATCAGGAATGACTGAAACAAAAACAAAGTTGTTTTTTTTAAACTTTAATTATACTCCTACTTTATATCGTTATCTGAATAATGGGAAATATAATGACAAGATCGAAACAATTATCAATTTTATTCACGGAGAAATTGGGAATATAAATGAGAATAAAATTAATTTTGGTTTTGGAGATGAAATGGATGATGATTATAAAATGATTGAAAATTTAGATGATAATGAATACTTAAAGAACTTTAAGTCATTTCAATATTTACAAAATTCAAATTATAAACAGCTTTTAGATTTTGTAGAAAGTGATCAAAAATTTCAAGTTTATATAATGGGGCATTCTTGTGGATTGTCAGATAGAACTATGCTCAATACAATTTTTGAACATCCAAATTGTAGGTCGATAAAGGTTTTTTATCATCAAAGAGAAGATGGAACCGATAACTATACTGAAATCATTCAAAATATCTCAAGGCATTTCAATAAGAAGAAATTAATGAGAGAAAAAATAGTTAACAAAACACTTTGTCAGCCTTTACCGAAAATTCAGCTTCCGTTAAAATAAAAACGGCTCACATTACTGCAAGCCGTTAGTAATTACTATTTCTAAAAAATTAAAAACGATTATCGCCATCCAAAAGATTTCCTAATCCGCCTAGCAAACTTCCTTCTTCACGACTATTACCGCCAGATCTTGGTGCCGATGCAATGATTCTATCGGCCAATCTGGAGAAAGGCAGTGATTGAATATAAACGGTTCCGGGGCCATGAAGGGTAGCGTAAAACAAACCTTCACCTCCAAAAATAGAATTTTTGATTCCGCCGATGAATTCAATATCATAATTGACATCTTTGGTAAATCCGATGATGCAACCCGTATCTACTTTTAGGACTTCACCGTGCGCTAATTCTTTTTTGGCCATTGTTCCGCCAGAATGAACAAAAGCCATTCCGTCTCCTTCTATTTTTTGCATGATGAAACCTTCGCCTCCAAATAAACCTCGACCGAGTTTTTGGGAGAATTCTATGCCAACAGAAACGCCTTTGGCAGCACATAGAAACGAACTTTTTTGGCAGATAAATTTACCTTGAAATTGTGTTAAATCAATTGGAAGAATTTTTCCAGGATAGGGAGAAGCGAACGAAACCTTGCTTTTGGTATTGCCTTGGTTTAAAAATGCCGTCATGAATAAGCTTTCGCCAGTGAGGACTCTTTTTCCAGCATTTAGGAGTTTGCCAAACAAACCTGAATTTGATTGCTGTGCGGAACCGTCTCCAAAAATGGTTTCCATCTGGATGTTGTTTTCCATCATCATAAAACTGCCCGCTTCGGCAATGACGATTTCTTGTGGATCCAATTCTATTTCTACATACTGCATTTCTTCTCCAAATATCTGATAATCTATTTCGTGTGCTTGCATGATTTCTAGTGTTTTATTTTTTAGATGAGTCGGATGTGGATTTAGAATGTTACAATTGAAAGACTAAAATTTTGTTGAATTGCGGACGAAAATTTAGCTTAGTCATTAGCTTAATTTCTTATTATCCTTAACTAAATAAGGTTGTAGAAAGGTGAAAGTATATTCGAAATTTTGGGATTGAAAAAGAAATAGATTGTATAGATATAAGTGGCGCTAGTAAGGGTATTGGCGATATGAATTAGCATGCTTAAGGAGTCTTTCGGGTCATCAAAGGGCTAGTAATGGGGTGTAGTGGTGGTAGAAATGAGGGGGCTATGGGGTGTTATCAGGGAGTAATAAGGATGCTAAGTATGGGGGTAAGGGGCTACTAATGGGGTGTAGTGGTGGTAGAAATGAGGGGGCTATGGGATGTTATCAGGGAGTAATAAGGATGCTAAGTAGGGGGTAAGGGGCTACTAATGGGGTGTAGTGATGGTAGAAATGAGGGGCTTATGGGGTGTTATCAGGGAGTAATAAGGATGCTAATTAGGGGGTAAGGGGCTACTAATGGGGTGTATTAGCGCTATAAATAAGTCGTATTGGGGGGGGTTGAGTGGTGTAATAGTTTTTGCATTACGAGAACTTGTTTGGTTGGCTCAAAAAAGGATGCCTTATCTTTTTTGTCAAATATTATTGTTCCGGTATTTTATTGAAAACAAGAAACGGCTTCCATAATTGAAAGCCGTTTCTTGAATTTATTAAAATGTTTTTTTTAGCTTTTTAAAAAAGATTCAATTGTGTCAAAATACTTTTCTTTTGCGTCAAGCCAGCCATAGTGTTTGCAGTTTTCAAGCAGAACCATTTTTGAATTAGGGAACGCCTTTAAACTGATTTCCCCAATTACTGCGCTGATGATGTCTTGTTTGCCTTGAATGATTAAAACCGGATTCTTGAAATTGGAGAACTTGTTTTTACAATCAAAATTTGTTTTTTGCATGTCACCCCATAATAAGGAATTTAGGGTCGAATTGCCCTGTGTCAATCTTTCGGCTATGATTGGAACAAATTTTCTGTCGTACACATAGGCGGGCGCCATGGCTCTTCCTCTGCCAATTCTGGCTGTATAACTCGTGTCGCCTTTTTCGATTTTATCGTTCCAATAGTTTAAAGAATCTTTCTCTATTTTGCTCAAGCCAGCTTCAATAAGGTTTTCACCTTTCAGTAAACTTAAATCGACTCCGCCAGAAGATGACAAAATTAATTTATCAATAGTGTTGGGATAAATTGTCGCATAATAGGATGCTAACATCCCACCAAAAGAGTGACCGAGTATTGTCCACTTTTCGATTTTTAAATGTTTTCTCAATGACTCGATATCCTCGGCCATTAATTTCATTGAAACCGTATTATTATTTAATTCTTTGAGTGTAGATTTACCTGTTCCTCTTTGGTCATAAATAATGGTTTGGTGTTTTTCTGCCAAAGTTTTAGCCATAGGTTCAAACCCATTACTGTTCATTCCAGGGCCGCCATTTATTATTAGGATGGGTGTACCCTTACCGAATATTTTATAATAGGTTTGACTTTCATCTTTGTTTTTGGCAAAACCGTCAGTTTGAGCAAATGAGTGTCCAAAAAGAGATAGAAAGCTAAATAGAAATATTTTTTTTACCATCTGAACTTATGAATTCATTAAGCTTTCGATTTCGTCAGCTTCGATCGGGATGTTGCGCATCAAGTTAAAAGGTTCGCCAGTTTCTTGAACTACCAAATTATCTTCCAAACGAATTCCGAAACCTTCGGCTGGGATGTAAATTCCAGGTTCAACGGTAAAGACCATATTGGCTTTCATTGGTTCGTGCAATAATCCGTAATCGTGCGTGTCCAATCCCATGTGATGAGAGGTTCCGTGCATGAAATATTTTTTGTAGGCCGGCCATTCCGGGTTTTCATTTTGAACATCGGCTTTGTCAATCAATCCCAAACCAAGTAACTCTGAAGTCATGATTTTACCTACTTCTACATGATATTGTTTCCAAAGCGTTCCTGGAGTCAGCATTTTGGTAGCTTCGTTTTTAACACGCAAAACAGCATTGTATACGTCTTTTTGTCTGCCAGTGAATCTTCCTGAAACAGGAATCATACGAGTCATATCGCTGGAATAGTTGGCGTATTCGGCGGCAACGTCCAGCAGTACTAGATCACCTGGTTTACATTGTTGGTTGTTTTCAATGTAATGCAACACGTTGGCATTATTTCCAGAAGCAATAATCGGAGTGTAAGCAAAACCTTTGGAACGATTACGAATAAACTCGTGAACCAATTCGGCTTCGATTTCGTATTCAGTTACGTTTGGTTTTACGAATGACAGTAATCTTCGGAAACCTTTTTCGGTGATATTACAAGCGTTTTGGATCAAATCTATTTCTTCAGTTTCTTTAACCGAACGAAGGCGTTGCAATATTGGGTTGCTTTTGGCCACTTGATGTGCAGGATATTTGGCTTTCCACCATTTTATGAAACGGGCTTCGCGGGTTTCAGTTTCAACAGCAGCACGATAATGTTCGTTGGTGTTGATGTACATAATATCAGAGTACGTCATCATTTCGTTTAAGACTTTTTCAAAATCTTGTAGCCAATACACCGTTTTAATTCCTGAAACTTCAAAAGCACGGTCTTTGGTTAGTTTTTCACCTTCCCAAATAGCGATATGCTCGCTAGTTTCTTTTAGGAATAACATTTCTCTTTGGTTTTCATAAGGAGCATCTGGAAAAAGTAATAAGATACTTTCTTCTTGGTCTACACCTGATAAATAAAAAATATCGCGGTGTTGTGCAAATGGCAAAGTACTGTCTGCCGAAACAGGATAAATATCATTAGAATTAAATACGGCTACACTATTAGGCTTCATTTGAGCCATGAATTTTGCTCTATTTTTTATAAAAAGAGCGCGGTCTATTTGATGATATTTCATTTTAAAACGATTTTGGGTGTTGAATCATCAAAAATAGTAACTTTAAGAATGTAATTGGTCTTTGTTTTATTTTTTTTAAGTTTTTAATATAGTGTTTAAAAAAAAGTTGATGGTTTGTGCAAAAGTTCTTGCTTTACGGATTGCGTGAGGGATAGAGCAAGGCGCCAAAGCGCTCGTGATAGCCCGACCGCATAATAAAAATGGGCGAATAGGCAGTGTGAAGAGTAGCCCATTTTTTATTATGGGGTCACGCCCAAATAAAAGTTTTTTAAACAAAAAAAGCACGAAGAAATGAGAGTTTCTCCGTGCTTTCAAAATGGCATTTTAAAATTAAAACTGTGCTACTTCGGTAGAATCTTTCATTGCTGTTGTTGAAGATTTTCCTGTGGTAACGGTATTTTGTACGGCATCAAAATAAGAGGTGCCTACAAAATTTTGATGTTTTACGGCTTTGAAACCGTGCTGTTGTAAAGCGAATTCTCTTTCCTGTAATTCAGAGTAGCCAGCCATTCCTCTTTCTTTGTACGCTTTGGATAATTCGAACATACTGGTGTTTAAGGCGTGGAATCCAGCCAAAGTGATGAATTGGAATTTATAACCCATTGCTGCCAAGTCTTCTCTGAAGGTTTCCATTTCAGCTACCGATAATTTGGCAGCCCAGTTGAAAGAAGGCGAGCAATTGTATGCCAACATTTTGCCAGGGAATTCTTTGTGAATGGCATCTGCAAAGCGTTTTGCATAAGCCAAATCCGGGTTGCTGGTTTCCATCCAAATCAAATCAGCATAAGGAGCATAGCTCAATCCACGGTCAATTCCTTGCTCTACACCGCAGTTTACATAGAAAAATCCTTCGGCAGTTTTTTCTCCAGTAATGAATTTGGCATCTCTTGGGTCAATATCACTAGTCAATAAATTGGCAGCATCGGCATCAGTTCGTGCCACGATAAGTGTTGGAGTTCCCATTACATCGGCAGCTAAACGTGCAGCAATTAATTTATTGATGGCTTCTTGAGTAGGTACCAAAACCTTGCCTCCTAAGTGACCGCATTTTTTGGCGGAACTCAATTGGTCTTCAAAATGAACTCCTGCGGCCCCTGATTCGATCATTGATTTCATCAACTCGAAAGCATTTAAGTTTCCTCCAAAACCAGCTTCTGCATCGGCTACAATAGGAACCAAATAGTCTTTCTTGTCGATTGTTCCGTTTACCACTTGTATTTGGTCGGCACGCAAAAGTGCGTTGTTGATTCTTTTTACAACCAAAGGAACGCTGTTTGCGGGATACAAGGATTGGTCAGGATACATTTCTCCAGCCACATTGGCATCGGCGGCAACTTGCCAGCCACTTAGGTAAATGGCTTCTAATCCAGCTTCTACTTCTTGTATCGCTTGGTTTCCGGTAAGAGCACCCAATCCAGCGACGAAATCTTGAGAATTAAGTCTGTCCCATAATTTGTTAGCTCCAATTTTGGCAACGCTGTGCTCTATTTGGTAAGAACCTTGAAGTTTTACCACTTCTTCGGCGGTGTACGGTCGTTCGATTCCTTTCCATCTTGGGTTTGTAATCCAGTCGGTAACTAATTCTTGAATTCTTGTCTCGGTTGTTTTCATGGTGTTTTTAAGTTTAATAGCGTTTGTTGGTTATTTATTTTTGTTGGTTTTTTTTATATTTTGAAATTGTCATAGGTATTTATATCCAATTAAGGTTAGGAATTCTATAAAATTGTCATTGACAACTAGTGTATCGAGCAGTTGTTCTGCTAAATGGTAATTTTGTTTTTCGTGGTTTTCGTCCCCGACAATTTTTTTAATTTTTTCAAATTCTTCCATGGCCAAGCGATGGTAATAATCTTCGGTTAGCGTTTTGTTATTGTCTAAAACCACTTCGTTTTGAAGCCATTGCCACAATTGCGATCTCGAAATTTCTGCCGTAGCGGCGTCTTCCATCAAATGGTGTAAAGCCGCTGCGCCTTGTCCGTTGAGCCAGGAGGCGATATAGAGAACTGAAATGCTGATGTTTTTTCGAACTCCTTCTTCGGTAATGGTTCCTTTTGGAACAGCCAGTAAATCTTCTTCGACTACGTTTACATCTTCTCTTTTTACATGAATCTGATTTTGAGTTGGCATGTATTTGTCGAAAACAGATTTTGCCAAAGGAACCAAATCAGGATGTGCAACCCAAGTTCCGTCGTGACCGTTTTGTACTTCTCTCTTTTTGTCGGTTACCACTTTGTCAAAAGCAATGTTGTTTGCTTCTTCATCATTTTTGATCGGTATTTGAGCCGCCATTCCGCCAATAGCATGAATATTTCGTTTGTGGCATCTTTGAATAACTAATTGTGAGTAGGCACTCATAAACGGTGTATTCATAGTTACTTGGTCACGGTTTGGTACGATGTAGGTTTTGTTTCTTCTTAATTTTTTGATGAAAGAAAAAATGTAATCCCAACGGCCGCAATTCAATCCTACGATGTGATCCCTTAATTCGAATATGATTTCGTCCAATTGGAAACTAGCTGTTATGGTTTCGATTAAAACAGTCGCTTTGAAAGTGCCATTTTGTTCTCCCAAATATTCTTGCGCAAATTCGAATACCTCATTCCACCATCTTGCTTCTAAGTAGTGTTCTAATTTTGGCAAATAAAAATAAGGAGCGGTTCCGTTTTTGGATAATTGTTCGTGATTGTGAAAAGCGTAAAGGCCAAAATCGATTAAAGAACCAGACGTTTCCTGATCATCGATAAGAATGTTTTTTTCATTTAAATGTAAACCTCTTGGTCTAACAATTAGAACGGCTGTTTTGTCGTTAAGCTCGTATTTTTTGTTTTTTAAAGTATCGTTCAGTGTTATGGTTTTATTTACTGCATCTATCAGGTTTTGTTGACCTTCCATCAAATTACTCCAAGTTGGAGAGGTACTGTCTTCAAAATCAGCCATGAAGGTATTAGCTCCCGAATTGAGTGCATTGATGACCATTTTCCGATCCACAGGTCCGGTAATTTCGACTCTTCTGTCCAATAAATCTCTTGGAGTTGTTGCAGTAATCCAATTGCTTTCTCTAATCATTCTAGTTTCGGCAGGGAAAGAAGGCAAAGCTCCAGCATCAAAAAGGGCTTGTTGTTTTTTGCGGTCTTCTAATAACGAAAGTCTTCTGTCATTAAATTTTTGATGCAATTCAGTTAAAAATTCGATAGCATCCTCGGTCAAAATTTCTGGATACTGTTGTGTCATTCCATTCGTGATTTGGAATTTTTTTTCTGTGGTTTCGGTTTGGTTTTTCATAACTAATTCATTTTGATACTGCAATACTACAAAAAGTTTTTTACAAAACAAGCGAACGTTCGCTAAAATTGAAAAATATTTTTTTTGAGGTTTTTCTTTTTTTAGTTTATCTTTGAATTTATGAATGTAGAAAAAGAGTATATCAAGTTGATTTTTGGGCTTAAGCTCAAGCAGGCTCGAACAAATAAAGATTTGTCATTATTTGGGTTAGCCAAAATAACAGAGCTGTCAAAATCGTATTTGAATGAAATTGAAAAAGGAAAAAAATATCCAAAAACGGAAAAAATCATTCTTTTAGCCGAAAAATTAGAGGTTTCATACGATCACATGGTGTCACTAAAGCTTGATAATAATCTCGCACCGATTGGTGAAATATTGAAATCAGGAATTTTGAAAGAGATTCCATTAGATCTGTTTGGAATTCAGGAAGCCGATTTAATTGATATTATTGCCAATGCTCCGGCAAAGGTCAATGCCTTTATCAGTACGATTATAGAAATTGCGCAGCATTATAATTTAACAAGAGAGAGTTTTTTCTTGGCATCATTGCGTTCCTACCAGGAAGCGCACAATAATTATTTTGAAGATCTTGAGGAAAAAGTGTTACTGTTTTGCAAGGCATTTCAAATTACTAATGCAACCAACATTTTGATTAGTGAATTGTCGGCAATTTTAATTGAAGAATACGGATATACTATTAACGAAATTGTTTTTTCGGAGAAAGAAGAATTAGGTGACTTACGTTCTATTTTTGTGCCAAAAAGTAGAACTTTATTACTATCCGTAGGGATTGATGATTCTCAGAAAGCATTTATTTTAGCAAAAGAAATCGCTTATAATTTTCTTGAAATTAAAGAAAGACTGTATACTTTCAGCTGGATTAAGTTTGATAATTTTGATCAGGTTCTTAATAATTTTTATGCTTCTTATTTTGCAGGAGCATTGCTTATTCCAAGAGAGCCACTGATTGAAGAATTAAATTTATTTTTATCAAAAGAAGATCCAAAACCTCAGGAAATGATTCAGTTGATGAATAAATTTACAGTTTCTCCGGAATCATTCTATCAGCGGTTAACTAATATTTTACCGAAGGATTTTCAGATAAAGAATCTCTTTTTTCTTCGTTTATCTCATGAAATAGGAGCGGACACTTATCAGATAAAAAAAGAGCTGCATATTACCAATCAGCAAGAACCTCATGCTAACGAGATGAACGAGCACTATTGCAGAAGATGGGTATCGATAAAAACAATTGTGGAGTCTTTGAAGCAAAAGAAAGAACATTTTTTTGACGCGCAGATTTCGCGTTATGAAAACAGTAATAATGAATATCTTGTTTTTTCATCGGCAACGCCAGATCCTTTCAAGAAAAATTGTTTGAGAAGTATTTCTGTTGGAATTTTGATTACGCCCTCGCTTAAGAAAAAGTTTAAATTTATTGAGGGGAATTCGATACAAAAACAACTCGTTGGAGTTACTTGTGAAACTTGCTCTGTTAAAGATTGCTTAGAAAGAGCTTCTCCTCCGATTCATTTACAACAAAAACTTAGACATGAAAAAACCGATGCAACGGTTCAGGAATATATAGCTAAGTTTAGTTAAAGTAAAAGAGCCACGAATGAATTTTATCTTTCGTGGCTCTTTTTGTATGGTAAATAGCTGTATTAATCAATCCAATTGTAATAACGGGCGCCGATTAAATTCGGTATTTCTGTTTCAATTCGGTCCAGAACCCATTCGTTTTTAGGTTCTTGAATGCTTTGTTTTTGTTCTTTTTTGTGCAGTTTTTCATAAGTTTCAAAATCAATTTCAAAACTTTTTTCCAATGTCTCAAAAAGGGAAACATTAGCTATTGCCGATTTCCATTCGGGTTGAATAGTACCTTCAAAAACTTTGGATTTGGAACCGCTTCCGTAGGCCAGAAAACCAAATTTTTCAGAAGCAATTTCTTTTTTGGTATCATAAAAATGGGCCAAAGTAGAAAGTAATCCCATAAAAATCGAACCGGTATAAAGGTTTCCAATTAAAGAAGAAGCTAATTCTGCAGGCTGTAATTTTTCGGATACAAATGTTTTATAATTATCTGATTTGCTGATTTCTTTCAGCTTGTTCTGATATTCCGAAGCATTTTCTTCGCCATTTAAAACTGGAGTTGAAGCATCCAAAGCATAAATTTCAGAAAGCATTCTTCGGCCTTGAAAAGCATAAGGCAAATGCATTACAATGCTTGTCCAAGTGCTGTAAACAGTTTCTTGAGTGTTTTTTATTTTTTTGAAAGAGAAATAAGCTTCTCTTGTTCGATCCATATAACATTGGTTCGAATATTGACCGTCAAAAACAGGCTGGTCTTTGTGGATTTCAATTTCACTTTCTAGATTGTCAAACCAAGATTCGTTGTTTGTGTTTCCTGTGATTTCCTGTTTTGAAATTGTTCTGTATGGTTTGAAGAAATCAAAAACACCTTTTGTGCTTACGCCCCAATGATTTTCGAAAGTTACAATTTTTGGATTTGAAGTAATGAGCATTGCAACTGCTCCAGCGCCCTGCGTATATTCTCCAGTTGAATTTAAATCGTATTTAGCAAAATCGGTAGTAACAACAATAGCCTTTTTGGTTGGGTTTAGCTGAACAAAATCAAGACAGTTCTGCATGGCATCAACGCCGCCAATGCAGGCAAAAGTAAAATCTACAACATCACATTCGGATAAAGAGTTCTCGCCAAATTTTTGTTCCATTAATGCTATCAGGAAAGAACTTATGGGTTTTGAGCTGTCGATAGCACTTTCGGTTCCCACATATATTCGGGCAACTTCGTCTAATTTGAGGTTGTTGTCTTGAATCAGTTTTGTCAAAGCATTAGCTCCAAATACCACAGTATCCTGATGCGCATCGGGCAAAGTCATCTTTAATAATCCCAACCCTTTTTCGAGTTTTTCAGGTTCTATATTTCTAGCTAATGCTAATGTTTTTATAGGTAAATGCAATTTGGCAACATCAAATGCAATAGCGTCAATTCCAGTTTTCATGAATAAAATTTAAAGCTGTAAAGTTAAAATTGCTTTGGGGAATTACAATATTTTAAAGATGATAAAATGGCTGTTTTTCAATTTTTAGTGAATAAGCTGTAAATCTTGTTTTGTATTATAAGATTGTTAGTTTTTCTATCTTTTGACAATGAAATATAATTAGGACAATAATTTTAACGACTATTTTTAAATTGAAACCTGATTTTTATCACCTAAATTTAAAAACTATACTATTTTATATATGTAATCGATTACATTTTGTTGCAAAATGAACAAAACTACGTATTTTAGTACGTATTTAATAAGTATTTTTTAAGTACTTTAAAATGATTATAAATTGCGAAGTAAAATTGCGAAAATGGTTGTTATTCTTTCTCAATTACCCTAAATTTGTTCGACTTTTTAAAAAAATATAATATTTATATCATTATGGCAAAATCTGCAATATTGAAGTCGTCTATAGCTAAAAAAGTAGCTATGGCGCTTTCAGGACTTTTTTTGATTTCGTTTCTATCGCTTCACTTCTTTATTAATTTCGTATCTGTTTTTAGTGAGAATTCATTTAATGCGATGTCACATTTCATGGGTTACAACCCATTAATTCAATTTGTTATGCAGCCTGTTCTGGTTGCGGGAGTAGTTTTTCACTTTGTTATGGGATTCGTTCTGGAGCTGAAAAACAGAAATGCAAGACCTGTTGCTTACGTAAAGTTTGACGGTGCGGCAAATTCATCTTGGGCTTCTAGGAATATGATTATTTCAGGGCTGGTTGTATTGGCTTTTTTAGGATTACACATGTATGATTTCTGGTTTCATGAAATGGTTTACAAATATGTGGAATCAAATGTTATTGATGAAACTAGATATTATGATGAATTGGTGGCCAAATTTGAAAGTCCGGTTCGTACAGGATTGTATTGCGTGGCTTTCGTTTTATTGGCATTACACCTTTGGCATGGTTTCACTTCTTCTTTGCAGTCTGTAGGATTTGACAATAAAATAGGGAAGTCATTGCATAAAATCTGTTATGCATTTGCAATTATAGTTCCTTTTGGATTTATTTTCATTGCCCTATTTCATCATTTTAATAATTAATATCAATCTATAATGAAACTAGATTCTAAAATACCAGAAGGTCACATTTCACAAAAATGGACTGATTATAAAGATCACTTAAGGTTAGTTGCTCCAAATAACCGACCAAAAATAGATATTATCGTTGTAGGAACAGGATTAGCGGGTGCTTCGGCTGCTGCATCTTTTGCCGAAATGGGTTATAATGTAAAAGCATTTTGTTACCAAGATTCTCCACGTCGTGCGCACTCAATCGCTGCACAAGGAGGTATTAACGCTGCAAAAAATTATCAAAATGACGGTGACAGTACGTTCCGTTTATTTTATGATACAATTAAAGGAGGAGATTACAGAGCACGTGAAGCAAACGTTCACCGTTTAGCTGAAGTTTCCGGAAACATCATTGACCAATGTGTGGCTCAGGGAGTTCCTTTTGCCCGTGATTACGGCGGAATGTTAGACAACCGTTCTTTTGGTGGTACACAAGTACAGCGTACTTTTTATGCAGCTGGACAAACAGGACAGCAGTTATTATTAGGAGCTTATTCTTCTTTATCAAGACAAATTGGTTTAGGGAAAATCGATATGTATAACCGTCACGAAATGCTGGAATTGGTAAAAGTTAATGGAAAAGCTCGTGGAATCATTGCCCGTAATTTGATTACCGGTGAAATCGAAAGACACTCTGCTCACGCTGTAATTATTGCAACTGGAGGATACGGAAACGTTTATTTCCTTTCTACAAATGCAATGGGATCGAATGTAACTGCTGGCTGGAAAATTCACAAACAAGGTGCTTTGTTCGCAAACCCATGTTATGTACAGATTCACCCAACTTGTATTCCAGTTCACGGAACGAATCAATCTAAATTGACTTTGATGTCTGAGTCGTTAAGAAACTCTGGACGTATTTGGGTTCCAAAGAAAAAAGAAGATGCAGAAGCAATTCGTGCCGGTAAATTGAAGCCAACGCAAATTGCTGAAGAAGATAGAGATTACTACTTAGAAAGAAAATATCCAGCATTTGGTAACTTAGTTCCTCGTGATGTTGCTTCAAGAGCAGGAAAAGAAGTTTGTGACGAAGGCCGCGGAATTGAGGCTAACGATACTAATGAAGGAGTTTATTTGGATTTCGCTACAGAGGTTCAATCTAAAGGAAGACAAACAGCTTACGCAAAAGGAAATCATAATCCTACTCAGGAAGAAATCCTTACTTTAGGAAAAAAATGGTTAGAAGAAAAGTACGGTAACTTGTTTACTATGTACCAAAAAATCACCGATGAGAATCCTTATGAAACTCCAATGAAAATTTACCCTGCGGTTCACTATACAATGGGAGGTGTTTGGGTTGATTATAACTTACAATCTACTATTCCGGGCTGTTTCGTTGCAGGAGAAGCTAATTTCTCTGATCACGGAGCGAACCGTTTAGGAGCTTCGGCTTTGATGCAGGGATTGGCAGACGGATATTTCGTATTACCTTATACGGTTTCTGATTATTTGGCTGATGATATCCGTACTGGAAAAATCTCTACTGATTTGCCGGAATTTGTTGAAGCTGAGAAAAATGTAAAAGATCAAATCAATAAATTCTTGTCTAATAATGGATCAAAAACAGTGGATCATTTCCATAAACGTTTAGGTCATATTATGTGGAATAAAGTTGGAATGGGCCGTAATGAAAAAGGATTGACAGAAGCTATCGAAGAAATTGCTGCTTTGAAAGAAGAATTCTTCAAAGAAGTTTATGTTCCAGGAAGTGCTGATGAATTGAATCCTGAATTAGAGAAAGCACTTCGTGTTGCCGATTTCATCGAATTAGGACAATTAATGGCTATGGATGCTTTACAGCGTAAAGAATCTTGCGGAGGTCACTTCCGTGAAGAATATCAGGATGCTGAAGGGGAAACTTTACGTGATGACGAAAACTTCAAATTTGTTGGTGCTTGGGAATACAAAGGATACGACATTAAAAATGAAGAGCTTCACAAAGAAGAGTTGAATTACGAGTTTATTAAAATAGCCGCAAGAAATTACAAATAAAAAAATTATGAGTGCAGCAAAAAATATCAATATAAGCCTTCAAATCTGGCGTCAAAAGAACTCCAAAGAAAAAGGAAAAATGGAAACATACAAATTGAACGATGTTTCTACGGCAAGTTCATTTTTGGAAATGTTAGACCAATTGAATGAACAATTAGTAAACGAAAGAAAAGAACCAATCGCATTTGATCACGATTGTCGTGAAGGAATCTGCGGAATGTGTTCTTTGTATATCAACGGACGTGCACACGGACCAGACACTGGAATCACTACTTGTCAATTGCACATGAGAATGTTTAATGACGGAGATACCATCGTTATAGAGCCTTGGCGTTCTGCAGCTTTCCCTGTTATTAAAGATTTAATTGTAGACAGAACTTCTTTCGACAGAATTCAGCAAGCTGGTGGTTTCGTTTCAGTAAATACTTCTGGAAACACTATCGATGCGAATGCTACTCCAGTTCCTAAAGATGATGCTGACAAAGCTTTTGAAGCAGCTGCTTGTATCGGTTGCGGTGCATGTGTAGCTACTTGTAAAAATGGATCTGCAATGTTATTTGTTGGAGCAAAAGTTTCGCAGTATGCATTGTTGCCACAAGGAAGAGTTGAAGCAACAGCTCGTGTATTGAACATGGTGCGTCAAATGGATGAAGAAGGTTTTGGTAACTGTACCAACACTGGAGCTTGTGAAATTGAATGTCCAAAAGGAATTTCCCTTGAAAATATTGCTCGTATGAATAGAGAATATTTATCAGCAAGTTTGAAATAATATAATACTTAATATCAAAAACGTCCCTAGAAATTGGGACGTTTTTTGTTTGTATAAACCTTTGTGAATCTCATTTTATCTTTACGTATCTTTGTGTAACAGCAAAGGATTCAATATGAAACTCGCACTCATTCAATCGTCATTGTCTTGGGAAAACCCAGAAAAAAATAGAAAAAAACTCGGAGAAAAAATTAATGCGATTTCCGAAAGTGTTGATTTAATTGTACTCCCTGAAATGTTTACGTCAGGCTTCACTATGCAACCTGATACTGTTGCCGAAAAGATGCAAGGCGAAACGATTATTTGGCTAAAACAGTTGGCGGAAGCCAAAAATTGTGCCATTACTGGAAGCTTAGTTATTGCTGAAAATGACAATTTCTATAACCGATTGGTTTTTGTTTTTCCTTCAGGAGAAATTAAATTTTACGACAAAAGGCATTTGTTTACATTGGCGGGGGAAGATGAAGTCTATACTGCTGGTGCCAAAAAATTAATTGTAGAATATAAAGGATGGAAAATCTGTCCGCTGATTTGTTATGATTTGCGTTTCCCTGTTTTTGCCAGAAATGTAGAGGAATACGATTTGCTGATTTATGTTGCCAATTGGCCAGAAATAAGAATAAAAGCTTGGGATGTTTTGTTAAAAGCACGTGCCATAGAGAACATGAGTTATACCATTGGGGTCAATAGAATTGGTGAAGATGACAACAATTTTCAATACAATGGACATTCCCAAGTGGTTAATTTCTTGGGAGATTACATTATGGAACCTATTGAGACAAAAGGTGTTTTTATCGTTGAATTGAATAAAGCTGAGCTACTTCTGGCCAGAAAAAAATTTAATTTTTTAAAAGATCAAGACGCTTTCATACTAAAATGAGCTAGATTTCTTTTTCTCTTTTTCTTTTTTCTTTTTGGGTTCAGGAGTATACGGAATACTCAAATCAAAAGGTTGATTCACGTCCCAGTTGGTTCGGATGTCTACACCTTTAGAAAAATAAACCACTTCTTCAGCTTGTCGTTTTTCAAGGTAATTTCCTGTGTCCCATTCTTTATTTTTATTGTCGTCATAAATCGCTCGAAGTGTATATACACTTGGTTCTAGAAGATTGAATTCAATTTCTGTTTTACCTTCAGTGTATTCGCTCGCTTTGACAATGTCTCCTTTTTCATTCGCCAATTCAATAATAAGAGGGAATCGTTTTACGTTTTTTAAACTCACTATAAGATTCCCGTAATCAGCACGATTGCGTGTGCTGGTACTAAAAGATAAAGTGTCATTTGTCTTTTCTAAAAAATCAGTGACAGCACCAGGCATCAATTTAAAATTGTATTTCTGAGCTTCTTCTATTTTAAAATCAATAAATAATTGTTGGGTGTACTCATCGTATGCAGTAGTAAATGCCACTGCAGCTGAATCTTTATCTGTAAGTTTCATTTTTGATTTGTCAAAATTCACCAAAGGTGTACTGGATTCCAAAGTAAATCGATCTCTGAAATTCAAAACCCCACTTTGAATGGCTTTAATGCTCAAAGTGTCACTTTTTTGATTTTTGACTTTAAAAGTAAAGTCTTTTTGGTACTTGTCTTTTACAATATTTAGCGAAAGCGAATCTACTTTCAAAGGTTTGAACCAGACTTGTAAAGAGTCTTTTTTATCTATTTTTGTAATTATCGAAGGAATGATTTGACCGTTGTTTTTTAAAGTAAATTTAGCTTTTTCACCATTGATTTTTGGGCTGCCTTCATAACCTACAATCAATCGATTTCCAGAAGCTTGCGCGGGTTTTATTGCTTTAAAAGGCAGTTCTTCCTTGAATAATTCCAATTCAAAAACGGTGTCATTTGGTATTGTTACAATTTGTTTGGTAAACCCAATTCGGTCAGATTTGGGATTGAATTTATTATTGCTATTATTGTCCTTCATAGCTACCAAAAAGTATTTTCCCGCTTTTAAATTCTCCAATCGAAACGTCTTCAAACTGTCCAAAGTATTGGTAATGTATCGTGGATTTTCTTTATAAATAGTAGAATCATTAAATTTTTCATTCGCTTCATAAAGCATGATCGAAACAAAAGAAGCTACCTCTTTATCATAGGCATCTTTTACCCTTCCGCCCAGTGTCAAAGAATCGATATAATCTCCGGTAGAAAACACATATTTAAAGAGATTGTATGGATTTCCTTCATTATTATCGGCAATACTTTGTCCAAAATTCAAGCTATAAGTAGTATTGGGTTGTAAAGTATCATTTATAGTAATAGTCAATGTTTTTGTTGGAGTAGTCGGAATGATTAACGGCTCATTCTTCATTGGTGGTGAAATAATCAATTGCTTGTTTAGATTTTTTAGCTTGATATTTTCGTCAAAAACAAGTTTGATTTTATTACCTTGAAATTTAACCGAATAATTTTCAGGCAAGCTATATTTTAATGTCGGAGCAATAGTGTCTTTCAAACCACCAGTAATGGCCCCTCTTTTGGCACAACTCATAAAAAAAAGCAAGAGTAAAAATGGAATATATTTAAAAATGTTTTTGAACATAATGTGTTAAAATTTGATTCTACAAAATAACAATTATATTTACTGTAATCGAAATATTTCACGAACTATTAGGAGCTTTTTCCTGCTGTACACTATATCTTTTTATGAGGTGAAGAAAAATCACCCCATAAAAAGGATGCCGTTTCCATCAGGGCTAGAAATTGCATGCAAGGGAATCCTATTTTAAGGGAGCTTTTCTCATGCGAATTCATTAAATTTGCAGTCAAAATAGATCTTCAATGAGCAATATTAGAATCACCAAACAATTTAATTTTGAAACCGGTCACGCGTTATACGGATATGACGGGAAATGTAAAAATGTGCATGGTCATAGTTATAAGTTATCGGTTACCGTTATCGGAAAACCAATAACGGATCGGAACAATGTAAAGTTTGGTATGGTCATTGATTTTTCGGATCTGAAAAAGATTGTAAAAGAAGAAATTGTCGATCAGTTTGATCACGCCACTGTTTTCAACGAAACTACTCCGCATATTGAGTTAGCAAACGAATTAAAAAATCGTGGGCATCATGTAATATTGGTCGATTATCAACCAACCAGTGAGAATATGGTGGTTGATTTTTCTCAAAGAATAATTCGCAGATTACCTAAAAACATTCAACTGTTTTCTTTGAAATTGCAAGAAACCGAGTCTTCATTTGCCGAATGGTTTGCAAGCGACAATCAATAATTTATACCTAGTTCATGCAATTATCCAATAATAAAAAAATCTATTTCGCTTCAGATCAGCATTTTGGTGCGCCTAATGCAGAGTTGAGTTTTCCAAGAGAACAAAAGTTCGTCGCCTGGCTAGACAAAGTCAAAGACGATGCTGAAGCCATATTTCTTTTGGGTGATTTATTTGATTTTTGGTTCGAATATAAAACCGTTGTTCCAAAAGGGTTTGTTCGTATTTTAGGTAAGTTGGCCGAAATTCGTGACAGCGGAGTACCTATTTATTTTTTTGTGGGAAACCATGATTTATGGATGGCCGATTATTTTGAAACCGAGTTGAACATTCCCGTTTATCACGATAACAAAGAGTTTACTTTTGGAGATAAAACCTTTTTGATTGGTCATGGTGACGGAAAAGGACCTGGCGATTTAGGCTACAAACGCATGAAAAAAGTGTTTACCAATCCGTTCTCCAAATGGCTTTTCAGATGGTTGCATCCCGATATTGGAGTGAAATTAGCGCAATACCTGTCCGTTAAAAACAAACTCATTTCCGGTGATGAAGATGTGAAATTTTTGGGAGAAGAAAATGAATGGCTAATACTTTATGCCAAACGAAAGCTAGAAACCAAGCATTATAACTATTTTGTTTTTGGTCACCGTCATCTCCCGATGATTAAGCCAGTTGGCGAAAAATCAGAATATGTAAATTTAGGTGATTGGATCAGCTACTTTACCTACGGAGTTTTTGACGGCGAATCATTCGAGGTAAAAAAGTTTGAATAAATTTTACTACTACTCGTTTTCGGTATCTTATAATTGCAATCAAAATGGCAAATGGAAATCATAAATTAGACAATCCCGTTTGGTATTCAATTTCCGAAACGCATAAGGATTTTGGAATTGATTACGGGACAATAAAATTTTATCATCCTGATTATTGTCCTTTTGGAGGGTTTACAGCTTTTGATAATATGGACGATTCTATTTCTCAATACGCCAAATTAGTCAACAACTTTTTTATTATCGGACAAAAACCAATTGTACCCAATAATCTAAAATTGAAAAATGAATTAATCTGTTTGCAAATGATTATTTATAACAAAGTTGAAGAAAATTTTGAAGATCTGATTGTGAAATTAGAAGAGGAACATTTAGACGATTTATTAGGATTGGTCAAAATGGTTTACCCAGAGTATTTTAAAAAGAAGACCGTTTCATTAGGAAATTATTACGGAATTTACAAAAACAATCAGCTCGTTGCCGTAACGGGAGAACGTATGCAAATGGAAGGTTATACAGAAGTAAGTGCAGTAATCACACATCCAGACCATACAGGGAAAGGTTATGCGAAGCAGTTAGTCACATATACGGTAAATGCCATTTTCGCACAAAACAAAACCCCATTCCTGCATGTTGCCGAGTCTAATGTTGGAGCAATCAAGCTGTATGAAAAATTAGGTTTTCAAATCAGAGAGAAAATAAGTGTTTGGAATATAGTTCCCAATCTTTAAGGATATAAATCCCTAAAAAATAATCTTTTTGGATTAAAATAATATTAAGTCTTTCGTTGTTAGATGTTTATCTTGTGAATAAATATGCGTATTTTTATAGGAGTTTTTATAGTCTTATAAAATAATACACTATAGATTTAGCTAGTTCTCAGCCCAACAAAAGTTTCACAAAAACAAATTATATAAGTGCTATAATTCATCAGTAAATAAAAGCTAATGAAAGAGGATTTATTATATCATCAGGTCTCAGACCGTCTAAAGTCTATCGAAAAGCATCTTTGTGCCTACTCGAAGAATGGCAAGCCCAAACATCTTCATCTTTTAAGATTAGATATAAAGGTAGTAAAAGCTTTATTTTCTTTTGCAGAAGACATATATAATGAGACTTACAGTGTGATTGCGTTAAAAGCGGTATTTCAAAAATCCGGAGAAATACGGGACATCCAAATAATTAGTTCATCCAAGCATCTTCCGCGAAAACTTATTTGTGAATTAAAAAAGAAAGAAATTTTTTTAATGAAACTGCTTCAGAAGGATATTCCAAAGTATATAAAAACGATAGAGAGTTTTCGTAAAGAAGTTACTTTTCCCAAAGCTTTGTCTGATAAAGAAATAATAAAAGCCTATTTTGAAAAAGAGATGATGAAAGCTAATCAAGATTTTCAAAATCAAGATAGGGAAGGGTTACATCAATTTAGAAAGAGCATAAAAAAATTAATGTTTGTATATAATGTTTTACCTAAAAAAATAAGAAAAGAAATCGACTTGGATGAGCAATATATTAATAAATTGCAAGAAAAAGTGGGTAATTGGCACGATACCTATTCTTCTATTGAGTTTCTTTCCTATCAATATTTAAAACAAAAACCAATTGAGTATATTTCAAAGTTGAAACAAAAAGAAATAAAACAATTTAATGCATTATTTACAAATGGAGGAAGTGCAAAATAAAATCCCCTAACATTCATGAAATAAATGGTAAGAGGGTGTTTTTGTTGCTGAAAATAAACAATTTAGAACTTTATGTTACTCCTTCTTTTCATGGTCTTCTAAATCTTTTGTTAGATCTAGTTTTCTGAATTCAGGAGATATAAATCCGGTGAAGAGTACAATGATAAGTGTCATACTACCACCAAATACCACAGCAGTTACCGTTCCCATCAGTTTGGCGGTCAGTCCGCTTTCAAAAGCGCCCAATTCATTCGACGATCCTACAAATATAGAATTTACTGAGGCTACACGTCCTCGCATGTGATCGGGTGTTTTAAGTTGCAAAATGGTTTGGCGAATTACCATTGATATTCCGTCTACAACACCACTGAAAAATAATGCCAAAAGAGAAATCCAAAATACAGTAGATAGTCCGAAAATAGTGATGCAAACTCCAAACAAAAAGATGGCTGTCAAAAGTTTCATTCCTGCATTTTTGTTCACAGGTACATAAGCTGTAAAAAACATGGTCAAAATGGCACCTACTGCTGGAGCAGCTCTCAAGAAACCAAATCCCTCTGGGCCTACTTTTAAAATATCTAAGGCGAAAATGGGTAATAATGCAACGGCTCCACCAAATAAAACGGCTGCCATATCCAATGTCAAAGCACTCAAAATGGTTTTGTTGTTAAATACAAATTTCACTCCTTCTTTCAGACTTTCCATAACCGGTTCGCCTATTTTTGGATTCAAAATAGGTTTTTTCTCTATTTGGGTTAATAGTAACAACGCAAAAACAGAAAACGCAAGAACTAAGCTTAAAGACCAATGAACTCCGATTAAATGAATGGAAAAACCAGCAACTGCTGGCCCCACAACAGAACCCACTTGCCATACTGAACTACTCCAGGTTGCAGCATTTGAATATGCTTTTTTGGGAACGATTAATGCTAAAAGGGAAAAAACGGTTGGACCAATAAAAGAACGAACAATTCCGCCTAAGAATACTAAAAAGTAAATGGTGTATAAAATGGTATTTGTAGAAATTCCATTTGTTATTTCAGGTAAAGTGATCAAAAACAGCCCCAAACTAATAACCGAAAAACCTAAAATACACTTGAGCAGTAATCCTTTTTTTTCATTTTGATCAACAAAGTGACCAGCAAATAATGACACTGCTATAGCAGGAATGATTTCCATTAAACCAATAATACCAAGGGATAAAGCACTTTTCGTAATTCTATAAACTTCCCATTCAATAATGATGAACTGCATAGACCAAGCAAAAACCATCGCAAAACGAATCAGTAAGAAGGTGTTGAATTCTTTAAATCTAAGGGCTGCATAGGGGTCATTTTTTTTCATAAATCCTTAATTATTTAATGTCTCTTAATCGTAATTGAATGCTCACTTTGTCATTCCATTCATTTTCATCGATGCAATATACGGCATCAAATTCTTTTTGATTGCTCGTTAGCTCTTTTTTATTTCCAAGTCCAAAGCCAATGGCAGTGAGTCCTTCGCTATTATTTTGCTTTACAAAGAGCTTTAAATGTTCATCTTCAGAGCCTAATGTTTTGGCATAACCCGTATCTTTTATTTTTTTGGTTAAAAAAATAGGAGTCATGTTTAAAGGACCAAAAGGTTCAAATTGTTTCAGAATTCGTATTAATTTTGGGGAAATGTCTTCAAAATTAATTTCGGCATCAATAGCTATTTCTGGAGTTAACTGATCAGGATGAATGGTTTCTTGCACTGTTTTTTCAAATGCATTTTTAAAGTTTTGATAGTTCTCTGCTGTTAAAGTCATTCCGGCAGCATACATATGTCCTCCAAATTGTTCCAGATGTTCCGAGCAAGCTTCGAGAGCATTGTAAACATCAAAACCTTTTACAGATCGTGCCGAAGCGGCATATTTATCGCCACTTTTTGTAAAAACCAAGGTCGGACGATAATAGGTTTCGATTAATCGAGAAGCCACAATTCCAATAACTCCTTTGTGCCAATCTTCTTGAAAAACTACAGTTGTAAAGTTTTTTTCTTCCTGATTTTTGATTATTTGTGAGAGCGCTTCTTTGGTAATTTGTTTGTCTAAATCTTTTCGATCGGTATTGTATTGTTCAATTTCGGATGCAAATTGTTGTGCTTGTTCAAAATCGAATTCGGTCAATAATTCTACAGCATGATTACCGTGTTTGATGCGACCGGCAGCATTGATTCGTGGAGCAATTATAAACACAACATCGGTAATGTCCAGTATTTTCTTTTTTACTTGATGAAACAGTGCTTTGATTCCAGGTCTGGGTTCTGCATTAATAACTTGTAATCCAAAATAAGCCAATACTCGGTTTTCGCCAGTCATGGGTACAATGTCTGCGGCTATTGCCGTGGCGACTAGATCAAGATACAACACAAAATCTTCGATAGTTTGATTTCTATTGGTTCCAAGTGCTTGAATGAGTTTGAAACCTATACCGCAACCACACAATTCATCATAGGGATAATGACAATCTTCTCTTTTTGGATCCAGAACAGCAACGGCTTGGGGTAAAACTGCTCCAGGTCTGTGGTGATCACAAATGATGAAATCAATGTTTCGCTCTTTTGCGTAAGCGACATGATCTATAGATTTTATGCCACAATCAAGAGCAATGATGAGCGAAAAACCGTTATCATCGGCAAAGTCAATCCCTGTGTAGGAGATACCGTAACCCTCCGCATAGCGATCCGGTATATAGGTAGCAACGTTTGGATAATAACTTTTCAGATAGGATGAAACAAGTGATACAGCGGTGGTTCCATCAACATCATAATCGCCAAATACCAGAATGTTTTCATTATTGGTAATGGCTTTCTGGATCCGTTCGACGGCTTTATCCATATCTTTCATCAAATAGGGATTGTGCAAATCCTCTAAACTTGGTCTGAAAAAAAGTTTGGCCTGCTCAAAAGTTTCAATGCCTCTTTGAATTAATAAAGCGGCTACAAATTCTTCAACATTCAAGGCTTGCGCTAAATGTTTTATTTTCTCTTCAGCAGGTTTTGGCTTAAGTGTCCAACGCATTTTTATAGAGTTTTAATCAATTTGATATAAAAAAGAGATTCCCACTGGAGTGAGAATCTTTGGGATACGAATATAATTTTTTTTAATGGAATGCTATAATAATTGATTCTTATATGCATCCAAAATTGAAATGATTTCGTCAAAATGAGTTATGATATAAGCTATTTGAGTTCTAATGCCTGTCCTTCAAACTGAATTCCATTCCAACCTGTTTTCATAAAGTTGCGAATATTTTGATGATTTGTTCCGTTGAGATCTTCCAAAACTTCTTCAAAATAATAAGCTCCAAAACACGCTAATGTTTCGGCAGCAGATAATTTTTGCAATAACGCAAAAGCAAATAATTTGCAGGATCCTGAGTTTTCTCCAGCGGCATTGTGCTGTTCCCCGTTTTGAAAAGCAGTTGGTGCAAACGTGTAGTTTTCTTCTATTGTTGCAATAGTTTCTGCAAAGGTTATCGATTTTGGATTTTCTTTTAGTTTTTCTAAAAATGTTGAAATAGACATAGTGACTAATTTATATTAAAATTGTGAGGCAATAGATTGGGCGGCGTTTATTGCTCCATCCATATAACCTGGATTTTGTGTAGCCGTTTCAGAACCGGATAGGTATAATTTATCTTCAAAAAATATATTTTTATACATAGCATGTCCATTGTTTTGATGAGCCATTACTAATTTTTCATAAGGAAGAAAGGTGAGGGGTTCATCTCGCCAAACTTTCTCATAATAGGCGGTATAATTGTTAGCTTCTGCACCAAAAAAACGAATAAGTTGTCGAATTACTTTTTCTTTTCTTTCGTCTTTTGAAAGGGTGTTTGTTCCGCCATTCAAGAATCCTTTTAATGCAAATTTCGTGTGATCTGAACTACTGTGATCGTACATTTCTTGAATGATACTGGCCTGACTGAATATGGTTCCCGAAAAATTATTTTCTTTCCAAAAGGCTGTTGGGTATTCTACTGCAAACTTAATGGATTCACCCATCCAAGTGTGTGTTTTCTTGGCTAATTGGAGTAGGGATTCGGGTAATTTGGGGTCAAATGTTATAGTTTGTACTAACAAATGAGGAGGTAATGTTGATATCACTTTGTCGGCTATAAAGATTTCTCCTTTTTCGGTAGTAATTTCAATTTGGTTATTTACCAGTTTTAAAGCAATCACTTTTGAATCCTTTTTTAGATTTTCCAAGCCAATTTTAGCAACCAAAGTATTGATTAGTTTCATAGAACCGCCTTCTAATCGATAGGAAACGGCCTCTGTCTCTGGTATTTCAAATTTTTGCGGAGGCACAAAAGACATCGTTTCAAAAAGTGAAATCCCACTAGTGTGTTGCTTAAAATAAGGTAACTCGAGTTCGTCTAGTAAGGCTAATAGAGAAGGGTGTTGTTGGCTAAACCATGTAGCTCCCATTTCTATCGTTACGCCAGATTCTCCTGAAATAGTTTCAATTCGCCCTCCAATTCTTGAATTTGCTTCTAATAGTTGAGCGTGTATTCCTTTTTTCTGAAGTAAATAAGCGATAGTCAAACCAGTTAATCCAGCGCCAATAATGTAAATTTTAGGTTCAGGCATGATTTATTCGTCTTTCGAGAATTTACTTTTCTTAGCTTCTTTCACAATTGGTTTTCCTGCGACAACGACAACGATTTCACCCCGAGGAGCTGTTTTTTCAAAGTGGGTAAGGACTTCACGAGTGGTTCCTCTTATGTTTTCTTCGTGCAATTTTGACAATTCTCTGCAAACGCAAATAGTGCGGTCTTCGCCAAAATAAGTAATGAATTCAACCAAAGTTTTAACTAATTTATGAGGAGAAACATAGAGAATCATGGTACGAGTTTCTTCGGCAAGTTCCAAATAACGAGTTTGTCTTCCTTTTTTTTCAGGAAGAAAACCTTCGAAAACAAATTTATCATTAGGTAATCCGCTATTGACAAGGGCAGGAACAAAAGCTGTTGCACCAGGTAAACATTCTACTGCAATTCCGTTTTCAATACAAGCACGAGTCAACAAAAAGCCAGGATCGGAAATCGCTGGTGTTCCAGCGTCTGATATTAAGGCTATGTTTTCACCGGCTTTTAATCTCGAAATTACATTTTCGATTGTTTTGTGTTCGTTATGCATGTGATGGCTGTGCATGTGTGTGCCAATCTCAAAATGTTTAAGCAATTTACCACTCGTTCTGGTGTCTTCGGCAAGGATTAAATCTACTTCTTTAAGAATCCTAATGGCACGAAAGGTCATGTCTTCGAGGTTGCCAATGGGAGTAGGGACGATATATAATTTTGACATTTTTATGGCTTAAAGAAAGGATTTGATAAAATATAATAGGTGATTTAATTCTTAAAAGGATAAGAATTTTTTCTCTATGATTTCCATAAAGCGATGTTCGTATTCTTCTTTTCCTTCCCAATTGTTGTAATCGGGTTTTACCATCTCATCAATAAAAGTTTTGGTTTCCTGAAAAGTGTCAAATGTGATAAGTTGATTAAGCACACGATTGTAATCCTCATTATTTCCACCAAATAAATGTTTGACAAAAGCAATTCGGTCGTTCAACCCAATAGTGATTTCTTTTGCCAATTTGTCATTCAATGTAACCGATTTGGGTTCTTCTTTTTCAACTATTGTGGGAGTAGCATTCGGAGCAGTCTCTTTTTCAAATTCAAAAGAAGGGGTTGTTTTTGGGACTTCAGATTCTTGCTTTTTATCTGATGGAGTAACTTTCACAAAATCAGGGTCAATATATTTTCCGCCAAGTAGATCATCAAAGGAAATCTGAACCGCTTCTTTTTTCTTTTGAGTTTCTTCCTTTTTTACAGGTTCAATTTCAGTTTCTTCTAAAGTGAACAATGGTTTTTCGATTGGTGTCTCAATTTCTAATTTTTCAGCAATAATTTCTTCTAATTCTTCTGCCGTAACGAAAGGGTCTGGAGTGATCGAAGCAGGATGCTGTTCGGCTGGTGCAACGACTTCTGGTTCAATTTTGTTTTCTGCTTCTTCTTCTATTATTTCGTCAGCAACAGTTTCTATTATTGGAGTTTCATCTGTTGTCGTATTAATGATTGTTGCAGGTCTCTGAAATTCAGGCAAAGCAATATTCTCAAAAAACTCTTTCATTTTTTCTACCACTTCAGCTTGACCAATAGTAGGCTTCGCTTCTCCAAAATGCTCTTCAACAAATCGTAAAACAGCTAATTTTTCATATAATTTCTGTGTTTCTAAAAACAATTGATTGATATCAGATTTGTTTTTAAGTTGCAAAATTCTATGAGCAATGCTGATTAAGTCGGCTTCCAATTTTTTTTTCATGGCTTCTGAAATTATAATGAATATGGCTTTTTATAAAATTGTTGTTTGTTTGTAATCGTTGATGAGGGATTAACTTTTTTATTATTGAAATAAGACCTCTCAAATTTCTGAATTGATAAAAATTATCTACTTTTGAAACGAGGTAAAATTGAAGTTTACCCAATCGATTTATTACCGTTACAAAGTAATAAAAACTATTCATTTTTTAAGGTAGAAAAATACAAAATGTTTCTCGAAAACACAGTAAATCATAAAGAGCAGTTTGGATGGATTGAAGTCATTTGTGGCTCCATGTTTTCGGGCAAAACCGAAGAACTCATTCGTAGACTAAAACGAGCGCAATTTGCCAAGCAAAAAGTTGAGATTTTTAAACCTGCTATTGATACTCGTTATCATGAGGAAATGGTAGTATCTCACGACAGCAACGAAATTCGTTCTACGCCTGTTCCTGCAGCAGCCAATATCGCGATTTTGGCACAAGGTTGTGATGTGGTTGGGATTGATGAAGCGCAGTTTTTTGATGACGAAATTGTTACAGTTTGCAATGACCTTGCCAATCAGGGGATTCGTGTGATTGTTGCTGGTTTGGACATGGATTTTAAGGGAAATCCTTTTGGTCCAATGCCTGCACTTATGGCCACAGCTGAGTATGTTACGAAAGTGCATGCGGTGTGTACCCGAACGGGAAATTTAGCTAATTATAGTTTTCGAAAAACCGACAATGATAAACTCGTAATGCTTGGTGAAACCGAAGAATATGAGCCTTTAAGCCGTGCTGCCTATTATCACGCGATGCGGAAAGATGATAAAAATGTGGAGAGTCAAAAAACTAATAATAAAGACCAAGATTGAATTTAAATAGTGCAAATATTGAAAGTATCCTAAATTCGAAATGGAATGGAAATCCAACAGGAGAAACTATAGACACCATATCCATCGACAGTCGTTCTTTGCAAAACAATGAAAAAACACTTTTTTTTGCATTAGTAGGAATCAATAACGACGCTCATATATACCTAAAAGATTTAATTACCAAGGGTGTTCACAATTTTGTAGTGACTCATATTCCTGATGGACTTGAAGGGAAAGCTAATTTTTTAGTTGTCAAAAATACTTTAGAGGCTTTACAACAAATTGCCGCACATTATCGAAGTCTTTTTTCATTTCCGATTATTGGCGTGACAGGAAGTAATGGTAAAACAATCGTCAAGGAATGGCTCAACTTTCTTTTGAGTCCTGATTTTAATGTTATTCGAAGCCCTAAAAGTTATAATTCCCAAGTAGGAGTTCCCCTTTCGGTACTTGCCATCAACGAACAACATAACCTCGGAATTTTTGAAGCTGGAATTTCGACTGTTTCAGAAATGGAGCAACTCCAAAAAATCATTCAGCCAACAATTGGAATTTTGACCAATATAGGTTCTGCACATGATGAAGGTTTTGCCAGTTTAGAAGAAAAAATAAAAGAAAAAATGCTGCTTTTCAACCATTCGGAAGTAGTAATTTATCAAAAAAACAATAAAGTAGAGCAATTTATTAGCCCAAAAACAAAAGCTATTTCTTGGTCTTTTGCAGATACAACTGCGACTGTTTTTATATCCAAAAAAGAACATACCCACGAAAACACATTCGTTGAATACAATTATAAAGGGAATGTCTCGACTTTAGAAATTCCTTTTGTGGATGATGCGTCGGTCGAAAATGTGATTTCTTGTCTTTTGGTTTTATTGTATTTGGAATATGATGCCAAAACAATTCAGAATAGGATAGAATTGTTGTATCCGATTGAAATGCGTTTGAAAGTAAAAAAAGGAATTAACAATTGTAGTTTGATTGATGACAGTTACAGTTCCGATTTTCAATCGCTAAAAATTGCATTGGATTTTCTGGAAAATCAAAAACAGCATCAGAAAAAAACAGTTGTGCTTTCGGATATTTTTCAGAGCGGATTGTCGAATGAAGTGTTGTATTCAAAAGTGGCTGAACTCATTATTTCGAATAACATCAGTCGTTTTATCGGAATTGGTGAAACGATTTCGACCTTAAAAACAAAGCTCCCCAATGCTGTTTTTTATAAAGACACCAATACGTTTTTAGTACATGTGGAGCAATTGAATTTTGAAAACGAAACCATTCTAATCAAAGGAGCACGATCTTTTCAGTTTGAAGAAATCGTGGCGGCATTGGCTGAAAAAACGCATGAAACGGTTCTTGAAATCAATCTGAATGCGATAAGCCATAATTTTAATTTCTTTAAGTCAAAACTAAAACCGACCACCAAAATGATGGCGATGGTAAAAGCGTTTGGTTATGGAAGCGGAGGTTTTGAAATTGCAAAATTACTTGAACATCACAAGGTAGATTATTTGGGAGTGGCCTTCGCAGATGAAGGAATCTCGTTGAAGACCGCGGGTATAAAATTACCCATTATGGTTTTGAATCCTGAAAATACTAGCTTCCCGGCAATCATTCAGCATCAATTAGAACCTGAAATTTATAGTCTAAAAGGACTGAATGCTTTCTTGAAGATTGCGGAACAAAAGAAATTAAAAGATTTTCCGATACATATAAAGTTAGATACCGGAATGCATCGTTTGGGTTTTGAAGCTAACACTATAGATGATTTGATTGTCACTTTAAAAGGAAATCAAACCGTCAAAGTAAAGAGTATTCTATCTCATTTGGCCACAAGTGATGATTTGCAGCACAAAGATTTTGTTGCATATCAAATTAATTTATTCGAAAAGTTATCGTCTCAATTAATGAACAAATTACAAATTACTCCTATTCGTCACATTTTGAATACGTCTGGGATCAGCAATTTTCCGCAAGCCCAATACGATATGGTTCGTCTGGGAATTGGTCTTTATGGAGTTTCTAATGATAGCGAAGAACAAAAATACCTTGAAAATGTGGGGACTCTAAAATCTATCATTTCACAGATTAGAACCATTCAATTGGGAGAAAGTGTTGGCTACGGCAGACGATTTATGGCCAACAGAGAATCCCGTATTGCGACAATTCCTATTGGTTATGCTGATGGTATTGCCAGAAGTTGGGGAAATGGAGTTGGTTTTGTAACTATAAAAAATAAAAAAGCGCCCATTCTAGGAAGTGTTTGTATGGATATGTTAATGGTGGACGTAACTGAGATTGAATGCAAAGAAGGGGATTCGGTAGTAATTTTTGGCGAAAGCCCAACAGTAACTTATATGGCGGAACAATTGAAGACGATTCCGTATGAAATCTTGACAAGTATTTCGCAACGAGTAAAGCGTGTTTTTTATAGAGAATAATAGTATTTATTTTTAAAAAATAAGTATATTCGTTACGTTATTAATCAAGTTAAAACCAATAAGATATGGGATTTATAAGTGATTTTAAGGCCTTTTTGATGAAAGGTGAAATAGTAAATTTGGCAACAGCCGTAATCGTTGGGGGCGCTTTTGGAAAAATTGTGACTTCGTTTACCAATGATGTTTTGATGCCGCCAATTGGGCTGCTATTAGGAAAAGTAGATTTTAAAAATCTAAAAATTGTTCTCCAAGATGCTGTTCCGGCTGTTATGGAAAATGGAACGGAAAAAGCGCCGGCAATTGCAGAAGTAGCTTTGAATTATGGTGCTTTTATTCAAACCGTGTTTGATTTTGTTATTATTGGCTTCTGTATTTTTATGGTTTTGAAAGCCTATGAAAAAACTAAAAAACAAGAAGTTGTGGTTGAAGCTCCACCCGCTGGACCAACACAGGAAGAATTACTTACCCAAATTAGGGATTTGCTAAAGAAATAATACCGCTCACTACATATTCTAACCAAACCACTCTATAAAGGGGTGGTTTTTCTATTTTGTTTGATTTATAACAATTTGTTAATTTTTGTGACACCCCTTGTTATCTTTTGAATATTACTTACTTTTGTACTTCAAAAATAAATATACATTTATAAAATATATACGATGAGAATAGCAGTTGTTGGTGCTACCGGAATGGTTGGCGAAATAATGTTGAAAGTTTTGGCAGAAAGAAATTTTCCTGTAACCGAATTAATCCCCGTTGCTTCTGAAAAATCAGTAGGAAAAGAGATTGAGTTTCAAGGAAAAAAATACAAAGTAGTTGGAATGCAAACAGCTGTTGATATGAAAGCGGATATTGCATTGTTCTCTGCAGGCGGAGGAACTTCATTAGAGTGGGCTCCAAAATTTGCAGCTGCAGGAACTACTGTTATTGATAATTCTTCGGCATGGAGAATGGATCCAACCAAGAAATTAGTGGTTCCGGAAATCAACGCAGGTGAATTGACAAAAGAAGATAAAATCATTGCCAATCCAAACTGTTCTACTATTCAAATGGTATTAGCTTTAGCGCCATTGCATAAAAAATACAACATCAAACGTGTGATTGTTTCTACTTACCAATCCATCACAGGAACGGGTGTAAAAGCGGTTCAACAATTTGAAAACGAAGTTGCCGGTATCGAAGGTGATATGGTTTACAAATACAAAATCAACAGAAACTGTATTCCGCAATGTGATAGTTTTGAAGACAACGGATACACCAAAGAAGAAATGAAATTAGTTAACGAAACCAAAAAAATCTTAAGCGATGATTCTATCAAAGTAACGGCAACTGCTGTTCGTGTACCAGTTGTTGGTGGACATAGCGAAGCCGTAAACATTGAATTTACTAATGATTTTGATGTAAACGAAGTAAGAAACATTTTGCACCATACAGATGGTATTGTAGTGCAAGACAATTTAGATACTTTCACTTATCCAATGCCTCGTTATGCAGAAGGAAAAAATGAAGTTTTCGTTGGTAGAATTCGTCGTGACGAAAGCCAAGCAAACACTTTGAACATGTGGATCGTTGCCGATAATTTGAGAAAAGGTGCAGCGACTAACACCATTCAAATTGCAGAATACTTAATTGCGGCAAAATTGGTTTAATCCATTTTTAGATATTTTAAATCAGAAAACTACAACTTTAAGCGGTTGTAGTTTTTTTGTTTTGTTACCTTTGCAGTGATGAAAAAGAAACACTTTATACTTAATCTTTCTTTGGTTGTTGCAGTATTGTTCTCAATAGTGTTTCAGTCGGTGGACAGCATTGGGCACTTACAAGAAAAGTTTTCTCAAAAACAATGTCATCATACTTATAATTCTAGCTCTGAATTTACCCATCAGCATCATAATTTTGACCATTGTTATGTTTGTCAATTTGGGTTCAGCAGTTTTATAACTCCAATAAATTATTCCCCTGTATTCTTCACAGGAAATTGGAAAATCCCTTATTTCTTTGCAAACACAGAAAGCGTTTTTTCGTTTTCGGGTAGTTTGTATTCGCATCGTGGTCCCCCAAATTACGTCTAAACTAGCTTTTTTAAATTATAAAATAGTTCAGACAAAAGTTATTTGAAGCGAAAGAATTGGCGTTATCAGCAAACATCGTTCCTGCTCCCGATAGCTATCGGGGTTCCAATCTTTTTGCCCGCTGAAAAAGCGTTCAAAAAGGATTTTCCCTTCCATCAGGGCTAAAAAGCCAACATAGTACATTTTTGGAAACACAACAGAACTTTATTGGCAGTGTTTTGGCATAGACCATAATACACGCTAAAACAGAAATCAGTGTCAATCCTTTAAATCAGTGTTTTCTGTGGCCAATTGCGCAATGAGGGTCTAAAGACTTTGTCCATATTTCTACAATTCTTAATAAACATTTTTAATTATTTATCACTTTTTTTATATAGTGATTTGATTAGTAACAATACAATTATAAAGATGAAATCAATCATATTGGCTCTATTTCTGGGGCTTACTACTTTTATACAAGCCCAAAATTCGATATCGGGAAAAGTTACGGATGCTAAAAATAATCCTTTGTCAGGGGTTACCGTCGATGCAACCGAATTCCATAAATCAACCAAGACGGATGAAAACGGAATGTACACTTTGACAGCGCTACCAAATGGGGATTTAACACTTGTGTTTTCATCCGAAGGATTTGCAACCCAAAACAAAAAGATTGAAAAAGTTCAAAATACAAAGACGCTAGATGTTATTCTGGATGAAATCGCTTTCCAAATGGATGAGGTAATTGTCTCTACACCATTTTCTAAATTGCAATCTCAAAATGTGATGAAAGTAGACCGAGAAAGCGTCAAATCAATGCAGGAAAAAGGGAGTGCCACTTTGATAGAAGGCTTGGCTACTATTCCTGGAGTTTCTCAAGTCTCTACCGGAACATCAATCGGGAAACCTGTCATTCGGGGATTGAGTGGCAACCGAGTTTTGGTGTATACTCAAGGCGTTCGGTTAGAAAATCAACAGTTTGGTGATGAACATGGCTTGGGTTTAAATGATTCCGGAGTTGAAAATGTCGAGGTTATAAAAGGGCCAGCTTCGTTGCTTTATGGCTCAGATGCATTGGGTGGAGTTTTGTTTTTTAATCCCGAAAAATTTGCTTTAGCCAATACTTTTCAAGGGGATTTTGGACAACGATTGTTTTCGAATACGCTTGGGAGTAGCACTACTTTGGGGTTGAAAACATCTACCAATAATTGGAAATACTTGATTCGCGGCGCTTACAACACCCAATCCGATTATAAAATTCCCGATGGAGATCGAGTTACCAACACGCGTTTTCAGGAAATGGATTTTAAAGCAGGAATTGGATACAGTAATGCTAAGTTTTCGAGTGTTTTGAGATACAATTACAATAATTTGGATGTTGGAATTCCTGAAGATGGTATTGCAGATCAAAGCACAACCAAGAAAACAGCCTATCCTAAGCAAGGTGTTTTCAATAATTTATTTTCCTTAAATAATACCTTGTTTTTTAGTGATTCAAAATTGGATGTGAATTTAGGATATATTCAAAATGACCGTTCCGAGTTTGAAGACAGCAACGTTGCGTCTTTGCATATGATTTTAAACACCTTCGATTATAATGTCAAATACTATTTGCCAAAGCTTGGTAAATTTGAAACAATTGCAGGAGTTCAAGGAATGTCACAGGAAAATAAAAATTTGGCCAATGAATTTTTAATTCCAAATGCAACAACCAATGATTTTGGAGTTTTCGGAACTGGAATTTATAATTGGGGTGTAAACTCAATCCAAGGAGGGCTTCGGTTTGACTACAGGCATTTGGTTTCAGATGAACATGGAATTGTCGGGGAAGAAGGATATTTTGAAGCGCTTAACAAAAACTATGATAGTTTCAACGCCTCATTGGGGTATAAAACCAATTTTGCTAAGGATTTGTCTTTCCGGTTGAATGCCGCAACAGGTTTTAGAGCGCCAAATTTGGCGGAGTTGTCTTCTAATGGGGTACACGAAGGTACTTTTCGATATGAGATAGGAAATCCCAATTTAAAAACTGAGCAAAATCTGCAAACCGATTTGGATTTAGAATACAAAAGCACTCACTTTGAGTTTAGTGTGAGTGGTTTTTACAATCATATTAACGATTACATTTATTCGTCGCCATCGGGTACTGAAATTGGAGGATTTAAAGTGTATGACTACATTCAAAACAATGCCAATTTGTATGGTGGTGAAGTTGCATTGCACATTCACCCGCATCCTTTGGATTGGTTGCATATTGAATCCAGTTTTGAAACCGTTACTGGAAAACTGCAAAATGGTGGTTACTTACCTCAAATTCCGGCCAACAATTGGGACAACACCATAAAAACTGATTTTGTAATTGGAAAATGGCTTGAGGATGCTTTTGCTACTTTCAATGTTTCGACCACTTTCAGTCAGGACAAGGTAAGCGGTTTTGATATCTCTTCGGATGGTTATACGTTGTTGAATATGGGTTTTGGAGGTAAAATAAAGCTGGGTAAAACCGCTTTTGACCTAAACTTTAATGGGAATAATTTACTCAACAAAACATATATCCCACATTTGTCTCGTCTGGCCACTGCTGGAATACCCAATCTAGGAAGGAATTTTGTACTTGGAGTTGCTTTTAAATTCTAAAGTTTAAGATTTCAAAAAAAATAACAAACCCCAATAGCAAATTGTTATTGGGGTTTGATTTTAATATTCAATTTTGCCGATGTGTCTCATAATCCGAACAATTTTTGTCTTCCTATTATTGATATATGAGGAAGAACTCGTGGCTTTATACTTTCTGGGATTGGGTAATATTGCAGCTATTCCCGCTGCTTGAGTCATTGTAAGGCTTGAAGCGTCTTTTCGGTACCAATGTTCTGTTGCAGCATAAGCTCCATAAACGCCGTCACCCATTTCGATGCTGTTGAGGTAGACTTCCATAATACGTTCTTTGCCCCAAATAAGTTCTATCAAAACTGTAAAATAAGCTTCCAAGCCTTTTCGGAGGTAGCTTCGCCCTTGCCAAAGAAAAACATTCTTAGCGGTTTGCTGCGAGATGGTACTTCCACCTTTTATTTTTCGGCCTCTTTCATTGCTTTTGTAGGCTTTTTGCATCGCAATAAAATCAAAACCATTATGCGTAAGGAAAGTTCCGTCTTCACTGGCGATTACTGCTTTTTGCAAATTCATCGAAATTTTATCAAGCGGTTCCCAATTATGGCTGAAATAAATTTCTTTCCCAGCCGCTTTATTCTCAAAATAACGAATCACCATTAAAGGAGTAAATGGAACAGGTACAAATTTAAAAAGGACTACCAAAGAAATTGAAATCCCAAAAAACCACAACAAAGATTTTAGTAAAAACCATTTTACTTTGGTCATAAAACTTTTGTTGTTTTTTTTGACGGGTTTTTTTGTTGTCTTTTTGGGTGTTATTTTGGTCGCCATTTTATACTAAATCGGATGCTTTTAAACTGTTTTAATTTTGAATCAAAAGTAGTTTTTATTACGTTTATTTTTTAATGACTTTAAAAGTTTTTTTCTTGTCCTCATTTGTAACATTAATTAAATAGACACCTGTAGCATATTTTTTGAAATCAATGCTCACATTTAATTTTGAAAATTCACTTTCGAAAAGTAATTGTCCATTAAAATTATAAACTTCAACTTTTGAAATTAACGAATTACTTTCTATGTTTAGAGTATTTTCAATAGGATTTGGATAATATTTTAAATTTTCAAATTCATTTTCTGTAATCGATAAAGTTGCTGTTGGGCTAAACACGAGGTTGTCCATATAGGCATTGTCACCTATGTCATATATATACTTTCCGATGTGCTGTAAAGAAATTCGAATTTCAGATCCTGCGTATGGAGTTAAATCATATTTTATGGTTGCAAATTGATCTGCATCATTTGTAATTGGTTTAATTTCACTCCCAATCATTTTACCATTAACAAGAACTCTAAATACAGATTCGTTATTGCTTTGATTATAAGTTTGTTTGAGGTCAAATTGCATAAATAGCGTTTGAGCGTTTCGGGCATCTACTTTCATGTTTAATTTTGTTATGAAGTCTGGATTTGCTTCCCAAATATTTGATGCATTTGAAGATAATTTTGAAATAGTTTTTTTTAATTGTGGAGTAACACTTTTCCAATTTTTCGAATCGCTACTTCCATTCATGGCTATTAGATTGTTGGTATCGTTTGAAGGATCTTGAGAAACAACTGCCGAACTTTCTCTTGTGCTTTCCAAAATTAAAGTCTCATCTAACGGACTTTCAAAATCATATTTAATAGTTGCAGTTTTGGCATTTATACTAGATGAATATCCCTCATTTAATTCAAAATTATCCACTAGCAAATTTGGCGCTCCTGGATTTGAGAAGTCCATTAGAAAGCTATAATCGCCAGAAACAAGAGGAGTGTAATAATAGGTAACATCACTGTAATTATATTCGGTAAGCCTTCCTGTACCCTGTAGAGTAGTTTCCATATTATAATCATTTTGGCCTCTTCCTGCTGATATACGAACCCCCTGAGAGCGATACTCATAACTATTTCTGCCTTTTAAACTGAACTTATAAGTTGTACCTGCACTCAAATGAAACATGGGGGTCATTATTTGTGTTAAATGGCTTCCTTTAATATATAAATAACTGCTGTCATCATACCCATTTCTCAAATAATCATACCCATAATTGTAATAGGTATCTTGTTCTGCCCTATTTTTCGAAAACATATCTCCATACAGATGCTTAAAACAATCTGGGAGCAGATTTTCGCCATAAGTGCTCAAATTAGTAAACTTTTCTACCCAAGGTAAGGGTATTATATTGCAGGTAGTTTCGATCCTTTTCGGACCAACAGTGATTGAGTTTCCGGAATTGCAATTAGTCATAAAATAGAAGTCATAGGAAGTTCCTGTCTGCAGATTTATAACAGTAATCTCATTCTCGTTTGTTTTTAAAATAGTTCCTGTACCTTGAGTAAAACCCGGAAGGCCATATTCTATTTCAACATTTTGTGGCAATTGATTTCCAGATGTCCAATTGATATGGACTGAGTTGTTGTTAATGTTAGAAAAAACAACATCAATTGGCTCATAGCATTCTAATGTTTGGTCATAATAAAAATCATCAATTAAAATTGTATTGGTGCTAAGATATTCATTTGGCTCGCTTTCAAACTTAAATGCTATTTGTTTATTGGATCCGTTATATGCTGAAAAATCAATATTATATTCTTTTCCGTATTGTGGAGTTTTTCTTATTTCATCAAAAGAAATAGATTGATACGGTTCAAAAGTGGAAAGATCTAAAGGGTTTTTTATTGTTCCGACAATTAAATTACCTGATTTAGTATATGTTGACAATCTACTAAAAATCCAGAATTTTATTTTTTTAAGGTTGTCAAAATCAGATAAAAAAGGAGAAATTAAATAAGCAGTCCCTGATTCATCTTGTAATGAATAAACATTTGGAGCACTGTTTATATTTGTCAAGCTAAATTCATCAATACGAGAATATTGATGGTTATTATAGGTCCAGCAAAAATCGATAACATCACCGTAATTATTTTTATAAGAATCAAAATTTTCTACAAAGGGAGCCGTTTTAGCACATGTGATTCTGAAGGTATATCGGTCACTCCAATCACTCGCTATATTTGCTTCACAATAGGTACGAACCCTGTAATCGTATGAATCTTCAACTAGTCCAGTTAAATTAAATGGATTTGTTTTTATAGTTATTAAAGTCCCTGTCCCTTCTGCAAATCCTTTTGGACCATATTCAATTTCCCAGCTGTCAGATTGTTTTTGAGTGTTATTGTCTTTCCAATCCAAAGAGGCACTATCAGTTCCTGATTGTATCGCGCCTAATTGGCCTGGTCTTGGGCAATTGTTTTGGGTATACTCAAAATCATCAATATACAATCTTCTATTGCGGGCATTGTTTACACTTTGTTTAATACCAATGTATTTGTCTGTGCCATAATAATTTGAGAAATCAATTTCATATTTGAGCCATTTTCCTATATTTTCAACAGGAATCGCAATTGTTTTGTAAGAGGTAAAAGTGGTATAGTCCTCTGGATCTGAAAGAGTTCCGATGATAATTTCTACAGCTGAATTGGTAGACTCATTTGGGGAAAGCATCCAAAAACTTGTTTTTTTGTAATTATCGAAATCTTTGAATCTAGGCGAAACAAGAACTACTCTATCTGTTTTTTCTCCTTCACCGGGAGGATAAGGAGCGTCTAATTGATTTAGCATATATACCGAATGCGAACCGCTTTTTACTGGTTGGGTAGTTGTTGTTATAAATTGATTTTTATCCCAATATCTTTCATTTATATAAGGCACAATTCTAGTCCAACAGCCACTCTTTTCAAAAGCTAAGTTTTCAAAATCATCACTATATCCTACATTTACCCCTGAGCATTTGGTTCTAAAATAGCCTCTGTCAGACCAATCGCTATATTCAGTATCACATTTAGCACGAACATAGAAGTCATAAACAGTATTGTCTAAAACAGATTCAGTAATTTTAAAAGGGAAGGAGGTCGCATTTACGATAGTTCCGGATCCATGTGCAAATCCTTTAGGGCCATATTCTATCTGCCATTCTGATGCAGATTTGTAATTGTCCCAAGTAACTGTTGCAAAATCAATACCAGAGCTAAGAGTTCTAGGGTTTAAAGGCTCTATACATAGAGGGGAATCTTCATAAACAAAATCATCTATGCAAAAAATTGATTTAGCTGATTCATTTTGTTTTAAAGCGAGATAATGGTGGTTATTGCTTTTTAGATAATTGTCCAAATAAATAGTATGTTCTTTCCAAATGCCTAATTTGTCAGGATTGTCAATTTCATTCATTTCTGATGCTAAAATTGTTTTCAAAGGAATGAAAGTAGTGGCATCTTTTGGGTCAGACATAGTTCCTATGGTCAGAGAATTGTCATTGTAAGTTTGGCTTGAACTATAAGCAAGAAGGCTGAATCTAATCCTTTTTGTAGCTTCTAAATTTGCAATGTATGGGGTTATCAGATATGATTTTTGGCCACTGTATGAATCACCATAAGAATCCATTATAATCATTTGCGACCCAGTTTTAGGCAATGGTTTTAAACTCCAATTAACGTTTTTGTCTTTTGTTATTATCGCATAATTAGTATTCGTGCTCCAACAAGGATCTATATAATCAGACCCTTCAAAAGAGGTTGTATAAGTTCCTGAAAAATCATTGCAAACGGTTTTGAAGCTAATTGTTGGAGTCCAATTGGAATATAAATCATCGATGCAATTTGCTCGTACTTTTACTTCATAATCGCTATTTCCTGTCAAATTACTTAAAACGAATGGACTGCTTTGAATGTTAAATGTTTCTGTCGTTCTTGTATAAATATTTTTTAAACTTACTTGAAAATTAGTTTGATTTGAAGAATCAAAACTTATTTGAGCTGTATTTTCCTGAATATTTGTAACTGCAAAATTAGATTGGTCATAACAATTTGAAGCCTCCTCATAGCTAATGTCGTCAATATAAATTTCTGCATCACCAATATAGTTATAAGATTTATTTTTGAATTTGAACACAATATACTGGTCATTTCCTTTGTAATTGTTAAAATAAATGGTTCTCTGTTCCCAGTTGGTTGTAGTTGCTCTTTCAACCTCGGATAGTAAATGGAAAGTGCTTGGGTCATTTGGATCCGTCATTGTCCCTACAAGAAGTTCTTCATTAGAATCGTAACTATAAACCCAAAAGCGTATTTTTCTTTCTGCTGCTAAATCTTTAAATTTTGGAGAAATAAAAGCGACATGACCATTAGTGCTTTTGTCTAAATTTGTCATAGTTATTGAAGAGCCTAAATTATCTCCATGATTATTATAACTTGTCAATCCTATATTGGCTTCATTTTTAGGATTGTTGTATAATAAACCTTTCCATTCTAAATCTTTTTCGGTTGTATTATTAAAATCAATGGCGTAGCCCAAAGAATAATAATTATCATTTGTCGCAAATACTGTTTGAGTTTGTGACCAATCAGTCCATGCAATTGCGGTTCCATTGAAATGATTTTCCCTAATCCTAAAAACATATTTTTTTAATGGATTTAGTGTGAAACGGTAAAAATCCCATCCCGAAACCTTCACAGAAGTTCCTTGTCCAGGTAGAAATCCTTCTGGACCATATTCAAATTCCCATTCGTAAGTAGTATAAACATCATAATTAAGATATTCAATCATAGTTTCACCTGTTAATGAAACTGTAATTACAAAGTCTAAATTAGTGGTAGTGGATTCTGTTTTGTTGTTGGCTTTTAAAAAAAGTAGATTGAAAAAAGAAAAAAGGATTACTAAAGTAGTTTTTTGCATGTTTTGGGGTTGTTTTTTATGAGTAGCTCTATACTAAATCTGCTAATTCGGTTCCAATTAAACTGCCTATTGCTACTCCCATTCCGCCTAATCGAACACCACAGTAGACGTTTTCGGAGAGTTGGGTAACAATTGGTTTTTTGCTATTTCCAATGCCCATGATTCCACTCCAGCGGTGTTCAATTTTTACATTGTAATTAGGTAAAATTACTACTTTTAATAGATTTTCCAATTTTTCCTGCACAATTTTTGTTTGACCAAATTCGGTTGTATTTTCGGTTTCAAAATCAAGATTTCTGCCTCCTCCAAGGAGTATTCGATCACCAATATTTCTAAAATAATAATAGCCTTTGTCCAAATGAAATGTTCCTTTTATGTCTAAGTTAGGAATTGGTTCTGTGATTAAAACCTGTGCTCTTGCTGGTTTCACTCCGCCTTTGGTTAATTCATTGGCAAAACCATTGGTGGCGAACAATAATTTTTTGCTAGTGAAACTAAAATCACCGAGTGCAACTTCAACACCGTTTTCGTTATCCAAAAAGGAGGTAACGGTTTGTTGGTTTAATATTAAAATATCTTTCTCATAGGCTTGTTTTAATAAGGCCTGCATCATATTTCCAGTGTCAATTTGAGCTTCAAAAGGATTGAAAATCAAATATTCGTTGATTTCTCCAAAACCAAAACGATCAACTTCTTTGGCAAACACATCAGCTTTAAATAATGGTTTTAAGATTTCATTTATAAAAGACAACTTATTTGAACATTCACTATAACTACTTTCGTCATCCTTTAAAAACAATTCATAACCACCATAGGCTTTGAAATCTATTGTGTTGTCACCAAGACGTTTTCTTAATAATTGTAGACCGCTCCATCTTTTTTGGATGAGTTGAATAACTTCTTCCTCGGTGTGTGTTTTTAAATCATCAATAATTTCTGAAATACTTCCAAAGCAAGCAAATCCAGCATTTTTGGTGCTGGCTCCTTGTGGTAACATTCCTTTTTCGAGAATCAATATTTTGCTCTCAGGATATTTTTCACGCAAGCGTAACCCTGCATGTAAACCTACAATTCCACTGCCAACGATAGTGAAATCTACATTAGTGAACCAATTTTTTAATTCCCAATAGCTAAGTTGCATTTGATTTTTTTTTATAAAATTAAATAAATTTTCTAGTTTTCGAGTATTACATTTTTAATATGTAGTTAATTCGATTGATTTTTTTTAAAACGATTTTTTTTCTCATAGTATAAAAATTAATGTTCAATAAAAACAACAGTTTGGCATTATAATTGTGTCAAGATATCTGGTTTCAAAAAGGAGCTAGTATTATTATTTTTCAGATAGATAATATGGGTTCAAGTTAAAAATAGGACTAAATTATTTTGTTATGTTTGAAAATATAGATGAACTTATAGAAGTAAACTTAAAACTGCTATATACGTCCAAGTCCCAATTTATGATGCGAATCAATTTTAAGGATGAATTTGGTTTTAATCTTAAAAACTCAAAAAGATTTGCAGAAATTTTAGATCATAAAGGCCTTGTTGTATTAGAAAAGGAGCAGGGATTTAGATGTGATTTAACTGATTTTGGTAGACAAATTTATGAAGACGGTGGATGGGCTAAGTACTCAGAGACTGTTGAATCGCTTGAAGAGTTCAAAAGTATTGTAAATATAGATTTTGAAGTTCAAAAAATTGAACAGTCATTTCTGAAAAAAATAATAATTGCCAGTATTATTGTATTAGTGTTGTGTTTTTTTATCACGCTATTAACCGTTGAAATTTTTAAAACTACTTAGTTTTTACAATTTTTTTTGGCACTAAAAGAGTCGCTTTTTTTAAGTTTTTTTTATGTGTTGCTATTTATTCTAATTGATGATTATAATGTTATATTTGAAAACTGAATATGTATTTTAAATAATTATGAGAAAAACAATCCTTTTAATGCTAACAATGATGAGTTTAACTGCAAGTGCTCAAAATGTAATGACTCCGGAATTACTTTGGAAATTAGGACGAATTACTCCTTTAGGAATTTCAAAAGACGGCAAAAATATTGCTTACAAAGTATCGACACCTTCAGTCGAAGAAAACAAATCTAGTTCCAAATATTATACCGTTGCTATTAGCAGTGGAACAGTTGTAGAAATTAAGGATACAAAAGAAATTTTGGTGGACAAAAATATTTCTCCAGACGGGAAATACATCGTTTACAACCAAGAAGTAAAAATTGATAATGTTTTAGGGAAAGACTATTACCCTAATTTAGATAAATCGAACGTTCAAATTTATAATGGTCTGGATTATCGTCATTGGGATACGTGGAACGAAGGTAAATTCAATCATGTTTTTTACAAAGAAAATAAGGAAGGCGCAGAAGGAATAGATATTTTAAAAGGAGAAAACTTTGATAGTCCTCAAAAACCTTTTGGTGGTGATGAAGATTATAATTGGTCTCCAGATGGTAAAAGTATAGTGTATGTATGCAAGAAAAAAGCAGGAACTCAATATGCTCTTTCAACAGACACTAATATTTATGAATACAATCTAGAGACAGGTAAGACTATCAATAGAACAGAGGGGAATTTTGGATATGATACAGCTCCACAATTTTCACCTTCAGGAGATTTGACTTGGTTGCAAATGAAACGCGATGGTTATGAAGCAGACAAAAACGATTTGATTGTTAGTTTCAAAGGGATGAAGATGAATCTTACTGCTAACTGGGATGGAACAGTAACCAGCTTCAAGTGGAGTAATGATGGCAAAAAGATATATTTTATAGCTCCAATTGACGGAACATTACAGCTTTTTGAAGTTAATTTTCCTGGTTTGACAAAAATTGCGATTATTGTAAAACAAATTACAAAAGGTGATTTTGATGTGCACGATTTGGTTGGTTTCTCAGGAGATGAAGTGATTGTTACTAGAACCGATATGAATCATGCAGCGGAAATTTTCTCCTATAATTTGAAGAAAAAAACTTGGAAACAATTGAGTAATGTAAATACTGAGACTTACTCGACGTTGGCTTTAAGCAAAACCGAAAGACGTTACGTAACAACTACCGACGGGAAAAAAATGTTGGTATGGGTAATTTTGCCACCAAATTTTGATGCCACTAAAAAATATCCAACGCTATTATTTTGTCAAGGAGGACCACAATCGCCTTTAACACAATCGTATTCATTCCGTTGGAATTTCCAATTAATGGCCGCAAATGGATATGTAGTTGTAGCTCCAAATCGCCGTGGAATGCAAGGTCACGGGGTAAATTGGAATGAGCAAATCAGTAAAGATTGGGGCGGACAAGTGATGGACGATTATCTTTCGGCTATTGATGATGTTGCCAAAGAAAGTTATGTTGACAAAGCCCGCTTAGGTTGTGTTGGTGCTAGTTATGGTGGATATTCTGTTTTTTATTTGGCAGGAATCCATAACAATAGATTCAAAACATTTATAGCCCACGATGGAGTTTTCAACACGCAAAGTATGTTTGGAACTACCGAAGAAGTTTTCTTTAATAATTGGGATTTCGGCGGACCTTACTGGGAAAAAGATAATGCAGCTGCACAAAAAGCGTACACAAAATTCAATCCTATAAACAATGTTCAAAACTGGAACACACCAATTTTGATTATACAAGGAGGAATTGATTTCAGAGTACCGATTGGGCAAGGGCAGGAAGCTTTTCAAGCGGCGCAGATACGAGGAATTAAAAGTAGATTCCTCTATTTTCCAGAAGAAAATCATTGGGTTCTAAAACCTCAAAATGCTCAGGTTTGGCAAAAAGAGTTTTATAAATGGCTTAAAGAAACCTTGTAAGACATAAATTAATTGATAATTTAATAGCAATAATGTAACAATATTTGTTTTTTTGTTACATATAGCAAAACCTTAACCAATTTTAAAGATGTATAAATTACCCATTAAATCGTTTCTTATCGCAACTACTCTAGTTGTTGGGATACATACAATGACTGCTCAAGACGGATTGGTCAACTCATTAAAAGTAAATGTTAGCGAAAAAAGTGCAGAAAGTTTCAAGTTTACAGATGTGATTAACTTGGCAAATACTCCGATCAAAAACCAAGGGTCTTCAGGGACTTGTTGGAGTTATTCTACTAATTCTTTTTTAGAATCAGAAATGATTAGAATGGGGAAACAACCTGTAGAATTATCTCAAGTTTTTTAGGCGCGTAATGCTTATGTTGAAAAAGGAAAAAACTACGTGCGCATGCATGGAGCTGTAACTCTGGGTGATGGTGGAGAATTGCACGATGTCACAAATATGTATAAAAAATACGGAGCTGTTCCTCAAGAAGTATATACGGGTTTAAATTATGGAACATCTAAAAATAAATTCGCTGAAATGGCATCTTTGACTGAAGCTCTATTGGCCGCAGTTGTAAAAAATCCAAATGGAGAATTGACTCCAAACTGGGAAAAAGCATACGCTGCAGTAATTGATTCTTATTTGGGTCAAGTTCCTGAGAATTTTACATACAAAGGAAAAAGCTATACACCACAAACTTTTGCTAAAGAAGTGGTAGGGATTAATCCAGACGAATATGTTGAATTTGCTTCCTATGCAAATGTGCCGTATTATTCCAAAACGATGATGATGGTTCCTGATAACTGGTCATTTGATATGGTTTACAATATCAAAATGAATGATATGACTACTGTTATTGACAATGCATTGAAAAACGGTTATACAGTTGCCTGGGCATCAGATGTGAGTGAGAAGAGTTTTAGCTGGAAAAATGGAGTGGCTTATGTTCCTACAAAAAAGTATGATGATATGACTGCTGTTGAAAAAGAAAACATGTTCAACGGTCCAAAAGAGGAATTGGAAATCACTGAGGAAATTCGTCAAAAAGCATTTGACAATTATCAAACTACAGATGATCATGCTATGCATATTGTTGGTATTGCCAAAGATCAAATGGGTAAAGAGTATTATATTGTAAAAAATTCTTGGGGAGCAACTAATGACTATAAAGGTTATTTGTATGTTAGCAAGAATTTTGTAAAATACAAAACGACTTCATTGATGGTTAATAAAGGTGGTGTTCCAACTGATATTGCTAAAAAAATCGGGGCTTAGTAAAACTATTCCTAATAATTACAAGAAACCTCACCTATTGTGGGGTTTTTTTGTTTTTAATACTAATTAAGCTAGTATAGATTTCTATAATAAAGTCTATTCATTTTTGTAATTGTTATCTTTGAAATATGAACAGTAAAAAAAGCTATATTCCTATAAAAATATTTATCAGTTATCTGGTTTTGGCAGTGCTGTTTGTTGGTGTAAGTTGGTTTTTATATTCTGAAAACAGAGGGTTTTCTGAGGCAGAGAGTAAGGCAGCTAAAGCAAATAGTAAGATTTTAAAAGTTAGTAATTTGCTTTCTAATATATATGAAACCGAAAGTTTAGCCAGGATAACTATTCAATCCGATTCGAAGAAGGATTTTAAAAATTATATCTACAAAACGGATTCTTTAAAAGCAGAAATTGATTCTCTAAAATTATTGGTCACAACTCAATATCAGATTACTTTGTTGGATAGTGTGAAGCTTTTATTGTCCAAAAAGACATATAACATAAGGCAACTTAAAGCAATAAAAAATAAAACAAATGATGAAACGGCACTCAAAAAAGCCATTAATGATTTGACAAAAATGGAGTCGTCGCTTAGAAAACTTCAGCTGGAAGATTTTATTAAAAGGCCTGCTGACTTGGGTAAATATCAACGAAGCGTTCTTAAAAAATATGTGGCTTATTTGAATGAAAACATACCAGATGATAGTTCAAATACACTGAGTAAAAAGGAATCGGATTCGATTATAATGGTCTCCAAAACCTTACTCAATGAGGTTAAGAATGCAACTTTAAAAAAGAAATTCACATTGAATTTTGAAGAAAACAAGCTGCTTCAAAATGAACTGTTAATCTCAGACCAATTAAGAAAAGTTTTGAGTATTATTGAAAGAGAAATTATAAGAAACACAACGCGAAACTATTTAGAAAAGGAAAATTCACTAAAACGCAACAATCAAATCGTTACTATAGCGGCCGTTCTTGGATTGTTTTCCACTTTGCTTTTTTTGATTTTGATTCTAAATGATTTTTCAAAAACGCAATTGTACAAAAGACAACTCGAGGAAGCAAACAGCAAAACCAAAAGATTACTCAGGAATCGAGAGCAACTTATCTCTACTGTCAGTCACGATTTAAAAACACCATTAAGTACAATTGTTGGATATACGGAACTTTTAGGGAATTCTGAGCTGACAAAGAAGCAATTGTATTTTGCAAAAAATATTAAAGGGTCTTCAGAATACATGACAAATCTGATTCAGGATTTGCTTGATTTTACCCAAATTGAAGCTGGGAAAATTGCAATAGAAAAACTTCCTTTTTCTCTGAATGACATTATAAATGAAGTTGCAAAAAGTATTCAATCCGTATACGAACAGAAACAAATCCTGCTTTCTATTGAAATCGATACCATTTTTAAAGATAAAATCATTGGAGATCCATTTCGGTTGAGGCAAATTGTTACCAATATAATTGGAAATGCCTTTAAATTTACTGCTGAAGGATTTATTAAAATTGAAGTCAGTGCCAATGTTGAAAACCATTTCTTTACAATTAAAATCGAAGATTCTGGAATTGGAATACAGGATGACAAACAACAATTAATTTTCGAAGAATTTACCCAAGCCAATGAAAACATCGAAAAAAAATATGGAGGAACAGGTTTAGGATTAACGATTTCAAAAAAAATGGTGGAAATTCTGGGTGGAAAATTGAGCCTAAAGAGTATTTATGGACAAGGCAGCGTTTTTGAGATTCAACTTCCATTGTTGTTTGATTCTTCTTCTCAAAAATCGATAGGAATAAGTGATTTCAATAATGCATTAACCGCTGTTATTGTTGATGATGACATTAATTTATTGAACTTGACGACAGAAATTTTAAAACAGAATAATTTCAAAGTGTTGTCTTTTAGTAATGCTTCGGCTGTACTTGATGCATTGGAGAGCATTTCATTTGACTTTATCATTACCGATATTCAAATGCCGGAAATGGATGGGTTTCTGTTTTTAAGAAAACTAAAGGAGTCGTCTACTATAAATTTAGAAAAAAAACCTGTTATAGCAATAACCGGAAGAACCGATTTGGAAACGGAAATTTATATAAAAGCAGGATTTGCCAAAGTGATACGAAAGCCATATTCTCCAAAAATATTGTTGGAAATTATAGATTCCATTTTGAATGATAGGGAATCACAGTTTTCTACAGATATAGAAATCAAACAAGGAGTTGATTTAACAAAAAGTTATTCATTAACCGAGTTGAAATCATTTTTGTCAAATGAGGAAGATGTTATAAAAGAGTTTTTGTTTTCGTTTAGGGCATCAACAAAAGAAAATTTAGCTATACTAGAAGTAGCAATTTTTGAGAAAAGTAGTTTAAAAGTACAGGAGACGGCGCATAGAATGAGTCCAATGTTTAAACAAATTGAAGCAAATGAAATTGTTCAGATTTTAAATGATTTAGAATCTAAAGAATTTTTATTTGAGGAAATTGAAGTTAAGTTCAAAGTCTTGAAGAATTCAATTACATCGCTTTTTTTGCTTTTGGAAAAAGAAATAAGCTAATTGATATCGTGCTGTTTTAATTTATTATATAATGTTTTTCTGTTTATTTTAAGGAGTTTTGCGGCTTCAGATTTGTTGTTTTTGGCTTGTTCCAAAGCATTCAAAATGGCATCCTTTTCATTTTCAATCAAAGAAAAATCACTAGTGAATTTGGTTTCGATTTGAAAAACTTCAAACGGGAGTGTACTTTTCTCAATAAAATCGCCTTGGGATAATAAGGTGGCTCGTTTTATAATATTTTGAAGTTCTCTAAGATTTCCAGGCCATCTGTAATTTTCAAAAATAGTCACCACTTCTGTTGAAAATCCGATAATATTTTTATTTAGTTGTTGATTTGCTTTGCTAAGAAAGAAATCGGCAAAAATCATTAAATCTCCATCTCGTTCAATTAGTGAAGGTGATTGAATCGAGAATTCATTGATTCGATGGTATAAATCTTCACGGAAAGTTCCATTCTTTACAGCTTCTCTTAAGTCTTCATTTGTTGCCGTAATTATTCGGATATCAACATTGATTTCTTTGTTACTGCCTACGGGTTTTATTTTCCTTTCCTGTAATGCTCTTAAGAGCTGAATTTGGTTTTCATAAGAAAGATTTCCTATTTCATCAAGAAATAATGTTCCCTTATTAGCAGCCTCAAAACAACCTATTTTGTCATTTATGGCTCCTGTAAAAGAACCTTTTAAATGGCCAAAAAACTCACTGGCAGCCAATTCTTTTGGTATTGCTCCACAATCGACGGCTATAAAATTGTTGTTTTTCCTGGGGCTGTTTTGATGAATGCTTTTTGCTATAACCTCTTTTCCAGTTCCGCTTTCGCCAATGATTAGGACAGACATATCGGTTGGGCTTACCAGTTGAATGTATTCTGTCAATTTTTTTGATGCTCCTGAAATCCCTAAAACAACTTCTCCATCTGATGAATTATGGTTTTTGGCAGTAGTAACAATCGTATTATTTGCAATGCTTGAAACAGGAAATTTTAATGTGTTTGCAATAACAAGTAGAACTTCTTCCGGATTAAATGGTTTTGAAATGTAATCGGCGGCACCATTTTTTATGGCTTTTACTGCTGTATTAACATCAGAATAACCAGTCATCAGGATAACTGGAATTGTTGGATATGCGCTTTTGAATTCAGACATAAGCTGAATTCCATCGTAGTTAGGAAGTCTTAAATCTGTAATTATAAGGTCAAAATTTTGACTTTTAATTTTAGTTTTTGCTTCTTCTGCTGTAAATGCAGTTGTTACAAGGTAAGATTTTTTTACGAGAAAATTCTCCAACATCTTGCAAAAGGAAACATCGTCTTCTATCAACAAAATCTTTGACATAGGTTTTAACTTTATCGGCTAATGTAAAGTTATTAAAATTAGATATTCATAATAAACATATAAAAAAAGGAGAGAGATTCATTGAATCTTTCTCCCTCTTCAGTCTGAATACTAAGTTCCCCAACTTATTTTTTTGTCAAGTTCCCAGCTGCATCCGTGTAAACAGTAGACTTCTGGTCACCAACTTTTATTTCTAATTTAAATTCTTTTTTTTCATTGATATATGCTTTTTCAATAACAGCTTCTGGCGTTGCCGTTTTTAGGGCTAATATCACTGAACTAGGAACTTCTTCCAGCTTGATTTCTGTGTATTTTTCTTCAGCTGTTTGTGTTGAAACTGCCGTTTTTGTAGGGGTTGAAGTTTGTGCAAAAGATGCGAAACTTCCCAAAATAATTGCTGCGGATAAGATTAACTTTTTCATACTAATTGTTTTTTAATGATTTAATGTAGTTGTTTGTTTTGTAAAATTATTTTTTTATCCAGGCTCCAGTTGCATCGGCATATAATGCTCCCACTTTGTCGCCAACTGTCACTTGTAGTTTATATTCTTTTTTCTCATTGATAAAAGCTTTGTCAAGGATTGCTGTTGGATATGCTTTTATTAAGGCGCTTTTTACTGCTTCTGGCACTTCTTCCACTTTAATTTCTGTATACGGATCTTGAACAGTTTGAGTTGTTACTTCTGATTTTGGTGGAGTTGATTGTTGTGCAAATGCTGAGAAACTCCCTAAAATGATTGCGGCTGATAAGATTAATTTTTTCATGATAATAATTTTTTAAGTTTTATATTTTTACTTAATGAAATTATCATGCCAAGCGCTTTAATCTGTCTAAAATTCGCATAGTTGTCTTGTTTTTAGTATTTTAAGAAAAAAGGTAGAATTTAGCAGCACTCTCTAAGTGTGTATTTTTTGGTATATAGTGGGTAATTTTTACACACTTATTTGGATTTCAAAAAAAGAACCTACGTGTTGTAAGGTCTTTTTTGATTTTAATTTTAGAAAAATGTTGTTCAACGGTTGCGTGAGGGATTCTTCACTATACATTTATTTTCAGAGGAGTTCAATGAATTTCATTTGAAACTAGCTACCAAAGTAGCGTGGATAGCCCGACAGCAGCTGGGAAAAAGGGTAATGAAGACAAAGTATATTGCCCTTTTTTCAAGCTGGTGGCACGCCAAAACACTTTTAAGAGGAAGTGTTTTAGGATGGTTTAAGTGCAAAAAAAAATCCCATTCAGGTGAATGGGATTTAATATTTATTTATTCTGGGTCATTCATTTTGAAAGTATCCATGAAGGCAGTGGTGTAATCTCCTGCGATATATCTTGGATCATCCATTAATTGTCTGTGGAAAGGAATGGTTGTTTTAATGCCTTCGATTACGAATTCGTCTAATGCTCTTCTCATTTTACTGATAGCTTCTTCACGAGTTTGGGCTGTAGTAATCAATTTGGCAATCATCGAATCGTAATTTGGTGGAATTGTATAGCCTGAATACACGTGTGTGTCGAGGCGTACTCCATGACCACCTGGCATATGTAGCGTAGTGATTTTTCCTGGTGAAGGTCTGAAGTCGTTGTAAGGATCTTCAGCATTGATACGACATTCGATAGCGTGCAGTTGAGGAAGGTAGTTTCTTCCGGAAATTGGCACACCTGCAGCAACTAGAATTTGCTCACGAATTAAGTCGTAATCTACTACTTGTTCCGTAATAGGGTGCTCCACTTGGATACGAGTATTCATTTCCATGAAGTAAAAGTTTCTGTGTTTGTCCACCAAAAACTCAACAGTTCCAGCACCTTCGTATTTTATATATTCTGCTGCTTTTACAGCTGCTTCTCCCATTTTGGTACGCAATTCGTCGGTCATAAATGGAGAAGGAGTTTCCTCAGTCAATTTTTGATGACGACGTTGAACAGAGCAGTCTCTTTCAGAAAGGTGACATGCTTTACCATAAGAATCACCAACTACTTGAATTTCGATATGGCGTGGTTCTTCAATTAATTTTTCAAGATACATTCCGTCATTTCCAAAAGCTGCCGCCGATTCTTGACGCGCACCTTCCCATGCTTTCAGTAAATCTTCTGGAGCCCAAACGGCTCTCATTCCTTTACCTCCACCACCGGCAGTTGCTTTTAGCATTACAGGGTATCCAAATTTATTGGCTAATTCTGCTGCTTGTTCAAAAGACTCTAAGATTCCAACTGATCCTGGTACACATGGTACACCAGCTTCGATCATCGTTGCTTTTGCAGAAGCTTTATCACCCATTCTGTCAATCATTTCTGGAGACGCACCGATGAATTTTATATTGTGTTCTTGACAAATTTTAGAAAATTTTGCGTTTTCAGAAAGGAATCCGTAACCAGGATGTATTGCATCTGCATTTGTAATTTCGGCAGCAGCAATAATATTGGACATCTTTAAATAAGACAAGTTACTTGGAGGTGGCCCAATACAAACGGCTTCGTCAGCAAATTTTACATGTAAGCTTTCGGCATCTGCAGTAGAATAAACGGCTACTGTTTTGATACCCATTTCTCTACAAGTTCGGATGACACGAAGCGCGATTTCTCCTCTATTTGCGATTAGTATTTTTTTAAACATTTTTTTTCAATTAGATAATTAGGCAATTTTGATAATTAGATAATTAGTTTTTTAGTTTGATTTAAAATCAAACCTGCAATCTAAAATCTGCAATCTAAAATCTAAAATTAAGATGGATCTACTAAGAATAAAGGTTGGTCAAATTCTACTGGTGACATATCGTCTACCAATATTTTTACAATTTTACCGGATATTTCAGATTCAATTTCGTTGAATAATTTCATGGCTTCAATAACACAAAGAACATCTCCTTTTGCGATCGATTTACCAACTTCTACAAACATTGGTTTGTCTGGAGCAGGTTTTCTGTAAAAAGTACCAATAATTGGTGATTTTATAGTGACATAATGTGCGTTTTCTACTACTGGAGCTTCTGGGGCAGCAGCAACAGGAGCTATTTGTTGAGGAGCTGCAGCTTGAGGAAGTGCATTTTGAGAAGGTAGCTGTTGTACGTAAGTTGTTTCGGTTACGCTTCCTTCTAAAGTAGTTCTGATGGTGATTTTAACATCATCCATTTCTAATTTTACTTCTGCAACACCTGAATTTGCTACAAATTTGATTAGATTTTGAATTTCTTTTAAATCCATAATTATTTCTTTTTAGTTTAATTTATTTTTTATCGTAAGCCCAAGTTAAGTAAATAGATCCCCAAGTAAATCCACCTCCAAAAGCAGCAAAAATGATAGTGTCGCCTTTCTTGAAAAGGTGTTCAAAATCGTACAATACTAAAGGTAAAGTCGCTGAAGTGGTATTTCCGTATTTTTCAATATTCATTAATACTTTGTCGTCCTCTAAGTTCATTCTATGAGCTGTAGCGTCGATAATGCGTTTGTTTGCTTGATGTGGTACTAACCAATTTACATCGTCATTGGTCAAATTATTTCTTTTTAGAATCAATTCACTGGCATCGGCCATATTAGTAACGGCGTATTTGAAAACAGTTTTACCATCTTGAATGATATTGTGTTTGTTGTCATTTACGGTTTCTAATGAGGTTGGAAGTAAGGAACCTCCGGCCGGAATTTTCAAGAAATCACGACCAACACCATCACTTCTTAAATATTCGTCTTGTAGGCCGTAACCTTCATAATTAGGTTCGAATAAAACGGCTCCAGCACCATCTCCAAAAATAATACAAGTTGCCCTGTCTTTATAATCTACAATTGAAGACATTTTATCGGCGCCAATAAGTAATACTTTTTTGTATCTTCCAGATTGGATGTAAGCGGCGGCGGTTGACATTCCATAAAGGAAACTGGAACAAGCAGCTTGTAAGTCGTATGCAAACGCGTTTGTAGCACCTATTTCAGTTGCTACATATACTCCTGTAGAAGCTACTGGCATATCTGCGGTTGCAGTTGCCATTAAAATTAAATCTATTTCAAGTGGGTCAATATTTGCTTTAGCTATTAAATCTTGTGCAGCTTTTATAGCAAGAAAAGAAGTTCCTTTATCGGCATCTTTTAGTATTCTTCTTTCTTTAATCCCGGTGCGTGTGGTTATCCATTCGTCATTTGTATCTACCATAGTTTCCAGAACTTTGTTGGAAAGAACAAAGTCAGGAACATAACCACCAACTGCGGTAATTGCGGCTGTAATTGTACTCATTATATGCGATTATTTATTGTCAAATGTTGCCATTTGAAAAATTTTTAAAAGACTTTAAATTTACAATAAAAAAACCAAACAATATGTTTTAGGGTTTCTTATTTGAGGGAAATTATAAACAACAAAAAAAACTCTCACGTAGTGAGAGTTCTAGTATTATTTACAAAAACGTATTAAGCAAGAGCTACAGATTTATCTATAACAACTTGTCCTCTGTAGTACATTTTTCCTTCATGCCAGTAAGCTCTGTGGTATAAATGTGCTTCTCCAGTAATAGGACATGTAGCGATTTGAGCTACAGTAGCTTTGTAATGTGTTCTTCTTTTGTCTCTTCTAGTTTTTGAGATTTTTCTCTTTGGATGTGCCATTTTACTATATTATTTATCCGTTAATAGTTGCTTTAATTTGTCCCAACGCGGGTCTATATTCTCTTTTTCTTTTTCTTCTTTTTCTTTCTTTTGCTCTTTAATTGTCAATTCTTTCAGTTTATTCAAAGCTTCTGTGTTTAAACTGCCATCCTTTATACCAGGATGTACTCTTCTTAATGGTATGGAAAGTACAATCATCTCATAAATATATTGAGCGATGTCTATTTCAAACTCACCGAAAGGCAATATTAGCAACTCTTCATTGTCATTATTGTAAGTGTCTCCAAATCGAACAATTAGTTTTATTTTTCCTTTAACAGGTAAATCAAAATCTTCGCTTGTAAGATCGCAAGGTACATTAACAGTTCCTTGGTGTTTGAAGCTAATCTCCAATAGATTGCTTTGTTTGTCTAAAACTACATTTACTTTGATGTCTGAATTTTGAAATTCATTATAATCAAAGATTTCAAAGAACGCATTATTTATTTGATACTCAAATTTATGTTTGCCTAGCTTCAATCCTACGAAAGGAATTACATATTCTTTTGTCTTGCTCATTTCAACAACAATTTGCCCTAAACTTCGGGAGTGCAAAGATATAAAATAATTACAAATCTAATAATGTTATTCACCTTTTTTTGTTTATAACTGTTTTTCTTTTGTTTTTAAAGGCTTTTGGCTGATTTCACCGTATTCATTTCTTGAATTATAAATGTCAATTGCAAGGTAAACAGCTTCTTTGAAAGAATTATAGTCGGCTTTGTTCTTTCCGGCAATGTCATAAGCGGTTCCATGATCTGGGGACGTTCTTATTTTGTTTAATCCTGCAGTGTAGTTTACTCCATTTCCAAAGGAAAGTGTTTTAAAAGGGATTAATCCTTGATCGTGATATGTGGCTATAATGGCATCGTATTTTTCATATTGATTACTTCCGAAAAAACCGTCTGCTGCAAAAGGACCAAAAACTAAGGTGCCTTTTTCGAATAATTTTTTTAAGGCCGGTTTTAATACAGTATCCTCTTCGGTTCCAATAACGCCTCCGTCTCCACAATGCGGGTTAAGGCCAAGAACTGCAATTTTAGGTTTATTGATACTGAAATCCTGAATTAAAGTTTGTTTTATAGTTTCAATTTTTTTGAAAATTAGCTCTTCAGTCAAATGTGAAGCCACTTCGTTTAGGGGGATGTGATCCGTTAATAAGCCTACTCTTAAGTTGTCTTGCACCATTAGCATCAATGCATCGCCTTCTAATTCCTGGTTTAAATAGTCAGTATGTCCAGGGAATTTAAACGATTCAGATTGAATGTTGTATTTGTTTATTGGCGCAGTTACCAATACGTCTATTTCGCCATCTTTTAGTGCTTTAGTAGCTGCTACAAAAGATTTTATAGCATATTCGCCCACTTTTTCATCATTTGTCCCTAGGTTTAAATCAATTCCTTCTTTCCAAAGATTGAATACATTTACTTTGCCCACAACAATTTGATCGAGTCTGTCTATACCATGTAAAGCGACTGTGGATTCGAAATTTTTTCTAACGAATGACAGTATTTTTACATTGGCAAAAATAACAGGGGTACATAGTTCTAACATACGAGTATCCTCGAATGTTTTCAGAACCACTTCGCTTCCAATACCGTTTAAATCTCCTATTGAAATTCCTACGATTATATTTTCTGCTTTTTTCATAATGTCCTCTGGTTATTTATTGCTAATTTTGAAGTGCAAATTTAGTAAAATAAAACAAGAAATGTTTACAGGAATTATTGAAACACTTGGAACTGTCCAAGAGGTTAAAAAAGAGCAAGATAATATTCATATTACGATTAAATCGTCTATTACGGAAGAGTTAAAAATTGATCAGAGTGTTGCCCATAACGGAATATGTTTGACGGTTGTTGCTATTGAAGGTAATTATTATACGGTTACAGCCATTGGTGAGACGATTAAAAAAACCAATATTTCGAATTGGAAGGTTGGAGATAATGTTAATCTGGAAAGAGCAATGAAGTTGGGGGATCGCTTAGATGGACATATTGTTCAGGGGCACGTGGATCAAATAGGAACATGTGTTGTTGCTGAAGAAACCAATGGAAGTTGGCTTTACACCTTCGAGTATGACGGTTTGTTGCAAAACATAACTATTGAGAAAGGTTCTATAACAGTAAATGGAGTTAGTTTAACTGTAGTGAATTCGGGAGCATCTAATTTTAGTGTGGCTATTATCCCTTATACTTATGAGCATACTAATTTCAATTCGTTTGTAGTTGGAACCAAAGTAAATCTAGAGTTTGATGTAATAGGAAAATATGTTTCTAAGCTTTATAATAAGTAGTCGATAAATGTGTACAAAACAAAAAAAGACCTATTTCAAAATAGGTCTTTTTTTGTTTTGTGAATGTTTGTATATAATGTAGAATCCAAATAATGTTCCTACGGGGAATAATAGGATTAGGTTTTCGTTGATGGGGTATTCGGGTGGTCCTCCTGGATTTCCTGGGTTTCCTGGGCCTCCTTGGGCTTGAGCGCATACTACTGGTCCAAAAACGCAAAAAAGCAGTAGGATTATTTTAAAAACAGATTTATTAGAATTTATCTTCATAGGTTTAGTAAAGGTAATAAATTGAATTTATTAAAATAATTTGAAACTGTTTATCATTAATATTTTTAAGTTGCAAATCTATGATTATTTTTTATAATTGGGAGGGTGCTTCTTGCGATTAAATGCATAATTTAACGTTTAAATAAATTACGACTTCATAAAATAACGTAAAAACCTACGGGTTTATTTTTTTATAATATCTTAAAATCAAAAAAAAAGCCTTTACGTTATAAATGTAAAGGCTTAATTTTAAATGTGGTCCCACCTGGGCTCGAACCAGGGACCACCTGATTATGAGTCAGGTGCTCTAACCAGCTGAGCTATAGGACCGGTTAAGAGTTTGCAATATTACTACATTTATTTTATTACTACAAGTATTTTTAGGGTAGATTTTTGAAGAGTTTAGTGGTTAGTGGGAATCAGTTTTGAAAATAACTGATTATGAATGGACTAAATTCTGAATTTATTTATTTTATTTCCTGACAGAGTTCGATTAATACGCCATTGGTGCCTTTTGGATGTAAAAAAGCGACTAATTTATTGTCGGCTCCTTTTTTTGGGGTTTCGTTTAGGACTGTGAATCCTTCGGATTTGAGGCGTTCAATTTCGGAAAGAATGTCTTCTACGTCAAAAGCGATGTGGTGTATTCCTTCTCCTTTTTTTTCCAGGAACTTGGCTATGGGGCTTTCGGGATTGGTGGCTTCGAGGAGTTCTATTTTATTGGGTCCGTTCAAGAAGAAAGATGTTTTTACGCCTTCACTGGCGACTTCTTCTTGTTTATAGGCTGGGGTGCCAAAGAGTTTTTCAAATAACAAATTGGATACTTCAAGGTTTTTGACTGCGATGCCAATGTGTTCTATTTTTCTCATTGTGTGATGGTTTGTGTTTTTTATTTTTTTGAATTGTTCCCAAAAAGGACTATTGTTTGTTTTTAGCCCTGATGGAAGTGGCATTCCATCTCGTTTTTTCTGCGAGATGGAATATAGCGGACAGCAGGAACTTTGTCTCCTAAAAAAGCCTAATCTTTCGCTCCTAATTCTGCTCCTAAATCATAAAACAAATATAAAAAACTTTATGAGTTTATGACTTTGTAAGGTGGTCTCTCAAAAAAATAGTATTTTTGCAACATGGAAACAAATAGACAGAAAAAAATAGGTGGGGTGATCCAAAAAGATTTGGTTGACATTCTGCAAGGTGAAGTGAGAAAAAATGGAATTACGAATTTGATAATTTCAGTATCCAAAGTTGTTGTGACTACAGATTTGTCTGTGGCGACGGTGCATTTAAGTATTTTTCCTCAAGAAAAAGCAGCGGAAACGTTGGTGGGGATTAAGGCTAATTCGACTTTAATTAAGCACGATTTATCGCAAAGAGTACGTTTGCAATTGCGTAAAGTGCCAAATTTGGTTTTCTTTATTGATGACTCTTTGGATTATATCGAGAAGATTGATAATGCCTTGAAAAATCAAGAAAATCCGATTGAGAATAGAGATTTGTTGGACAAACGCAGATTTCAATAAAGTTTGAATTTTCCTCTACACATAGCCAAGCGGTATATTTTTAGCAAAAGCAAAAATAATGCTATCAATATTATTAATCGTATTGCTAGTATGGGAATTATTGTGGGAGCCATGGCATTGTTTGTCGTGCTCTCAGTTTTTACGGGCTTGAAGGAATTCAGTCTTTCTTTTACCAATGATATTGACCCCGACCTTAAAGTAAGCAGTACGCTTGGAAAATCTTTTTTTATTGTACCCAAACAGGAAGAAGAGATTGCAGCAATTGAAGGCGTTGCTTCCTATTCGAAGGTTATTGAAGAGCGAGTATTGTTTACTTTTAATGGAAAACAAGAGGTTACTTACTTAAAAGGTGTTGATGCTACTTTTAACGCCGTTAGCGATTTTAGTAAAAAATTATACAATGGACAATGGCTAAAACCAGACACCTATCAAGTAGTTGTAGGATATGGCATTGCTCAAAAGTTCTCGATGGGTTTGTTGGATTATAATAATTCATTCGAGGTTTTTGTGCCAAAACCTGGCAAAGGAACTATTGAAAACCCTGCTCAAGCATTTAATTCGACGGATGTTTTTCCAGTTGGAATTTATGCGATTAGCGAAGATTTGGATTCGAAATATGTGTTTGCAGATTTAGGCTTGGCACAGGAATTATTGGAATACAAAACCAATCAGATTTCTCATCTTGAAATCAAATTAAAGAAAGATGCTGATGAAGCTGCGGTTCTCCAAAAACTGCAGGCAATTTTCAACAATAAAATTACCGTAAAAAACAAGGAACAGCTTAATGAAGCTTTGTATAAAATGCTGAATACCGAAAATATTGCGGTATATTTGATATTTACACTTGTAATTATTGTGGCGCTTTTTAATTTAATCGGTGCGCTTATCATGATGATTTTGGATAAAAAAGGAAACCTAAAAACACTTTTTAATCTCGGGACTGATATCAAGGATTTGCGCAATATATTTTTACTGCAAGGGACACTGCTGAGTGTTTTTGGCGGAATTATCGGTTTGTTATTGGGTATCGTTTTTGTGTTACTGCAGCAACAGTATGAGTTGATAATGATAACTCCTACACTGGCTTATCCCGTAGTTTTTACTTTTGAAAATGTTTTAATAGTTATGCTAACTATTATTACCCTTGGTTTTATTGCTTCGCTGATTGCGAGCAGCCGGGTGAGTAAGAAGCTGTTGGGTTAAATAATCAAAAAAGATTTTTCGCTTTAAATACTCCTGGCAAAAACTACAAAACGTCCATTTTTCTAGCATACGAATAATTTGGAGCACCACATTTGAAGTATTCAAGACTATTAGTCCTGCTATTCGTTATAATCTTTTTGTTTTTAAAGAAAAAACAAAAAGGATTTCCACTTCTATCAGGGCTAGGCATGCTATTTAGTTTTTCATAGCATAACAAAAAAGAAAAGAAGTACTAATCGAACTCAGGCTAGAAGATATAACCGAATTTGAATTGAACATCAATAATTACTTCATTTTCATCAATGGTGTAATTATAAGATTTGTCAAAAAAATTATGTCTATAGCCAATTCCAGCAGAACATTCTGAGTAAAAATGCTTACGAATACTTGTTCTTCGGATACCATATTCAGGAATTATAGCAATGAAAGGTGCGACTTCAAAATCTTTGGTATTGACCAAAGCCATTCTACTGGGAACATAAGTCGTCAAAAGAGAGAAATAATTAGAACCGTTATTTATTGTATTTTTGTTCAAACGACTACGACGGTCTAAACCATAATACCAACGTGGCTCAATATTAATATACGGTACGATTAAAAAAGACGCTTCCGTTGTGCCATCAGGATATTTCACTGTAGAAGACCCGGTTGAGAGTCCAATTTCACTTCTTAGTGTAATTTTTCGTTCCAATCGTGTTTCGTTTCGAAAACTAAGACTAACTAATCCAGCCTGTATACTGTTCAAATTTTTCTCAACCGATACTTTTTCTGATTCTTGTGCTTTTGCTAAAAAACTTATTAAAAATAAACCTAAAACTAAATAATTTTTCATCTTATATTTTTTTGCAAAAGTAATTTTTATTTTACAAAATAAAAGAGAAGAATCAATTATTACACCACCTCATAATCAGCATAAGCCTCTTTAATAACATCCAAATGCGAAAATAATTCCTCAGGACGGTCTAGGGTTACTAGTTTTTGTCTGTATGTTTTGAACGAATGAATTCCTTTGAAATAATTAGTGTAATGCGGACGAGTTTCAACAATACCAAGACGTTCTCCTTTCCATTCCATTGCCCAAGTAAGGTGATTGCGAACCGCTTCGACTCTGTCTGCAACTGTTGGTTTTGCTAAATGTTCTCCAGTTTTGAAGTAATGTTTGATTTCGTTAAAAATCCAAGGATAACCAATAGCGGCGCGACCTATCATTATTCCGTCGATGCCGTATTCATTTTTATAATGCAATGCTTTTTCGGGAGAATCAATATCGCCATTTCCAAAAATTGGCATTGTGATTCTTGGGTTATTTTTGACACGGGCAATGTGCGACCAGTCGGAATGGCCTTTGTACATTTGGGCACGGGTTCTGGCATGGATGCTCAAAGCGGCAACACCAATGTCTTGCAAACGCTCGGCAACTTCATCAATATTTATGGAGCTGTCGTCCCATCCTAAACGTGTTTTTACGGTAACCGGCAAATGCGTGCTGTCGATAACGGCTTGTGTCAAACGGATCATTAAATCTACGTCTTTTAAAACTCCGGCACCGGCTCCTTTGCAAACGACTTTCTTGACAGGACAACCAAAATTGATGTCTATTAGATCAGGGTTTACGGTAGAAACTATTTTTGAGGAAAGTGCCATTGCCTCTTCGTCTCCACCAAAAATTTGAATTCCCACAGGTCTTTCGTAATCGAAGATGTCTAATTTCATTCGGCTTTTGATGGCGTCGCGGATTAGGCCTTCGGAAGAAATAAATTCGGAGTACATTAAGTCGGCGCCATGTGTTTTGCACAATCTGCGGAATGGAGGGTCACTCACATCTTCCATAGGCGCTAACAGTAGGGGAAATTCGGGTAATATAATGTTGCCAATCTTAATCATCGTCCTTAAATTTTTTGCAAAATTACGGTTTTTAGACGAATACAAGAAAGAGTAACGAAGAAAGACTTCTTATTAAAGGTGTTAGTTTACGAATTCGACACTTTGAAACTCCTGAATTTAAACTATATTTGCAGATTAATTGTCGCTTTACTGCGTGAGGGATAGCAGCGAAAAGCCCACAGTAAAGTGCAGCGATAGCGGAACTTTGCGAGGACTTGTAGCGAATAGCCCGGCCCTTGTGGTCACGCCCTCATTACAAAGCACAAGTTTACATAAAATTTGATATTATTTAGAAGATGACTTGCGGAGCATTGGATGTTCCAAAAAGTAAATAAAAATTACACATGAAACATATTAGAAATTTTTGCATCATTGCACATATTGACCACGGAAAAAGTACATTGGCGGATCGTTTATTGGGGGCAACCCAAACAGTAACTGCCCGTGAAGAAAAGGCGCAATTGCTTGATAATATGGACTTGGAGCGTGAGCGTGGTATCACGATTAAAAGTCATGCCATACAGATGGAATATAAGTATAAAGGGGAAGATTATATCTTGAACCTGATTGATACTCCGGGTCACGTGGATTTCTCTTATGAAGTTTCGCGTTCGATTGCGGCTTGTGAAGGTGCGTTATTGATTGTGGATGCTGCACAAAGTATTCAGGCACAAACGATTTCTAACTTGTATTTAGCTCTTGAAAATGACTTGGAAATTATTCCGGTTTTGAACAAAGTAGATTTACCAAGTGCCAATCCAGAGGAAGTAAGTGACGATATTATTGACTTGCTTGGATGTAAGTTGGAAGATATTATTCACGCTTCGGGTAAAACTGGTTTTGGTGTAGAAAATATATTGGCTGCGATTATTGAAAAAATTCCACCTCCAAAAGGGGTGAAAGACGAGCCTCTTCAGGCTTTGATATTTGATTCGCATTACAATCCGTTTCGTGGTATCGAAGTAATTTTCCGTGTAAAAAATGGAGAAATTCGCAAAGGACAAAAAATAAAATTCATGGCTACGGGCAATGAATATTTTGCCGATGAAGTGGGGACTTTGAAATTGAATCAAGTTCCTAAAAATGTGATTTCGACAGGAGATGTTGGGTATTTGATTTCGGGAATTAAAGAAGCCAAAGAAGTAAAAGTAGGAGATACGATTACGGATGCCAAAACGCCTACAACGAATATGATTACTGGTTTTGAGGATGTAAAACCAATGGTATTTGCCGGGATTTATCCTGTAGATACAGAAGATTATGAGGATTTGCGTTCTTCTATGGAAAAACTGCAATTGAATGATGCTTCATTGGTATTTGTTCCCGAAAGTTCTGCGGCTTTGGGATTTGGTTTCCGATGTGGATTCTTAGGAATGTTGCACATGGAGATTATTCAAGAACGATTGGAGCGTGAGTTTGATATGACGGTAATCACTACGGTTCCGAACGTTTCGTATTTGGCTTACACCAAAAAGCATCCGGAAACTGCTTTTATAGTTAACAATCCATCTGATTTACCAGAACCATCTCGCTTAGACCGAGTTGAGGAGCCTTATATTAAAGCAACTATTATTACTAAAGCTGACTTTGTTGGAAATGTAATGAGTTTGTGTATTGAAAAACGGGGTCAAATTACGAATCAGACGTATTTGACAACAGAGCGCGTAGAGTTAAATTTCGATATGCCTTTGGCGGAGATTGTATTTGATTTTTACGACAGATTGAAAACAGTTTCAAAAGGCTATGCTTCATTTGATTATTCTCCAATTGGAATGAAAACTTCAAAATTAGTTCGATTGGATGTTTTATTGAATGGTCAAACAGTTGATGCGCTTTCTGCGTTGATTCACGAAGACAATGCGTATAACATTGGTAAAAAAATGACCGAGAAATTGCGTGAATTGATTCCGAGACAACAATTTGATATTCCTATTCAAGCGGCGATTGGTGCTAAAATTATTGCACGTGAAACGATTAAGGCCTTACGAAAAGACGTTACTGCCAAATGTTACGGTGGGGATATTTCCCGTAAACGTAAATTGTTGGAAAAACAGAAAAAAGGTAAAAAGCGTATGCGCCAAGTAGGAAATGTTGAAATTCCGCAAGAAGCGTTTATGGCGGTATTAAAATTGAATGATTAAAGCCTCCTAGCCCCCGAAGCGGGAATTGGAATAAAAATATAGAAAACCTGATGATGTAAAAATTGTCAGGTTTTTTTTATTGAATTATTAATAAAGAAAAAAACCTTACGACTAAAATCATCAGGCTGTATTTGTTCCCCCTTCGGGGGCTAGGGGGCTTCCTTTTTTATTTATCCTTCAACCAATCAAACAAGCGTTGTGCATCTGAACCTTTGAACAATTGCGTCCCTTCGTTCATCGTGGCTGCAGACCCACAGGCAACACCCCAACGGATTACTTCTTTTAAGCTTTTATTTTGCGAAAGCGCCCAAACCATTCCACCAACCATACTGTCACCGGCACCAACGGTACTTTTCTTGGCGACATTGGGAGCCGGAGCAAATTCATAATTGTCTTTGGTTACGAGAACAGCTCCTTGAGGCCCGAGTGAAACCACTACAATTTCAGCACCGCCCTTGGCTATGATTTGTTTGGCCGCTTCATTGACTTCTTCCATTTCTAATCGTTCAACGCCTATTAATTTGGCGAGTTCCCCAACGTTTGGTTTGATAAGATAAGCTCCCGTTTCTAAAACTTTATTCAAGGCTTCTCCTGAGGTATCTACTATCAATTTTGAATTGGATTTTTTAGCGATTTCGGCAACTTTTTTATAAAAATCAGAAGACAAACCTTCGTTAAGACTACCACTGGCAACCATGAATTTAGGCTTTAAGTTGGCTATGGTATTCAGTACAGTTTGTTCTTCTTCATCGGTGATTTCTCCTCCGGTAAAACCAAAACGATATTGGGAATTGGTATTGTCATCTACTGCTACAAAACTTTCTCTAGTCCAGGTTTGAATAGGAATAGCTTGAAAGGTAATGGCTTCTTTGGCAACCAATTCTTCCAACATTTTGCCCAACGGTCCTCCAGAAGTGAACACTGCTAAAGATAATCCTCCCAAACGAGAAATAGCTTTGGAAACATTGATTCCGCCACCTCCAGCATCAAAACGAGGTTCCGAACAACGAATTTTCTGTTCGGCAACCAATCCTTTAAAATGGGTGCTTTTGTCTAATGCGGGATTTACAGTGAGAGTAACAATGTCGTATGTGTTCATTTTTTGTTTTTTAAGAGATTAAAGATGCAAAAAAAATATGGGAATCAGATGAAAAAGGCTTCGTAAAATCATATCAATTTTAAATTTATAAAGCAAATCAACTTCGTACCTTTGCAGCCTTGGTAAAAACCAAAAAGCAATAAATAAACAAAATGATTGAAGATAAAACTCCGCAACGTACCAGCATAGCACAATTAGGTGAATTTGGATTAATAGACCATTTAACGAAGAACTTCGAAATTACCCAGCCTTCTACACTAAAAGGAATTGGAGATGACGCAGCTGTATTGGATTTCAAAGAGAAAAAAGTGATTGTTTCAACCGATTTATTGATCGAAGGAGTCCATTTTGATTTGGCTTATATGCCTTTAAAACATTTAGGATACAAAGCTGTTGTAGTTAATGTATCTGATATCTGCGCGATGAATGCCAGACCAACACAAATTACTGTTTCTATAGCGGTGTCTAATCGCTTTCCATTGGAAGCATTAGAAGAATTATATGAAGGAATTGCACACGCAGCCCAAGAATACAAAGTCGATGTAATCGGGGGAGATACAACCTCTTCTCAAAAAGGATTAATAATTAGTATTACTGCTCTTGGTGAAGCAGAGGAGGATGAAATTGTGTATCGAAATGGTGCAAAAAAAACCGATTTATTAATAGTAACGGGAGATATTGGAGCCGCTTATATGGGATTGCAGGTATTGGAACGTGAGAAACAAGTTTTTCAAGTCAATCCTAATTCACAACCTGATTTGGATGCATATACCTATTTGATTGAGCGCCAATTAAAACCAGAAGCCCGTAAAGATGTGCGTACTTTATTGCATGCTTTAGAAATAAAACCAACTGCTATGATTGATATTTCTGATGGATTGTCTTCAGAGATTATGCATCTGTGCAAACAATCAGGGGTTGGTTGCAATTTGTATGAGGATAAATTGCCAATTGACCCTCAATTTATCAATGTTTGCGAAGAATTTAATATTGATAGTACAACAGTAGCGATTAATGGAGGAGAGGATTATGAATTACTTTTTACCATTGCTATGGATGATTTTGAAAAAATTAAAGGAAATCCAAATTTCAGCATCATTGGGCACATGACTCAAGAAAGCGAAGGGATTCATCTTATAACCAGAGCTAATACTAAAATCCCTTTAAAAGCAAGGGGTTGGGATGCTATAAGCGAATAAAACTCATAACTACACACACACAAAGCCGTCTCATACTTGAGGCGGCTTTTTTTGTTTTGTATTTACTGTGAACTAAGACTAATTTTTTGCAATAAAGTCATTAAGTACTATTTATTACTTCTGAAAAATACCCATTAATGGGTATTGAATTGTACTCCTGTTTAATTTAAGTTTGAGTTCTCATTTAGCATTGAGTTAATAACGAGTGTTTTATATTATATTTTATGAAATAAGATTTTTAATTATTGCATAATCTTTGTTTTCGTGTCTAATTCGGTATATAAATAATAATGTATAGCACATGTCAATTTGAAGAGATGATTTATCATTAGAGATTTTCAAAAACACAAATTATAAAATAAGTTAGAAAATAACCCTTCAATAATTAAATAAAATAAGGAGCAAGCTGAAAATCCTAATAAAGAGTAGGCAAAATTAAAATTTCCAAAAATGAAAAAAATCTACTTTTTATTTGTACTTGCAGTTACAGCATTTACTGCGACTGCAACCATTAGAACCGTAAACAATGGATCAGTTGGTGCAGGACAATATACTTCTGTACAGACAGCTGTTGATGCCTCAGCAGTTGGGGATACTATTTACATTCATGGTTCTCAAACCAGTTACGGCGATGTTACACTAAACAAACGTCTTGTACTTATTGGCGCTGGACATCATGTTAAAGGTACGCAGTTTAATTTTTCAACACTATTAAATTATATTTATTTAAGCCAAGGAAATTCGACTACTTTACCAACTGGGAGCACCATAAAAGGAATAAATTTTATTGGAGTTTCTGGGTCTGGCGGATCTTTAGCTGTCAATAATATTACTTTAGAAAGAAATTTTATTTCTTCTAATGTATCTATTTTGGGGTCTGGTTGGATATGTCGGAATAATTTTGCTAATTATTTTGCTGTCAACAATTTTAAAAACACAATCATAAGCAATAATGTAATTTCATCGTCAGGTATATATTATTCAGACAAGCCAAGCGTAATAGTTACCAATAATATTTTCTTAAGTGGAAATTTCTTGTATACCGTAAAATATGCCACAGTTACTAATAACATTATGATAGAGCCTTCTTCTAGTTATGATGCTTATAATTCTCAAAATACTTGGAATAAAAATATAATGATTTATGCTGACCCAGCAAACTACAAAACTTTTCCTCCAACAAACAATACGGGGGTAGGAAACGTAAACACTGTTGACGCACAATTTACAACAACAATACCATTGAATATTACACTTGAAGATGCTACAAAACACGACTGGACTTTATTAGCCACTTCATTAGGTTTTAAATATGGAACTGACGGAACAGATATTGGTATCTATGGTGGTAGTTATCCATCTCCCAACACAACAGGAGCCACAAATATACCTCAAATAACTAGTATGGATATTCAAAATTCTGTACTACCTCAAAACGGGACTTTAAATATAGAATTTATGGCTAAAGGCCAACAATAAGAAAGATTTTCAAATCATTTCTGAATTTAAAAATTCTAATCTAAAACCCGATTCACGATGAAAAAAATAATATTTATATTATTTGTGATACTCTCTACATTGTATGGATCACAAATTAATGCCCAAACAGTGCCTACTCCGAACTGGGCTTGGGCAACAAACATAACTGGGGCAAGCGCTGTAGCTACTGCAGATGATGGCTCAATTTTTACGGACACAGCTGGAAACAGTTATGTTGTAAGCCAAATAAGTTCGCACGTAAACATCAAAAAATACGATGCAACTGGAACTTTGGTTTGGGATCGTGTTGGAAGCAGTGGTGTCGGAGTTGAAAACCCAACTGACATTATTGCAGACGAAGCAGGTAATTATTATATTACTGGTTCTTATACAGGTTCTGCTACTTTTGGAGTAACAACCTTATCCAATTCAGGACAATCAGATATTTTTATTGTAAAATATGATGTTGACGGGAATGTTGTATGGGCTCAAAAATATGGCACTGTAAACGGAGAGCAAGGAAATAGTATTGCAATTGATGCTACTGGGAATTCTTATATAGGAGGATATTCCTATAGAGGAAGTTTTGGCTATGTTCAAATTTTTTATGCTAAATACGATTCAGCTGGTGTAGCTCAATGGACAAAAGTGGACGGTGGTTATTATAACGTGATGAATTTAGAAAATGTAGTTAATGGTATATCCGTTGATAATTATGGAAATTCATATCTTACAGGTTCTAATCGAGATTATAATTACAACAGAAGCTTTTTTATAAGAAAATGTGATCCTTCAGGAAATACAGTGTGGCACAAAAAAGGAGCTACTGATTATTCTATTGGTAATGACATTATCACTGATGCAGTTGGAAACAGTTATGTAACAGGAGCTTATTATTCATCAGGAATATACGATATTTTCACAACTAAATATGATGCCTCAGGTCAAATTCTATGGTCAAAAACTGCAGGAGGTGTAGACAATGACTATGGTGATGGCATTGCTATTGATATGGATGGGAACTGCTATGTTTCAGGGAGGTTTCAGCAAAGTGCTGCTTTTGGTTCTATAGCTATTAGTAACCTTAACAGCGGTATCAGTGACGTTTTTGTAGCCAAATATGATAAATTAGGCGATGTAGTCTGGGTGCAACAAGCAGGTGAAAGCGGAGAGGATGCTGCCAGTAAAATTGGCGTTGATGGGGCTGGAAATGCTTATGTTAACGGTTATTATACGACTAGCACTACTTTTGGGACTACTTTATTAAATGGTGTTGCTAGACAGCCTTTTATTGCTAAAATTGGTGATCTTATAGAAGGGACAGAAATGATTATGACTCTTCCGTTAGCTTCTCATAATTACAACGCAGGAGGTTCTATAAGTGTTCCTTTTTCTACTAAAGGAACTTTCCCTGTGGGTGCTACATTTACAGTAGAATTATCTGATCCTTCAGGTTCTTTTTTTTATCCTAAATACATTGGTGTAGGCACAACTAGTCCTATAAACTGCGTTATTCCTTCGTTAACTATTCCTGCAGCTGAATACCGTATCAGAGTGATATGTGCAGCACCAGCGGTATTAGGTACCGATAATGGAAGCGCTATTACAGTAAATGGCAATAGTCAATTGACAACACCTGATTGGTCTTGGGCAACAAACATAGATGGGATAAGTGCTGTAACTACTACAGATGATGGTTCAATTTTTACCGATGCTGCAGGAAACAGTTATATTGTAAACCAAATAAGTTCACATGTAAACATCAAGAAATACGATACAACAGGGACTTTGGTTTGGGATCGTACTGGAAGTAGTGGTACAGGTGTTGAAATACCTACTGATATTACTGCAGATGCTTCTGGAAATTATTATATTACTGGATCTTATATAGGTTCTGTTACTTTTGGAGTAACAACTTTATCCAATTCAGGACAATCAGATATTTTCATTGTAAAATATGATGTTGACGGGAATGTTGTATGGGCTCAAAAATATGGCACTGTAAATGGGGAGCAAGGAAATAGTATTGCAATTGATTCTACTGGAAATTCTTATGTAGGAGGATATTCCTATAGAGGAAGTTTTGGCTACGTTCAAATTTTTTATGCTAAATACGATTCAGCGGGGGTAGCTCAATGGGCAAAAGTGGACGGTGGTTATTATAACGTGATGAATTTAGAAAATGTAGTTAATGGTATATCCGTTGATAATTACGGAAATTCATATCTTACAGGTTCTTATAGGGATTATGGTTATAATACAAATTTTTTTATAAGAAAATGTGATCCTTCAGGAAATACAGTGTGGCACAAAAAAGGAGCTACTGATTATTCCATGGGAAATGACATAGTAACTGATGCTGTTGGGAACAGCTACGTTACAGGTGCCTCTTATTCAAGTTCGGCTGTGACATTCTACGATATTTTTACCACAAAATACAATGCCGCTGGTGTTGTAGTTTGGACTCAAAACGGAATCGGTTTAGATGCTGATTTTGGTGACGGAATTGCATTAGATGCAAACGGGAATTGTTTTGTTACTGGGAGGTTTCAACATAACACTGATTTTTCTGCTCTAAACATTAGTAATACCAGCAGTGGTATCAGTGATATTTTTGTAGCCAAATATGATAGTACAGGTAATATTGCCTGGTTACAGCAAGCAGGAGAAAGCGGACAGGATGCGGGCAGCAAAATAGGTGTTGATGCTGATGGGAATTGTTACATTAATGGGTATTATACTACCAGTACAATTTTTGGTATTACATCTTTAAATGGTACAACAAGAAATCCATTTTTAGCAAAAATAGGTATAACGGCAGATACTACTTTAGGAACAGCTCTTGTAAAAGGAGAAAACTTTTGCGGAGGTGCTGTAGTTACAGTAGATTTTGCCATAACAGGAAAGTATGATGACGCTAACGTTTTTACGGCTCAATTGTCAGATGCCGCAGGGTCATTTAGCAGTCCAGTTAACATAGGAACGCTAAATTCGCCATTAAACACAAGTATCTATGCAGTTATACCTTTGGCTACACCTGTAGGGACGGGTTATCGTATTCGTGTAGTAAGCAGTAATCCTACTTTAATTGGAAATGATAACGGAATTGATATCGAAATTAATCAAACAGATTGCAAAAAGAACATTGTTAAGCTTGATGTGAAACCAATTGCAGCTATTGAATACTTTATAGACACCGATCCCGGAGTTGGTCAAGGAACCCCCTTAAGCACTGCAGGTGGACTTACTGTAACTGAGAATTTTCAAATTGCATTGCCAACGCTTACCGAAGGATTTCACAATTTGTTTATCAGATCTAAAGACATTGATGGTAATTGGGGAATGTATGAAGGTAGGGTTTTTTACGTTCAGCCAGAAGCTTTGGTACTAAGCAGTTCTCCAATTGTAGCTGCAGAATACTTTTTTGATACTGAACCAGGTATTGGAAATGGAACTGCATTAGCTTCATTTACTCAGGGTAATCCTCTTAGTATAACTACTCAGGTTTCCACTACAGGATTGTCAGAAGGGTTTCATAATTTGTTTTTTAGAACCAAAGATTCAAAAGGAAAATGGAGTATGTATGAAGGTAGAGTTGTGTATATGCAGCCAACTGCAGTTAGTACTGCAATTGAACCTATTGTTGCTGGAGAATACTACTTTAATACGGATCCTGGTTTAGGAAATGGAACTGTAATTAACATTGGTACGCCTGCTGAATCAATCACAGTTGCGCTTTCAGATATTGCCACTAGCACTCTTAGCTCAGGTGATCACAATGTTTTTATTAGGGTAAAAGACAATGGTAATGCATGGAGCTTGGCTGAAAAAAGAACCTTTACTATTTGTTCTGTTCTATTAACAGCACCAGTAATAACTGGTAACGCTGTAGTTTGTTCTGGACAAGGACTTAATCTTACTGCTGGTACTGTAACAGGTGCTGCCTCTTATTTATGGACAGGACCAAATGGTTTTACGGCTACTACACAAAGTATTGCTATTGATAATTTGGCACAATATCAAACCGGAGAATATAGTGTTATAGCTGTAAACGGAACTGGACCTTGCGGGTCAGGACCTGCCTCAAAAATAACGGTAAGTATTAGTACGACTCCTGAACCAACAGGAACTGCTACACAAACATTCTGTAATGCTGCAAAAACATCAAATCTACTGGCTACTGGTACTTCAATAAATTGGTATTCAGATACTACTGGAGGTGCTCCTTTGGATAGTACTACTGATTTGGTAAATAATACTTGGTACTATGCAAGTCAAACTTTAAATTCTTGCGAAGGGACAATACGTTTAGCGGTAATGGTTACCATTAATGTAACGCCTGCTCCAACCGGATTAGCAATACAAACTTTAAGCAGCGGTGCAGTTTTGTCAGATATTATAGTCGATGGAACTGAAATTAAATGGTATGCTACAGATAATGATGCAATTGCAGGGATAAGCCCTTTGGTGGATGGAACTGTATTGCAGAATTCAAAAACGTACTATGCTACCCAAACTTTAAATAATTGCAGCAGCGAGGCTAATTTGCCTGTTACAATTTCTTTTACATTGGGTGTTGATGATTTTGATTCTAAACTGTTCTCCTACTATCCAAATCCAGTACATGATAATTTGAATTTATTTTATAATCAAGAATTAACAAGTGTAAAAGTATTTACTGGACTTGGACAGCAAGTGATTTTTAAAAACATAAATGCAACCTCTGATAGAATTGATATGTCAAATCTTCCAGAAGGCATCTATTTTGCCGAAATAAAATCAAACAATACTGCGAAAATTATCAAGGTGATAAAAAAGTAAACAATTAATTATTAAAGTATATCAAGAGTCACCTTTTTGGGTGGCTTTTTGATTTTTAGGAGTATTAATGGTTAAGGAGTTTAAAATTAAAAAGTTATTAATAAATAAGAAATAATTATTTTTTATTTTATGGAAGGCTGCTTAAATTTCACCACTTTAGTGTTGATTGTATCAATAGTTATGAAGTTTTATAGAATTAGATAGTAAAACATTCAAAAAAAAAATCTTAAATATAGTGTTATTTTTTGTCGCTTTCAGGTGTTAAAAGATAATACCTCTAACTTTTGCTTCCCGAATTAAATCAATATCATTTCCTGTTTCTATTTTAAATAATTCTTTTAAAGCTACTTTTCTGCTTTCTATAGCAAGTATTGAAATTGGAATGTATTGTGGAATATCTTTTGTTTTGGTTCCTTTTGAAATATGGAATAAGATTAATTTGTCAAATTGGTCGATACCTTCAAAATCATTATTAATTTGATCGGCCATTTTAATTACAGAATGACTATAATAGATTTCATCTTTTAATACAATGTCAAAGCCAAAAAGTAACTCATCAAATGTTAAGTCGTTTTTTATCACTAGGCCGGCTGGATTTATAGAGTCTATTATGTTTTTAATTTTGAGTAATTCAGTGTACATGGTAAGCAAAATAATTTTGCAATTGGGCATTAATTCGATAATTAATTTAGCTAAATCTTCACCAGAAAGAATTCCTTTTTCTTCATAAACAGGCATGCTTATGTCCAAAAAAGCAACATCAAATGGAGGTGTTTCCGGATTTGAAATAATATTATATCCAGTTTCACAATCTTTGCCTTGAGTAAAAGAGTATTCGTAAAGATTGGGTTTGTATCGTGTAATGGCATTTTTATACCCATCAATTATAAAAGGATGATCGTCTACGATTAAAATATTCTTTTTAATTAATTTTTCCACTTTTGAATCCACTACCATTTTTATACTGTTTTATGTGTTTTTTGAATTGGAATCACTATCGTTATTGAAGTTCCTTCTTCCTTTTTTGATTTTATTTCAAGAGTTCCTTCACATTCTATAGTTCTTGTTTTTATGTTTTGCAGACCGATACCTTTTTTAGCTCGGTTGATGTTAAATCCTATACCATCATCACTTATTTTTAAAGCTAAATTGTCATTTTGTCTTTTGAATTCAACCTTAATCTTTGTTGCTTTTGCATATTTATTACAATTTTGAAGTGATTCTTGAAGAATTCGGTATAAATTAATTTTTACAGTATTGTCAATTATGTCCCATTTTATAGTAGGATCGATGTGTGCAAGAAACTTAGTAGTATATGTTTTTTTTTGTTCTTCGAATAAATTCGTGACTATAGCCACGAAGTTATTAATTAATTCTGATTTTTCTCTATTCAAGTTGTGTGAAATTTCACGAATATCTTGTTCTATGTTTTTGAGTTCAGAAAGGTAATTTAATCGTCTTTCGATACCAGAATCGTCTTTTATTTTGTTTAAACTATCTAAATTTATTCGTACACCAAACATTCTGCCCAAAACGCCATCATGTAATTCCCGTGCCACTCTTTTTCTTTCTTTAATACTATTGATTTCTATAGTGTTTTGTTGATTGATTAATAAATTATATATCTCAGCATTCGCTTGTTGCTGTTGTTGTTTAAATATTAATTCGCGTTGTCTGACCTTTTGTAATTTAATGGTATACAATAATATAGCCAATATTATAAAAGATCCGAAAATTAATAAAAGTTTCTTATTTTGACCTTCCAGATTGGTGTTTTCGACTTTTATTTCGTCGGTTTCATATTCTATTCTGGAGAATTTTTCACCCATTTTGCGTTCTGCTTTTTGCAAAAGATCATTAATAAGGATGTATTCTTTAGAATATTTAGAAGCATTTTTGGGGTCTACAGCTCCCATTTGTTTGAGAGATTCGAGGATGCTTCTCAATCGATTGGTACTACGGGAGAGCCTAAGTGCTTGTTTGGCATATTGAACGGCCTTTAGCGTGTCATTTTTGGAAGCAAAATATTCAGACAAATGGGTTTTGTTGATGATAACTCCAGCGGTAAGATGCAAACTATCTCTAATTTTAAGAGCTCTATAAAACTGATCAGGAAGCTCATCCCACTCTTTAAGTTTGAATTTAGCATAGGCTAAATTATCGAGTAACATAGCGTATAATTTGGGTTTGTCTTCAAATAAATGCTCCTGTTTCAACCCTTCTTCGAAATTGCTTTTGGCTTGTTTGTAATTTTTCAAGTTCAAATACACATAGCCCATATTGTTTAAGGATGATGCTTTCGATTGCAATACCGATGGTAAAGATTGGTTGTCTATGATGGCCAACGCTTTATTATGGTATTCTAAAGCTCTGTCAAATTCTTCCCTTTCATTGTATAAAATACCCAAAAGATTATAGGACTCATAAAGTAAATCATTCGAATTTTCTCCTTTAAGAGTTTTCAATGCTTTGAAAACCGCTATTTCACTGTTAAAATAATCTCTCTCGTTGAACTGTAAATTTGCTTTACTAAAAATGGTTTTAGCTAGATTGTAATTGCTGTTGAGATTAAGGTATAACTTTTCTGCTTTAAAGTAGTACAAATAAGCGCTGTCAGATATGGATTGTGCACTATAGTAATCACCTAGATATGTGTAGGCTTTAGCCATATTTACTGTGTCACGACTTTTTTTGGAACGTTCTAAAATGAGTCTAGAGGTTTCAAGATAACCATTCCAATCGTTCATATTATAATATCGATTGGCCACTTTAAAGAGGTTGACTTTATTAATGGAATCGTCTTTTTGGTTCATTATAATAGCAAATGCCTTTTGATTGTATTTTTTTTTGTAAGTAATGGGCAAATGGTCGTCATTAGCAAGAGTTAGATAGGAAGAAAGACTGTCTTCTGAGGTGTTATTATTTTTTGAGGCTATTTTATTTTTGGTACAGCCAAAAACAACAACCAAAAAAAGAATTAGTATGTAATAATATTTTTTCAATATCAGGATTTGAGTTGAATCAAAAATACTAAAACTTTTCATATAAAAAAAGGCTATCAAGTAAATGACAGCCTTTATCTTATTTTTGATTTAATTGTTAGTCTATTTTTTTTCCTCCTCCAGAATCTTGTCCGCCATTTCCATCAATATCGGATAATTGATTCATCGTAGAATTAGAAAAATTACCATTGTAGTCTAACTTTCTAGTTCTTCCAGAATCTTGTCCACCATTCCCATCAATAGATGTGATTACTGCATTATCAGCAATTTTAGAAGTTGAAATTTTTGGAGAGGCAAATGAAGTTGTTGCCAATACTAATGTAAATAATCCGATTGTTAAAATAGCTTTTTTCATGATTTCTGGGCTTTATGTTGTTGTTATTTTTTACGTTTTTGATTCCGTTTGTGTTGGAATTCTTTTGTAAAACTACACAGTAAGCTGCGATAATCAATTCAAAAAAAGGGGTTTATGGTAAATGGTATTCGTTTGATAGTGAATGGATAGCAATTCAGAGCAAACGACATTTTTTTAGGTTTCTATATAATTTTCATTCGCAAATTCAGAAATTATAAAGTCAATATTGGTTTTGTAAGACTTTGAAAACGGTAGTTTTATCGTGGTTTTCTTGATGTAACATAAAGAGTTTCCCGTATGGATTCTAGAGATATAATTTCGATTCACAATGTAGCTGTTGTGTATTCGTACAAAAGGATTGGATAAAACAGTTTCAAAATGTTTTAATGTTTTGAATGCCGTTATCATTTCTCCATTTTTCAGATGGATATCAGTAGAATTGTTGTCAGCTTGGAAATAACAAATCTCATCAGAATCAATGTATCTGTGATCGCCATAGGATTTGACGCATAAAATGAATGATTTTTTGCTGTTTTTTAATCCAATATCGGCTAAATTTTGTTTTTCTTTTATGCTTGTATTTTGAACGAGTAGTACTTCGTCTTCAGTGTTTATTTTATTCAACTTATGAATCAATTTCACAAAATCGATAACCAATAGTGGTTTTAATAAATAGTCAATAACTTCGTATTTAATGCAATCAAAAGCAAAATCTTTTTTCTTAGTAGTAATGACAATTTTGGGTAATTCCTTTAAATACATCATTAATCCATTGATTAACTGTAAGGTGAGATTGCTGTTTTTGTCAATGGGATCTATTTCCAAAAAGATAAGTCTTGGCATATGTTTCAGAATTAAATCTACTCCATCTGCATAATTGTCAGCAGAAGCAAGAAAATTTAATTCAGAAAATTCACTGGCGATTGCCTTTGTTTTTAAAACGCTTTCGGGGTCATCGTCTATGATAATATAAGTGTAATTCATGTTTTTAAGACTTAATGGTGTTATTTAATTCTTTTTAAGCATTTCTAAATTTATACTTTTCTATTTAAAATAATTATTCCTAAAGAACGATTGAGGAAAAATAAATAAATAATTATGTGATTAATCGAAAGAAAATCACTCAAATTTATGTTTTTTTAATGCAATTTGATAAAAAGCAATTGAAAAATTAAATACTATTCAGTTGTAAATTAAATACATATATTTGGAATACACGTTTTTTTAAATTTTAAACAAAAAAAATGCTTCTCAATCGAGAAGCATTTTTTAAAATATATTTGGATAGTTACATTTTCATCAACCAGTTTTTCATAGAAACTTCATTTTCTATGATTGATTTCAAGTCGGCGATAGCTACACGATCTTGTTTCATCGTATCTCTATGACGAATGGTTACCGTTTGGTCTTCGATTGTTTGGTGATCTACTGTGATACAAAATGGAGTTCCAAGTGCATCTTGTCTTCTGTAGCGTCTTCCTACTGCATCTTTTTCATCATATGCCACGTTGAAATCCCATTTCAAATCATCAATGATTTTTTTGGAAATTTCCGGTAATCCATCTTTTTTAACCAATGGTAAAACGGCAGCTTTTGTAGGTGCTAGAACCGCAGGTAATTTCAATACTGTTCTGGTTGAACCGTCTTCCAATGTTTCTTCTTTTAATGAAGTTGCAAAAACAGCCAAGAACATTCTATCCAGTCCTACTGAAGTTTCTACCACATAAGGAACGTAATTTTGATTCCATTCGGCATCAAAATATTGTAATTTTCTTCCTGAAAACTGTTCGTGTGCTTTTAGGTCAAAATCAGTTCTGGAGTGAATTCCTTCTAATTCTTTGAAACCAAAAGGGAAATTAAATTCAATATCCGCAGCTGCATTGGCATAGTGAGCTAGTTTTTCATGATCATGAAAACGGTAATTTTCTTTTCCTAAACCAAGGGATAAATGCCAGTTCAAACGAGTGGTTTTCCAGTGCTCGTACCATTGCATTTCTTCGCCTGGGCGAACAAAAAATTGCATTTCCATTTGTTCAAACTCGCGCATACGGAAAATGAATTGTCTCGCTACGATTTCATTTCTGAAGGCTTTACCAGTTTGTGCTATACCAAAAGGCACTTTCATTCTTCCTGATTTTTGTACATTCAAGAAATTCACAAAAATTCCTTGAGCGGTTTCCGGACGCAAGTATAAATCCATAGCGGTATCAGCAGATGCGCCTAATTTGGTACCAAACATCAAGTTGAATTGACGTACTTCGGTCCAATTTCTGGAACCAGATTCTGGACAAGCAATTTCTAATTCTTCGATTAATGCTTTTACATCGTCTAAATCACCAGCTCCTAAAGAGCGACCCATTCTTTCCAGAATTTGTCTTTCTTTAGCTTTGTATTCCATAACTCTTGCGTTGGTGGTCACAAACTCTTGTTCGTTGAAAGCGTCACCAAAACGAGCACGTGCTTTTTCGATTTCTTTGATTGCTTTTAGATTTAACTTTTCAGCATAATCTTCAATCAGTACATCGGCTCTGTATCTTCTTTTGGAATCTTTGTTGTCTATCAATGGATCATTGAAGGCATCTACGTGACCCGATGCTTTCCAAGTGGTTGGATGCATCAATATAGCCGCATCCAGTCCTACGATGTTATCGTTCATTTGAACCATCGATTTCCACCAATATTCGCGTATGTTCTTTTTTAATTCTACTCCGTTTTGTGCATAATCATAGACAGCACTTAAACCATCGTATATTTCGCTAGACGGAAAAATAAATCCGTACTCTTTTGCATGCGAAACTACATTCTTAAATAAATCTTCTTGTTTTGCCATAATAGTGCAAAAATATAAAAAGGGAAATTAAAAAAAGAAAAAAATGAAGTTAGAAATGGTGATTTTCTTATTTTTATGGATAAATAAATTTTTTTATGCTTAATTCCTTGATTAATTTGTTTTTTCCAAAGGTTTGTGCTTGTTGTAAAACATTTATAGGTGCAAATGAATATGTAATTTGCACGGTTTGCCGACATGAATTGCCTTTGACTAACCATCATTTGAATCCCGAAAATGAAGGGTTCAAAAAGTTTTATGGCCGAATTCCCGTCGAACATGTTTCAGCGTTATTGTATTTCCATAAAAAAGGAATGGTTCAGGAAATAATTCATAATCTAAAATACAAAGGACATGAAGAAATTGGCACTTTTTTAGGAGAATGGTATGCTGCCGATTTGAAGAACACTGCAATGATAAAAAATATAGATGTGATTATTCCTGTTCCATTGCATAAAAAACGTTTGAAAGAACGCGGTTATAATCAAGTTACCAATTTTGGAATGGCCTTGTCCGAGAATTTTAAAATTCCTTTGAGTGATTCCATTTTAATGCGGAAAGTATATTCTAAAACCCAGTCCAAAAAAAATCTTTTGGGTAGAATCGAAGGAATTGAAACGGTTTTTGATGTAGCTTTCAGCGAAGAAGACACAAACAAGCATTTCCTTTTGATTGATGACGTATTAACCACAGGAGCGACTCTTGAAGCTTGCTCGAAAGCGTTGCTCAAAATTCCCGGAGCAAAGATTAGTATTCTTTGTATGGCAATGGCACATTCTTGATTTTCCTTGAATATAATTTAGATTAAAATATAGAAGATGTTGTAAAAGCTGAGTGAGGGATTACTTCACTATAAATTTATTTTCATCGGAGTTCAGTGAGTTTCATTTGACGGAAGCTACCGAAGTAGCCCAGATAGCCGACTCCGCTGAGAAAAAGGGCTGTACCACCGTTGTCATAAATAAGGCCTTTTTCTCAACGGGGGACTCCCTAATGATTTTGAAAACTATTTTCGTGCATAGGTTTTGAAATACCCACATTCATTGATGATTTCTTGATAATATTTGGTTTTCGAATAATTGGCTTTTAGATTCTTGAAACCTTGCCAAGCGATAAAATTGATTTGGTCATCCTGAATGTCCCAAGTGGATAAATTAAGCGAATAGTATTTTTTGTTGTAGAAATCATTACGTTCACATTTGGCAATCATATATTGACATTTGGCTTTTTGTTCGTTGTTTTTTGTAGCCATAAATGCTTTTTCATAATAGGTTTTCGCCAAAGAGCAATTGGTAATCATGTCCCGAATTGGATCTCTGAAAAAATCAGGTGTAGAGCCTTCTCCCGCAATATTTCCTTCATAAAACAGTCGGCCGTTACCAAAATGGGTGATGTTGTAAAAGGCATTTCCAAGTAAAAGATTGTTGTTATACAGATCGACTTGCTTAGCGGTATTATCTTGCATTTTTTGGATAATGGTCAAGAAATCCAGCATGGTGTATTTCTTTTTTTGAGGAGCTTGATGGTCGCAGTCGTGACAATCTTTGATGTTTCCTAGAAACGGATTTCCATAAAAAACTGTTTTTTCCAATCCGTCAGCTTGTTTCATAAATGCTATAGCTTCTGGGATTTTGTTTTGAAAAGTTGCTTTAACTCCTTGAAAATAATTAATATCCGCTAGTTTGATTTCATAAATAGTGGCGCCAATTTTTTCTATTTCGGTTTTGTTTGCTTTGGATAAGAAAGCCTTCATGGCGAGCAGTTGTTTTTCATTGTCATAAAAACCAGACTCGTGATTAAAAATTTCGGCCATCACGGTGTTTTTTTGTGAACGGTATAATGCTGCTAGATAGTTTTTGCTCCATGCGGTAGCATTTTCATAACGGAAATTCTCAATGGCATTTTTAGGTAACTCTGAATACAACCAAGATAAATCAGCTAGAATCGTTTTTTCGTTTTCTGGATTCAACTGGTCAATTTTGCTTAGGTTATTAACGAATCTTAGCAATCTTACTTGATTTATTGCCAAAGTTGTTTTGGGCATTATATTTTCTGCTTTGTCAAAATCCTTGTCGGCCTGTTTGAAATTTCCGTTTAGGGTTTCAAGGTAGCCTGCCGCCACATTCCATAAATAGGGCTTTGCTGTCTTGTCGGATTCTGCAATTTTGGTAACCAAATTGATGGTTGACTTGTGGATGCTGTCTTTGGTTCTTTTTTTGTTTTCAAGAACCGTTTTGTCTTTGAACGATTGGTCTATTTTGTTTTCTTGATTGTTAATTAATCGGGTTAATAAATAATCAAGGTGCTGGTTTTTGGGCTGCAATTTATAGATTTCGGCAATGGCTTTTTCTTCGTCATTGTAATAACCCTGAATGGCCCAAAGAGCAGCTTTCTCTTCTTTAATTTTTGTCATGGAAAGAGATTGCTGCCAGTCTTTTTCTTCCTGTGGATGAAAACAATAGGCCGAAACTACTCGCATAGTTGGGCATTTGTCAAAAACCTGACTGTAGAGAAAGTTGGATTTGGCAAAGTGTTTTTGTTTGTATTCAATTCCAGCGATATAGGCCAATGCTCTATAATATAAGGTATTTTTTGGTACTGTTTTTTCCGTTTGATTAAAGAAAGTAACTCCATTTATTTGTTGATCACTGTAAAAGTTAGCTTTGATTATAAGAAACCAATAGCGGTTTTTCAGGAATGGATCTTTGGTTTCGTTGTATTTTTTTTCTAATGTTTTGATCCAATTGAGGTCTGATAAAACTTCTGGTTTTACTGTTTCGTCATAATTCCATGAATCGTATTTTTGGGTAGAATACGTTTCTACAATTTGCGCATCATTTAAAAACAAAAGAAAGTCTTTTATCTTGCTGTCGTTTAATTTAATTTTTTTGTTCCATTTATCAGTCCATTTGTTGGATTTTCCTTTTTTGTAATAAACGACTAAATCGGCTACATCCGTACTACTTGAATCGGTCAGGAAAAAAGTCAAATCTTTTTCGTCGATTTTTCCTTCTAGGTAGGTAGACCAATCCTTAATGTTTTCGGAGTTGAATCTTGTAAGATGTTCTGTATCGTATCCAATTCCGTAAAAAACATCCGTAGATAAGAAAAGAGGGGAATAGGACTTGTCGACAAAAGTCTCGGGTGTAAAGTTGGAATCAAATGACCAACCCCAATCGCCATCGGAACAAGCATAGATAGTTCCGTAAACCAAAAGGGTAAGTGCGCTAAAAGCAATCAATAACTTTTTTAAAAAGGCCTTCTTCATAATTTTTTAAATTGAATTCGTCTAAATCGTAAAAGATAATTTCTTTCGGGTTTTGTGTGGTGTTTTCTTTAAGATCATTTGCCATTTCGAACAAATCGTTTGCTGCTATTGTTTCTAGTTTTAATTGGTCATTTTCTTTATAAAAAATACCGTCTTGAAAGTTCGAACGTGTAATGGTAAACCAATTATTTTTTGTAAGAACAAAACTACTGTTATTTTTTAAATTATGGGCATCAATTTTGTTTCTAAGCCCAATTATTTTTCCGTCCCTGATTTGGATCCCCCAAGAATAAATAGGTAATGCTATGTCAAAGGGCAAAGGATAGTTCTTTAGACTTGATAAATAACGGGTGGCAATATTGCGATCGTATATTGAATTTAAAGAATCGGTTGCTATTTTACCCATATTGTAATACATCAGTACACCTCGATCTACATTTGGGATTTTTGTTTTTTTAAAATATTTTATCTGATGCAAACGAATGGTAGCTGAAAGTTTCTTTTTTGAAACCTTTTTAAAAGCTTCTATAAAATGCAAATAATTGTCTTTGCTCGCCAAAGTCCAATCGCAGTCGATTTGGATTTCCTGAATGGCAATGTTCTTTTTTGAGTTGATTTGTTGAATGAAACTATTTGTTTTTTGAGCCAAGTCCAACACGTTTAATTTCTTGTCGAGCATCACCTTGTTTTTGATGTACACGACAGGGATAATTTCAAAATTAGCAGTTGAGGTTTCAAAACGAATCGGAGTTCTGGGATAAGGCATTTGAGTTTGCTCAATCAGATCGACATCAAAATAGCGAATATAAAGTCTTTTGACTTGGTTTGTAATCAAGCAGTTTTTTTCTTTTGGCGAAAGCCTAAAAATGGTTTTCCAGTAATAAAAAGAGATTGCAGGCTTTTCCTGTTGTTGACAGGATATAAACAAAGTGAGGATAACACCAAAAAGAATTATTTTTTTCAAAGAGAGATTGTTTTTAGATATTACTCTTTTCTTTTTTTTGCACTATTATAAGTCCAATAGGCTAATAAAACCAATATAACAAAGGGAAGATAGGATCCGATAAGAACGCCGATTTGATATCCTTCATTGGGAGCATTTTTAATTTTTTCTTCAATGTTTATTTTTTGAAGCAGTAGTATAAAAGCTGTCATTGTTATTTGATTAAAGCGTTTTTTGAAAAATCAGAAAGTACTAGTTTTCCCGAGATTGCGGCTCTTTCTTTTAGTAATTTATCCCAATGTGCGGTACCTTCCCAAAACACTTTTTTCATTTCGTAAAGAGCATCTGGGTTGTAATGAGATAATTTTTTGGAGAAAGCGGTTACTTCTTGATCCAGCTCCTCCTGTGTTTCCAGTATTTTGGCATATAGTCCTTTTTGATGTCCCCAGAAAGCTGTCTTCCATTCGTGTGCTGCCAAAGTCATTTCGGACATCGCTATTTTTCCTATTTTTCTGCTTACAGCAGGTTCAATCACAAATGGACCAATCCCAATGGCCAATTCGGATAATTTTACACTACTTTCAGTAGTTGCCAGTGCATAATCACAAGCAGCAGCAATACCTACGCCACCTCCCACGGCCTTACCATGAATTCGGCCTATGATTATTTTTTTACAAGAACGCATCGCATTAATCAAATTGGCAAATCCAGAAAAAAAGCGAGTGCCTTCTTCAAGAGTACTAACCGCCAATAATTCATCAAAAGAAGCGCCAGCGCAAAAGGCTCCTGTTCCTTCGCTTTTTAAAATGATTACAGATATCTCTTCATTGTCACTCAAAAAAGTAAGTTCATTGGTCAAACGATCCAACAATACTCTTGGGAAAGAGTTACTGGCAGGATGACCAAATTGCACCGTAGCAATTTTGTTCGCTATGGTTGTTAAGAGGGTTCCGTTTTTATCAGGTGTAATCATAAGGTGTATTTTGATGTAAAGTTAAAAAAAGGAATGGAAGCAAATTATTATTTTTTTGGTTTTAAAAGAATAGTGTTTTTGAAATTTGCATATTCCTATAATTATATGTTATATTTGCGCCACAGTTGGGGGATTAGCTCATTTGGCTAGAGCGCTTGCCTGGCAGGCAAGAGGTGATCGGTTCGAATCCGATATTCTCCACAAAAACCCAAACATAGTTTGGGTTTTTTTATTCCTAATCTATTTATGTACTACACTTACATTATTTATTCGATTACACTTAATAAATATTATGTTGGTTCTTGTCAAGACGTTGAAGTACGTCTTCAAGATCATTTGAATAGCAGAAGTAAATACACAAAAGTTGCTAAAGATTGGGAATTAAAATATTTTGAAACTTTCGTTACCAGAAGTGAAGCCTGTCAAAGGGAATTGCAAATTAAAAAGATGAAAAGTAGAAAATATATTGAAAATTTGATAGTGAATAAGAGCTAGAGCGTCCCGATTTTTCATCGGGAAGGTGGTCGGTTCGAATCCGATATTCTCCACACAGTAAACCCAAACATTGTTTGGGTTTTTTTATGCCTTGTTCTGAAAAAAGTTAACTAAAAATTAAAAATATTGAACCATTAAGAAATTAAGACTCATTAAGTCTCACGGTCTTTCTTAATGAATCTTAATTTCTTAATAGTTTGAAAAAAATGATTGTCTATAATGTCTTCAGTAAAACATTAATAGTATCCTTAAATTTTAGTTTTTTTAATCTCAAGCTAAATTTTAACTCCAATTTCCTAAATCTTTCCATATTTTTGTTAGGTACTTAACCTAATAATTTATGAAAAAAATCCTATTTCTGATGGCTGTATCTACTTCAATGGTTTCTTTGGGGCAAAACCAAAAACCAATTCCAATAACTTATCCCAAAACTGCAAAAAGCGAAACGGTCGATGTGTATTTCGACACCAAAGTAAATGATCCGTACCGTTGGCTTGAAGACGATAAATCGGCGGAAACAGCTGCTTGGGTAAAAGAGGAGAACAAAGTGACCTACGATTATTTGGATCAAATTCCTTTTAGAGAGGCTTTGAAAGCCAGACTTGAAAAATTATGGAATTACGAAAAAATAAGCGCACCGTTCAAAGAAGGGAATTTCATTTATTATTACAAAAATAATGGCTTGCAAAATCAAGCGGTTTTGTATCGCAAAGATGCCAAAGGCAAAGAAGAAGTCTTTCTGGACCCGAATACCTTTTCAAAATTAGGAACCACTTCATTGGGCGGAGTCGATTTCTCAAAAGACGGTTCGAAAGTAGCCTATTCTATCTCCGAAGGCGGTAGCGACTGGCGAAAAGTAATTTTGATGGATGTCAATACTTTCAAGAAATTAGAAGATACTTTGGTGGATGTAAAATTTAGCGGTATAGCTTGGAAAGGAAACGAAGGATTCTATTATTCCAGTTATGACAAACCAGAAGGAAGCGAACTATCGGCCAAAACCGACCAGCATAAATTGTATTACCATAAATTAGGAACGGCTCAAAAGGATGACAAAGTAATTTTTGGCGCAGACCAAAAGCGCCGTTATGTAGGCGGAAGCGTAACCGAAGACAACCATTATCTAGTGATTACTGCTTCCAATTCTACTTACGGAAACGAATTGTACATTCAGGATTTGACCAAACCCAACAGTCCTATCGTAACGATTGTAGACAATTTCAACAGTGATAACAACATCATAGAAAACGAAGGCGGAAAATTATTTATAGAAACCGACTTAAATGCGTCCAACAAACGCATTGTAAGTGCGGATGTCAACAACCCAAAACCAGAGAATTGGAAAGACATAATTCCCGAAACCGAAAATGTTTTGACACCAACAACTGGAGCTGGATATTTCTTTGCCAATTATATGAAAGATGCCGTTTCTATAGTGAAGCAATATGAGTATTCGGGTAAATTAGTGCGCGAAATTAAATTGCCGGGATTAGGTACAGCTGCTGGATTTGGAAGCAAAAAAGAAGAAAAAACACTTTATTATTCCTTTACCAATTATATCACACCGGGGACGATTTATTCGTTTGAACCAAAAGCAGGAAAATCGGAGGTGTATGATCAACCGAAAGTAGATTTCAAAAGCGAGGATTACGTTTCTACCCAAGTGTTCTATACGTCCAAAGACGGAACCAAAGTTCCAATGATAATCACACACAAAAAAGGTTTGAAACTCGACGGAAACAACCCAACCATTCTTTATGGATACGGTGGATTCAACATTAGCTTGACGCCAAGTTTTGGTATTTCGAATGCCGTTTGGATGGAAAATGGTGGCATCTACGCCGTAGCCAACCTTCGTGGAGGAGGAGAGTATGGCAAAAAATGGCACGATGCGGGAACCAAAATGCAAAAACAAAACGTCTTTGATGATTTCATTGCCGCTGCCGAATACCTGATTGCGCAGCAATATACTTCCCCAAATTATCTGGCCATACGAGGCGGATCTAATGGCGGATTATTGGTAGGAGCCACCATGACGCAACGTCCCGATTTGATGAAAGTCGCTTTGCCGGCCGTGGGCGTGATGGACATGTTGCGTTACCATACTTTTACTTCGGGTGCCGGTTGGGCTTTCGATTATGGAACCTCGTCAGACAGCAAAGAAATGTTTGAGTATCTAAAATCGTATTCTCCAGTCCAAAATATAAAAGCAGGCGTTCAATATCCTGCTACTTTGGTCACTACGGGCGATCACGACGACAGGGTAGTTCCGGCACACAGTTTTAAATTTGCTGCCGAGTTGCAGGAAAAACAAACAGGAACGAACCCCGTTTTAATTAGAATCGATATCAACGCAGGCCATGGAGCTGGAAAATCACTCGCGGCAACCATTCAGGAAATTTGCGACATCCAAGCTTTTACGCTCTATAACATGGGATTTAAAACATTAGCAACAATAAGTAATCCTTAGTTTGATACGGAGCTTGATCCTGCTGTACGCTGCAAGCTTTTTCATAAAACGCCCTTTTTCTAAGAATAAAAAGGAGCTTCCGCTGGTCGCTCTTTTCATTCAAGAAAAAAGGGCATTTTATTTCAAAAGGCTTTTCACTTCCATCAGGGCTAGGGCATAATTTTTAATAAAAAGCCTTTCGTTTATCCAAAAGATACCAATATCTTTTTTTAATCTGAAAATAATAATGATTCGATAAAATAACACCCAAAAAAATAGACTTTTAGTAAACGTTAGTCGTTCGATTGACGTTTTTCTGGTTTCTTAACCCCAAAAAAGACCTTCAAAAAGTCAAAAAGTAACCCCAAAAACAACACTCCAACACTTTTTTGAACCCTTTTTTTGCTTTTAACCACAAGCGAAATCGATGGAAATCACTTGTTATTTATTTTCTAAATAAATTAATGTTTTAGGGGGCTAAATCAGTCTTTTAAAGGGTGTAAATCCGTAAATTTGAGAGTAAAATTAACAACCGCATTTATATGGAAATAGTTGCAAAACCAAACAAATATGAACTGGGAGAAATGCTCCTGGAAATTGGATCCTTACTTATCGTTTCGGGAGCCAATACCGAACGTGTCAAAGTTACCATTAGCAGAATAGCTAGTGCATTTTGTTGCGATTCGGATTTAATGATTACCAACCATGCCCTGATGATTACATTAACGTATAAAGATCACATCAAAACTTTTACCAGTGTAAAATGGGTGCCCAACATGCACCTCAATTTTAATCTCATTTCAGACATCAGTACGATGAGTTGGAAAATTGTTGAAGAAAAATGGTCTGTGGAGCGCATTAATAAAGAAATGAAATTATTGGACCGAAAACCATTATATCCAAGATTTGCCGTTTTATTTTTGGTGGCCTTGGCAGGAGCCTCTTTTTGTAGATTATTTGGAGGTGGATTAATCGAAATGATTCTGTGTTTTTCAGGAAGTTTCGTGGGGCTGTTTGTGAGACAGGAAACCATGAAACTCAAATTCAATTTTTATTTGTGTATCTTTTTTGCAGCCTTAACCTCTTCCTTCTTGGTGGGGCTCTATTCGTTTTGGAACCCCGAAGGCGAATTTATACACGCATTATCCACTTCGGTATTGTTTTTAATTCCGGGAGTGCCTATGATCAATTCTTTTTCGGATTTGATTGACGGAAACATACTAAACGGAACCACCAGAGGCGTAAACGTTTTGGTTATCGCTTTTGCCATTGCATTGGGATTGATGGTTTCATTATTAATTTTTAATTTACACTAAAATGGATTTTGCATTATTAGAAAAAGGAATATGGTTGGGTTGTGCCGGTATTGGTTTTGCTGTGCTGTTCAATGTACCCCGCCGCACTTTAGGAATTATTTACATCATTGCCGCTTTGGGTGGATTGCTTAAATTTTATTTGATTTCACTTGAAAGCGGATTGGTTTTTGCGGCCCTTTGTGGTTCTAGTCTTATTGGTTTTTTGAGTGTATTGGCAGCACATTACCGCAAGGCCCCACCTATGACCTTTGCGCTGCCGGCATTAATACCTATGATTCCGGGATTTTTTGCCTACAAAGCGATGGTAGGAGTGATGAAATTGACCGCCGAACAAGATCCAGAGGTTTATACCAAACTCTTTTTTGAAACGGTAAAGAACGGTCTTTCGGCTTGTTTTATCATCTTGGCATTGGCGGCAGGGGTTGCCATCCCGTTGCTCATCACCCGTAAGGAAACCGTGAAGCGAATTAAAACCGATATTGTTTTAGAAAAACAACTCGAAAATTTAGAAGAAGAAAATTAAAATAAACCTTTTGTAAACCTCAAAACGCCAGTCGAAAGATTGGCGTTTTTTTTAAAATATTTTGAAACCTTTCCTTTTTCAATCAACATTTTTGTTGATAAAATAAGCCTTAGACGCAATGCATGGCGTTTCGAACATCAAATTTGGCGTCCTGAAACCCTAAGTTGACGTTCAGAACGCCAAAAATGGGGTTGTACAACGCCATCTATGAGGTCTCAAACGCCATGCATGGTCTCCTGAACCCCAACGATGGTCTCCATAACGCCAATGATGGGGTTATAGCGTAAAATTCTGAACTAAAGTGATTCAATTGTAAAATATCAAAACCTTGGAAAAAATATCGGTCGAGAGATTGGTGTTTTTTTTTGGTCTGAAAACACGTTGAAAACTAATCTTGAATGAGGACAATTGTAAGCAGGTCAATTGTCCTCACGAAACTATTTTTATAAACTATGAATATAAAAGAAAAATTCGGATTTAAAGTCAAAGAACTAAGAGAGCAGAAAGGATTCTCTATTGAATTTTTGGCAAATATTTCAAATGTAGACAGAACCTATATTTCTGATATTGAGAAAGGAAAAAGAAATGTCTCCATAGAAATTATGGAAAAAATAATCCTCGCATTGGATAATGATTTTGCGACTTTTTTTAACGAATTAAATTTTAAGAAATGAAAATGAAAGAGCAAATATCAATAGAAGAGTTTGATGGAAAAAAGTTTAAGATTCGAACTTTGGAAGAAGATGATAACAAAAAAGCTGTAGTGACCCATTATCTTCATAATTATCATAATGGTGTGAAAAAACACTATGAAAAAGAAGCTAAAATTTATTTAAATGAAATTGTTGAATACAAAAATCAAGAAGAAAATTTAAATATTGTTTCTGATGTAGCATTACAACAATTGTTATTTGAAGTAGAAAATGTTCCTTTTCCAACTCCAAAAAATTACACTTTCAAGTTTATCGATTTGTTTGCAGGAATTGGTGGATTTAGAATGGCAATGCAAAATCTAGGAGGAAAGTGTGTATTTACAAGCGAATGGGATGAAAATGCTAAAAAAACATACAGAGCAAATTTTGGAGAAACCCCTTTTGGAGATATAACAAAAGCAAGCACTAAAAATTATATACCAGATAATTTTGATGTTCTATGTGCAGGTTTTCCATGTCAAGCATTTTCTATTGCAGGGAAAAGAGGTGGTTTTGAAGATACAAGAGGAACTCTTTTTTTTGATGTAGCAGAAATTATAAAAACAAAGAAACCAAAAGCAATTTTCTTAGAAAATGTTAAAGGGTTAAGAAGCCATGATAAAGGAAAAACGTTAGAAACTATTTTAAACGTTTTGAGAAATGATTTGGGATATTTTGTTCCAGAACCACAAATAATTAATGCTAAAGAGTTTGGTGTACCACAAAATAGAGAACGAATTTATATTGTAGGCTTTAGAAAAGATTTAAACATAAATTCATTTGAATATCCTGAGCCTTTTGAGGAAAAAGTAGTTTTTAAAAACGTAAAGGAAAAGAAAGTTGTTCCTACTAAATACTATTTATCAACTCAGTATTTACAAACTCTGATTAATCATAAAGCGAGACATGCTGATAAAGGAAATGGATTTGGTTTCGCAATTATTAAAGATGATGAAATATCCAATTCAATTTTAGTGGGAGGAATGGGAAGAGAAAGAAATCTTGTAATAGATAAACGAATAACTGATTTTACTCCGACAACTCATATTAAGGGAGAAGTTAACCGTGAAGGAATCAGAAAAATGACACCTAGAGAATGGGCTAGATTACAAGGTTTTCCAGATAATTTTATTATCCCAGTTGCAGACGCTTCTGCTTATAAACAATTTGGCAATTCTGTTGCAGTTCCTGCCATACAGGCAACAGCTGAAAAAATTATTGAATTGATAAAAGCCAAATTATGATAACAGGAAATAAAGGAGAATGGAGTGAAATATATACTTTATTTAAACTTTTGGGGGATAAGATTCTTCAACCTGGAGATGAAAATATATTAAAAATAAAAAATGTTTTTTATCCTATTATTAAAATATTGCGTTCAGGAACAAATGGTGATTTTGAATATTCTATTCAGGATGACATTGTTTTAATTTCAGGTAATCGAGAAGTTTTAAGAATCCCTATTCAAGAGTTTAAGGACAAAGCTATTTCATTGTTGAATTTAATTAAATCTAACCGAGAAACTACTTTTTCTATACCAGAGATTGAACAGTTTATGCTTAGTATTAATTGTATTTCGTTAAAGGCAGATTCTAGTGCTAAAACTGACATTACAATTGTTGTTCACGATCAAAGGACAAATCAGCAACCAACTCTTGGGTTTAGCATAAAATCACAATTAGGAAATCCTTCAACCCTTCTTAATGCTGGGAAAACAACCAACTTTATTTTTAAAATTAATGGATTAAATCTCAATCAAGATGAAATAGATATCATTAATGCCATTGATACAAGAAGTAAAATAAAAGACCGAATTGAATTCGTAGTAAATAAAGGAGGGATCTTTCAATTTGTCGAAACAGAACAGAAAGTTTTTTCAAATAATCTGATTTTAATTGATAGTTTACTTCCAGAGATCTTAGCAAGCATAATTTACAATTTTTACACAAGTAATTCTTCAAAAATTATCGATTTAATTTCAAAAGTAGAAGAGGATAATCCTTTGAATTTTGACATCTCAAATAAGCATAAATTCTATGCATACAAAACTAAGCGACTTTTGACGGATATAGCTTTAGGAATGATGCCTTCGAAAGTTTGGTCTGGAGAGTATGATGCAACTGGAGGTTATTTAATAGTAAAGGAAGATGGCGAAGTTTTATGCTATCATATTTATAACAAAAACGAATTTGAAAACTATCTGATAAATAGCACAAAACTGGACACTGCAAGCTCTTCAAGGCATGGGTTTGGTGTGGTTTACAAAGAAAATGAAGAATTGTTTTTCAAACTGAATTTACAAATACGATTTATAAAATGAGTAAACTGAATCAACTAGGTATAACTGTAGGAGAAGAGGGGAAAGCCAATATTATATTTGATAGTCTATTTCCAAATTTTTTACATATTGAATACGACAAACCGTCCGAGTACATTTCGATTTATTGGGAAGCATATAAACAGCATCCTGAAGAAAACAAAAATCTTAATGGAAAGGTATTTGAATATATTCTAGCGACTTTATGTGTTCGTGAAAATATTTTACCATTATATTTAAATGCCAATGTTGCGTTCGTACCAAATGTAAAATATGATTTGATGTTTTATACGAAAGAGCGAGGTCCAATATGTATCTCAGCAAAGACCAGTTTGCGTGAAAGATATAAACAAGCAGATCTTGAAGCTATTGCTTTAAAATATGTTCATAGAAAAGCATTATGCTATTTAGTGACTCTTGATGTTAGTGAGGCAAAAAAAGTGAAAGAGAAAATTAAAAGTGGGGATGTTATTGGACTTGATAAAGCTGTGGTAGCCACCAGCGATGAATTCAATGATTTGATTAATGAATTAAAACAATATAAATTTTCCGATCCTCCAACAGTTAAAGTAATTGAGAGCAATCAAATTATAACAAGAGAGAAGGTTTTAGATCTTAACTAAGATAGATTTTGTTTGTTCTCGTAAAGTATTCCAAACAATCTCCCTAACTTTAATTAGCAATTTCTAAATTGTTATGCTATGGATCGTATCACTCCATCTCAACGTTCCAAAATCATGTCTGCCATTCGCTCCACCAATACCAAAGATGAGGTGCGCTTGGCCAAAGCTTTGTGGCATCTTGGTTACCGCTACCGCAAGAACAATCGAACTGTATTTGGCACACCGGATTTAACCTTCAAAAAACTCAAATTAGCCCTATTTGTCGATAGTGAATTCTTCCACGGCAAAGACTGGGAAACCCAAAAAGACAAAGTTAAAACCAATACAGAGTTTTGGAAAAAGAAAATAGAACGAAACATTCAAAGAGATGTTGAGGTAAACAATTATCTGGAAGCTCAAAACTGGAAAGTAATTCGATTTTGGAGTCATGAAATCGAAAAAAATCTAGAGAATTGTATTGCTGTAATCGAACACGAAATTGCTTTACTGGAAAGCAAAACGAATCACTAAAAACGGTTCACTAATCACTATCTTTTTCGTTTTCAGACACTTCTGTATTTAAATCAAAAAACGGCTATTTTCTTTCATAATGTTTTACTAAAAAGCCAAAAAGGAGCCGAAAATTTCCTAACTTTGAGATATAGCATTAAAAATTAATTAATAGTAAGAATATGAAAGTACAAATCAACACAGACAATAATGTAGAAGGTAGCGGAAGATTAGAATCTTATTTCTCTAGTGAAATCGAAAGAGTGTTATCTCGTTTTGATGATAAAGTGACTCGTATCGAAGTGCATTTTGGAGATGAAAATAGTGCTAAAACAGGTTTTGGAGACAAGCGCTGTCTTATCGAAGCCCGTCCAGCCAATATGCAACCTATCGCTGTTACGGAACATGCCGATTCTATCGAAAAAGCATTCAACGGTGCCTTAGACAAAATCAAGAAAGTACTCAGCACTACATTCGATAAACAAAAAGCGCACTAGCAAATTATCAAATTACCTATAAAATGAGGCTGTCTTTTTGGGATAGCCTCATTTGTTTTATATTGAGGGTTGTATATTCTAGATTCCTATAGGATCATGTCAGTTTACTTTTGCAATGGTAAATTGCCCACTGATATCACAGATTTAGCTGATTTCTCACGGAAATTTTTATATGGTCTTTTTGAATCGGGAATAAATAATCTGTATAAATCCGTTTGATCAGTAAAATACATAGGCTATTTCTTAATTCAGGGTTATTCCTCAAATAGCATCGTTGCCAACCGATCGTCTCTTTGGTACACATCGTCATAAAAATGAATAACACCCTCGTTATCCACCCAAGCCGTAAAATAACCGATGTAAACGGGGATTTTGTTCTTGAGCGTGTACCAGGATTCTTTCCCTTTATGCATGGCGGCATCAATCTTTTCGGGAGTCCAGTTTTTATCGTCTTTTAGGATTTCGTTTGCGAGTTCTACGGGTTTGGCCACTCGTATGCAACCGTGGCTAAAAGCTCTTTTCTCTTCGTTAAATAAATTTTTGGAAGGGGTATCGTGCAAGTAAATGGAATTGTTGTTGGGAAACAAAAATTTCACTAATCCCAATGAGTTTTTGGGGCCCGGTTTTTGTCTAATGCCCCCATTATACCATTCCATATTGTGTTGGGACAGATAGTTTGGGTTTTTGGCTATGCTAGGTTTAATCTCTTTGGCGATTATACTTTTGGGTACATTCCAATACGGACTAAAAACAATATAGCGCATATCGGCACTAAAAATCACGGTTTTGTTCATGTCTTTTCCTACGACTACGTTTGAGGTCAAAACCGGCTTTCCTTCCTTGAAATAAGTCAATTGATAAGATGGAATATTAACCACAATTAGTTCTTTGGCTTTAGCAACATCAACATCGATCCATCGGCAACGTTCCATATTGACGGTAATGGTTTTAATGCGGTCTTCAATTGGCACATTTAGCGAGGCAATGATTTTTTCGGTAATAATTGGGTTCTCGAGTAGGCCATTACGGTTTTGGTATTTTAAGATTCCTATAGCAAGAACATCATCGTATATAGCACTTTTGGAGTCGGCCGAAAGGTCTTCAAGAATAAATAACCGTTGTCTGATTTGTGCAATGGTCTGTGATGAATCACCAAGCTTCAAAGCGGTGGTGCTGGAATCTAATGCTATCGGATTCCAGGAATTGTCTTTTTGTGTTTTTCTGTATTTTTGAAGCACTTCTTTCAACCTATAATATTGTCCCAGCACTTCTTTCTCATTTTTATCAATCAGAGAAGGATTGGCAATTATGGAATCTAAATAGTTAACATAGGATTTCTTTTTTCGAGGCAAGTGCCAACCCAATTCGGCAGTTTTTTTGTCGTCTATCCCTTTTAAAACTTTATGGGTATAAAAAAAATAAAAAGACGTAAGCAACAATTCATCATTGATGGTAGCCTTTTGGTTTTCGGTTGCATTCTGAAAAAGAGAGTCCAGTTTTTCTTTGTATGGAATGACGGCTTTTATTCCTTCATCTTCCATATTGTTTAATTTATTATATAGTAAATGACTTACTTCCAACAGGCCTTTGGTATCGAACCAAATGTATTGATAATTGCGTTTTCGATAGCATTCGGTTGTCTCTTGTTGGTATTTTTGAAGTGCTGGATATTTTATAAAAAAAGAGTGCACTAAGGTACTGTCGAATGGTGTCAGACTTTTGACTTTAGTGGAAGCATTGATTGTAATGGGTAATTTTAAAGAAGCATTATCTTTTTTTTTGCAGGAAAGCATTGAAAGAGAGGAGCAAAAAATAAAGAGGGTAAGTAACACAATAGATTTTCTCATAGAGGGGATGAATTAGAGATTACTATTATAAATGTACAAAAAAAAGTGCCTTAAAGAAATGAACTTTAAGGCAACTTTTTGTGTTGATAATAGTGAATGTTTTCTCTAAAATTGGAAAGCAGCTCCTACTTGAAAAACTTGGCTTTTTCCTTGATCATTGTAGTTAGCATCTTTGAATACGCTATTAAAACTACTAATGAAACGACTATTTATGGATAATCCGAATGGCAGATTCAGCGATGCCCCAAATGCCCATGCCGGGTCAAAAGTTTCAAAATCAAAGTCAGGGTCAATAAGTGGATTATTTGGATCTGACTTATCATTTATTTTAAAGCCAAACTGTGGCCCTGTTTCAAAACTCAACAATTTAACCACATATACTTTTGCTAATACAGGTACAGTGATATAGTCAAGCTTGTAGTCTGCTATATCGTTACTGAAACCCTGACTGGAATATTGTATTTCAGGTTGAATAAAAAGCAGACTTTTTACTAAAGGGATTTCTTTGTAAATACCTGCGTAATAGCCAGTTTGATTTATTGAATTGGCATAATCACCACTAATAGTCGATAGATTTACCCCAGCTCTAATTCCCATCTTTTGTGCTGAAAGAGTATTGGATACTAATACCATAAACGCACTTAACAGTAAAATTTTTAATGATCGCATATTTTTTTGTTTTAGATTAAAAACCCCTAGAGGGCAAGTTGTTTCAAAAGTACTACAAAATTTAGAATTCCTATTGCTGTAGGTTGTAAAAAGCATTTAATATGGTGTTGAATTTTGTTTAAGAATGTCATGAACCTTTTGCTTAAAAACTGTAATAAACTGTTAAAACTTTTAAGCTATAACGACCATTTTTGTAATATATTATCTTAACTTTGATACAAGTCGGTTGTTTTATGGATTGTTCAATCAAACTTTAAAAAAACCAAATTAAGAAAGATTTGTTTTTTTTGCTTGTGCAATATTTTAAATAATTGGTATGAAGGAAGTTAAAGAAAAAAAAGAAAAATTTGTAAATAGCAACAGATTAAAAAAAATCGGAAAGAAGATAGGTTTCTTTTTTATAGGTTTTTTTGTGTTAATACTGGTTTTGTTTATTGGAGTACGGATTTATTTTACTCAAAACAAACAAACCATATTGACCGAAATCAATCAAAAAATAAATGATAATATTTCTGGGCATGCCAGTATTGGTGATGTGGGATATAAGTTTTTGATAGGTTTTCCCAATTTTACAGTGGTGTTGAATAAAGTGGAACTAAGAGACAGTCTGTATACCATTCACAAAAGAAGTGTATTGAAGGCAGAAGAAATTGAAGTACGATTGAACGTGCTGAGTTTATTACATAGAAAAGTGGATATTGAAAAAGTAGTTTTGATTGATACTAAAATTGATTTGTTTAAAGATAAAAACGGCGTTTCCAATTCGAATATTTTTAAACCAAAACCCAAAACAAATAAGCCAAAAAGCGCAACAGAGACCGAAATCAATGAACTTGATTTTAAGAATGTAGTTTTTATTTCCCAAAACCTTCAAAGAAATAAATTGTTTCATTTTGAAGTGGCTTCTTTAAAAAGCAAAATAAACTATACCGATGATGGCTTTCAAACTGATCTTTTTCTTGATGTTTTTGCCAAAAGTATGGCGTTTAATACCAAACATGGGAGTTTTATAAAAGACAAAAGAGTAAAAGGAAAACTAGCGGTTCATTTCTCTAAAGCAAAAAATAAAATTGACGTGGTTACCGAGGGGCTTGGGATTGGCGATGATGATTTTGATATCGTAGCAAGTTTTGGTTTGGAAAAACAGCATCCAATAATGAACATCAACATAAAGACCCATATTTTATGGTTAAACGCGGCTCATTTGTTAGATCCACATTTGTTTAAAATCCTAAATCATTTTAACATCACCAAACCACTTGATGCCCAATGCAGTATTATAGGGGATATGAATGCCGAAGGCGATCCCGAAATTATTGTAGATGCCCAAATAAAAGACAACGTATTAGTTTCACCGGACGGTACCGTTACCGACTGTAATTTTACAGGTAGATATATTAATAATTTTAAAAAGGGCTTAGGAAATAATGATATCAATTCTGCGGTTATTGTTAAAAATTTTAAAGGAATCTATGAAGGAATTCCAATAGCTATTCCAACAGCGGCGATTAATAATTTAGAAAAACCTATTGCAACTGGAGACATTCATTCAAAATTTGAAGTGAATAAATTGGGCAATGTTTTTGGGGATGATTTATTTAAATTCACTGGAGGAACCGCCAATGTGGATTTCAAATTCAATGTTGATATTGTTGCTTTACGTATTTCAAAACCTCATTTTACAGGGAAAGTGGATATAAAAAATGCAAATATGCTTTATGTTCCAAAAAACCTGACTTTTCAAACGAATATTCTTCTCGATTTTACGGATGAAGCCTTATTTTTGAGGAATATTAAATACCAAAGGGATAAAAATATTGCTTTTTTGGACGGGAGAATTGATAATTTTCTAAATCTGTATTACGATAATCCTGAAAAAATGGTTGCTGTGCTCAATATCAAAAGTCCATTTATGGATGTCAAGAAATTAATGGGGGTTTTGGCCAGTTCCCAAAAAAAGGTGGAAGTGAAAAAAGTAACAAAGCAAGCGGCTACTAAAAAAAGAATGGCTCTTGTTCAAAAATGCCAAGTGGTCTTGAATTTGAATTTAGACAAGATGGTGTATTCCAATTTGACAGCCAAAAATGCTAAAATAATTATTACGGCAAATAATCGTCACTTTTTTGTAAAACAAGGGGCAATAGAAACCTGTGGCGGAAAAATTACTTTCGATTCTCAATTGATTCCACAGCAAAATATTTTTGACGTAAAAACAAATGTAAATATCGCGACGGTTGATATTCCTCAATTTTTGACCTCTTTCAAGAATTTTGGCATCAAGTCCTTTCAGCCCCAAAATATAAAAGGGAATCTTTCTGCAAAGGCTGATTTGTCAATAAAAATGACCCAAGAAGGCGATTTGGTAGACGAGTCAGCAAAGGGAAGTTTGAGATTTGAAATCAAAAATGGATCATTAAACGATTTTAAGCCTATTCAAAAAGTAGGTAAATATGCTTTTCCTAATAGAGATTTCAAGCATGTTGTTTTTAACGATTTGTCTGGTAATGCAAATATTAACGGAAGTTTGGTTGATGTTGATTATTTCAAAATAAGTTCGAATGTAATAAATGTAGATATAGGAGGGGTTTATTCCTTTAAAAAAGGAACAAAATTAGGCTTGACTATACCACTTAGAAATCCTGAAGACGATTTGAAAATAAAGGATAAAAAAGAGAGAGAAGCCAAACGATACAAAGGAATAGTATTGCATTTGTTGGTAGTGGACGGAAAAGATGGAGAAATGAAAATAAAATTGGGAAGCCTTCCTAAAGAAAAATAAGAGTTTTATGAAAGTGTTTTTTTTAAGTTTAGCCGCGTTGGCATTGGTTAGTTTTGATTCTTTACAGTATAAAGGATCAGACGAGAAAGAACAGGTTAACAGAACGCTTGATGCCTGGCACAAAGCCGCAGGAGAAGCTAAATTCGATGTTTATTTTGGAATGATGACCGAAGATGCTATTTTCATTGGAACAGATCCAACGGAGAATTGGGATTTGAAAGCTTTTCAAGCCTTTGCAAAACCCTATTTTGACAGAGGAAAAGCTTGGAATTTTAAGGCAGTAGAGCGTCATGTTTATTTTGATAAATCAGGAAAATTGGCCTGGTTTGATGAGTTGCTAAATACACAAATGAAGATTTGTAGAGGTTCGGGAGTGTTAGTGAAAATAGGTAAAGATTGGAAAATTAAGCACTATGTTTTATCTATGACAATCCCAAATGATAATACAAACGAAGTGGTAAAAATTATTGCCCCAATTGAAGATGGATTGTTGCAAAAGATGCAATCTAAGTGATAATTTTTGATTTTTTCTATACTTACCCTTTCATTCTTATATAATTCCTTAATTTTGCCGAAATAGCAATTACATCGTGGGAAGCAAAAATAAATTAAAAAGATTCAAAGAAAACGAAACATTCAATAATGTTTTTCAACCAACAAGAGAAGAAGTAGTAGGGGATTTGTTTCCGCTAAGAGGGAAATGGAATTCGGAATTCTTTAAAAATGATAATCCATTAGTTCTCGAATTGGGTTGTGGCAAAGGAGAATATTCTGTTGGTTTGGCCGAGAGATATCCCAATAAAAACTTCGTAGGTATCGATATCAAAGGGGCACGTTTTTGGCGTGGTGCCAAAACTGCTGTTGAAACAGGTTTGCATAATGTGGCTTTTATTCGAACACAAATCGAATTGATCAATCATATTTTTGCCGAAAATGAGGTTGATGAAATTTGGATTACTTTCCCAGATCCTCAAATTAAATACAAAAGAACCAAACACAGAATGACCAATTCGGAATTTCTGCAATTGTATAAAAAAATCTTAAAAAAGGACGGTGTTGTCAATCTTAAAACTGACAGCGAATTTATGCATGGATACACTTTAGGATTGTTGCATGGTGAAGGACATGAGGTTTTGTATGCCAATCATAATGTGTATGTAAATGAAGGAAGTCCAGAGGAAGTAACTGCTTTTCAGACTTTTTACGAAAAACAATATTTGGAAATTAACAAAGCAATTACGTATATTCGTTTTAAAATTAAATAGTTTTCACTCGCAGTTTTCAGTTATCAATCTGAGACTGTAATCTGAGAATGCAAACAGAATATGACTCTACTTTTACCCTTTTTTCTTGGATTTATTGTTGCAGCTGTTGGTATTACACCTCCTGGTTTAATCAACATGACTGCCGCAAAAGTGAGCTTGAAAGATGGAAGAAATGAAGCGATTTCTTTTGCTATTGGTGCAACTATAATTGTTTTTTTTCAAACCTTTTTGGCATTGTTGTTCGCCAATTTTATCAACAGTCGCCCCGATATTATTAGTAGACTTCAAGAGATTGGGTTGTTTATATTTATAACGCTAACCATTTATTTTTTTTGGAAAGCCAAAAAGCCAAAACTGCCTAAGTCGGAAACCAAAGTCCGTAGTAAAACCAATCGTTTTTTTTTAGGAATGTTGCTTTCGGCTTTGAATTTGTTCCCCATTCCCTATTATGTTTTTGTATCCATTACACTTTCCTCCTATGGGTATTTTTATTTTTTGGAATCCTTTATTTATGCTTTTGTGGCTGGGGTTGTAGCAGGTTCTTTCTTGGTTTTTTATCTCTATATTGTGTATTTCAAAAAGAGAGAATCTAAGTCCTCTTTTTTGATCAATAATGGAAATTATATTATTGGTTCCATTACGGGATTAGTTTCAATAGTTACATTGTTCAAGCTCATAAAGGGATATTTTGGATAAAAAAAATGGAAACAAAAAGCGATAATTTTTTTGAAAGAGTTTATGCCATTGCCAGACAAATACCTTATGGAAAAGTCACTTCCTATGGTGCAATTGCTAAAGTTTTGGGATCTGCAGGTTCTGCCAGAATGGTTGGTTGGGCAATGAATGCAGCACACAATCTTGAAGATGTACCAGCACATCGAGTAGTGAATAGAAATGGATTGTTAACAGGAAAGCACCATTTTGACGGCACCAATCTCATGCAGCAATTACTGGAAAGTGAAGGAGTAGTAGTAGTGAATAATCAAATCATGAATTTTGAGTCTGTTTTTTGGGAACCTGAAATGGAAATTTAATTTGGCATTTTTTCTGCTTATAGATATTGTTTTTGAAAGGATTTTATAATTCCCAAAAAGACTGCAGCAATTATAGAAGTTATTATACAGTACTATCAATAAATCCAATCCAAATGCTTTACATTAAGAACTTAATCCGCTATCTTTGCAATCTAAAATTAGTTTAAATAAAAACAGTTTATTTTGAACTTTTATGATGAAATCGCCTAATTCAAAACAAGATCAAAAAAGGATAAGGCAGTACATGTTCCAAATAAAAAAATAGTAATTACTCATGAAATTAGATAGAAAAGATATCCTTAAAGCATTAGAAACAATAACTATTGCTGGTGAAGGTAAAAACATGGTAGAAAGTGGAGCCGTTGCAAACGTTGTTACTTTTGGAGATGAAGTTGTGGTAGACTTGGTATTGCACACACCGGCAATGCACATCAAAAAAAGAGCCGAGGACGATATCAAAAAAACAATTCACGAATTAGTTTCTGCTGACGCAAAAATTAAAGTAAACATAAAAGTAGAGGTTCCTGAAAAGAACGAAATTAAAGGGAAATCAATTCCGGGTATAAAAAATATAATTGCTGTAGCCTCTGGAAAAGGGGGTGTTGGGAAATCTACTGTTACTGCAAATTTGGCTGTTACATTGGCCAAAATGGGATTCGCAGTAGGTGTATTAGATGCAGATATTTATGGTCCATCTATGCCAATTATGTTTGATGTTGAAAATGAAAAACCAATTTCAGTAGAGGTTAATGGAAAATCAAAAATGAAGCCGGTAGAGAGTTATGAAATCAAAATACTTTCTATAGGGTTTTTTACTTCACCAAGCCAAGCCGTAATATGGAGAGGTCCAATGGCTTCTAAAGCATTGAATCAGATGATTTTTGATGCGGATTGGGGAGAATTAGATTTTATGTTAATTGATTTGCCACCTGGTACAGGAGATATTCATCTTTCGATTATGCAATCGTTACCAGTTACTGGTGCGGTAGTAGTTAGTACGCCACAAGCCGTTGCGTTGGCAGATGCCAAAAAAGGAGTTTCGATGTTTTTATCCGAAGCAATAAATGTACCGGTTTTGGGAATTATAGAAAATATGGCTTATTTTACACCTGAAGAGTTACCGTCTAATAAATATTATATCTTCGGAAAAGAGGGGGCGAAAGATCTTGCACAAGATTTAGGGGTCGCTTTTCTGGGAGAAGTCCCAATTGTGCAGTCCATCCGTGAGGCTGGAGATTACGGCCGTCCGGCAGCATTACAATCGGGTTCTGTTATTGAAGCTGTCTTTGACGAAATTACTCGTAATGTAGTAACTGAGGTGGTTAATAGAAATGAAAATTTAGAGCCTACCGAAGCAATCAAAATTACGACAATGGCTGGTTGTTCGGCGGTTAAGAAATAAGATTCTTGATCTTTACCTAAAAGATGAAATTTAAAAAGTTATGAAAACAGAAGAACTAACAAATAATGTTTTAAAAGCGCTAGACGAAATCAGGCCTTTCTTGAATTCAGACGGAGGTGATATTACACTCATATCTATTGACGAAGGAAAACATGTAAAAGTACGCCTCGAAGGAGCTTGTACCAGTTGTAGCGTAAATCAAATGACTTTGAGAGCAGGGGTAGAGACAACTATAAAAAAGTATGCTCCTCAGATAGAGACGGTTATTAATGTTTTGTAAAGACCTTGAGAATAAGAAGTTATTGTCCAGTAGATAGATAGTATTTGTAATGTTTTTTAGTAAATATATATCAAGTAAAACATGATAAAAGTCATGATCGCTCTTGTTAAAATCGATACTCGTACTTGTTAAATAGTAATTAAAAAGCATTTTTATAAAGATTATTATTTGTAAATTCTCAATAAAACCGCAGTTTTTTTCGTTATACGTAAAAAATGTTGTGAATAATTGAAGTTTATTTCCTTTGAAAATTCAAATAAAAATTTAAATTTGTGGCACTAACCTACAAACTTGAATTATGAAAAAGCGGTACTTATTAATTATTTTATTTTTATTTCTTTGTAAAAGTTACGGACAAGAGCCAATTCAAGAAGCATATGTTTCTAAAACCTATGTTAATGTTGACGATGAATGGAGTGAGGTCAATTTCAGTTCTATGGTCAATGTAGCATCAAACAGAAAAGGGCAATTAAAAATAACGAATGCTGAGTTTTTGTCACAACTTAGCGATGGTAAGGCGAATATGGTAGAAAAAAGCGCATACAATTCTGCCGAATTTACTGCACAGGTATTGACTAAAGAAAAAACAGAAAAAAATGGTTTATTAAATTTAACTTTTGAAGGTAATTTGGTGTTTAAAACCTTTGACAAGGCTTATACAGCAGCTTCAAGAATTATTTTTATAATAAATCAAGCGGATATTATTGGTCTGAAAATTTACAATAAGGATACTCGTAAAGAATATGCTTTTGATCTTCAGATAAAAGATTGAAATAGAAGTTAAGCGACTTCTATTTTTTAAAAATATAAATTACAGGAATGGATGTTTTAATAAAAATTAAAGATAGAGAAGGAGTTGTTCACGAATTGCAGGCGCCAACAGATATGGCGATGAACATAATGGAATTATGCAAAGCCTATGAGCTTCCTGTTGAAGGGACTTGTGGGGGTATGGCAATGTGTGCATCATGCCAATGTTATGTTCTTAATGATGTATCATTACCGGAAATGGGAGATGATGAAGAAGCAATGCTATCTGAAGCTTTTTATGTAAAATCAAACAGCCGGTTAGGTTGCCAAATTCCTATTACTGAAAAGCTTGAAGGTTTAGAATTGGAATTGGCTCCAGAAAATTAATTATTATTTCTGTAAAACAGCGGCAATTGCCTTCGGTAAAATACGGTTGACAAACAAGCCATATGCTTTGTCTGAAGGATGTAAGTTATCTGATGCAACTAGACTCGGGTCTAACAGGCCTTGTCTAGTGATATCGGTAATGTTTATAAACGATATATTGTTTTGCGTACAATAGTTTTGAGCAAAAATATTATATCGGTCGATTTCCGTTGTTATAGTTTTATTCCCATTTCCATAAGGTGTATAGGCATAGTCTGGGATGGAAATTACTATAACATTGGTTTTGTTTCCTTTGGCTAATAGAGTGGCTTTTCTTACTAGTTCGGGCAATTCTTTTTCATATATTGAAAAAGAATTGCCTTGATATTGATTATTAACACCAATAAGTAAGGTGACCAGATCGTAATCAGCACTCGGATTTTGATTGTTTATTGCCGAAATTAAGTTAGTGGTTGTCCACCCGGTTTTTGCAATTATATTTAAAAAAAAAGTATTTTGATTGTTTAGATCAAAAAGCTTGTTTTTCAATTGTTCAGGGAATTTGCAGGTTTCGCAAACATTTTGTCCTATGGTATAACTATCGCCAAGTGCCAAATATCGTATGGTACTTGTTTTGGTATCTAATGTTTGGACAGGTTCTTTTATAATTGAGGTGTATGTAGTTGCACCTCCGGTAGAATTGTTATCCGATTGGCAACCAGCAAACAAAAGGATTACTATAAAAACTAAAATCCATAGTTTTTGAATCATATTCGTAAATTAGAGTTAAACATTTTTATTAGCTAGTTTGCCCCGTTTTTCATTAAGCCATTTCAGGTTTTCGAACAATTTGTTCTTCGATTGCATCCCAAAGTCCTATTCTTTTTTCTAAAGCCAAAATTGAAATTTCTTCTACCTCCAACCATTTTTTCGGATCCTCACCGCAAAGCTCTGTTATCATCTTCATTGCCATTGGACCATGCTCATCAGCATCCAATTCGATATGTCTTTCAAAATAATAAAGTAATTTACTTAAATCGTTGTCTGGAAAATTTAACTGAAAATTTTTTAAAATCTCTGTAAACATACTCGGAATGAGATCCTCTCTACCAAACGTAAATGCTGCTGCAATTTCATGAGGTTTTCCTTCCTCGATAACTCTAAATGTAAAATCAAGGAATGCTTTGATGTTTGCATGCAAATTACTTTTTTTAATAGCAACAAATATGTTTTGTAGTGAGTTTACTTCTTCTAAAAACTCCTCAATAGAAGTAGTTTTGGCACCACAATCTTGCATGGCTTCAATGTACATTTCAAAATGACTCAAGCGGCAACCATCAATGCTTAAATCACTTTCTTCAGCCAATACAATTTCATTGATTAAATATCTGGTTTCGGGATGTGTTGTCGCAAACCAAGGAGTTGTCGTACATGTTAACTTGTTTTGCAACGCTTTTAATAAAGACATGAAATCCCAAACTGCATACACATGATTTTCTAAAAATTGATGTAAATCTTCAATCGTATTTATTTTAGCGTACAATGAATGGTTTAATAATTCCTGTTTTTGAGTTTGAATGCTTGAGTTGATTATTGAAATGTTCATTTGGGGGTATTTTTTATGTAAAAGTAAAAAAGCTTCTCGTTTCCAAGAAGCTTTGACTATCAATTTTATAAATACTTTAATAGTTGTTTAGTCCTATTTGAAAGCAGGAATTCCGGTTACATCCATTCCTGTGATTAGCAAGTGAATGTCATGCGTTCCTTCATAGGTAATAACTGATTCTAGGTTCATCATGTGACGCATGATTGAATATTCACCGGTAATACCCATTCCACCAAGCATTTGTCTGGCTTCACGCGCAATATGAATGGCCATGTCCACATTGTTTCTTTTGGCCATAGAGATTTGAGCTGTTGTAGCTCTTCCTTCGTTTCGTAAAACTCCAAGTCTCCATGTTAGTAATTGTGCTTTGGTGATTTCGGTAATCATTTCGGCTAATTTCTTTTGTTGTAATTGAGTGCCGGCAATAGGCTTGTCAAACTGAATTCTTTCTTTCGCATAACGCAAGGCAGTGTCATAGCAATCCATGGCGGCACCAATAGCACCCCAAGCAATTCCATAACGAGCTGAATCCAAGCACCCTAGTGGTGCCCCTAATCCCGATTTATTGGGTAATAAATTTTCTTTAGGCACTTTTACGTTATCAAAGATCAATTCTCCGGTAGAGGATGCACGAAGAGACCATTTATTGTGTGTTTCTGGAGTTGTAAAACCTTCCATACCACGTTCTACAATTAATCCATGTATTCTTCCTTCCTCATTTTTTGCCCAAACAATGGCTATGTCTGCAAATGGAGCATTAGAAATCCACATTTTAGCACCATTCAAAAGATAATGGTCGCCCATGTCTTTAAAGTTGGTAATCATACTTCCAGGATCTGAACCATAATTAGGTTCTGTCAATCCAAAACAACCCATGAATTCTCCAGTGGCTAATTTTGGCAAATATTTCATTCTTTGTTCTTCGTTACCGTATTTCCAGATTGGATACATCACCAAAGAGGATTGTACGGATGAAGTAGAACGAACGCCAGAATCACCACGTTCAATTTCCTGCATAATTAACCCATAAGAGATTTGGTCTAGTCCTGCACCACCATATTCGGCAGGGATATAAGGGCCAAAACCACCTATTTCTCCCAATCCTTTTATAATCTGTTTTGGAAATTCGGCCTTTTGAGCGTATTCTTCTATAATAGGGGTAACTTCGCGTTTTACCCAAGCACGGGCGGAGTCACGAACTAGTTTGTGTTCCTCACTTAATAAATCATCTAGATTATAATAATCTGGGGCTTGAAATAAATCTGGTCTCATGATATAGCTGTTTTATTGATACAAATCTACATAAAGAAATATAACAAAACTAATATAAATTGTTATAAAATATTAAAATAGTTTCATAGTAGGCTTCTTGATTATATCCTAAATATTTAATTACAAATTGATTGTTTACAACATGCAATTTTTACTTGTAATTTAGTCTTTCATTTCTCTAAATAATCATATATATTTGACGAGTTTTTCAGGTTTTTTTAAAACTATCTAATAAAAAGAAAAGCAATACATTTTTAGGAACTCAAAAATCAAAATAAAACTAAAAATTTTTGGTTTTTGAGAGATATAAGAAAAATTTTTGATAAGCATTTAGGTTTTAGCAATAAAGAGAATTAAATTAACCAATAACATTTATGAAAAAGCAAATAACATTTTTTTTATTACTATTAGTAGGAGTAATGGGGTACTCACAAGGAGCAACGGTAAATACACAAATACTGGATTGCAGTAAATTAAAAAATATAAAAGCGTATAATCCAGACTACCCTAAAAAGACTTTCGAGATAAAAGGAGCAACACAAGAAAGTTATGACAATGGAGTGCTTCAATTAGTTTGGAGTGTAAAGTGGGTAACAGATTGTCAATATGAAGTGACTTGTACTAAAAAAAATGTTGAGAATCAGATTGAGGTAGGCGACAGAATAGTCATGGATTTTGTGAGCATTGACGGGGATTGTTTTACACTTAAGCGAACATTTTTTTGTAAAAATTTCCCAGAAGGAGATGTGGATCCGGGAAGTACTTACTGTTTAGTAAAGTAGTAAAAAGGTGAATTAAACTCTACTCTTTTTTGACAAAAACAATAACCCTGATATATAGTGATTCTCAGAATTTATATATCAGGGTTATTGTTTTTATTATTGACTACCAGACCCACCACTCTACTTTAACGCCTAAATATTGCCCCCAGTCTTTGGTGCCGCTTTGCGCAAGATAGGGAGAATAGAGGTTGTTTACTGCGAATTTGTTGTAGTGTGCTGCACTATAAACCAACCTAAAATGAGGCCTGGCCCAGACATCCCGAGCAGAGGTTGGGACCAATGTAGGCGCAATAGTAAATTTGGTCATTTGTGCAAAATCCTGGGTGCCGTCTTTTCGCCAAGCTAGGTCAAATTCATGCAATAAATGCAACCAGTTTTTAATGTACCAAGTGCCTCTGGCTCCAAGTGCTATATCTTGTTTTCTATTGAATAATATTTGTTTTCCAAGGTAATCAGTCGTTGTGTTTAAGCTGTCGCTGGCTCCTCTGCTTTTCGTATAAATAGCATATCCATTCAGAGAATAATTTTTGTTTACGTTTAGTAAAAAAGTTTCGGTGAGCGCAACAGAATAGGCTTTTCTAAAACTATTTGTTTCTAGATTTGGCCCCCCATAGGTCATATATGTTCGACTGCTGCCTCCATCACCTCCATTAGCTATTCCAGCCCCATAACGTGCACTTACTGCATTAAACGAACCGGGGAGTTTGGATGAAATATTTTTGTAGTATTTTACACCTACAACATAGCCAAAGTCAGCTGGGTAATTGTATTTTGTGGTTGCATCTTGAGTGGTGCCAGATGGAAGACGTTGAAATTCTCCAAGTAATTTTACATAACCCTTGTTAGTCATTAGGGTATGTTCTAAAATAGAAACATATCTGTTGCGTAATCCTAACGTAGGAGTACCGTTTACAATATTAAGATAGAAATTGGGAGGTAATGTTGATGTAGTGTCAATTGACCCTGTGAAAATTACCGTAAATTGAGTGTTTTTGTGTTTGATTCCAATACCTTGCCCCGAATGATCGTCGAAATAATAATGATCAATAATGTGAATATCATCACCTCGATATAATCGTGCTCCCAGCCATACACTCCAATTACTGCCCATTATGTTGTTTGCCTCGGCAAATAATTCGGGTAAAGCGGTTGTAATTCCTCCGATTGATTTGTTGGATACATTGCCAATTAATTGTCCTTGAGTGGTATAGAATGAAAATCGCGCTTGGACATTGATTTTGGTTGTGTCTTTTCCTGCAACAGTTGGTTTAAAGTGCATGGCTGTAGCCAATTCAAAGTAATCGTTCTCTTCAAAACGCCCTCCAATGGATCCCATTCCATTTAAGTTGAGAGACTGCGGGAAATCACTATCTGTAGCTCCCAGGCTATAACCTATTCCTGCTCGGCCATAACTACCAAGTGAAAACATTTTGTTTGAGATTGCGGGAGCTTGAGAAAACAATTCTAGTGTTAATAAAAAAACGAATAGGAGTATTAAATGTTTTTTCATGTATTTTGCTTTTTAAGTTTCTTTCGAATTGCTATTTAAATAGCGCCATTGGTAATTTAAACCAATTTATATCGATTTTGATCTAGTAATTGTTTTTATGTCAGGCAAATGCATGTTGTTGAATTCTTATTTTTCTTCGAAGCAAATCAAATTTAAGTAATTTTTTGTAAATAAAATAAGATTTAAAGCAAAGAATTAACAAGGCACAGCTTTTTTTTTCATATAGAAAAGCTGATAAAATGGAATTAAATTATAAATAGTGAATGCAGCGTAGTTGATTTTTGAATCAATATTAATAAGGAAAGGTGAAAAGGCATTGTAGTGCTACATCTTCAAATAAAAATCCTTGGTCAGTGCGATATATTCAGGAGTATAAATATGTCTAGCTGTTTCGATAATTAAATCATTCGTTAAAATGGTGTCGCTTTCATTTCGGCTGAAAGCCAATAAACTGCGTTTGATTTCGGTGGTTGGTGTGCCTTTGACTCTCGTGATTTTTAAAGGATGTAACTCGTAATCTTTAGCAATAGCTATGAAATTTTCTTCTTCTTTATAAGGAATAATTACACTGAAGATTCCGTTTTCTGAAAGCAATAATGCTGCGGCTTCAATTAAATCTTCAAAAGGCAACGCATCAGCAAAACGAGCCAAATCACGTTGCTGGTTTTCGCTTTTGTAATCTTCGGTATAAAAGGGAGGGTTGGAAACGATTAGATCATATTCATCTTCGGGTTCTTCAACAAATTCATCTACTCCGGCATGAAAGCAGAATAAACGATCGCTCCAAGGAGAATTTTCAAAATTATCTACAGCTTGCTCGTAAGCGTCTTCATCAATTTCCAGTGCGTCAATTTGCTCTGCATGACTTCTCTGCGAAAGCATTAAAGCTATAATTCCAGTTCCGGTTCCTATATCGAGAATGCTATATGGATTTTTTTCTATCGGAGTCCAAGCACCCAATAAAACACCATCGGTACCAATTTTCATGGCGCAACGATTTTGGTCAACTGAAAATTGTTTGAATTGGAATGTAGACATAGTGACTTTCAATTTTTTAGATTAACCAAATAACCGATTAAAGTTCCTAAAGGTACATTTCGATTAACCCTTCTGGTAAATCCATGATAACTTTTTTGTTTTCCCTGTCAATTTTTACAAGAAAATGGTCAATCATAGGTATTAAAATTTCGGTATCACCATTCAGTACTTCGAAAAGTGGTTGAGCGGTAGTATCATTGATGGATTGAATTTCACCAACAAATCCAAGACGTTTGTCTTCTACTTTAAATCCAATAACTTCGTGAAAGTAGAATTTGTTACCTGAAAGTTTGGGTAACATTTTTAGAGGAAGATAAAGGTCATTGCCAAGTATGGCATCGGCTTCTTCTTCGGTAGTGACATCTTCAAAACGTATTCTGAGGAAATCATTTTTGTGCAATGAGCTATTTTCAATAAAAAAAGGAACCAAGTGTTTGTTGCATTCAACAAACACTGATTCCAAGTTTTCGTATAACTCAGGTTCGTCGGTGTCTAAATAGGCAAGGACTTCTCCTTTAAAACTAAATTTTTTGGCGATTTTACCCAAATAGAAACAATCTTCTTTACGCATTTTCGCCTTCTAAATTATGCTTCAGTTGTTTCGTTGTTTTCTTCGGCAGCAGGAGCTTCTTCAGTAGCAACTTCTTCTTCAACAGCAGGAGTTGCAGCAGCTATAGCATCAGCTTCAGCTTGTGCAGCAGCAGCTAAACGTTTTGCGTTTACTTCTTGTTCAGCTTTGAAAGCTTTTGCTTTATCAGCAGCTTGAGCTTTAGTCAAACCTTCTTTTTTAGCATCAACTTTTCCAGCTTTAGCTTCTAACCAAGCAGCTAATTTTGCGTCAGCTTGTTCTTGAGTCAAAGCACCTTTACGAATACCTCCATCTAGGTGGTGTTTCAATAAAGCTCCTTTGTAAGAAAGAATAGCTTTTGCAGTATCAGTAGGTTGAGCACCATTGTGCAACCATTTTACTGCGCTATCAAGGTTTAACTCAACAGTAGCAGGATTTGTGTTTGGATTGTAAGTACCAATTTTTTCTAGGTATTTACCATCTCTTTTTGAGCGTGCATCTGCAGCTACAACCCAGTAAAAAGGTTTTCCTTTTTTTCCGTGTCTTTGTAATCTAATTTTTACTGACATAATCGTATGATTAAATTTTGAGGTACTCGACCTCGATTAATTAAGGGTGCAAAGATACATCTTTTATCGAAACAATCTAAAAAGTTTATTATTTTAATGACTAATAGTTTATTAGCTTTTTTTTTAAGTTAAATTTAAATATTGATAAGAGGTAATTGAGTTTGAAAACCTTTATTTTTGTTCACTAAAAACAAGGTTATTTATAGTTTTTTAAGGCAACTTTTTTTTTGACTTTCGCAATGAATACCAAGAATTATTAATGTATAAAGACGCCTCTAAATCTTATTGCTAAAATACTTTTGTTTGTTTAATTAATTTTTTATTAGAATAATTTCGAATTTTTTTTGAATACCAAATCGACACTAATAGTATGATAGCGCCCAAAATACCAGATAATGAAACAATTAGAATTAAGGCATTAAAGTCATTTTCCATTCTTGATACTTTTTCTGAAAAAGAATTTGATGAGATAACTCTTTTGGCCTCCATCATTTGTGAAACCCCAATGTCTTTAATATCACTAATTGATGGGGATAGACAATGGTTTAAATCAAAAGTTGGCATAGATCTTGAAGAAACATCCCGAGAAATATCTTTTTGTGGACATGCTATTTTAAATGAAGGTCAATTGTTTACAGTTGAAAATTCTCGTCTCGACGAAAGATTTTATGATAATCCATTAGTGTTAGGACTTCCAAATGTGGTTTTTTATGCTGGAGCACCATTAGTGACTTCGGAGGGATTGTCTTTGGGGACTTTGTGTGTTTTGGATAATAAGCCAAAAATATTGACAGCTACGCAGCAAAAAGCAATGGAAGTGCTGTCCAATAAGATTATCAGTCTTTTTGAGCTCAAAAAAGCAAATTTGCTTTTAGAAAAAATAAATATAGAACTGGAAACACAGCGAGCCGAATTGGAAATGTTTGCTAATGTGGCTGCACATGATATGAGGTCTCCTCTTAAAAACATCACTGCCTTAACAGAGGTTTTGATGGATGATTACAATAGTCTACTAGATGATGACGGAAAAGAATTAGTGAAGATGCTGAATATGTCATCTATTACGCTTAAAGATTTAGTTGACGGAATTTTGCATCATAGCAAAACCGGTACAATTCTACAAAAGAAGGAAGATGTTTTTGATTTAAAATCTTTTATACAAGATACTATTCAGCTGATAGATGGAAGAGGGAATTATAGTTTTACAACATCGTTTGAAAATCAAACAATAGCGGTTAATAAAGTCGCTTTGCAGCAAATCTTTATAAACTTAATAAGTAATAGTGTAAAATATAATGACAAGGAGCAGGTTGAAATCGAGATAGGATTTACAGAGTCTGAATTCGAATATCAATTTTATGTTTCAGATAATGGAATGGGGATTGCCAAAGAGTATCAAGAGAGAATTTTTAAAATTTTTGAGATTTTAGGAGTTGAAGATCGATTTGGAAAGAAAGGAAATGGGATTGGGCTTTCTACAGTAAAAAAATTAATTGAAGGCCTTGGCGGCGCTATATCAGTTGATTCTGAAATTGATAAAGGAACAAAAGTTAGTTTTTCGGTGTTGAAATAGTGATTTGTTATAAAGTTAAAAAGCTTTAAATCACAAATTAAATCATAAATATGCTAATTTATAGTTGATTAGAATAAAAATAGAGTACATTTGCTCTAATTATTATAAATAAGTACTTATGAATATTTTTGTTGGAAGCCTTCCATTCAGTATTGAGGAAGCAGATTTAAGAGAGTCTTTCGAGGCTTACGGAGCAGTTGATTCAGTTAAAATTATCACAGATAAATTTACAGGAAGAAGTAAAGGATTTGGTTTTGTTGAAATGACAAATGATGATGAAGCTCAAAAAGCTATTGACGAATTGAACGGAGCTACTGTTCAAGGACGTGCAATCGTAGTAAACAAATCTGAACCAAAACCAGAAGGTGAAAGAAGAAGTTTTAACAATAACAGTCGTGGTGGAGATTCACGCGGTGGTTATGGTGGTGGAAACAGCCGTGGTGGAGACAACCGTGGAGGTGGAGACAGAGGAGGAAGATATTAATATTCTTTTCAATCATATAATAAAAAGGTGTCAATGTGACACTGTCCCATAAAGTGTGTAAGTTGAAAAGTCAAGGCTTCGGTTTTATAATCGGAGCCTTTTATCAAATATAAGGGTAAATTGGTTTAAAACAATTCCCCAATTTTGAATAGGCATCGTCCATT
>NZ_JAHWYN010000010.1 GCF_019351435.1 Flavobacterium taihuense
AAACTACAGCTGCTACTTATACCGTGTTGGCCACGAAAACAGCCGGTAGCTGTACCAATACCATGACCGGAAGCGCTGTGGTAAGCATTACCGCTTTGCCAATTGCCTACGCCGTAACGGGAACTGCTGCCTATTGCGCAGGAGGAACCGGTGTTGCCGTTGGTTTGGCAAATTCCGAATCGGGCGTTAACTATCAATTAAAAAATGGAGCCACCGATGTAGGAAGTCCAGTGTCCGGAACAGGCACAGCAATTTCTTTTGGCAACCAAACTACAGCTGCCACTTATACCGTGCTGGCTACGAAAACAGCCGGTAGCTGTACCAATACCATGACCGGAAGCGCTGTGGTAAGCATTACCGCTTTGCCAATTTCTAATGTAACACAAACATCCGGAGTCTTAACAGCAATTCAAACAGGTGCCTCATACCAATGGTATAATTGTTCTAACAATTCACCTGTAGGAATTGATAGCAACACTTTCATACCTACTCTTTCAGGTGATTACAAAGTAGATATTACTATTGGAGCTTGTAGTATAACATCTTCTTGTATTACGATTACTACACTAGGAACAATAGATTTTACAACAACAAAGAAAGCTATACTCTATCCAAATCCTAGCAAAGGTTATATCAATATAAATACTGACTATGAGGGTAATTTAAAAGTGGTGGATAATTTAGGCCGAATTGTAAAATCATTTAATGTTGTACCAAACATAATCAATACTGTCAATGTTGAAAACTTGGAAGACGGAATTTATTACATAAAAGGAACTACCTTTTCTCCTTTAAAATTAATTATAAGAAAATAATTCTGTCATCAATTTTAACCTTAAAGAGGGTGTGTTATGATACACCCTCTTATCGTTTCAAAGGGTTAAGAACGGGTTCTATAAAAAAAGAGATTATCCTATTTGGATAATCTCTTTTTTATCAATTAATATTTCAAAATTTAGCACAAACTAATTAGACATTATATGTCAAAAAGGAACATCTCCATCATCGTCATCATTATTAAAATTACTTCCAAAAGCTTCATTGGCAGATGGTAAATTTTTGGTAACAAATGAACTCTCATCGTGATTCATACTACTAGGTAAGTCATCATAACCACCACTGTAATCTTCTAAATTATCAAAACGTCCTAAGTGTCCAATAAACTTCAAACGAACATTTTCAATACCACCATTCCTGTGTTTTGCTATCATAATTTCCGCTTGTCCAGCAGTTGGAGACGCTTCATCATCATCCCATTCGTCAATTTTATAATATTCGGGACGGTATAAAAACGAAACGATATCTGCATCCTGCTCAATTGCTCCAGATTCACGAAGATCTGAAAGCAAAGGTCTTTTACTAGAACCACGAGTTTCAACGGCACGCGACAATTGAGAAAGTGCAATAACAGGAACATTTAATTCTTTAGCCAAAGCCTTTAAATTTCGTGAAATAGTAGATATTTCCTGCTCCCTATTTCCTCCTCCTTTACCATTTCCTCCGGCAGTCATTAGCTGCAAATAGTCGACAATAATAATTTTTATTCCGTGCTGCGAAACCAGACGTCTCGCTTTTGCTCTTAAATCAAAAATGGATAAGGAAGGTGTATCATCAATATAAAGTGGGGCTTTTTCTAAATTCTTTACTTTGGTGCTTAACTGCTCCCATTCGTGTTTTTCCAATTTTCCGGTACGTAATTTCTCTGAGGACAAACCAGTCTCTGACGAAATTAACCTTGTAATCAACTGTACCGATGCCATCTCTAGAGAAAACAAAGCTACTGGGTGTCCAAAATCTATAGCTATATTTCTGGCCATCGATAATACAAAAGCGGTTTTCCCCATCGCTGGTCTCGCCGCAATAATAATTAAATCACTCGGTTGCCAGCCTGAAGTCAATTTATCTAATTTATCAAAACCCGTTGCAACACCAGAAAGCCCCTCTTGACCTGCAATCTCTTCAATACGTTTTTTGGCTTGCAATACTAAACTTTGAGCCGTTTCGGAACTACGTTTAATATTTCCTTGGGTAACTTCATATAATTTTGATTCAGCTTTATCCAGCAAATCAAAAACATCTGCTGTTTCATCATAAGCATCTTCAATAATTTCGGAGGAGATTCGAATCAAACTTCGTTGAATAAACTTTTGAAGAATGATTCTAGAGTGAAATTCGATATGTGCGGATGAGGAAATCTTTTGTGTCAGCTGAATTAAGTAAAAATCACCTCCTGCGAGGTCTAATTTTGCGTTTTTTTTAAGTTGAGCGGAAACGGTCAATAAATCGATTGGCTGGGTATCTGTAAATAGCTGAACTATAGCTTCAAAAATATACTTATGCGCATCCTTATAAAACGCATCAGGTTGTAGGATATCAATTACCTCATCTACTCCTTTTTTATCAATCATCATAGCTCCAAGCACTGCCTCTTCTAAATCCAATGCTTGCGGCGGTAATTTCCCTTTCTCCAGGTTTATTATTGTTGATTTATCCACCTTAACGGCGCTCATATTCTTGAAATTTTCCATGTAGCGAAAGTAACTAAAATTCTAAAAAAATAACTATCGAGTTATTACTATTAATTGTTGATAAGTACTTGTTTTTTGTTTATAACCAAAAAAAAATCCGAAACGGTAAGGCTTCGGATCAAGATCTTAAAAATGGGTTTTTACTCTTTAAATTCTCCCATTTTACAGTATTTATCCATTCTCTGAGAGATTAATTCTTCTGTTGATAAATCTTTCAATTCATTGTATCCTTTTATAATATACTGTTCAACTGTAGTAAAAGTAGTCTCTCTGTCATAATGAGCTCCTCCTAGAGGTTCTGGAATAATATCGTCTACTAACTTTTGTTTTTTCATATCGGTTGAAGTCAACTTTAAGGCTTCGGCGGCTTGTTCTTTATAGTCCCAACTTTTCCATAAAATGGATGAACAAGATTCTGGTGAAATTACAGAATACCAAGTGTTTTCCAACATATAAACTCGATCTCCAACACCTATTCCCAATGCTCCTCCCGAAGCACCTTCACCAACAATGATTGTAATAATAGGCACTTTCAAACGCACCATTTCAAAAATATTTCGTGCAATGGCTTCACCTTGCCCGCGTTCTTCTGCTTCCAAACCTGGATAAGCACCTGGAGTATCAATTAAGGTGACAACAGGAATATTAAACTTCTCTGCCATTTTCATCAAACGCAATGCTTTTCTGTATCCTTCAGGATTGGCCATCCCAAAATTTCTATACTGACGAGTCTTCGTATTGAATCCTTTTTGTTGTCCGACAATCATGAAAGATTGTCCACCAATTTTTCCTAAACCACCAATCATGGCTTTATCATCTTTAAAACCTCTATCCCCATGAAGTTCAAGAAAAGTTTCTCCACAAAGCCCTTTGATATGATCCAAAGTATAAGGTCTACTTGGATGTCTTGATAACTGTACACGTTGCCAAGCTGTTAAGTTTTTATAAATCTGTTTTTTGGTTTCTTCTAGTTTTTTATTGATTTGTTTACAAGTATTTGTAACATCAACATCAGATTCTAAACCAATAACAACACATTTATCTAATTGTTCTTCAAGTTCTTTTATAGGAAGCTCAAAATCTAAATATTCCATAGGATTTGTGCGTATTTATTATTGTTTTTAATTTTCAATTTGGAACTGCAAATATAAAATTTAATATCGTTTTACACTTATTTTTTGTCCAAGAAGAAAAAAATAGGTTTAAAAAAAATAAAATTCTTACAATTCATCTTCTTTTCTATAGTGTTTTATGATCCCGTTCAAGAGTACCGTAATTACAATTACAATAGCACCAATATAAAACTCAGCACTCATTTTTTCTTTTCCGCCAATGATAAAAAAAGCCAAAACAATACCGTAAACTGGCTCCAGATTAGTGGTTAACATTACTGTATATGGCGATAATTGACGCATCACTTTTACCGAAGCCGTAAAGGCATAGGCAGTACATATAGAGGCTAGAATCACTATCAATATCCAATTTTTGGCTGATTGCAGAAAAAAATCTGCAGTGAAAGAACCCTTAAATAAAAAGTAGATTGAAATAAAAGTAAAACCGGATAAAAATTCATAAAATGAAATCACCGAAGGATCATGATTTACTATTAGCTTTCCGTTCATTAAAGTAAAGAGCACTCCCAATATTATGGAAACAAGCGCCAATAACATTCCGTTCCAATAATTAATCTCTACTTGCATGATTAACCCCAAACCTGCAATTATAATCAAGCCAAAAAACACTTCGTACCAAAGAACTTTTCGTCCATAAAACAATGGTTCCAATAATGATGCAAAAAAAGCACCTAACGAAAAAACCGATAAGGTTATGGAAACTGTTGAGACTTTAATAGCCTCAAAAAAGAAAATCCAGTGTAGGGCTATCAAAAGACCAACAACTACGAACTTTATTAATGACTTGGGAACAACTTTAAATGATTTTTTTGTGACTGCAAGAAAAACAGCAATAAAAATAGCTGCAAAAAACATTCTATACCAAACTAAAAATTCAGACTGAATCGTTATTAATGCCCCTAGAATAGCTGTAAAACCCCAAATAAAAACAATTAAATGTAGATTAAGGTAACTTCTTAAATTATCGTTTCGCATTTCGTAATAGATAAACAGCTAATATTCCAAAAACAATGTTCGGTATCCAAACCGCCAAAAAAGGTGAAAATGAAGATTTCTCTGCCAGCACACCAAATATTTTATCAAAAAAAACGAATGAAAATGCCACAGCAATTCCAATGGCCAGATTGGCTCCCATCCCTCCTCTTCGCTTCATGGAAGATACTGAAACAGCAATGATTGTCAATATAAATGCAGAAACGGGAACACTGTATTTTTTATATAAAACAACCAAATAAACATTGATATTGGACGATCCGCGCTTTCTTTCTTTATCAATAAACGAATTTAAATCCCCTAAACTTAAAGTCTCTGCAATATAAACCACAGGTGCCAAATCCTCGAGATCAAAACTAAATTTCATCTTCTTTTCGGGTGCCTTTTCAATCACGTCTCCTTCATTTCCAACGATTCTTTTGGTATAATCATATAAAGTATAATTCTTTTCCTTAGGATTCCATTTGATTCTGCTGGCAGTTATTTTGTATTCTAATTTCTCTTTTTTAAATCGCTCTAACGAAAAATTGAAAGCCATTTGGGACTCATTATTAAAACTATTTACATAGATAAACTCATTATCACTTATCTGTCTATATACATCTGTATTATCTCCCCGCATGAGTTCTTTACCACCTGTCCGCAGATAGGTGTACCTAAAATTATTGTACCCCTCACTAGAAACAGGAATAACCCAAAACCCCATAAGTAAAACGATAACAGATATAATGGAAGCCCCTATAATATATGGTCTCATGAATCGCGTAAACGAAATTCCAGAGCTCAGAATAGCAATAATCTCTGTGTCATTTGCTAATTTTGAGGTAAACCAAATAACCGATATAAACAAAAATATCGGAAAGAGGTTATTCATAAAGTAAATTGTAAAATGATAGTAATAAATGGCGATTTTTAAAACCGGCACTTTATTCTCAATCATTTTATTAATCTTCTCGGATATATCAATAATCATCCCAATTGGAGCAAATAACAAAAGCATAACCGAGAAAGTGGCTAAATATCTTTTTAAAATGTATTTGTCAATTATTGTTAACATAGTTATGGTTGAATCGGTTATTCGTTGAATCGGTTATTCGTTGAATCGGTTAACTGTGAATCGGTTATTCGTTGAATGTTTATTCTATTAAACAAATAAACGATTAACCGATTAAACACATCTACAATCTTTGGCTCATATTTTTCACCATCATTTCTTTCCATGGTCTAAAATCGCCCGCTAAGATATGTTTTCTTGCCTCACGAACCAACCACATATAGAAACCTAGATTGTGAATCGTAGCAATTTGTTTCCCCAAATATTCATTGGCCGCAAACAAGTGACGCAAATATGACTTAGAATATTCCGTATCAACAAAAGTATAGGCCATTTCATCTATTGGCGAAAAATCGGCTTCCCATTTTTTATTCTTGATATTGATAGTTCCATTAGCCGTAAACAACATTCCATTTCTGGCGTTACGTGTTGGCATCACACAATCAAACATATCAATTCCAAGTGCTATATTTTCCAAAATATTAATTGGCGTTCCCACACCCATCAAATAACGGGGTTTGTCTTCAGGTAGAATTTCACAAACCACTTCGGTCATGGCATACATTTCTTCAGCAGGCTCTCCTACTGAAAGTCCGCCTATTGCATTTCCTTGTTGATTAGAATTCGCAATGTATTCGGCTGATTGTCGTCGCAAATCCTTATAGGTACTCCCTTGTATAATCGGGAAAAAAGTTTGTTCGTAACCATATTTCACAGGCACTTTCTCTAAATGATTGATACAACGATCCAACCAACGGTGTGTCATGTGCATTGAGCGTTGTGCATACCGATAATCACATGGATAAGGCGTACATTCATCAAAAGCCATGATAATATCGGCTCCAATGGTACGTTGAATTTCCATTACATTCTCTGGAGTAAAAAAATGGTATGAACCATCAATATGTGATTTAAACTTTACTCCTTCTTCTTTAATTTTACGGTTTGCCGAAAGAGAATATACTTGATATCCTCCAGAATCCGTCAAAATATTACGATCCCAATTCATGAATTTATGCAACCCTCCCGCTTTTTCAAGAATTTCGGTTTGTGGACGCAAATACAAGTGATAGGTATTTCCAAGAATAATATCTGGGTTTATTTCTTCTTTCAATTCTCGCTGGTGTACTCCTTTTACAGAGGCAGCTGTTCCAACAGGCATAAAAATAGGCGTTTCAATAACACCATGATCTGTAGTAATACTTCCCGCACGAGCTTTTGATTGCGGGTCTGTTTTTAGTAAGTCAAACTTCATATAGTCTTTTTATCAGTGGGCAAAGATAGGTTAATTTAAAAATTAGATAATTACTTCACTTGAAAAATTAAAAATGTTTTATGAATTCCTGTTTAGTATGCTTTAGAGATTGCACTATTCGCTATTGCTTTACTTCCATTACAAGGCTTAAAAGAGTACTAAAACTAACTCTTCCAAATTAAAACTTCAAGCAGAAAAAAACTAAACATTACAAAAAAAACTAAAGCATTAAACACCAATAAACCAAAATAGACAAAGTCATTCTATTTTTAAATAAAATACTACTAACCAAATACTTAATTCAAAATAAATCCTTCATTTACACTTCCCATAAAAAGATATTTTGCTACCTTTGAGATACATCTATTCAGTCCCGTTTTGGTTCAATCATCACAAATCTCACGAATAAAAAACCAATAAACAGTTTACTGAATATAGAACATAAATCAGGATGCTTTTTTAACAATTAAGCTCTTTGTCTTTTCGCAAAACCTACTTTTTCATTAAACAAAACTCGTTGGGTGAAATTATTTTAAGCACATAGAAACATAATTTTTGTATGCTAAAAAGTAGGCTTTTCACTTATTTAAAGCACTCATAGCTCTCTATGTGTTAAATTATATTTTACGAATTATACCCAAAGGGTTAAACAAAGTAAAACCGATTTACGTTTAAAATTGACATATACAACCATCCTATTTCCAAAATCTGAAAATAGAAATGATGAATAACAATATCTTATTCGCCAAAAAATTACTTTTAACATGAAAAAGATACTACTCCTATTATTTTTTCATTTATCAATCATTGCTTTGTCGCAAGATGCAAAAGATATTGTAAAAAAAGCAGACGAAAAAGCCAAAGGTAAGACCTCTGTCGCCAATATTACCATTCAAACAATCCGACCAAGCTGGACACGAGAAATGACCGTAAAAGCCTGGACAAAAGGCAATGATTTGAGTTTTATATTGGTTTTGGCTCCTGCCAAAGAAAAAGGAGTCGTATTCCTGAAACGAAAAAAGGAAGTATGGAATTGGATTCCCTCTATAGAACGAAACATCAAAATGCCCCCTTCGATGATGAGTCAGAGTTGGATGGGAACCGATTTCACCAATGATGATTTGGTCAAAGAAGCTTCTATTCTGGAAGATTACAACCATTCTTTTTTAGAAGATGTCACCATAGACGGAAGAATATGTTATAAAATTCAACTCCTGCCCAAACCAAAATCGGCTGTAGTTTGGGGAAAAGTAATCATGGCTATTGACAAAAAAGACTTTATGATGCTCCATGTCGAATATTATGATGAAGACGGCGCTCTGATCAACACTATGCATTGCTCAGATATAAAACTATTAGGCGACCGATTATTGCCCGGAAAAATGGAAATGATTCCTGCTAACAAAAAAGGAAACAAAACCGTGTTGATTTACAATTCTTTGATTTTTGACACTCCTTTGGACGATTCCTTTTTTAACACCCAAAACATAACCAAGGCAAAATGATACTCAAATTAATTTGGAGGAACCTTTGGCGCAACAGCCGACGAACACTAATTACAATGGCATCTATTGCATTTGCGGTCTTGTTTGCGGTTTTAATGAAATCATTTCAAAATGGTGTTTTTAATAATTTAATAAAAAACGTGGTTGGTTATTACTCTGGGTATATTCAAATTCACCAAAAGGGTTATTGGGACGAACAGGTTTTGGACAACAGCTTTGAATTAAAAAATGCCTTAACCTTCCAACTCCAGCAAAATAATCAAATAAAGAAAATTGCTCCTCGCCTAGAAACTTTTGTTTTGGTTTCTAAAGGAAACAGTACCAAAGGATGCCTTCTTGTAGGAACCGATGCTGTGAAAGAAAACAGTCTAACCCAATTAAAAAAGAAAATAACCAAGGGTAGTTATTTCAAAAACGAGGAAGGCAACATACTCCTTGCAGAAGGTTTAGCCAAACGATTGGGCGCCAATATCAATGATACTGTTGTGCTTTTTGGCCAAGGATTTCATGGCGCAATGGCCGCTGGAAAATACAAAATAAAAGGCATCGTACATCTTGCATCACCGGCGATGAATGACTCTTTTGTGTATGCACCATTGACAGCCACCCAATATTTTTTGAGCGCCGAAAACAGACTTACTTCAATCTCATTCGGAATTGACAACCCTGAGAATACTGATGCTATTGTGCAAAATTTAAAAATTCAAATAGGAAATAAATACGAAATAATGCCTTGGCAGCAAATGATGCCAGAAATAGCCAATCACATTAAAGCTGACGGATTTTCATTTTACATTTTTTCGGGAATACTATACATCATCATCGGTTTCGGACTGTTTGGAACAGTTTTAATGATGACCGCCGAACGCAAATACGAGTTCGGTATGCTCATTGCCATTGGTATGAAAAAATCTGAATTAGAATTGATTTTATTCGGAGAAACCATCCTCATCACTTTGTTTGGAGTGCTTTTGGGCTTTGTGTTGAGTTTACCGTTAGTCATTTATTTAAAAGAAAAGCCTATCCGTTTTGGCGGGGAAATAGCCAAAGTCTATGAGCAATTTGGTTTTGAAGCCCTCTTCCCTACTGCTGTTGACAAAAACATCTTCATCAACCAATCCCTAATTGTTTTGGCAATGGCGGTGATTATTGGCTTGTATCCGCTATGGCACGTAAACAGTTTGAATCCAGTAGAAGCGATGAAAAAATAAAAAAAAAACCATTATGTTGACAAAAATCGCCAGCAGAAACATTTGGAGAAGCAAAAAAAGAAGCCTCATTATTATCACAGCAGTAAGCATTGGTTTATGGGCAGGTATTTTTATGATGGCTTTTTACAATGGCATGATTGAACAACGGGTAAATAGTGCCATCACAAGCGAATTATCACACATACAATTGCACAATCGCGAATTCAGAAAAGAGTACGAAATAAAATATCATTTGCCGAAGGGTAAAAAGATGCTTGAAGTTATACGCAAAGACAATAAAGTAAAAGCCGCTTCAGCCCGCATAATCATCAAAGGAATGATTGCTTCCCCTTCTGGCAGTAGTGGTATCACAATTAATGGTGTAATCCCGGAACTCGAACAACAACTTACGAATCTCAAGGGAAAAATCATTAAAGGAAGTTATTTTGATCCCAAAAAAAATAATGAAATTATAGTAAGTGAAAAGCTTCGAAAAAAACTCAACCTCAACCTCAACAAAAAAACCATTCTAACTTTTCAGGATAAAAATGGCAATTTGGCATCGGCTGCTTTTAGAATCAAAGCAATTTATAAAACCATCAACACACCGTATGATGACAGTAATGTTTTTGTCAAAATCAGTGACATTGACTCACTTGCAGGAATTCCCAATGAGGTGAATGAAATTGCCGTACTGCTTCAATCCAGTAAATCTCTAAATGAAACCCAAAACGAATGGAAACAAGAATTTCCCGGTACCGAAATTATGAGCTGGATGGAAATCGCGCCTGAACTAAGATTAACGGTTTCTGTGGGTGACCAAATGGTGTTCATCTTTATGGGAATTATACTGTTGGCATTGGCTTTTGGAATTGTCAACACCATGATGATGGCGGTATTGGAAAGAACTCGAGAAATTGGAATGCTACTTGCCTTAGGCATGAATAAATTCAAAATATTCATGATGATTCTTCTGGAAACTTTTTTCCTGATATTGGCTGGTTGCCCAATAGGAATGCTACTTGGTTTTCTCTCTATTGCCATAAGCCAGCGGACGGGAATCGATTTCAGTAATTTTTCGGAGGTGTATTCCAGTTTTGGGTACAGTTCCATCATTTATCCCAGCTTAACAGTAAGGCAGTTTGAAATCATTATGCTTTTGGTTGTGATAACAGCAATATTCTCGGCTTTATTACCCGCAAGAAGAGCATTACAATTGAATCCGGCGGAATCTTTAAAAAAATAATCGCTATGCAAAAAACAGTTATCGATGCGCACAACTTATCGAAGATATATGACGAAAAAACCATTCCGGTATATGCTTTAAACAAAGTGCATCTCCACATTTCGCGAGGAGAATTTACCGCTATAAAAGGACCTTCGGGTTCCGGAAAAACGACTTTACTGAACATGATTGGAGGATTGGACATTCCTTCGGAGGGTTTTGTTGAAATCAACGGAACCAATATCACAAAACTCAAAGGCAATGAATTAATTGACTTTCGATTGAACAATATTGGTTTTGTTTTTCAATCCTACAATTTAATTCCGGTGCTTACCACCAAAGAGAATATTGAATTTATTATGCTTTTGCAAAAGCGTTCCAAAAAAGAAACGGATCAACGTGTTTCAGAATTACTCAAACAAATAGGACTCGAAGATAAAATCAATAAAAGACCAAGAGAATTATCGGGCGGGCAACAACAGCGCGTTGCCGTGGCAAGGGCTTTGGCTCCAAAACCTCAATTTATTTTAGCCGATGAACCCACGGCAAATCTCGATTCTGTTTCGGCAGAAAATTTACTGGACATGATGCTCAAACTCAATCAGGAAGAAAACATGACTTTTGTATTCTCTACACATGACCAAAGAGTCATCAATAGAGCCCGAAGGGTCATCACTCTTGAGGACGGAAAAATTGTTGCAGATACTGCTCCCACAACCATACTACACGAACAACTGTTGGAATAAAATACGCTATTGTGAAATTTCACATCTACATCTTACTCGGCATTCTATATTTCCCCTATATGACAGTCACGGCTCAAACTGAGGGTACAAAAACACCGTTGATAGAACTCAAAGGGTATATAAAAGACATGCAAAGCACTTATTTTATCCAAAAAATCGATTCGAATGCATCGGCAAATTTAATTCACAATCGATTGAACTTTAAAGTCAACATGACTCCAAAATTTACCGGTCGATTGGAAATTCGGACTCGGATTTTTTATGGGGAATTAATCAAACAGACGCCTGAATTTGGCAAATCAATTGATCAGGAAAACGGTTTATTTGATCTTTCTTTTTTATGGATTGATGAAAAATCGATTGTGGCTCAATCCGTAATCGACAGAATGCTACTTGAGTATTCCAACGAAAAATGGGACGTCATAATTGGTCGACAACGCATTAATTGGGGCATCACAAATGTTTGGAATGCCAATGATATTTTCAATGCTTATAACTTCCTGGAGTTTGATTATGAAGAACGTCCCGGTAGTGATGCCGTAAGCATTCAACGCAACTTAAGCAACAATGCTTCTATCGAATTCGCCTATAAATTCGAAAAAAACAAAGACACTCCCACCACTGCTTTTTTATACAAATACAACAAATGGAATTATGATTTTCAATTCTTGGGAGGATTATACCAGACGGATTATGTTGTAGGTGGTGGTTGGGCTGGCAACATCAAAAAAGCGGGTTTCAAGGGAGAGATGAGTTATTTTCATCCCAAAAAAAATGCTGTAGACTCTGCAAACACTTTCAATTTATCGTTAATGTCTGACCTCACTTTTTCGAACAATTGGTATGTTTCTGTGGCGACCTTATACAATAGCAATCCTTCGAATGTTCTCTTGACCAATGGGTCGCTTTATAGCCCGAACATTTCGGCAAAATCCCTTTTCCCTTTTCGCTATAATTTTTATTTCACTATTGTAAAAACAATTTCCCCCATTAGCACTTTTAATTTTTCTTTTATTTATTCCCCCGAAAAGAATACGTTAGTACTTCTTCCTACCTATTCATGGAATGTCGCCAACAATTTTGATATCGATTTCATCTTGCAATCCTTTTTCCAAGATCAGTCCAATTCATACAGTAACTTAGTAAATGCTTTTTATATAAGAGGTCGCTGGAGTTTTTAAAAATGAAACCAGAGTAAAAATGGTTCGTGTAACAAAAGTACTGTACACCGCTTTTTTAAGAATACTATCTGGGTTTATTTCCTCTTTCAATTCTCACCGATGTATTCCTTTTAGAGAGACAGTTATTCCAACAGGCATTAGAATAGGTGTTTCAATAACACTGTTTATTTATTTTGTTTCATTTGTATTTAAAAAAATATTCCCAAAAAACGTATCTTTCAAATTCTTTTAAACCAAAAAACCATACTATCATGAAATTAAAATTAGCCCTGTTCTTTATTCCAAGCTTACTTTTATTGAGTTGCAATTCTAAAGTAAATGAATCGCAAGCCATAAAAAATCTTCTCGAAAAAGAATCTTCCAGTTGGAGATCGGGCGATAGTAAAGCACATGCTGCCTGCTGGCACATACAGCCTTACAGCAAAATTTTAATTTCAACTGTTGATGGTAAAACTTTTGAGGTACCTCCGGCAGCTATGATAAAACCAATTATGAATGCCAGTGGCGGTAGTTCTATGAACTCCAATTACAAAATGAGCATTCACGACGATAATGCCTGGGTTAGTCATGATGAAGTATCGATTGCCAAAGACGGTAAAAAAACCTTTTCGCATGAGATTCGGTTATTAGAAAAAGTAAATGGCGATTGGAAGCTTGTAGGACAGTCTATTCACGCTTATAAAACCGAGTAAAAAGTTTGTCAATGATAGACATTTAGCATCTTAGCAGGTAAAAGTCTATGTAACATAAGGTATTATCCAGCCATAATCTCCGATTATCTTTATAAATTAGGCATTAACACCAATAATACTGGCAATAAAAACCAACAATACTGGTACTTACAATCAATAATACAGGTAAAAAAAACCAATAATACTGGCTTTCAATACCAATAGTACTGGCACTTAAAACCAACAATACTGGTATTAAAAACCAATACTACTGGTACTTTAAACCAATAACAGAGGTAATTAAAACCAACATTATTAGTTATTAACACCATTTTATTGATAAAAATAATTATTTTTATAGAATAAAACATACAAAAATGATAAACAGCAGTAAGAAATACAAGAAAGATCTTGGCGAACGGTACCCTTTGATTGGTAATTTTATTCATTACCACATTGTTCATAACAAAATTAAGAAAGCAGACGTGGCGAGGGACTTGGGCATCATCCCCACGGGATTGAACGATTATTTTAAGAGAGATTCCCTGCAATTTGCTATTTTATGGAAACTTAGCATGGTATTGAAACACAATTTTATTGCCCAGTTGGGGGAATATTTACCCTACCGTTTTGAGACCATTAGAGAAAAGGCGCTACTGGAACAACTGGCCGAGAAAGAAGCGATCATACAAAAAATGGAAATCCAATTGGAGACAATGAAGGAAATGATCCGGAAGTAATAAACGGTATTGAAATTGATTTAAAGAAAAATAAACGCTACGTTTGTTAAGAATTTAACTACCTAGATTCGGGTGGGTATGTGATTTTATCAGGCATATAAATATAAGTTAACGGACAGCTAGTGTGAAAATGCAGAATTCAAGAATCTAACACAACTTTAATCAACACTAAATAAATTAAATGAAAAACACAATCCAAACAATAATTCAATCAGTAATTCCAAATGAATGTGTTTTTGATGCACATACAATTATTAATTATTTGATACAAAATCACAATAATATTTATTTATCGTCCAATAAAAACAATTGGACAACAGAATTTTATCATAGCGAGATTAGTAAAACAATAGCAACCTTTGAAGACAGTATTCTTAAACGATTAGGGGAAAGTTGGTCTATCAATATTAATAAACAATTTTCTCAAAACAAATGTCGGATAAAACTATAATTATTATGAAACGTCAAATAAATCTATCGATAGTATTATCTCAGAAAAAAATAAAGTTTGTTTTATTAATCGCTTTATCATTTGGATTTATAACCTTTTCACACTCACAAACTACTTCAGAAAAAAAAGGTAGTCTTAAAACAATTTCTTATGGAGAGTATGATGGAGATTATGGTAAAGAGTATGATTATGTTGCTATTGGATATGTTAATAATAACCAATTTGTAGAAAATCAAATTTTAACATTTCTAACAAATCGTAATAAAAAAGTAGCAGATACAATTGTAAGTGGGAGATGTTTCTATGCAGAAGATGGAAATTCATACATTGATGGAATTTGGAAAAAATATGAATATGAAGGTAGAAACACAATTAAAAAAATAATTAGACTTAAAGGTGTATTTAAGGTATCTAACAATAAAAATATTATAGGAATTACTACAAATAAGAAAATTGGTGAAGAACCAATTATTAAAACGATGACTAATACTAATTACAACCTTGAAATTATATATAAAGAGTTGAAATTAGAAACATCTATCAATGATTTAGTTGAACAGGAAATAAATTCTAGCATTTTTAATGACTATATAAAAAAATCCAAAAAAGTGAAATTGACTTTTAATAACGGAGATTCATTTACTGGAACAGTTAAAGAACCTATGTCTTCTGTTGATTATTCTGCTGATTTAATTCCTGATGATGGAGAATATAAATATTCCAAAGGTGAGATTGCAAATGGCGAAATTTATTATAGCCCTTTTTATCATAAATTTCTACTTGATAAAGGCACAATAGTATTTCAAGATGGTTCTGTTGAAGATGAAAATGATGTTGAAGAAAATTCTTGGTTAAAACAGTACAAACTATCTAATGATGAAATTGAAGTAATGTATAGAGATAGCGAATCTCTAACTGATATGCGAAATAAAGCCAAAAGTATTGGTGAAGAAAGAGGAAAAGAAACAAAAGAAAAGAAAATTTTACAAGACCAATTAATAGAGAAAATACGTCAAAATAAGCAAAGACTCAAAGACAAACTCGTAGTTAAATATGGAGAAAACATTGGAAATAAAATCTTACAAGGGAAATTAGAAGCGGGAATGAGTAAATCAATGGTAAGTGATGTGTGGAAAGAAGAATATTTTACCGTAAGTAACATCGTTCGTAATAGTCAAAACTTTGAAGTTTGGGAATTTGATAGTGGAAAAATGGCGACAGATTTGATTAAAGAATATGGTAAAGACGCGTATAATGCATTCTTGGGAATTTCTCTAGCGGAACAATTTGGAAAAATAACTATTCCCAAAACGCTGATTTTTAAAAACGACAAATTAACGGATATTTATAGATAGTTGATTTTACCTAAAGGAATAAACACCAGTACCTAACAGTCATTTTGCAAGATTTGGGACAATTCAAGAGCCTAACATAACATCGACATAAAACTATAATACTAACGATAACCTATTTAAGATGAGTAAATATAAATTCATATTAACATTAGCATTTTTTATTTCACTTTTATTTCATAGTTGCAAATATAACTCGGTAGAACAAGGTAATGACAAAAAGAAAGAAGTCCAAACACATGTTGATCAAAGTAACATGGATGAAATTGACGTGGACGATATTATTAATAAATACGCAAAACAATTAAGTAATTCGGATATTAAGATTGTCGATTCTATCACGTGTGCTCAAATGGAAATTAATCGCGAGAATTTTGATAATGGAATTAGTACTTATGGTTACTATTCGATTAAATCAAACTTATTAAATGGAAAAATAGAAGGTGATTTAAATGGTGATAAGCAGACAGATTATATTGCAAATTATTCTTGTGAAAATTGTTACGGAGGCAATGGATCTGGAAACTATTTGTCGAATTGTTTCTTCTTGACTTCTAAAGACAATGAACTTATTGTAAATGAAGAAATGACTAATGATTTTAAGAAAAAATTAATTGATACAATTAAAAAAGATTTTGGTGACATATATGTAGTAAAACCAGAAAAAGAAATAATGGTTAATGGAATTGAATTTACGGAAATTAAAAATCAAATTGCGTATGGAACGTTCAATATAAATACAGATGCTTGCCAAGGCTCACCATTTCCTTGCGTTGAGGGAACATTTGAATATGACGCAAATAACAGAACTCTTAAAATGTTAGGAAAAATTACTGTTGAACAATAAAACTGGATTAACGGGATAACAGTATTAAAAAAGGAAAATTCTATTTCAAATATAACCGATCCCCCGCTGCTCAAAGTCTCACGACTTTGAGCTTTCTTTTTAATAAAAGCAATAAACATGACAAAAGTCTCCCGCCTTTTTCCGAGAATGTCTCAAGAAGTTCAATACGTTTGTTTTGTTAATTCGGCTTTATCTTCACTTACCATTGATTACAACTTTAACAGTGGTACACACTCAAAATCTTAGCAAAAAAAAGCTATGTAACAAAAGTTACTGTACGGGCTTAATTCCTGTTGTACTTTTGCTTTATCAAAAATCATTAGCATTATAAACTATGACACTAGAAAATATAATTAAAGAAAAAAAAGGCACTATCGTAGATGTACGAACTCATGAAGAATTTATGGGAGGTCATGTTGCGGATTCCATCAACATTCCTTTGGGTGAAATCCAAAACCGATTTGAAGAAATTCAAAACTTAAAAGCGCCTCTTGTACTTTGTTGCGCTTCTGGAAACCGAAGCGGACAAGCACAACATTATCTATCCCAAAAAGGAATCGATTGCTACAATGGCGGTTCATGGTTAGACGTAAACTATTATCAATCCAAATAAAATAAAGCGCAAAATGATTAAGACACTTCAAAAATTATTCGGTTTCGGAACAACTGTAGACTATGCGGATCTTGTTAAAAAAGGGGCCATTATCCTTGACGTAAGAAGCAAAGGCGAATATGCTGGCGGACACATCAAAGGTTCCATAAACATTCCTGTAGATGTTTTAAAAAACAGTTTGACTCAATTGAAAGACAAAAATAAAACCATCATTACCTGCTGCGCATCAGGTATGCGAAGCGCATCGGCCAAAAGCATCCTGAAAACGCATGGATATACTGATGTCCATAATGGTGGAGGATGGAGCAGCCTTAAAAATAAAATCTAAAAAAATGGACGCACACTATTATAAAGTAGACTTAAATTGGACTTCAGACAGAAAAGGTGAAATTTCTTCACCCGAACTCACACAAACTATCGAAGTGGCTACGCCTCCACAGTTTCCAAAAGGAATAGAAGGAATTTGGTCACCCGAACATTTATTGACTGCAGCCGTAAACAGTTGCTTTATGACTACTTTTTTGGCAATTGCCGAAAACTCAAAACTAGAATTCACCCGTTTTGATTGTTCAGCAAAAGGTAAACTAGAGCAAATAGATGGTAAATTTTTAATGACCGAAGTTATCCTTGAACCAACATTAGTAATTACCAAAGAATCAGACAAAGATCGAGCCGAACGAGTTTTACAAAAATCGGAAGGTGCTTGTTTGGTTTCCAATTCCATAAAATCAAAAATCACTTTGATTCCAACCATACAATTTTAAATATCACTTGAAATCAGATTTACCGTAAAGCCTCTATTGAGGCTTTACTCATTTCTGTCTTTTTCTTTGTCAAGTAATCCAAAAATCATTTGACTTACAGCAAAATAAAAATTACTTTTGCAGCAGTTTAACTTTTACACACAAAATGAAGCCTAACACACAACAATTAAACGATTTAACTATCCAAGTAAGAAGAGATATTCTTCGAATGGTTCATGCTGTCAATTCAGGTCACCCAGGAGGTTCTCTAGGATGTGCAGAATTTCTTGTAACGCTATACCAAAACCTTATGGATCGCAAAGAAGGATTTGACATGGACGGAATGGGAGAAGATTTATTTTTTCTTTCAAACGGACACATTTCGCCGGTCTTTTACAGCGTTTTGGCAAGAAGCGGCTATTTTCCAGTTTCTGAATTAGCCACTTTCCGTTTAATCAACACTAGATTGCAAGGACATCCAACTACTCATGACAGTTTACCTGGAGTACGTATTGCTTCTGGATCATTGGGACAAGGATTATCAGTAGGAATTGGAGCTGCACAGGCCAAAAAGCTAAACGGTGACAACCATATCATTTACACACTTCACGGTGATGGTGAACTACAAGAAGGTCAAAACTGGGAAGCTATCATGTATGCTTCTGCTAAAAAAGTAGACAACATTATTGCTACTATTGACCTTAACGGAAAACAAATTGACGGTACTACTGACGAAGTTTTAAACATGGGAAGTATCCGTGCTAAATTTGAAGCTTTTGACTGGGATGTTCTTGAAATAAAAGAAGGAAACAACATTGAGGCTATCATTGCCGGAATGACAGATGCTAAATCAAGAACCGGAAAAGGAAAACCAGTTTGTGTATTATTGCACACTGAAATGGGTAATGGAGTAGATTTCATGATGTACAGTCATGCTTGGCATGGTAAAGCACCTAATGATGCTCAGCTAGAAAATGCTTTAGCTCAAAACTATAACAGAGGTGGCGAACTAGACTATTAATTAGTTTGCAGTATTCAGATTTCAGTATTCAGTAATGAATGCATTCAACTTTTTAAATTAAGAAATGAAAAAATATACAAATACAGGAAGTAAAGATACTCGTTCGGGTTTTGGAGCGGGAATGACTGAATTGGGTCAAAAGAATGAAAACGTTGTGGCACTTTGCGCGGATTTAATTGGATCATTAAAATTTGATGATTTCAAAAAAAATCATCCAGAGCGTTTTTTCCAAATTGGAATTGCCGAAGCCAACATGATCGGAATTGCAGCAGGATTAACTATTGGAGGAAAAATTCCTTTCACAGGAACTTTTGCTAACTTTTCTACTGGGAGAGTTTACGATCAGATTCGTCAATCGGTTGCTTACTCAGATAAAAATGTAAAAATTTGTGCTTCTCACGCGGGATTGACTCTTGGAGAAGATGGAGCAACACACCAAATCCTTGAAGATATTGGATTAATGAAAATGTTACCTGGAATGACTGTAATCAATACTTGTGATTACAATCAAACAAAAGCAGCTACATTAGCACTTGCTGATCATCATGGTCCAGCGTATTTGCGTTTTGGCCGTCCGGTTGTACCTAACTTTATGCCAGCTGACGAACCATTCGTAATTGGAAAAGCAATTCTTTTAAACGAAGGAACTGATGTAACTATTGTTGCTACAGGACATTTAGTTTGGGAAGCTCTTATTGCTGCTGAAGCTTTGGAAGCAAAAGGAATTTCTGCCGAAGTAATCAACATTCACACCATTAAACCACTAGACGAAGAAGCGATTCTAAAATCATTGGCCAAAACTAAATGTGTCGTTACTGCCGAAGAGCATAACGTACTTGGTGGTCTTGGAGAAAGTGTTTCTAGAGTATTAGCGTTAAACAATCCAGCTCCACAAGAATTTGTAGCGGTTAATGATAGCTTTGGAGAATCTGGAACACCAGAGCAATTAATGGAGAAATACAAATTGAACAATCAAGCGATTGTTGAAGCTGTAGAAAGAGTGATCAAAAGAAAGTAATCTTTCATTTCACGATATAAAAAATCCCATTCGCCTTGACGAATGGGATTTTTTTATGCATGTTATTTTTAACATGATTCCTTTATTCCTAAAATAATTATCAAAACAAAATCATAACTTCTTTTTCACTTCCGCTGAGTAAATATTTCAAACTATATCAAAAAAAACCCATTCGTTATGGAATGGGATTAATGCATTATTGATTCATTTTGATACAATTTTTATCCAAATGTCTTTTTAATCTAGCTGGATTAGTCTGATCACCTGAACAATCTGGGATTTTGTCAAATGCATAGTAATTGCCATCTTTATCTTTGATTTCTCCTCTTGTGGCGTAATTATCCCCATCATCATCAAAATCCAAAAAATTTGGAGTTCCATCTCCATCTGTATCATCGGTTAAAACTCCATTTACTGTAGTATTCACATACATGTCCCCACCTAAATCTTCTTGAAAAGAAGGAATACCATCACCATCGTGATCATATCTTTTTAAAGCATACAATTTTATACCATATACCAAAGGAGAATAAGCAGGTATATCATCTGTACCTTGATTATAATACCCCAATCCAGAAGGAATAAACAACACACCCGCACCAAAACCATTATTCTTTATCGTCCCATCAGAATCGGAAGAAAGCCAACCTGTTTTAAATTGCGGGAACCCTTCTGACCATCCTCTTACATAAACTGCTCCGCCTCCGTCATGCGCTGTACCGTCCAAATTAAACAATATTTGAGTATTATTAGAAGTCTGTACCGTAGTTCCGTCTAATAAAGATAATTTGTAACCTGCAAAAACACCATCTACATTACAAGGATACTCACCCCCCGAGGAGATAGTCCCCCCTTTTACACCTTCTCTAACTACTAAATAATACAACTTATAAGTAATACCGTGCAGACTAACATCTCTGCTGGTTAACCTTGGTAGTGTTGGACTATCTAAATAAGAATATATGGAAGCCTGCCCCGCATCAATTTTTGATATTGTTACATCCTGATCATCAGGAAAACCAGGATTATTTAATACTGTAAAATAATTTGTTTTTAAATAATCTTCTATTGCTGCAATATCTTTCGGATATTGTTCCGCAAAAGGTATAGGGGGAGTCACTTCTACATTATTATCATCTTTATTACAAGAACTTACTGTAATAGCTGCAATCAATAAAATAAAATAAAACTTAATTTTGCTCATTATTCGGTATTGTTTAAGTCGCAAATATACATTAATGATTTACTTTTGTAAAGTATTTAACTTCGATTTTAGAAAATTCATGAGAATAGATAAGTATTTATGGTGTATTCGGTATTACAAAACCAGAAACATGGTAACCGAAGCGTGCAAAAAAAATCACATTACCGTAAATGGTATGGTCGCCAAACCCTCGAAGGAAGTTTTTCCTACCGATAAAATCACTTTCAGAAAAGACCAAATCACACAAATCATTACCGTGCTTGACATTCCCGAAAATCGCGTGGGTGCCAAACTCGTTGATATCTATCGAAAAAACGAAACTCCAGCAGAAGCCTATGCGCACTTAGAATTATTAAAACTATCCAAAGAGCATTATCGAAAAAACGGAACCGGAAGACCCACCAAAAAAGATCGAAGAGATATTGATGAATTTGGAAACGAAATAAAAGAGGAAGATGAAATAGAGTAAGCCATTTATTTCAGATTTGGAACTCGATTTAATAATACAAAATTCGTCTAACTTTTTTATCTTTGAAAAAATAAAACAATAATACACCATGACCAAAAATATCATCCTTACCAATCAACAAATCGAACACACCACCAAAAGAATAGCTTACCAAATCTATGAAACTTTTGTGGAGGAAGAGGAAATTGTGATTGCAGGAATTACTACAAATGGTTTTATTTTTGCCCAAAAGATTGCTCAAGTATTGTCTACTATCTCACCAACCAAAATTTCACTTTGTGAGGTTAACATCAACAAGCAAAATCCAGAACTACCTATAACTACTTCCTTAACCAAAGAACAATACAGTAATAAAGGCCTAATTCTAGTTGATGACGTTTTGAGTTCTGGAACTACATTAATATATGCAGTAAGACATTTTCTTGATGTTCCTTTAAAAAAGTTTAAAACCGTTGTTCTTGTTGACAGAAATCACAAAAAATTCCCCATTAAAGCCGATTTTAAAGGAATATCACTTTCTACTTCTTTATTAGAGCATGTAGATGTTGTTTTTGACAACAATGGCGATAGTTATGCTAGTTTAAGCTAATAGATTTAAAATATCATTTACAGTTTCCTCGATTGATTTATCATCAACACTTACTTTGTATTTTGCATGATTATAATAAAAGCTTCTATCAAAAAGATGCTTGGCTATAAATTCTCTCATTTCCTCTTCGCTTTTATCTGCTATAAGCGGTCTTTTGCTCTTATTAGACACTAATCTATTAAATAAAGTATCAATGGATGCTTTTAAATAAATAGACGTCACACTATCTCCTTTTAACAATTCATGATTATTGGCATAACAAGGTGTTCCTCCACCCAAACCAATAATTATCTGTTCAGGAAGATTCAACAATTCGACAAAAAAGGTATGTTCTAATTTTCGAAAATAAATCTCCCCATGATTCTCAAAAATTTGATTTATGGTCAAATTTGTTTTTTTTTCGATGTATTCATCCAAATCAATATACGGAATTTGAATCATTCCCGAAAGCTTATTGGCAATTGTAGACTTCCCACAACCCATATATCCTAATAATATAATTTTTTTCATTTGAATAAGCCCTTACAAATTAAGGCGTTAAGATTATTTGTTTAAAAAAGACAAATTTATAATAAAATAGCTTGGAAACTTCAAAAAAAAGTCCTTATATTTGCACCCGCATTCAAGGAAAGAATATGACTCGATAGCTCAGTTGGTAGAGCACATCACTTTTAATGATGGGGTCCTGGGTTCGAGCCCCAGTCGGGTCACAATTTTAGTGATCAACACATAATTTCCTTGAATCAATGACTCGATAGCTCAGTTGGTAGAGCACATCACTTTTAATGATGGGGTCCTGGGTTCGAGCCCCAGTCGGGTCACAAAAGGTCGAGTAATTTATTACTTGACCTTTATTTTTTTAAGGCCACGTGGAGAAACGGTAGACTTGCCAGCTTGAGGGGCTGGTGCTCGCAAGGGCGTGTGGGTTCAAATCCCACCGTGGTCACAAAACAAGCCTATTTATAAGGCTTTACAATGTTTTTAGTCGACAATTAGACGACTATATTCCAATTTATTGATTTAAACCAAATTTTAGTGATTTAAAAGTGTTAATTTTATTTTTTCCCAAAACACAAATAAAATTATAAAAATCATTACAAAGGCATACAAATTCCTTTGCAATGATTTTTTCAACACCTTCTACAATTTTTTGGAAACCAAAAATTCACAAAACGACTACTTTAGACATATCAGTATTAAACTAAGCTAAAACTTCTTTTGGAGATAGTAAAATTAAAATGCCATCCCAAATATCTGAAAAATGATTTTTATGATACTCTTCTAACTCCTTTAATTCGGTATTGTAAATTGTAACATGTGTTTCTGTAATTTCAGTAATGATTACATGTAAATTAAGATAACCTCTTAGTTTTACTATGGCAATTGCTGGAACAGTTACGTTGTTCAAATTATCTAAATTACCACGAACTCCAAGAGCCTCGAAATTGTGACTTTTTAAAACTGTTATAATTTCTTGCAGAGTAATAGCCTTATTTGGTTTTTCAAATTGAAAAATAATTTCAGGGTCTTTTTTTTGTGTCTTATAACAATCAAAAATATATTCAAAACAACTAGAAATTTGTGTGTTTATATTAAATTGATTTTCTATGTATGCCTTTGAAGGTTCTTGAGTAATAAAGTCTGATTTGGAAAGATAAATAATGCCATAAGCATGCCATTGTTTTAAAATTAATAAAACGTTCTCTTGACTATTATTCTGTAGATTGTCAAGTTGTAAAAGTTCTTTGATTTTAGTCGGTTTAGATTTTATTTTTTCTAATAAATGTACTAGAGAATCATCTAGCCAGACATAATTGTTTGAAAAATAATGCATATCTAAATAGAACAGAACGCTAGTTTTATAAGGACTGATATTCTCAATTTCTTCTTTTTTTGTGGCGATTAGATTTTTACTCCAATTAAATTTCGTAGTTGCAATTTCATGGTATGGGCTTACGAAAATATAATTATCTTCAAAACCTTCTTGATCAAAAAGATTAATTCCTTTATTGTATGAATTAAATGGAGTCACTTCTATCTCGCTTTTTAAAAACGATTTCATATTAAAATTAGCTAATTGTCTTTCTAAATTCGCAATATCTTGCAATTTACAATTAGCTAAAAATTCATCGCTGTCCATTTCTATGTTATATAATTTACAAAGGAATTTCGTATACTTATACTCATCAGCCGTGTTTACTATTTGAGGCAAAACTGTCTTTTGAGATTTTTTTTGCATTTGTATTTGGCGCTTCATGTAATCACTCAGAATCCCTTTTTCTTTATAAATTGAAATGATCTTTTCCCAGTACTCAGGATATTCCTTTTTTAGAATAAAACCAACAAAATCATTGTGTTGTTTACTTCTTTTGTAATTTCCTAAAACATGCATATATTTTTTTTCATTAGGAATTTTTTCAATTTCAACAAATTGACTAAATGAACCAATTTCAGAGTCTACTTTCTTTTCATCTTGTAACATAACTTGAATATTCATCTTATTACTCAACTTATAAAATAAATATTGCTCTGGAATTATATGAATGTGCTTGTTAGTTTCTAAATTAGTTTCTATTAATGAAGCTAATTGTTTTTTGTTTCTTTCATAGAACTCAAATGCTAAACTAGTATATTTTTTAAAGAAAGAAATGTCATTACCGCCAATAATACCTGCATTATATGCTCTAATTTGTAAGTCATCAAACTCTAACCAATTTGGCATAAAGGGCAGTTTTTTTTTAATAATTTTTAAACAATGTTTATATACACTTAAGTTTTCCTCTATGTTCTGAGCAATTAATGGCGATTGCACCAATTTATCATTAAATGGTTCCCAGATAAAAATATCCCCGTCTACATGTAAGAAAGGTTCTTTTTGTATACTGTAAGTGTGAATTTTGCTATAAGCCCACATTGAAGGCAAAAGGTTATCAATAAATTCGGTTTCTAAAGAAAGATGCACTTTGGTGTAGGGAAGACCTAATAAATCGATTAAAATTTCTTTTCCAGCTTGGTTGGTATGTAATTCTACTTCTGGATAGAATTTACAAAGCTGTAAGCATGAAAAAGCCCAACTCATAAGGTTAATTTCTGGACAAACAAATCCCCCTGTATTTAGTAATGAATTATCTAGTTTGTTTGGTAACCAAAAAGTTTGTATTATTTTTTCCATTATTTTTTTATTAGAATATTGTGTTTTTATATATTGTTTAAAGAAGTTGCTAAAAATAAAACCGTCATAGCATAATTTTTTTTCAATAAATTTTAGATATATTATTTGTGCTTATAAGCACGACTTTTTTTTTTGTTTTTTTAATTTTTGAATATCCTCCTCTAATTTAGAAGTGTATTTAAGCATAATGTTGAATAAATTTAAGGGCAAGGTTATCTGTGGTTCATTATGTGTGGTTTGAAAAGTATTTACTTCATTAAGTACAGTAGTGAGTTTAATATCATCTTTTATTTTTTCAATACTTGTATTTAAGGCTTTGGCAAATCTCTCCCACTCTTCATTTGTAATTGGTGAGATTCCTCTCTCTTTCCTTGAATAAGTAGTTTGTTCCATTGCAATTTTAGCAGACATTTCACTTTGTGTGAAATTTCTATACTTTCTCATTTCTATTAATTTTTGCATTTTCATAAGTAAAAATCTTATATTAAAAAATAAATATAGTAAATAATCTTGTGTGTTTGTATTTAAGCAACCATAAATCTAAGATAAATCCTAAAATTAGCCTAAAAACATTATCGATTAATAAATTCTTTATATAGTTTTGTTAATGAATTATTTTGCATAATTGTTTTTATAACTAGCGTACGAGGAAGTATGAAAACTTAATTGTAATTTTTTTTCAAAAATTAATTAAATAAAACTTAAAAATTAAATTATTATGAAGTTAACTGAAGGATTTCAATTATTGGAGGAAGACCAATTATTACAAGAGTTTCATGTAGAAGAATTAGAAAAAAGGTATGAATTTGGATGGGGGACTGTTTCAGGGGGTGCCACTTATAACTCACAAACTGGCGCTACTACAATATCTATAGGATATTCTATCTCTTTTTAACAGAAGTTTTTGTCGGAGCTATAATTATTTTATAATAGTAGCTCCGATTTTTTGCAGTGTTGTTTCTAATAAATAAATATTATGTATACTATTTCGCTAACTATTTTATTTAGTCTTGTTTTTAGTTTTGCTAGTAGTTCTCAGTCTTTAAAAGTAGCTAAAATAATTGTTGACAAATCAAACAAGCAACCTTTGGAGTACGTAAATATCTACAATGAAAAAGATAATTCAGTGTCGAATACTGACGGCTTGTTTATATTCGTTTCAGACAAAAAAGAAATCAATTTCAATTTACTAGGGTACATTCCTATAGAAACCACTTTTGAAAGAATCGAAAAGCAGGACACTATTTTTATGCAACCAAAAATTTTTGAGTTAAAAGATGTTGTTGTGACTAATGTAGACCCCTTTATAAAAAAAGCACTTGATAAATGGGCTGGTAATTTAATTTCAAATTATACATCAAATTTCTTTTTAAGAAATGTGCTCAGAAGCGATAGTACTATTGTTAAGTTACAGGATATTTATGGTAAAAAAAATAAAAATTACGCTCAAAAAGAGAATACGAAAATCGAAATTTTAAACATGAGAAAAATCAGTCTTTTTGAAAAAAAGAATCGTGTTGATTTCTCCTTCCCAGATTTTAACGAGTTTTTTAGTCCCCCATTTTTTATCATTGATAAATGCACTTTTAAGGATGAAGATTATAAAGATGCAGATTATAGAAAAATTTTATTTGAGTCTAAAGAGAAAGATAGTTGGGGACAAATTGTTAAAGGTTACTTTATTATTAATCGCAATGATTATGCAATAATTGAATACTACATTACGATGTGTGATAATCCAGAGGCCGTACCTTATAAAAAAATATTGCTTTCAGGAACATTACACAGAACAATAAAATATAATAGACTTATCCATTTTACAAAAAGTGTCGCTTTAAACAAGTATTATTTGAGTAATTCGAAACTTGATCTTGAAGTGGAAGTGCTGGCCGATAAAAGAATAGAAAAGACATTTTATTACAACCTTGCGATGTATTATTTTGTTACAAACGAACCAACAAACGAAATTATAAAGTCAAATTTCGCTGTTGACAAAGATATATTTAAAGTCAAATTTCCCTTCTCAGAAAAATTTTGGAACAATCAAAATCAACTACCTCTAACCAATGAATTGCAAGATTTTTTGAAGAAAGTTTCTGAAAATAGGGACAAGAAAAAAGAATATGAAATAATTGGAAATTTCTAAAAAAATGAAATGAAACAAAAAATTATTGATTATATCCAGAATCTACCAATTCCTGATAATTTTAAATTAGATATTTTAGACGAATATTTTTCGAACAACAACCCTATTTATTACCAAAATTATCCCTGTCTTTTTGCAAGTGTTTATTTTACCGAATCAAAAACACTTGAACTATTAAATATTGCAGGTTATCTGTATTATCATGCTACCTTAATTATGGATGCCATGATAGATGAAAAAGACACTTCTAAATTTCCAATTTTAGCCATTTGTCAGGAAGAAAGCGTCAAGATATTAACAAGTGTTTTTGGTTTAGAAAGTGATTTTTGGCTACTTTGGAATTCTCGTAGAAACGAATATTTGGAAGCTATATATTTAGAAAAAAACTTATTTAAAAAAGACTTTGTTTCTATTGAAGAATATGAAACATTAGCAGATAAGAAGGCTGCTTTTGGTAAGGTAGCAATAGATTGCTTGTATAGTTTGGACAGTAAAGACAAGAATTTATATAAACAGTTGTTACTCTCCCATAAGTATTTTTCCGTTGCTTTTCAACTAAATGATGATATACAGGATTTCAAAGAAGATTTAAAGAGTAGACAATTTAATTGGGCTGTTTATTTACTAGAGAGACAAGATATAAAAACTGGGGAACCAGAAATTTTAGAAAAATATCTATATATAAAAGGCGTTTCCAAAGAAATTTATTTGTTAGGAATATCTTATTGTGATAAAGCTTTACATGTTGTTGGTACTATAAATACTGCTGACTGGAAAAAAGTTATCCAAGACACAAAAAAAAGATTTATCATTGCAATTAGTGAATTAGATAATTATTTAGAAGTTTTAATAACTGAGATTAGTTTGTCAAAACTAAAAGAGACAAATAATAATATTCAAAGTAGTATTTCTAAAGCAATACTATTTTTAAAAAATACGCAAAATGAAGATGGAAGCTGGCGTGAGTACATTAATCAAGGAGGAATAAGTAGTACTTGGGCAACGGCATTTATAACGTCTAAAATTTCTGAAAATGATTTACTAAAGAATTTGTTAGAAAATGAAATCGCAAAAGCAATAGATTTTTTAGAAACCAATCCGATTACTAATATCTGGAGTTATAACACCACTTGGATTGAAGATGCAGATTCTACAAATTTTGTAATGCTTTCTTTCTGCTTAAACCAGAAATTAATAAACTCGCAAGTTGTTAAAGAGTGGTTAAAATTTCAAGGGTTTCAAAAAGGGTTTTCTACCTATAACAATGGAGATAAACTACTAAAAGCATTAGACGATAAAAACATTAATGATGTTAGTGGATGGTTAGGCACTCATCATTGTGTAAGTGCTGTAAGTTTTTATTTTTTAGTGACATATTATAAAAATGAGGCTGATTATATAAAGATTAAAGATTATTTCGAAACTGATTTTGGAAATAAATTAAATTCATATTGGTGGACAAGTGAGATTTACACGTTATATTATTTAGCCAAAACATATAATGCACTTGCAGATGAAAAAAAGATGAATTTTCTAATCAATCAAATTAAAGAAAAACAAAATAAAAATGGGAGTTTTAGTGATAAATATGGAGAAAATCTTTTTTATACTGGACTGGCATTAGAAATTTTACTTTTGAAAGCCGAATTGTTTACTTTAGAAATAGAAAACTCAGTTGAATACATATTGAAAAATCAATATGAAGATGGTTCGTGGGATAACTCCCATGCTTTGCAGGTTCCTAACTCCAGTATTTTAGAACCTGAAGGGAGTCATTATGAAGTTGCATCTTTTGGAATGGATGTGCGAGCAAAAGAATTTAGCAGATTATTCACTACATCTACAATTTTACAAGCATTGTCAAGTTATGAGCACAAATATAGTACCCCAACTTTCGGATAAAATTAGTTTCCATTCAATCAATAAGGAAGAATATTTTATTCATCAAATTGAATTTGATCATCGAGTAAAAATTTCAAAAAAATTACATGATTTTTTGCAGTTAATAGACGGCAAAAAAAAACTCGACACTCTTGTAGGAATTTACAATGATAAACACAACGAGCAATTAACAATTTCTTTTGCCAATGATTTTTTATATAATAAATTGGCTAAATATGGCATTGTTCAATGTGTTGATGTCCAGATAAGACCAAACGAAAAACCAAATTATTTGAAATTTAGCTTTGTTGTTATTAATGAAAAGATAGTATCTAAATTTACGAAATATTTGAAATTTCTATTTTTACCTAAAGTAATGAAAAGTATTTTGGTAATAGCAATAGTCATTTTAACGATTTGTTTTTATATATTTTACAGTCAGATTTTTTATGCTAATATCGCAAAAACACAATGGTTATTGTTCTTTTTTTTGGGCTTTATTGGTGTAACTTTTCATGAATTTGGACACGCTTCAGCAGCACATTACTTTGGAGCAAAACACGGAGGAATTGGTGGAGGCTTTTACCTCTTTAGACCTGTTTATTATGCAGATGTAACAGATATATGGAAACTTCGAAAAGGAGAAAGAATAATTGTAAACCTGGCAGGAATGTATTTTGAATTGGTTTATACCATATTCCTTGTTTCTATAGGAATATTGTTTAATTGTCAGTTGTTAATTGTTTTGCCGTGTATTTATTCTATTGGGATTTTATTTAATTTGAATCCATTAGTAAGAAGTGATGGCTATTGGGTTTTATCAGATGCATTGGAAAAACCTAACCTAATGGATCATGGAGCTAAGCGAATAAAACAAATTTTTAAATCAAAAAAGAATTGGAAAATAATTGACTATTTTCTTTTGCTTTATGGTTCCGTTAGTTATGTTTTTATGATTTTATTTATATATTATATAGTTATCAAAAATCCTGATTCGGTTATCTACTTTCCTCAAAATGTTCTTCATTTTGTTGAAAATATTTTCATTAATAATTCTAATTATTCACTAGCTGAATTCGGCAAGTTATTAATGCCTTTTTTCTTTTATTATATGGTATTTGGATGGCTAAAAGCTCTTGTGAAGAAAACTTTATTCCCAAAAAAATAATTTGTTTTTTGCAAAGCCTTTGCAAAGCCTTTGCGAAATCATCCCCATCATTCAATATTATTTACTTTCAATCTATAAATTATCATTTAATAGTTTCAGTAAGAACCGTTGCAACTGCATTGCAATAATCATTGCAATGCAGTTGCAAAAGTTTTGCAAAACGCCTGTAATTGTCTCGTCCTGAAAAAAGTTTACACTTGTTAATACTAATCCTGTAATGAGTTTACAGGTCTTTTACTTCTCGCAATTTCCGTTGCAACGGTGTTGCAACGGCGTTGCAACGAAACCCTAAATTTGTACTTTTTCTGTGTCAAACATATTTAAAACCATGTTTCGCATCGTTGCAACGGTGGTGCTTGACATCATTTAAACTTTCAGGTATCAAAATCAAACTCGGGTAGGTTTAAAAATTGTTTTGGTTTTTTAGATAAAATCAACTCTTTTTTAGTTTCATTAACATTGTGAAATCTTAGATATTCATCAAAAAACACGTTTCCTTTATTGTGCGCTTGCTCAATGGATATTTGATTGAAAATACTATTGCTCAAATCCGTGTCGAAAACATCTGTATTTCCGAGGTAATTCAATTCTATTTTTTTGACTTGTGTAATAAATCGGGAATCAAATTCGGTTGCTCCCTCTTGGTAATGCGAAACATTCTTTTTTTCTATCATTGCCAATAACTCGATTTTTAATTTGTTTTGAATTTCAATGTTTGTATCTATACCTAAATCGTGATTTTGTCCCGCTACATTGCAAAGAATCAAAAATAATTGTTGTGCAATTGGTCGGTTGTTTATAAGTTGGTTGTATGCTTTTAATTCCCGTTCGTATTTTATAATTGTACGTTGTATAACTGCATTTTGAATTTTAATATCCAACGTAAACAAGTTAAGAGTGAACCTCTTTATAATAGTAGTATAAAGAGGTTCACTCTTAACTTGTTTACGTGGTTTTCGTTCTAATCCTGTACACAACAAATTAAATGTTCTTACTATCGCAAATACCAATAAATTATTTCGTTTATGTCCTCTTGTTGGTCACAAAAACTAAAAAAGAGTATTAGATAAGTAAGGTTAGCACCTTTTTTTCTAATGCTCTTTTTTATTTTAGAAGCAAAAAAATATCAAATTCGTAATATCATTGCTGTTTTTTTTACTATCTTTCTTACTCTAAGACAATATTTTACGAATACAATCGATAACATACTTAATTTAAGTGTTTTAACAATCCATTTCTACCATAAATAACATAGCCTATGAAAAAAACTTTAAACTCTTTAAAGAATAATTTGCCTCTGTTTTTTAGTCTTGCATTCATATTTTCATCTATAATAAATACCTATTCTCAAACTGTTCAATATGACTCCATAAACAAGCAAAAATTCGTACTCATTGACGTCCACAAGACCTACGAACGTATTGCCAACAAAGGCTATGAATCGCTTGAAATTTATGAATTTCTAGGAAATTATTATTACGAAAATAATAATCTTAAGAAGTCAAAACTATATTTTGACAAGCTATTTGGAAAATATAGTATATCTCAAATTTCATCTAAAAGCATAGAGCGTTATAAATTGATTAGAAAGTAGCATCTATTGTAAGCACTAGATGCATTAGACCCAAACAAGATATGACAACTATATTCAAACTATACAGTTAGCCTGCTTGGTGAAATTCGGTGTAAATGTTTTTAACCACATAAAAACATAGATTTTACAAACATTAAAAAGACGTTTGCCTATGTTCGATAAAACCACAGCTATATAAACCCGAAAAAATGGGCTAAATAGTTGTTTTTTCCTATTGTTTCTATGTGGTTATTTTTTTGTTTTGTTAAACTTAAATTACAATTAATTGTACTCAACGGGTTATAGTTACGATTCTTATTTACCTTAGTAAAATACAAAAATAAACACTTCCTCGAATTTCTTTCAAAAAAAATTAAATGTAAATTTTAAAAAAAGTCATAACTTTCAACTTCTTAATTTCAAAATTGAAATACAAATGACGACACTACTCATAAACAAGAAGAAATACAGCATCGATGTTGATCCAGAAATGCCTCTGCTTTGGGCTATCAGGGACAGTATTGGCCTTACGGGCACCAAATTTGGATGTGGTATAGGGGCGTGTGGTGCATGCAAAGTTTTGGTTGACAATGTCGCTACTTATTCGTGTTTGACTCCTGTCTCGACGGTTATTGGCAAAAACATTACAACTATTGAAGGAACTTCAGAAAATTTACAATTATTGCAAAAATCATGGGAAGAATTCAATGTTCCTCAATGTGGTTATTGTCAGCCAGGCCAATTAATAACGGCTACTTCCCTACTCAATTCCAATAAAAATCCTTCAGACACCGATATTGACGATGCCATGAGTGGAAATATTTGCCGTTGTGGCACGTACCAACGCATCAAAAGCGCCATTCAACATACTGTAGAACTTAAAAAACATCGCTAATCATGAGTGAGATTCAAAACATAAGCCGCAGGTCTTTCATCAAGAACATAGGATTAGCGTCTGGCGGATTGATCCTAGCCTGTAATTACACTTTATTTTCCAAAGATATCGCCTCGGGAATTGCAACCGAATTCAATCCCAACCTGTTTGTACAATTAAATCCCGATGGAAGTCTTATTATAATTTGTTCCCGATCTGAAATGGGTAACGGGGTAAGAACATCCCTAACCTCTATCGTTGCCGATGAAATGGAAGCCAACTGGAATAGAGTCTCAGTTAAACAAGCCACAGGAGATGCCAAATACGGAGATCAAAACACCGACGGCTCCAGAAGTGTAACCGATTTTTATGAAACCATGCGAACAATGGGTGCCATGGCTCGAATGATGTTGATCACCGCTGCCGCAAAAAAATGGCAAGTTCCTGAAAATGAATGTACCGCTCAAAACCACTTTATCATTCATTCCAGTGGCAAAAAAATAGGCTATGGAGAATTAGTTGATGTTGTAACAACACTGCCTGTTCCAACAAATATCACTTATAAAAACCCAAAAGATTTCAAATACATAGGTAAATATCTAAAAAGCATCGACGTAAAAGATTTCGCAAACGGAAGTGCCGTTTTTGGAATTGACAAACGCTTACCCAACATGAAAGTTGTTGCTATTGCCCGATGTCCGGTTACTTTTGGCACTGTTAAATCGTTCGACAAAACGGCAGCTCTGAAAATTAAAGGTGTTGAAGATGTAATTGAAATTCCAAGAATCGAAAAACCATTTGGCCCTTTAGGAGGTGTTGCCGTGATTGCTTCCAATACTTGGGCAGCTTTTAAAGGAAGAGAAGCTCTGGAAATCAAATGGAATTGTGGCAAAAATGAAGGCTATGATTCGGAAAAATACATGATCGAATTAACAGAAAGAGTTCATAAAGCAGGGAAAGTTGAAAAAGAAACTGGCGATGTCAATAAAGCTTTTGGCGAAGCTGCAAAAGTTATCGAAAGCACCTTTCAATTACCGCATTTAGCACATGCTCCAATGGAAGTTCCTAATGCTGTTGCTTGGGTTCAAGGTGACCGCTGTGAAGTCTGGGCTCCAACACAATCACCGCAAAGTGCACAAGAAGAAGTTGTCGCCTACCTAGGCACTACCCCTGATAAAGTTACTATAAATGTTACTTTTTTAGGAGGAGGTTTTGGCCGAAAATCAAAACCCGATTATATTGTAGAGGCTGCGATGGTTTCAAAAGCCATTAAAGCTCCTGTGCAGGTAGTCTGGTCACGCGAAGATGATATCAAACATGGCTATTATCATACTGTTAGCGCACAATACATGAAAGCATCTCTGGATGCTCAAGGTAATGTTACGGGCTGGCTTCACCGCTCTGCTTTTCCTTCTATCATGTCGACTTTTAAACCCGGAACCGATTACCCGGCTGGATGGGAAGCCTCTAGCGCCGCTGTACCTTTTGATATAAAAAATTTCAAAATCGAATCCGGACAGGCTCCTGCCATGGTACGAATTGGCTGGATGCGGTCAGTAATTAATATTCTTCACGGTTTTTCTACGAATGTATTTGCCGATGAATTGGCTCATGCTGCTAAACAAGATCCATTGGAATTCCGACTCAAATTAATCGGAAGTGACCGCATAGAAGACACCAAAGATCCCATAAAATACAACACTGCGCGTCTAAAAAACGTTTTAAAACTGGCAGCAAAAAACGCAAATTATAATAAGCCATTGCCAAAAGGACACGCTTACGGTCTGGCTGTTCATTATAGCTTTTATTCCTACGTAGCTTCAGTTGTTGAAGTATCGATGATTGATGACAAAGTAAAAGTTCACAATGTATATACCGTTATTGATTGCGGTACGGCTGTCAATAAAAACACGATAACAGCACAGCTGGAAGGCGCTGCAGTCTTTGGAATGTCATTAGCTTATTATGGAAAAATAACCGCTAAGGATGGCGCCATTGAACAAAACAGTTATAGTGACTATCGAATGATCCGCATGAATGAAACTCCAAAGGTACACGTAGAAATTGTTGAAAGCACTGAAAAACCAACAGGCGTTGGAGAACCCGGCGTTCCTGTAATTGCTCCTGCCATCATCAATGCGGTATTTAAACTGACAGGAAAACGATATTACAATTTACCTCTAAGCGATTATGATCTTGTATAAATCATTTTTTGGGCGTTACCACAAGGGTCGGGCTTTTCGTTACAATCTTTTTTGAGGCAAAAAAAGCCTCAAAAAAGGATTTTCTCTTCAATCCCTAACGCAAAAAACAAAAAATTAAAACGAATATTATTTTAATGAACAACTGGATTGAACTATTACAGGAATTTAAAAGTAAAAAAAAGCCTGTAGCACTAGTTACCATTACTAAAATTCTAGGCTCTGCTCCATGCAAAGTAGGATCTAAAATGATTGTTACGCCGCAAAAAGAAATATTTGGAACTATTGGCGGAGGCAAATTAGAATTTCAGGTAATCGATGAAGCCGTTCGGTCAATTCAGGAAAATAAAATTTTAGAATGCACTTATACTTTAGGTCCCGAATTTGAACAATGCTGTGGCGGAAAAGTAGAATTAATTATTGAATCCATGAATCAATCCCCTGAATTATACATCTTTGGAGCTGGGCATATCGGCGTTGCTATTTGTCAAGTTCTGAAAGATACCCCTTTTGCAATTACGCTTTTAGATACCAGAGAAAACTGGAAAGAAGCTATTGAAATTGACCCAATAGTTAATTACAGTTCCGTTCCGTTTGATCTTTATAAACAGACTGTAAACTGGGGAGCAAATTGTTATGTTGTTATTTTGACTCACGATCACAAACTCGATTTTGAAATTACAGCTCTAGCATTGCATCAGCAGACTAAATATATTGGACTGATAGGCAGTAAAACCAAAAAGAACAAATTCAACAACTTACTGATAAACGAATTAGACTTTAAAGCGGGAATCTCGCCAGTGCATTGCCCGATGGGACTGGATTTAGGCGGTAATTCGCCCAAAGAAATTGCCATAAGCATCGCCTCTGAATTACTGAAAGCTTATTATGAAAAATGATACTGTATTTGTGTTATTGGCTGGAGGTAAATCCGAAAGAATGGGAATTGCAAAAGGTTTATTAGAATATCAAAACACCTATTGGATTTTGGAACAAATAAATCGCATCTCAACTACAACTGTAACCGAAGTTTATATTGGATTAGGGCATCATTTTCAAGAATACTTAAACAAAATACCTTTGTTAAAGCAAGCAGAATCAGAGTTTGTCATTTACAAAAAAATCATGATTCGAGTAATTATCAATAAAAATCCGGAACTTGGATCCTTCACAACACTTCAAACCGTTTTACAGCAAATCCAAAAAAACAAATCAGTATTGATAACCCCCATTGACATTCCGATATTAAATACTACCGAATTACAAACTATTATAGAAACTAAAAACCAAGTTGTACTTCCGAATTTTGAAGGTAAAAATGGTCATCCAATAAAACTGCATGCTGACTTTTGGAATCCATTACTTTTGCTAAGTCCAGCAGACGAAAACAGCAGATTGGATTTAGAAATCAAAAAAATGAATCCTTCAAAAATCACTCAAATTGCAGTAACTGATTCTGCTATCGTAAAAAACTTAAATACCCCAAACGATTGGATTGAGTTTTCAAAATCATAAAAAAAAAGCGTCTCGAAAAAACTTTCGAAACGCTTTTATAACTTAAATTCGTTTATGATTGATGATGATTGCAAATAAGCAAAAAACTTATTTCTTGATTAATTCCTGAAGTGGTTTCAATTGTTCTAAATCAATTTTTGACTCTTTTAAAACAGAAATCATATTCATAATATGGGTAGGATTCATGTCTTTCCCCAAGACTCTTACTACGGCAAAACCAGCATCATTTTTATTGGCAAAAAAAACAAATTCATTGATATGATCATCGGTACCTACGTAGGTTACAGAAGCGCCTTGCTTACCTGAATTAAACTTCATCAGCTGCTGATACTTTGGATCTTTTAGGATCAAATTCACTTTAGCTCTTTCTGCCTCAAACTGCGACTTGTTCTTATCATTCAATTTGAAAGCCAAAACATTTATTTTCTCAAAAGACTGTAAAGCTTCTTTCTGAACTACGGTTAATTTGGTTTTATCAACATCTAAAATGTTTGATGAAATATCCAACGCAATAAAGTCTTTGTTTTCGGTATTTTCAACAAAATATTTTTGCAGAGTAGGCTCTGAACTACAGCTTCCAAAAACTAGGCTGAAAAGCAGTGTGATTATAAATAGAATGATTTTCATCTTACTTTTTACCTTTAGTTGCTTTTTTCAAATCATCTCCTCCTGGTATTCTCATTTTATCTGTCAAAACCGAAATTTCATTCAGATCAAAATCGCCTGTCAATGACATCAAAACGGTATCTTCTCCTTTGCTTCCTTCAACAAACATCAGCAGTTCTCTTATCTGAGTATCTTTTACTCCAGATTTCACCATGATTTTTACATTTCTGCCTTTATCATTTATACGCATCAATTCTTCCAAACCGGCAGTTTTAATATATTTATCGGCCGCTGCTTTCATTTCCCCTTCTACCTTTGAGTTTTGAGTGGTAAACACCTTTAAATTGTCTAGTTTCTTGATCAGGTTCATGTATTGCTGCGCTTCTTTATCAGAAATATCAACTTTTACTTTACTCATCAATTCGAACATCTTTTTGTTTACGACTATTGATGTTACCTCTTCCTGACCGTCGAATTTATCGAATGCCGACTGGGCAAAAAACGGACTTGATACCAAAACTGCTACTAATGTGATTATTAACTTCTTCATTTTATTTTGATTTAATGATTATTTTTAAAATTTAAACTTGCAATTGGGCTTGAATGCTCTAGAATCACTCTCGCTTTATTTTTAATACTTTTATTTTTTAATCTACATTTCTAAAAATCTTTTGGGTTTGTCCCACAGATTGCTTCGTCGTTCCTCCTCGCAACTCTGGGTCGGGCTGTACATTCCCGCTTTTTATTCAACAAATACCTTATTCTTAGTTACTTCATACACTTGAATGTACTGCATCCCCTCGACACCGGCATTTACATTACTGGACAGCATAGCCAATGCTTTTTGCGTCGCTTCCAACGCTTCTTTGGGGTTTTCATAAGTACCCAATTCATTATTTTCTTTTACTTCATTAGCATTAAAATAAACATAAGTTCCTGCACCTATCAAAACTGCTATTGATGCCGCTATCGACAGCCATGCAGTTTTTTTCTTTTTAGAAATCAACGGTGCATCTTTGCCAAAACTTTCTTTTTTTGCTTCAGCAAAATACCCGAATAAAGGTTTGTATTGTTCTAAATGCGGTGCAACATCTGGCGAGGAAAAATAGTTTTTTAACTCATTTTCTTCTACAATACTCGTCTCTCCTTCAAAGTATTTTTCTAAAAGTGCTTCCATTTTATTGAACTCCATAACTGTGTGTTTTTAACATATATTCTCTAATTGTTTTCCTTGCTCTTGAAAGTGCTACTCGTACAGCAGTTTCATTCATCTCTGTAATTTTGGCGATTTCCGAAAACTCGCATTGTTCGATATCCCTTAATTGAATAATTAACCGCTGCTGTTCTGGCAATTGGTCGATAATTTTTTCAACCCATCTTAAACTGTCACAATCTTCTATTTTTTTATATAAGCTGGGTTCTTTATCTGTAAAATTACTGTGCTCTATTTTCAGATTACTCGCTCTTTTTGATTTCAGCTGATCCAGACAATAATTTTTAGTCATTGTCATCGCCATTGCTTCAACACTATTATACGCATCTAAATTTTCATTTTTACTCCACAATTTTACCAAAATTTCCTGAGTCGCATCTTCTGCTTCCTCTGTGCTTACGAGCAATCGCTTAGCCAATCGAAAGAGCTTGTCTTTGAATGGATTAATTAAAAGCACAAATTCATTTTGGTTCATAAATGCGGTTTTATTTGGTTGGTTATATAATCAAGACGAGTCACTATAATAATTGTTACAAAAAATAAAATTAAATCAAACTAAAGTTAGTATTTTTGCGTTCTAGTCTTACAAATAAATTAATAATATGAAGACATCTTTCAAAATTACACTTTTACTATTCATAGCTCTTTTTACTTTTCAGAGCTGCGAAGATAATGATGATGTCGCTCCGCCGGCAAATATTGAAGTTAATGACTTTATATGGAAAGGGCTTAATTTGTATTATTTATGGCAGGCCGATGTCCCTAATTTATCTGATAATCGTTTTGCAAATCAGGCTGATTTAAACACTTTTCTACACCAATATGAAAAGCCTGAAGAATTATTTGATGCTCTGAGAGTAAACGAATCGACCGATCGATTTAGCTGGATAGTCAGTGATTATCTTGAGTTAGAAGGTTCGCTTCAAGGAACTACAAAAAATGACGGTGTGGACTTTGGCCTTTATTATAAATCTTCTACCTCAAATGAAATATTTGGTTATGTTCGCTATATTATAAACAATTCTGATGCTTCTTCCAAAGATATCAAGCGTGGCGATATTTTTTATGGAGTAAATGGAACACAACTCACCGATAAAAATTACCAAGATTTATTAATAAACTCTGAAAATTACACGCTCAATTTAGCCAATTACAACAATGGTGCTATTACTCCAAACGGAAAATCAGTAAACCTGACAAAAACTGTTCTTAATGAAAATCCAATTTTAATCAATAAAGTTATTGAAAGTGGCGGACATAAAATAGGTTACTTAATGTACAATGGTTTTTATTCTACCTATGATACACAGCTAAATGATGCTTTTGCCACGTTAAAATCTGAAGGTGTTACTGATCTAGTTTTAGATTTAAGATACAACTCAGGTGGTTCTGTTCTGTCTTCTGCCCGTTTGGCCAGTATGATTACAGGACAGTTCACAGACAAAGTATTTGCTAAACAAAGATGGAATGACAAAATCAATTCCTATTTTGAATCCGAAAATCCAGAATCCCTGAAAAATTTATTCACAAATACAGTAGGAACTGCACCCTTGAATAGTTTAAACCTTACCAAAGTTTATATTTTGACGACTACCAGTACAGCTTCAGCAAGCGAATTGGTTATCAACGGATTAAAACCTTATATTGATGTAGTTCAAATTGGCGATGTTACTACTGGAAAAAATGTAGGATCAATCACAATCTACGACTCACCTACTTTTGGAAAAGAAAACAGAAACCCAAGTCACCGTTACGCCATGCAGCCTATTGTTTTTAAAACTGTTAATGCTGCTGATTTTGGTGATTATTTTAATGGTTTAACACCAGCAAAAGGTAATTTATTGCCAGAAGACATAAACAATTTGGGTGTACTTGGAAACTCCGAGACCAAAATGATTGATAACAAAGAAACTCTAATATCGAACGATCCTTTATTAGATTTGGCTTTTGCTAAAATCACTGGAAGACCTACAGGAATTACTACAAAAAAGAAAAAAAGTGTTCCTCAAATTCAATTTAATTATTTGGGCGATTCAAAATCAATTACTAATCAAAACCAAATGTATATTGACAAAGTTCCAGCTGGGCTTTTGAAATCATTATAGCAAATATAATTCAGGATAACAATTATATTTAAGAAGACACCTGAACTTAATAGAACTCAATCAAAAAAGGCTTTCATCACTGAAAGCCTTTCTTTTTTCAAAAAACAATACCTAATACGTTAATTAATCCAATAGAAATACCACAAACTATTAAACCTACAACCGTATTATACTATATTAAAAAAATTAATTATTAAAGTAAAACCCGTTTGGACCAACACCAACTGTTAATTCTTTTTGCAAGGTTCCAGTTAAGTTATAAATATAAGCTTTACTGTCAGCCTTATAATCTCCACTATCAGCCACGTAAATACGATCATTATTAACGGCAAATCCATATAAATTAGCAACTGTTGAAGCTGTTACAATTGGTGTAGTCGAAGCAGCTGTCGCATTCGTGTTTATGCTGTAAACTGAATTTGATACAGTATAGTAAATTTTATCATTATAAATATCCATGTATCCTGCCCCATCTAAAGCTTCTGGAAATGTGATTTTAGAAATTGTTTTGTCTGATAATTTTACTTTCACTATCTCGCTTCTGTCGGTATAAGGACTTCTTAAAATATATAGAATTCCATCTTTTTCTTCCATTGTATCTGCACTTAGTCCAATTGTTATCGGCGCTTCTAATGATTTTGCGGCAATATTTACAACCAATAATTTAGAGCTAGTGTAGGATTCAGTAATATATAATTTACCATTCTTTTCAACAATTCTGTTAGCTGTTGCATTCAAATCAATTTTAGATTCAAATTTATTAGTTGCCAAATCAATAACAGCAACATAATCATCTGTATTACCAGGAGCAGTAGCTGAAGCCCCCCAATCTGCATAAGTATTAGCATTAGTCACATAAGCTTTACCATCTTTTACCACGCCGTATCTAGGATTCAAAAGCCCTGTGTCAATTTTAGCTACTAATTTAAATGTATATCTATTAACCACATTTATAACTTTTGATCCTCCTGCAATAATATAGGCTTTATCACCATCAAAAAAAATACTTTGAGCATACTTACCAAGCAGGTCACTTCCATTTGCTGCAGTATATGCATCTTTTGTAAAAACACTGAAATCATCACTAGAAAATGATACTGTTCCCTGACCTGCACTTCCTTCATTCAGAATAAAAAACCCATTGTCATAATCTCCTTTTGGAGTGTTGTCGTTGTTATCATCGTCATTCGAACAAGAAACAAATAACGAAATACTAAACGCCATTAAAAGTAATTTACCAATCTTCATAATATTAAAATTTTAGAGTTATATACATATTGAAATTTCGACCCGGCATAGGTCTGTTTTCCAGGCTTTCATAATTTTCATTGAAAATATTTAAAACCTGAAAACCCAGTTTAAAAGAATTTAAGAATTTAAAAGCATAATCTATTCCCAGATTTGAAACGGTATAATCGTTTATGATTTCATCCGGATTATTATCCGCTCTGGTATAAACAAAACCATTATACAAAAACTGATAATAAGCAGTTATCCTATTTCTGGAATACGAAACTGAGGAAGTTACTTTATTGTAAGGAACAAAGAAAAGCTGGTTTCCAGTTGCATCATCTTCAGACACTGTGCAAGCATAAGAAGCATTGGCATTGAAATTATTTTTGCCAAACTGTTTTTTCCAGCTCAACAACGTTTCTGAACCATAACTGTTTACTCTATCATTATTGTGAGGAGACCAAACTCCATTTTTACCTGGAACCCACTGCAATAAATCTTTTATTTTGATATAATAGAAAGTCTGTGTAAGCGAAATGTCTTTGAAAGTAAACACATTCCCTATTTCTGCCTGATAGGAACTCTCTGGTTTTAAATCAGGATTTCCACCTGTCTCCCAATACAAATCATTAAAAGTGGGTATCCTGAAATTTCGTGATACATTCAATTTCAAATTGTACAGTTTATTAAATTGATAGGAAGAACCTAAAGAGAATAAAACAGGCGATTCGTAATTGTTTGTAAACTCTTTTCGAATACCAAACTCATTTTTCCAATAAGCCGAAAAGTCTTGTTTTACCAGTAATGAGGCTGAACTAATTTCGCGGACATGATTACCAAAACCAGTTCCATAACCATTTGTTCTATTGTAATCTAAAATTCCGTTTACCTGAGTCGATTTAAATAATTGGTATCCAAGGTCTGCTTTCGTTATCAAATTTTCTGTTTTTCCGTAAGTATATTGATTAGTTGAATTATCAGCAAAATATTGGTAGTTTTCAAAAATATAGGCTGTTTTTAAATTCGTAGTAAACCTGCCAAAATTTCCTTCATATTCTAATAAATTACGGTTAAAACCATTAACGTATTTACTTTTCATTTCAGATTCAGTCACTAAAGAAGTATTCCTATCTGTGTTTGATGTTTGACTGTAAAATTTAAAAACGTTTGTATCATTAAGTTTATAACCCAAATTAGCGCTCATTGTAATCACATCGTATTGACCATTTTGATTCCAGCGCTGTTCACCCTTCCAAGTATATTTATTCAGGTATTTGTAATCATTTGTAGAACTGTTTTTTGAAAAGCCAATTTGCGCACTCCATTTTTCAGTTGCGATATTGCTTTTATAATTAATTCCGATAGTATTAAAACTGCCATAATCCAGTTTTAAATTATTCTCAAACCGATTATAAAAACCCAAATCGTTATTCAAATGGACTGTACCTCCTATTGCTCCACTACCATAAAGTATGCTTCCGCCACCGGCTTTTACTGAGATTGAATTATAATCAGACCCTGAAATTGTATTAAAATCAGTACTGCCATTCATTTGCGAATTAATATTGATTCCGTTCCAGATTACGGCAGTCTGCGAAGAAGTTGTTCCTCTAAAGGAAACTGTCGAAAGCATGCCACGCCCGTATTCCTTAAAATAAAGCGTTGAATTAAAGTTTAATAAATCAGTCAGTAAACCTTCATTTTTATTGATAATGGAATCATTAAGTTTTAAAACCGATTGTGAATTGGAGTATTTTTTGAGATTTGCATCAGAAACAATAACTTCTTTTAAATTATTTATAGAATCATTTTGCGCCGAAATCAATTGGCACATTAAAACAAAAAAGGATACTATTAGTTTTCTTAAAGTCATAATTTCTGAACCTTTTTTCCCGAAAGTTCGATATTCGTTAAGAAAAAAGGCAGGTCTCCTGGCTTGCGTCTTGTTGTTCACCTTCCCATCTCGTTTTTAGAACGAGACAGTGGCATTGTAGATAACAACAAGCTTGATAGCTTACAGTTGCGGGAACAGCTTAGGTTTTGAACCTAATTCCCTTTTAATGTGTTTTCATAAAAAGTAAAACACAACCTTAATTCGGGTGCAAATATAAAGTTAAAAATATCGAAAACTAAAATTAATACATCATTTTAATTTCAATACAAATATAATAAATTGCTTTTCAATGTTTTAAAATTAAAAAACAACTCAGTTTTACATTTCAATTTTAATCACAGTTCCATAATCCAATTGTGTTTTAAAAGCATCTTTCAAAGGAATATTATTTATTCTACACAAAATACTTCGGATAACTCCAGAATGTGCTACAATGATAAGTGGTTTAGCATGTGTTTTAGAAATTTCAATATCTAAAAATTCTCGAACTCTATTGTCCAAATCTACAAACGATTCTCCGCGAGGAACAGCAATAGAAACAAAATTTTCCATCCAAGGGTCTAAAACTTCACGAGGAATGTCATTCCAACTTTTCAATTCCCAATCCCCAAAATTCATTTCCATCAATCTTGGATCTTCAATAATGGAATCAATTTGAGTACTTTCTTTGATGTGATTTGCCAAAATAATACAGCGTTGCAACGGACTAGAATACAAAATAGCCTCTTGAGGCAATTGGTTCAGAATGGATTCAAAAACAGCATCGTAAGGCTCGCGAATTCCGACATCACTCTGCCCATAGCAGATCCCCTTTTCACAAACCGTTTCGGTATGACGCACTAAATAAACTTCCATATCGCAATAATTGACAGATAAAAAATAACTTCACATACTTGTTGTGTTGCTCCTAAGCAATCTCCCGTATAACCGTCAATCCATTTTTGAAAATAACGGGCAAGAAAAAACCGAGCAATAAAAACTGGCACTAATGCCAATAATAACTGCCATTGAAAAAACGACAAAATAGCCAAAGGCAGCAATCCAAAAAATAAAGAACCAACTACTTCTTTCCAAGTGAAATTTTGAGCAATTGGTTTGCTTTTGCTCGACGCATCTGCTCTTGAATAGTGATGGGTGAATACTATAGAAATAGCAGATAAACGACTGATGGAATTTGCTGAGACAAAAAGAAGAAGATTGCATATTATAGATTGCATATTAATTATTTCAGATTTAGAGACCAAATTAAAAAGAGCGCTAAATTTCAGCAAAAACAACAAAACCAAACCAATAGCACCATAAGCGCCAATAGCGCTGTCTTTCATTATCAAAAGAATTTTTTCTTTTGTCCAACCGCCTCCAAAACCATCACAAACATCGGCAAAACCATCTTCGTGAAAAGCGCCTGTGGTTAGAATTCCAGCTATCATCGATAGTATCAATGCAATTTCAACAGAAAACACAATCGATGTCAGATAATAAACTCCAAAACAAATTCCGCCAACTATCCAGCCAATTAAAGGAAAATAGCGCGATGCTTTGTTTAAATAATCGGGATTGTGGTCGATGTTTTTGGGACACGGAATTCGGGTATAAAACATTAGAGCCGTGAAAAATATATGCAATTGTTTTTTCATTTTATTTATTTTTTGCTGATACCAGCAGATTCAAAACTGGCCATTTCATTCAAGAAACAAACAGCCGATTGAATAATTGGGAATGCAACAGCACATCCTGTCCCCTCTCCTAAACGTAAATCGAGCTGCAACAACGGTTGAACATTTAGATAATCCAATATTTTTTGATGACCTTGTTCTGCCGATGAATGACAGAATATCGCATTTTCTTTTACTGATGGATTCATTTTATAGGCTATTAAAAAAGCAATTGAACAAATAAAACCGTCCACCAAAATGAGCATATTGTTTTCTTTGGCTTGTAGCATTCCGCCTGTCATTTGCATAATCTCAAATCCTCCAAAGTAGGCTAACTTGCTTTGTAAATCATCTGACCCATTATAATTTTCAAGTGCTGTTTTCAGAATGTTTTGCTTTTGAATTAACTTATCGCCAATAACTCCGGTTCCTTTACCAACACAATCTTCGATAGGCAATTCCATAAGCACACTCATCAACACCGAAGCTGTAGAAGTATTTCCGATTCCCATTTCACCAAAACCAATGCAATTACAACCTCTTTCAAAAATGGTGTTTATTATTGCTGCCCCTTTAGCAAAGCACAAATCCAATTCGGTTTGACTCATTGCTGGACTTTGTAAAAATGACTGGGTTCCCTTTCCTATTTTAGCCGAAACCAAATTGGCATTTGTCGGGAAATCATAATTTACACCCGCATCTACAATGGTTAACCCGATATTATTTTGTTTGCAAAAGACATTGATTGCTGCTCCGCCTTCCAAAAAATTATTCACCATTTGTCGGGTCACATCCTGGGGATAGGCACTCACACCATGACTGGCAATTCCGTGATCGCCGGCAAAAACGACTATATTGGGATTTGTTATTTTGGGTTCTAATGTATGGAAAACGGTTCCTATTTGTTTGGCTAAACTTTCTAAAAGACCAAGTGAACCTGTAGGCTTGGTTTTATTGCCTATTTTTTGTTGAAGCGCCTCGCTTAGTTCGGAGTCACTCGAGTGAGATGGTGCCGTTCTTCGCAAAGACTCAGGAACCAAAACAGGAAATGAAAACAAAATTTCTTCAACACATGGAGTTTCCTGTTTTTGTTTCCAATTCAGTTGTTGCAACATGGGTTGGTTGTCATAATTCGTTGCCGGTTTACCTACGCAAAAATACCCCAAAGGTTCTATGTTTTCGGGCAATCCTAAAAGCTTTTTGAACTGATAATAATTTAGAATCGAAACCCACCCCATCGAATAGCCTTGTTCTGTCAATGAAAGCCAAATGTTTTGAGCGGCACAAACGGCACTAAACTTTATCGCTTCATTACTGCCGACAGTTCCAATAGTGAAATTATTCAAAACCGAACGGTCGTAACAAATCACCAATCCGAGTGGTGCTTCTTCAATCGCTTCGAGTTTTAAAGATTTGTATTGTGATTTTTGCCCTTCATCATCGGTTAGGTTTGATGCCTTTTGGTCGTAATCTAAAAACAGTTCTTTTACCGCTTTTTTAATTTCAGCCGATTTAATCAGGTAATATTTGGTAGCATCGGTCAGACCTACAGAAGGCGAATAATGTCCTGCTTGTAGTGCTTTTTGAATCACTTGATCTGGCACTTCGTCTTGAGTAAAATGTCGGGTGTCGCGACGTGATTTTATAATTTCATCTAATGTCATTATGTGCAGTTTTTGCGTTAGGGATTGTAGTGGTATCTCCCGATTTAGAAAAACAAGGCTTTTTAGCCGTAGTTTTTTGTTAATCGGGAATATAACGAAAAGCCCGACCCTCAGGGAACGCCCAAATTTATAAAATCTAACCTTTTATTTTTACTGGAATTCCGGACACCATTAACACAACCGTTTCGGCTTTCTGAGCGATGTATTGATTCATCCAGCCTTGAAGTTCTGTGAATTTTCTACCAATGTGTGTTTCGGCGTGAACTCCCATTCCAATTTCGTTGGTCACAATAATAATCGTAGCATTTTCTTGTTGGGAGATGGCATCCAATTCGGCTTTGGCTTGTTCCAAACTTAAGGCAACGTCGTTCTTGGTATCCACAAAAAAGTTGGTCAACCAAAGTGTCACGCAATCCACAATAGCCACTTTTCCGAAGAAATCAATTTCACTCAAATACTTTTCCTTTTCTATGTTGACCCAACGCTCATCTCGGTCTTTTTGATGACGGTCGATGCGTTTCTGGAAATCTTCATCCCACTTTCTGGCAGTTGCCACATACAATGGTTTTTCGGATAATTCTTTGGCTAAATTTTCGGCATAACTGCTTTTTCCGGAGCGTTCTCCACCTGTAACTAAATATATCATTTTAATGGTTAATTATTAATTGTGAATTGTTAATGATTGATTTACAACGAAATTGATTTTGGAACTAATTGATTTTTGGAAGTTTTAAGAATGCTTGTTATTAATTTTAAAATTGCAATTGCATCGTTGTAAATGTTTTCAAATTCTTTTTCATTTAAATAATCAGCTGCTTTTCGCAATTCCAACCAATAAACAACTTCGTTGGCTTCTTTCTGACCAATTGCAAATTTATGAATGAAATCATTTTTGCTTTCAGCGTGTTCAGCTTCTCTAATCATCGCACCAATACTTGTTCCTGATCTCAAAAGTTGCTTAGATAATACAAATTCCTTTTTATTACTATTTAAATATTGATAAAGTCTGACGATTCTAATAGCAAAATCAAAACTTTTATTTTTAACGATATTGTTCTTGATAATTAACAACTAACAATTTATAATTAACAATTAGTACGGACAATGTGTGCAATCGCTTTTACAACAATATCCGCGTTTGAGATGAAACCAAGGTTTAAAAACATAATTTCCATCCTCAAAATAATAATCAATTCCTTCGATAATATTTGCGGTTTCGGGTAATAACGAAGCTTTATTACCTATCGCGGTTTCGGGAGTTATTGTAACCACAAATTCGTCTATTTTGGTAGAACAAGCCTTGGTAAAACAACTTGGACAAAGACAATCTGTAATATCCAAAGGGTTGAAAATAGGAGGAAAATTGTTGCACCAACATTTCTCTCCTTCCAATGTATCACCACAATTAAAAGGCATTTTACAACTAGAACAATATTTCTCTTTTATAATATTCATTTGGTAAAGATAACGTTTGTCTCATTTTTTACTGCAAAAATTAAACAAGAAATTTATAAATTAATATACCTTTGCCGTTATTGTAAAAAATATATTATGCGATTTTCATTCTACAAAGTTATTTTAGTCACCATTCTCTTTTCTTTTTTTGGATGCCAAAAAAACGAAAAAAAAGGCACTATAAATGATTCTAACTCATCAAATAGCATTCAATTTGCTAAAAATTTAGCCGTTTATAAACATCAAGGCTATACTGTGGTGAGTGTAAATAATCCTTGGCCGGATGCCGTTAAAAATTTCACTTACATTCTAAAAGAGAAAAACGGAATCGTTCCAGACAGCTTAAAAAAATACACTCAAATTCCTGTTCCATTACAATCCATTGTAGTGACTTCGACCACTAATATTCCTTTTTTGGAAATGTTGGACGTAGAAAAATCACTGATTGGATTTCCTCATACCGACTACGTTTCATCCGAAAAAACGAGAGCCTTAATCGATGCCGGTTCCGTTAAAAATGTAGGTCAAAACGAAAAACTCAACATCGAACAGCTTATTGAACTAGCACCGGAACTTATTGTTACTTTTGGAATTGACAACAACAATCCCACTCTTGAAAATTTACAAAAAAGCGGATTAAATGTGCTCATTCAAGCTGATTGGATGGAGCAATCCCCACTTGGAAAAGCGGAGTGGTTAAAGCTTTATGGTGCTTTATTTGGTAAAGAAAAAGAGGCCGATATTTTATTCGAGAATATCGTAAAAGAATACAACAACGCTCTAGCATTGGTTGCCACCAAAAAACCAACATCGACTGTTTTGTATGGTTCGATGTATCAAGATCAATGGTTTGTGGCCAAAGGCAGTAGCTGGGTTGCCCAATTTATGAAAGATGCCAAAGCAGATTATCTTTGGAAAGACCTCGAAGGCACCGGAAGTCTTGGATTGTCTTTTGAAAATATATTGGACAAAGCCAAAACCGCTAATTTTTGGATTGCAACAGGTTCCTTCAAATCATTATCGGAACTAGAAAAAGCAAACCCACATTACAGTCAGTTTGATGCTTTTTCAAATAAAAACATCTATACTTTTGAAGGAAAATTGGGAGCTACCGGTGGTACTATTTTTTATGAATTATCTCCTTCCAGACCTGATTTAGTGCTGAAAGATTACATCAAAATTTTCCATCCTGAATTGCTTCCCAACTATACATTTACCTTTGCTCAAAAACTGAATTAAAAACAAATTACGAGACCTAACAGGTTTTGAAAACCTGTTAGGTCTTTGCTAAAAAAAGTGAATTGAACAATCCAAAACGAAATACAATCTTATTCTCATTGCTTTTTTTAGGGCTCATTGTGCTGTTTTTTGTGAACATCAGTCTGGGGTCGATTACAATCCCTTTCAAGGAAGTTTACACCAGTCTGACAGGTGGACAATCCAGTAAATCGACTTGGGAATATATCATTATCAATTACCGTTTACCCAAAGCGATTACTGCTGTTTTGGTTGGAATGGGATTATCAATAAGCGGATTATTAATGCAAACTTTATTTCGAAATCCACTTGCTGGACCTTACGTTTTGGGGCTCAGTTCTGGTGCCAGTTTGGGAGTTGCTTTTGTAATATTGGGAGCGAGTGTATTGCCATCCATTTTGAGTGGTATTTTATTGTCTCCTTACGGAATCGTTTTGGCATCTACGCTCGGCAGCACCACCGTTTTATTATTGGTTTTATTAGTCTCGCAACGACTACGTGACACTATGGCTATTTTGATTGTTGGGCTGATGTTTGGCAGTTTCACCAGTGCAGTTGTTGGTGTTTTAACCTATTTCAGTTCGGCAGAACAATTGCAAAAATTCACTTTTTGGTCGATGGGAAATTTGGGTAATTTGTCCTGGTCATCCATTCTTATTTTATCAATTTGCGTGTTATTGGGATTATTCCTTAGCTTACTTAGTATTAAGCCTTTGAATGCACTCCTCCTTGGCGAAAATTACGCCAAAAGTATGGGGTTGAATTTCAATAAAGCCCGACTTATTATCATCTTGGCAACGAGTATTTTGGCGGGAAGTATAACAGCTTATGCGGGACCTATTGCTTTTATAGGATTGGCCGTTCCCCATATTGCCAAATTAGTTTTTCAAACGAGTAATCATACTGTTTTATTCTGGAGCACTTTGCTTTTTGGAGCCGCAATTATGTTGATTTGCGATGTAGTTTCACAAATGCCTGGAATGGAAATTACGTTACCAATCAACGCTATTACTTCGATATTGGGTGCTCCTGTAGTGATTTGGTTATTGGTTCGAAAGAGAAGTTTTAAATAATAATAAATATTTAAAAAGTTAAAGATATAGAAACAAAAAATATGACAACCAACATCCTCACCACTTCCAGTTTAAGTATTGGCTACACTTCCAAAAAAGAAACTGTGACCATTGCCGAAAACCTCAACTTGAACTTAAAAGCAGGGAAACTGATTGCTTTGATTGGAGCCAATGGAATTGGAAAATCTACTTTGTTGCGAACCATTACAGGAATTCAAAAGCCTTTGCGCGGAACTGTTTTATTGAAAGATAAAAAAATATCTAACTACGAACCTTTGGCATTGGCTCAAAATTTAAGCATGGTTTTGACCGAAAAATTACCTCCCAGCAATTTAACTGTTTTTGAATTAGTAGCGCTGGGGCGCCAACCGTACACCAATTGGATTGGCACTTTATCTGACAAAGACATTCAAATCATTCATGAAGCAATCGAACTAACGCAAATTGGTCATTTATCCCAAAAAAAACATTACGAAATAAGCGATGGACAACTTCAAAAGGTTTTGATTGGAAGAGCTTTGGCACAAGACACCCCTTTGATTATCCTTGATGAGCCCACTACTCATTTGGATTTATTACACAAAGTTTCGTTGCTCAAACTCCTGAAAAAATTGACTCATGAAACCGGAAAATGCATTTTATTTTCGACTCACGATATTGATATGGCGATACAATTAAGTGACGAAATGATTATCATGACTCCGGAAACGGTGATACAAGACGAACCTTGCAACTTAATTAGTAAAGGGAGTTTTACTACTTTATTCAAAGATGAACATATTGTTTTTGACAGCGAAAAAGGAAAGTTTATGATTGTTTGATTCTTTTCAATATCAAAACTCCATTATCCCACATTAATTCTAAAGTTTTCAATAACTGAATACCAAAAATTATATTTTTTACACAAATAAAAAACCACTGAATATCAATCATTTACAATAAATATTGTAAATTAGCATTCTTTTTTACTTCCCGAATCTTTACTGATCTACATTATTAAAAACAATTTTAAACTTTTTAATTATGGAAAATTTGTTTAGAGTACCCAAAAAAATTATTGCTTTAGGTTTATTCCTTTTCCTTTCTTCTTGTAGTCAGAATGAAATGGTGAATGGTGATGTACAAAACAGCGCTTCGCAATCTCTTACTGCGAAAATTAATTCAGGAAAACTCAATGTATTTAAAGGCCCTGAGGTCACTCTTGGATACGGAAAAGTTCGTTCATGGATTAGTATCGACAAGAATGGCTATCCTAATGAAATAGGAATTGAAATTACACCAGACGCCCTTAAAAACCTAATAACAGACAATGCCAAAACTCTTCCCACTGACGGCCGAACAATTGTTGTTCCCCTACATCTCAAAGCGAAACAATACATTCCTTTTGACCACATAGGACTCAATTGGAATCCTCACGGACACCAACCTGAACATGTTTTTGATGTACCTCATTTTGATTTTCATTTTTATATGATATCGGTTGAAGAGCAAATGGCAATACCAGAATGGTCTCCTGAAACTGATGCCACTTTCAATCTATATCCTCCCTCTGGTTATATGCCCGCAGATTATGCAACTCCTCCTGGTCCGGCAACCGCGGAACCTCAAATGGGAAAACACTGGGCTCCAATTAATTTAGGAGATTACCTTCCTTTCTCCAAAATTCTGATTTATGGCTCTTATAACGGTAAAGTAATTTTTGTTGAACCCATGATCACTTTAGATTATTTACTTTCTAATTCTGAATTTCATGTAGATTATTCCCAGCCTGAATTTTTTCAAAAAGCAGGAAATTATCCAACAAAATATAATATTTATCATGATGCAACCACTGGAAACACCTACGTAACGCTGAGTGAATTTGTATCTAGAACTAAAATATAAATAACAAATGAGGAAGATAAAAAGGCTTCCTCATTTCATTTCTTCCTCATTTTCCTTTCAACAAATTAATACTCACCGTTGCAAGTTCCGAATCTGGGAATTTTTTAAAATAGTTAAGATCTGGCAATAATCCAGCTTCGGCAGCAATTTTGTGAAGCACTTCAACCTCAACTATAAATTGGTCTGAAAAACCATGTGTAGCATCATAAGCAGTGGCTGCCGTTTTGCCTAAGTTCATTGCGCTTAAATGAGGAGCTATCGTATGCAATTCAATAATAAGCAAACCGAATTTATGAACATACGGCGACCATTTTTTGAAGTGTTCCAATAAATTATCTTCCACCAAATTATTACTTACTCGAACACCTCTGTGTGCAAATGCTCCTGTTGAACTGCTTATTCTTCCTTTTGTGATTTGTTTTGGCATTTCCCAAATTCGATTGTGATCCAGAAAAGTTCTCACATTCAACAAATCTTTTAAATCGATATTATAATTTTCTTTTAAATCTTCGGCTAACAAATCAGGGCGACCAATATCTCCCCAAATCACTTTGGCCCAAATATCAGCTTTAATCAAATTGGCTCTTGTTACTTTTAGAGCAGCCTGATTATAATCGGCTCCCACAAGAAATAAAGGATAAGTATTGAGTATTTTTCCTCTCAACGTTTGACGTTCAATCACATTAAAAATATGTTCCAAGAAAGCGCCGTTTCCGCAGCCCATATCCAGAATTCCTTTGGGTTGTTCCTCAATGGGTAAATTAAACAACTTGATGATAATTTCATCCACTACTTTAAAATAAGCATCATGAGCTCCACCACTTCCCCAAACATTCATCTCGCGATCTACATGAATTTCTTCTTCTCCATCTCCTACAATTCTTAAAATAGAAGGGTTACCAAAAATTAATTCATCGATTTTACTAAAGGTAGGCAAATACGAAACCGTTACCCCATAAGCAGAAGCCCTTTTTGCAAAAAACAAACCTGTTTCAGTAAATTGATAATTGCCGTTCTTTTTGGTAAACCAACCTAAATAAACCAGAAAATCAAGTATGATTTTGAAATGTTCGGGAGACTTATGGAACTCCTCTGGGCGAAAGGAAATCTCCATAAAATATTTATGAAACATGCCGCTCATTCCGAGACGAACCACTGTTGGACCAACCAAAAAACCTTCAATATGCTTTAAAATTTGATGTTGAATGGTATTGGTCAAAGAATCTGTTGAGAATGAGATTCCAAAATTGTTTTTGTATTTTTCGAAAATAAATTTTAGACGTTCAAAAGGAGCTTCTTCAAATAATCTGGGGTGAAAAGCCATAGAAAACTGCAACAAATCTACTACATCTTCATACAATGGAAACAGAGAAAAAGCGATTTCACTTTTTTCATTAATACTGATGGTAATTAGGTCTGTACTAGAATCAACCTCATAATTGAGGAAACCTTGAGAGGCCAAAACCCGTAAACCCACATTGAGGTAGCCTTCATTGGCTTTAAATGTATCGGTGAGTTCGGAAAGCCTTATTTCTTTTTTGTCTAAAATATAAGTTAACACCCCTTTTTTATACAAACAAAAAGCTACCGGAGCGGTTACTAAACCGTCGAGATGTCTAAAAATAGTACTTCGCAAGGAAACGTTATCAATCATAAAAAGAGATTTAAGACCTACTATTGTCTATCTCAAATATATGAAATTTCCTTTAAAAAAAACAGATTTTCATTCGAACCAATTAATTTTAAACTCCTCATCCTAAATACGTAATCCAATCTATCACTTTGTCTCTCACAACTAAATTAGCAAGATTGAAACTTGTGATTAATAATAACATTAGGAATGGTCAAATAGTTCTAGATATCCTATTAAGGGATAAAAATCATTCTTGAAAAGAAAAAAAGGAAAACTTACTTTCAAAAACCTACCATAGTTGTTTATCTTTGTAAGAGTCGTAAAAACCTAGAGATGAAACACTTTCTCAAAATAATCTTGTTTTTTTGGATTGTCGTAAGTTCGGCACAGACAAAGTTAGAAATGACTCCTAAAGGATTTGCTCCTCTGGAAATAGATATGCCCAATCAACCCGTTCTTAACTTAATAGAACAATCTAAAGAATGGGCACGGTATTACAATGAAAAAGGCTATGATGTTTTTGATGTTACTAAAAATTCCTTAACCATCGAAGCTCGATATGAAAATGCTTATTACTACTGGAATTTAGCCGTAAAATATAATTTTGACATCAAATACAGTCTTAAAATTGTGTTTGGAGAAAATCAAAAATATACCCTTACATTTACTGTAAAAGAAATATATACTGATAGGGTTCTGATGAAGACTATGGTAGCCGATTTTTTTACTTCTGAAGGCAAAGTCAAGGAAGATTTCAAAGATGTAAAACCTTCATTGGAAAACACCGCAAATAGAATTATCAAATCTTATATTAATTTCATAGCCCGATAATCTGTCTTTTGGCTTCTCCAACCACAAAAGCAACTGAATTGGCAATGTTAAAACTTCTGATTAACGGAGACATTGGGATCGTCAGGTGGTTTTCGAATAATGCCAAAACTTCGGCGCTCAAACCAACACTTTCTTTGCCAAAAACCAACCAATCCCCGTCTTGGAATTGATTTTCCAAATAGGATTTTTTGGCATGGGAACTCATCAAGAAAACTCTTGATTGGTCTGGAATTTGTGACATCCATTCGGCTACATTTTTATATTCGGTTACATCAAGATGCACCCAATAATCAAGCCCGGAACGCTTCAGATTTTTATCATTTATCACAAAACCAAAAGGATGTACTAAGTGCAAACGGCTTTCGGTGCCAACGCACAAACGGCCAATATTTCCTGTATTATTAGGTATTTCGGGTTCTACGAGAACGATATTTAGCATTTTTTTACTTGTTTATTCATTTGTTTGAAAATCTTCCACTTCTATAACTTCTCCCGCCTGTAAGTCCTTCAAATGTACGTTTCCTATTCGGACTCTTACTAATCTCAAGGTAGGAAATCCAACAGCTGCCGTCATTTTGCGCACTTGGCGAAATTTTCCTTCATTGACAGTAATAGAAACCCACGAGGTTGGACCGTGACGTTCATCCCGAATCTTTTTGCCTCTTGCTCCAAAATTAGGGATTTCATTTACGATAAAAGCTTCGCAGGGTTTGGTAATGTATTTTGTGCCATTAAATCCAATCTCAACACCATTTTTCAACAGTTCAATAGCTTCTGGTGTGATTATACCATCAACTTGGACATAATATTCTTTATCTACTTTTTTACTCCGAATGATTTCACTCATTTTTCCATCGGTTGTCAATAACAATAAACCTTCAGAATCTTCATCAAGCCGACCAATTGCCATAGTTCCAGCAGGAAAATCGTGTAATTCTCCCAAGAGTTTTTTCTTGCGTTTCAATTCGTAAATAAATTGACTCAAATAACCATAAGGCTTGTGAAGGACGAAATGGTGGTGCGACATTGTCTATTTGTTTTGTGAATGCAAAGATAGATTTGTTTTTTCAGTATAAAAAAGAGAGCTACAGATTTCATTTCATAAACTAAACGCTATGTTAATTAATTGAATTACTGCAGATAAAAAGCGTATCATTATAGTAATTATAGTAGTAACACTAAAACTTAACGATATGGAAAGCACTAATTTAGGCTCAAAAAAAACCAATAACAAGCAAAATTCTGAAACCGAATCCATTGGCGGAAACTTGAATACAGAAACATCAAAACTTAAAGAAGAAATTGAAATAGATGCGCACGGACATGAAAAAGTAGTACAAAGGGTTCAGGATATCGATAAAACTACACCATTAGCAATATTAGATGAAAACGAAAAAAAATGGTTAGAAAATGAGACTCTAACTCGCGGTGTTGCAACAGAAGCTGATATAAAAAAAACAGTTGAAAACAGAGACCGAAATTCAGACATAACACCCAATAGGTATCCAAACTCGAATCCGGATAATCACGTAGATCGAGGGAATCAGAAATTGGATGAGTAAAATTTATTATTCGTTTTTAAAATAATTTAAAATGCTAGATTCTACCCAAAGAGAATCTAGCATTTTTTTAGTTACCCCAACAAAAAATCAAATACCATCGTAACCTTAATTTTTAAAACTAAAATGAAACATTCAAACCTACATTAAACATCCATTGAAATTGATTGAATGATTGATTCTCTAATGGGTTGATGTAATAATTCATTCCAGGTTCTACAAAAAATTTGGTTTTTTTATAGAATTCATATTGCAAAGTACTGCTCAATAAAGTTCCGTATACATATTTATTTACATTGTTATTTTCTCCAATAGAATTTCCATTCAAAGCAATATCATTAGAGATTAGCTTACCTACAAAACCTCCTGTATTCATTGTAATATTCGTTTTCTTTTTACTCAAAAGCGCATACGAAACTTCTAATGGCATTTCAAAATACTTCAAATTTTGTGTAACATTTCCTTTTTCAAAACCATTATCAGCATCGGAACTTGATGCAAACATATAATCTTCATTATTGGAAATAAAAACAACTTCATAATTACTTTTAGAAGAGCTAGGCTGATAAACAGTATTGGCAAGCGGCAATGCTCCGGATACCATACTGGAGTAACTTTGTTGCTCATAATAAGCAACCCCAGCTATTTTTTGACCAAGTTCATTAATTTTGAAACCTGAACTTACTCCCCATTTTTTATTCAATTTATAATTGGTTTTTATACCGTAGCCACTAGATTGTTTGGATTCGACCGTATTTCCAAGTGCTTTTTGATTGTTATAATTTTGCGAACTCATAACACCAGCAAACACTTGAAGCGACCATTTATCATTTTGTTCTAAAACCACTTCCTTCTTCGTTTTATCTTTATCTCTTTGTGCCAAAGCCTTTTCCAACTGTTCAATTTCGGATTTTATTTTGCTAATTGAATCCTTTGAACTTGTTTTTTCTTTAATCCCTTTATTGCTCATGAATCCAGAAAGATCGTAACTTTGATTACTTACAATAGATTTATTATTGGCATTTGTTTGATTTACGAGAACTGATTTACTAATTATAATCTCTGATTTTGAAATCGTATTTTCTGCAATTCCTTTATGTTTATTTACTTCTGAAATATCCCCGTTTTTTTCACTAACTATTGCATTTTTATTTGAATTTGAATTACCGACTTGGGCAGATTTGTTATTTGGCAATACAGATGTAAGAATAGCTGAAGTAGAATTTTGATTTGAAACTATTGCATTCGATCGTGATCCACTCTTAGCAATTTGAATCTTTCCCTTCCTTCTCCACTGATCCAGATTAGTAATTTTTGCAGAATCATTTGCTTTAGACAAAATTTTCGAAACTGTTGTTGTCGCAACTTGATTGTTATTTAAGTCATTATTTTTAATTCCTATATCATTGAGATTATTATTCTCGTTTTGATCTTTATTCCCATCCTGAGTAGTCTTGCTATTCAAATTCGCATCCTTTTGCAAAACAACTTCATTCACATTATTTCCCACATTGATTTCAAGACCATTTCCTAGATTGGCATTAAAATACAAAATAGCTGGAACAGAAAGTCCAACTACTAAACTAGCAGCAATCGACCACCAAATAATGGCACGTTTTTTCTTTTTAGGTTGATCTAATTGCGCTTCAATTTTATCCCACAATTCGGGAGGTGGAACACTGGAGAAGTTTTCCAATGAAGAAAAAATAGATTTTGCTTTTTTATTTTTCATGCTTTATTACTATTAGCTTTTACGGAACATACTTTCATGCTATCTTACAATTTAAAACAACCAAAATTCTTTTTTTCAAAATACTCTTGGCTCTATTCAAATTCGATTTGGATGTACCTTCACTTATCTGAAGCAACTTTGCAATTTCCTTGTGTTTCATTTTTTCCAAAACAAACAAATTGAAAACCATTCGGTATTGATCAGGTAATTCTTGAATATATTCTAATAATTTTTCTTGGTCAATTGCAACCAATTCTAACTCTTCTTCCTCTATTATATCGGTATCAAAAACATCTAAGAACAATACATCTTTTTTTCTCTTTTTTAGAGTTTCCAATAATTTATTGATAAAAATACGCTTGATCCAACCTTCAAAACTTCCTTCAAATTTATATTGTTCCATTTTTTGAAAAGCAATTACAAAAGCCTCTTGAAAAACATCTTTGGCATCGTCTTCATTCCGCATGTATTTTAGGCATAATCCATATAATACAGGAGAAAACAGCTGATAAATCTTCAGCTGTGCTTCCCGGTCGTTTTCGACACACTTTTTTATATATAGATCTATGTTTTCTTTCAAGAAATAAGTTTTGAAATCGTTATTTTTTTCTTTTGGTTTCAGCAAAATTAGGATTCACTACTCGATCTTTAAATGCAACTTTTACATTGCTAAAAAGCAAAGTATCATCATTATTATAAATCCCAAAAGTATCTTCAACAAAAATAGGTTTAACTATTGCAACATCATCAAAATTCTTTTTGACAGTTTCACTTTGTCTGAACTCTCCTTCACATGTAAAAATAAAAATTCTCCAAGCCCAACTTTCCATTATTTTCATTTTAGAAATTGGGTAAAAACCAACATTACCGGAAGTGCAAGAGCAGAAACCAAGAACTATAAGAATTACAAAAACTAAATTTTTCATTTCATGAGTATTAATTATTGATGCTGCTTTATTCCAAATTGCTAACTACTGACTTCAAATCATAATAAAGCTTAATAGAAACAATCGTTTATGATTTCGTTTTCAGTTCGGTAATTTTGTCTTGAATTACTTTCTTGAAGAGCATAATATTTTGCGTTTGATCTGTTGAATTATCGGTATCCAAATATATTTTGGTCACAGTTCCAGCTTGACTCCATTCAAAATAAACACCTCCCTGATCATGAGAATCAGGTGCTCCAAATGTTTTGGTTTGTCCTTTTAAAGCTTTAATTTCAGTTGGAATTTTTAAAAGAAAAGCAGCAAAATCATCTTTAAAACCTAATGCTTTATAGCTGTACGGATTAAAATCATATGAATTATAATTTACATTTAAGTAATGCAATACTTTTTCATTATCCATTTTAAAGAATTGCTGGCAATCCGTACCTATACATTCGCCAAAATAAGTTCCCATAACTACATAATCATTTATTTCGTAGGCTTTCTTAAAAAAAATGGGCTTATTCGATTTTGGAAGCACAATATAATCTGCAGGATATGTTATTACTTGAGCTACAATATCCTCTTTTTTGGGTTCTTTCTCAAAATACTCCACTATTATTTGGCAATTGTCTTCGACCACCGATTGTATTTTTATGGTATAACCTCCAGTAGGTTTTGGCCCTGCCAAAAGTCCTAATATTCTTTTCTGGGTAAAATCAGGTAATGCAACATCAAAAGTTTGGCAACTTGTAAAAAGCTTTTGCATTTCTTCATTCGAATTTACAATAATAAAAGAAGGTTGTTTTGGATTTTCTTTCAGAACACCACAATAGCTGAAACTTTGATAAGCAACATTGGTAACATTACCACAATCTACTGTGTTAGTATCTGATAAATCGGTACACGAATAAAAGGATAAAGCGGCAAACAAGACTATAATTAAATTCTTCATATTTTATTTTGATTAGGTTTTATAGTCATAAGATGCTTCAGTTATAAAAAGGTTGCGCAACAATTATCAAAAAATAATTGAAATGTTTATTTACTATTAGATTTAGAATAATTCGTGAAATTTCATTTTTTAAAATTAAGTACTACGTATTAATGCGTACTTTTACTTTTTTTAAAAAGAAAATCTATGTTAACAATTCTTCCTTTATTATTGGTTTTTATTATCGCACTTGCAATAGGCATCTTTATTGGCAAACTCATTTTTTCGGCACGATTTCAGTCAGAAAAAGTAAGCCTGGAAGAGAAATTAATTGCACTGAATTCACAATTGAACCAACAAAAAGAGCAGTTTTTATTGGATAAAAACAGTTTCGAAAAGCAACTGGAATTATCCAATTCTGAAAAAGAGAACATCCGAAACGAGAAAGACAGCTTAGCAATTCAACTTTCTAAAAAAGAAGTTGATTTTGAAAATCTTTGGGAACGCAACAAGGAACAAAAAGAAGAAGTCGAAAAACTTCAAGAAAAATTCACCAAAGAATTTGAGAACCTTGCCAATAAAATATTAGAAGAAAAATCGAATAAATTTACCGAGCAAAACAAAGAAAACATGAAAAATATCTTGTCTCCGCTACAAGATAAAATTCAATTGTTCGAGAAAAAAGTCGAAGACACACACAAAGAAAGCATTGATTATCATGCTGCATTACGCCAACAAATATTGGGCTTACGCGAAATGAATATCCAAATGAGCAAGGAAACCATTAACTTAACCAAAGCTTTAAAAGGCGACAGCAAAATGCAAGGAAACTGGGGAGAACTTGTACTGGAACGTGTACTTGAAAAATCAGGTTTGGAAAAAGGACGCGAATACGAAGTGCAACAAAGCCATACCACCGAAGAAGGGAATCGCGTGTTTCCAGACGTTGTCATCAATTTGCCCGATGGCAAAAAAATGGTGGTTGATTCTAAAGTTTCGCTGACAGCTTACGAAAAATACATTAACGAAGATGATGACGAAGCTTCAAAAGCACGTTATTTAAAAGAACACGTCAATTCGATAAAACTTCATGTAGAACAGTTGGGAAACAAAAATTATCAGGATTTGTACCAAATAGAAAGTCCCGATTTTGTTTTGCTTTTTATTCCTATGGAACCAGCCTTTGCAATAGCGCTCAACGAAGACACTTCTTTATACAATAAGGCTTTCGAAAAAAACATAGTAATTGTAACTCCTTCCACCCTATTGGCTACTTTGCGAACAATTGACAGTATGTGGGCCAACCAAAAGCAACAGGAAAATGCATTTGAAATTGCGCGCCAAGCGGGTGCATTGTATGATAAATTCGAAGGTTTTGTTGCCGATTTAATAAAAATTGGCAAAAAAATAGACGAGAGTAAAGTCGAATATCAAGGTGCCATGAATAAATTGGTGGACGGAAAAGGAAACCTTATTACCAGTGTTGAAAAGCTCAAAAAAATGGGTGCCAAAGCCAAAAAAGCACTTCCGGATAGCATTTTAAAAAGAGCCGAAACCGATGAGACTTCGCTTTTAAATTAATCTACTTTTATTAAAACCAAACCAAAAGACCTCTTTAACCCAAAATAAATCTATGGAAAAAATATATAAAACAGTTGCTTCGTCTCATGTCAGTATCTCTGTATTGATGTTACCTTCCCATACCAATTTTAGCGGAAAAATTCATGGTGGTTATATCCTATCATTGCTGGATCAAATCGCCTTTGCCTGTGGTTCCAAATTTTCAGGAAATTATTGTGTAACAGCCTCGGTAGATACGGTAAACTTTTTGAAACCTATAGAAGTGGGTGAACTCGTAACTATGAAAGCTTCGGTAAATTATGTTGGAAAAAGTTCGATGATTGTGGGTATTAGGGTAGAAGCCGAAAACATCCAAACCGGTTATAAAAAACATTGCAACTCTTCTTATTTTACCATGGTTGCCAAAGACAATGAAGGCAATAGCGTAGCAGTTCCAGGATTAATTTTATCCAATTTTGAAGATATAAAACGTTTCTGCAATTCATTAAAACAAATAGCTCTGAAAAAAGAACGCGATCTACATGAAGAAGTTTTTAACTATTCCTCAAAAGAAACATTGGAAGGATTAAAAAAGTATAATGTCCAGATTAATTTAGATTAATTTTTTTAGATATTATTCCAATAACTTTCTTTCCTAAATTCCTAGATTATAATTTTAAAACTTTAAATATATAGAGGGGTTAAGTTTCTTAATTTGCCAATATGAAAAGTTCAAATCTTTTTATATTGGTTTTTTTGGCGCAATTTTAAGACAATCATCACGAAAAAAATTGTAACTTTAAATAGAACCGATTAATAGAAAAAATTATGAAAAAAATTACTCTATTAGCTTTGTTTTTTGTCTTATACCCCATAATTGCTCAAGAAAAATTAAGTACTTCAAAATGCACTATTTTTTTTGAAGCATCCGTGCCTTTATTTGAAGCAGTTGAAGCCAAAAACGACATGGTAAATTGTACTTTAATTCCAGAGAAAAGTCAAATAAACTTTATTGCTATTATCAAAAATTTCCAATTCAAAAGAGATTTGATGAAAGAACACTTCAATAGCAATTATATGGAGAGTGAACACTACCCTAAAGCTACTTTTAAAGGAATCATCGAAAAATTTGATTTGAAAATTATAACCGAAAAAGAAAAAGATTTTCTAATAAAAGGGAAACTAACAATACATGGGCAAACTAGAATGATTACCGTAAATGCAAAAATCAAAAAAATAGATGATGGCATACAAGTGACCTCTCATTTTACATTGAATACTGACGACTTCAATATCGAAATCCCAAACATTGTAATTGCCAAAATTTCAAAAAATGTGAATACACAAATCGATTGTATTTTAAAATAAAGTTTCAAAAAATCCAAATTCTGCATCCAAAATTCTGCAATCTAAAATCTACTTCAAACAGTCTTTCAATGCACTTTTAAGATTTCTAAATTGAAATCTAAATCCTAAACTTTTTATTTTATCCGAAGAAACTCTCCTTCCTGTCAAAACAATGGCAGCCATTTCTCCCATTCCTAATCGAATTAAAAAAGCAGGAACATTGGGTAACCAAATCGAATAACCCAGAGAACTTGCCAATGCCTTAGAAAAAATTAAGTTGGTAGTACTGTCATTGATAGTAGCATTATAAGCTCCTGTCATTTTTTCGTTTTCAATGGCTTCTATATACATCATGCACAAATCTTGTATATGAATCCAAGGCATATATTGTTTGCCTGATCCCAAAGCACTACCCAAGCGACGTTTGAAAATCGGAGTAAGTTTTTTTAATATACCTTCATCTTTACCCAAAACTAAACCGGTTCGAATTTTTACGGTTCGAATACCCAAACCTGCCATCAAATCTGCTGATTTTTCCCATTCTTGACAAGTTGTTCCAATAAAGTCATTCGCAGGCAAAGTATTCTCAGTACATATACCTTCACCATTAATCGCGCCGTAAAAACCTATTCCTGAAGCAGAAACAAAAGCTTCGATTCTTTTATTATACTTTTTCAAAACGCTATAAATCAATTGAGCCGATTGCGTCCTGCTTTCCCTGATTTCAGCTTTTCGCTTTGCAGTCCATTTTTTTTCGGCAATATTCTCTCCTGCCAAATGAATGATATAATCTGCCTTGGCTACAGCAGCTTCCTCAATATTTTGACTTGTTACATCCCAAATATAGTAGGTCACTCCCTCTGTATTTGGTTTACTATTTCGGGTAAGTATTGAAACAGAATAGCCTCTTTCCAACAATATTTTGGTCAATTTTTTACCAATAAATCCAGTACCTCCAGTTATTAAAACATTTTGCTTCATTACTTTATAAATTAGGGGCAATCAATTAAAACTATACAAATATAAGTTAATATTTTGTTTAATGATATTAATGATACGTTAAACATTATTACCTTTATACACAAATAAAACTTAAAAACATGGCAACTAAAAAAATATCATTATCTAAAGACCTCATTGTGTCAATGTATATGAACTATACTTTAGAACATAATGAAAAACCAAAATCTGTATTTCATTTTTCAAAAATAAATGGTTTTACAGAAGCCGAATTCTATACTTTTTTTGGTACACTGGAAAGTATCGAAAAAGAAATATTCGACATCTTTTTTGACAAAACAATTGAACTCTTGCAGAAAGACGATAATTACGAAAGTTACGACATGAAAACCAAACTCTTGAGTTTTTACTTTACTTTCTTCGAATTAATTACCGCCAACAGAAGTTACGTAGTAATGACTTTGAAACAGCATCAAAATCAATTGAAAAACCTAATGATCTTGTCCGAGTTTAGAAATAAATTTAAAGACTACATCTCTGAAATAATCACAGATGATTTCCGAATTAAAATTGAAAAATTACAGCAATACCAGGAAAAAGTATTGACCGAATCGTTTTGGATTCAATTTCTACTAACCTTAAAATTTTGGACGGAAGATTCCTCACCTTCGTTTGAAAAAACGGATATCTACATCGAAAAATCAGTAAAAGTTTCCTTCGAATTAATAGACGTAACACCAATAGACAGCTTAATTGATTTTGGAAAATTCATTTTCAAAGAAAAAATAAACAACAAATAATGAAAACGATAAACTACATACCAACTTCCAAAATCGAAAGAGCTTCAAAACTTGTACAAACCGGTGCCAAAGTGGGCGTAAACTATTTGAAGTATTATGGAGAAAAAATGGTCAATTCTGATTTGACTCGGGACAAACTCAACGAAAATAATGCCGAAGATATTTATGATGGCCTGAAGAGTTTAAAAGGAAGCGCGCTCAAAGTAGCTCAAATGCTGAGCATGGATAAAAGTTTCTTACCACAAGCGTATGTGGAGAAATTTTCGTTGTCTCAATTTTCAGTGCCTCCACTTTCGGCTCCATTGGTTTTAAAAACCTTTAAAAGCAACTTAGGAAAAACACCCTATGAAATTTTTGACGAATTCAATGCTAATTCGGTTAATGCGGCCAGTATTGGTCAAGTACATATTGCCATGAAAAACGGTAAAAAACTAGCCGTAAAAATTCAATATCCCGGCGTTGCCAACAGTATTTCTTCGGATTTGGCCTTGGTAAAACCCATTGCGATCCGAATGTTTAATCTGCAAGGAAAAGACTCCGATAAATATTTCAAGGAAGTCGAAGATAAATTGATTGAAGAAACCAATTATCTATTGGAGCTTGAACAAAGTCAAGAAGTGGTTGCTGCATGCAAAAAAATAGAACATTTAGTTTTTCCTGAATATTACCAAGAGTTCTCTTCCGAGAAAATCATCACTATGGATTGGATGACAGGAATTCATCTTTCTGAATTTACTGCCAAAAACGAAAATCAAGCATTGGGCAATCAACTGGGACAAGCATTATGGGATTTTTATATGTATCAAATTCATATTTTGAGAAAAGTCCATGCCGACCCACATCCCGGCAATTTTTTGGTGAATGATAATCATCAATTGGTCGCTTTGGATTTTGGTTGCATGAAAAAAATACCAAATGATTTTTACATTCCGTATTTTGAATTGGTTGACCCAAAAATACTCAACAACCCAAAATTGTTCAATAAAAAACTTTTTGAATTAGAAATCCTAAGAACGGATGATTCTGCAGAAGAAATTGTCTATTTCACTCAAATGTTTTATGATTTATTGTCTCTTTTCACCCAGCCTTTTCAGGGAGAAACCTTTGATTTTTCGGATCCGGAATTTTTTGGAAATATTGCACAACTCGGAGAACGATTTTCAAAAGACACCAACTTAAAAAAAATGAACGGTAATCGTGGTTCCAAACATTTTATCTATATGAACCGAACCTTTTTTGGCTTGTACAATTTGCTTTTTGATTTGAAAGCCAATATTGTAGTGAATCAATATAAAAAATACGAATAGCAATTTGAAAAAATCTGAGTTACCCTCTAAAATCTGTTTGATTTGTAAACGTCCTTTTAATTGGCGTAAAAAATGGACTGACATTTGGAATGATGTGAAATATTGCAGTGAAAAATGCAGAAGAAATAAAAACCATTAGCAAAAAAAATGAATACTACTAAAAGTCATATCAATATTGTTTGGTTCAAAAGAAATCTACGTTTGCAAGACAACGAAGCCATTTTCAATGCCATACAGTCCAATAAACCAACTTTGTTGTTATATGTTTTTGAGAATTCATTACAAAATGATGGCCATTACAGCGAGAGACATTGGAACTTTATCAAACAATCCATTCAAGACATCAACCAGCAACTTGTTCCTTTCAATACAAAAATTCTAAGCGTTACTGGTGAAGTGATTTCAATAATCAATTCCATTCAAGAAATTTACAAAATAGACACTGTATTTTCTCATCAGGAGACAGGTATCAGAATCACTTACGAAAGAGACAAATCCTTTAAACGCTTTTGCAAAAACAATGTCATCCAATGGAAAGAAAATATCAATAATGGCATCTTTAGAGGATTAGAAAACAGAAAAAATTGGGTGCGTCTTTGGGAAGATTACATGAATTCCAAACAATTTACTTTTGAGCCGACTCCCCAAAATTTCTTAGCTCTTGACAACATTCAACTTTTAGAAAATAGTTTCGAAACTGTTTCAATGGAAACTACCCCAAATGATGTTTTTCAAAAAGGAGGCAGTACAATGGCAAATAAATATTTAGAAAGTTTTTTTTCCAATCGGTATTTGGATTACAGCCGCAATATTTCAAAACCTTTATTAGCCAGAAAAAGTTGCAGCCGTTTATCTCCTTATATCGCTTGGGGGAATTTATCTTCGAGACAAGTATTGCAACAAGCCGCCAATTTTCGATTCATCAGTAATGACAAAAAACAAATTGACTCTTTTGTCTCCAGATTAACATGGCAAGCCCATTTCATTCAGAAATTTGAAATGGAAGAAATCATGGAATTTGAAAGCGTAAACAAAGGATACCATACTTTAAAAAAGAAAATAAACAATTCTTATATCCAAGCTTGGCAAACAGGACAAACAGGATTCCCAATAATAGACGCTTGTATGCGATGTCTGAATGAAACCGGCTATTTGAATTTTAGAATGCGTGCTATGGTCGTTTCCTTTTTTACCCATAATCTCTGGCAACCCTGGCAAGAAGCCACCCAACATCTATCCCAAATGTTTTTGGATTTTGAACCTGGGATTCATTTTCCGCAATTGCAAATGCAGGCAGGAGAAACAGGAATCAACATGTTGCGCATCTACAATCCATTAAAAAATAGTTTAGAACACGATCCCAATGCAGAATTTATAAAAAAATGGGTTCCGGAATTAAGGGATCTGCCTATTCCTTTTGCACACAATCCATCAAAAATGACTTTTTTAGATCAAAAGTTTTGCAATTTTGATTTAGGAGTTGATTATCCAAAACCCATCGTTAATATAGACAGAACTAGAAAACATGCGAGCGATTTTTTGTGGAATATGAAAAAAAATCCGCTGGTGAAAGAAGAAAACAACAGAATCTTAAAACTACACACTATGGCTGATGTTGGAGATAGTGATTGAAATTTATAATTATAATACAATGACATATAATAAATAGTTTTTTATCAAGTTGAGCGCAGTCGAGACTCGGCAGTTAATCTCGACTGCGCTCGATTTGACAACTTTAAATGATTTGGTTATATCGCAATTAAACTACAATAGTAAATTTTTTAATATGAATTCAAAAATCACTCTAACACCAATAGAAATTGACCGAATCATAGAAATGGCTTGGGAAGACCGAACCACTTTTGATGCAATTCATATCCAATTTGGATTAAAAGAACAAGAAGTAATCAACCTCATGCGTACCGAAATGAAACCCTCCAGTTTCAAAATGTGGCGCGAACGCGTGCAAGGCCGAAAAACAAAACACGAGAAATTAAGAAACTTCCAAGAAGGTCGCTTCAAATGTTCGAGACAAAGACAAATCAATAACAATAAAATAGCAAAAAGATAATTTAAGAAAAATATGCGAAACATAGTAATCATTGGCGGCAGCAAAGGAATTGGAAGTGCTATCCTATTGCAACAATTGGAGAACAACAAAGTGTACAACATCAGTCGGACTGCTCCTGACATCACACATCCCAACTTAATACATTATCCCCTTTCGATTCTTGAAGGCGATTTGCCTCAAATTGAAGAAGTAGATGTTCTTATCTATTGCCCAGGTTCGATTACGCTAAAACCTATTTTGAGTTTGAATCTGGACGATTTTCGAAATGATTTTGAAATCAACGTTATTGGTGCTGTAAAAGCGATTCAGAAATATTTACCTGCCTTAAAAAAAGGGAACAATCCTTCGATTGTATTGTTTAGCACCGTTGCCGCCAAACTAGGAATGCCTTTTCACGCCAGTATCGCTACCGCAAAAGCAGGAATAGAAGGCTTGGTAAAATCCCTTGGCGCCGAATTGGCTTCGGTGGTTCGTGTAAATGCCATTGCTCCTACCATTACCGAAACTTCGCTTTCGGCCAATATCCTCAGAAACGATCGCATGAAAGAAAACATGATGGAACGCCACCCAATGAAAAGTTATTTGAAACCCAATGAAGTAGCCGAAATGGCGAATTACTTAATCTCCGAAAATGCCAAATCCATTTCGGGTCAAGTTTTTGAAATGGATTATGGAATCACAAGTTTTAAATTGTAAGTACATGAAAATTCTTTTAACAGGAGCAACAGGATATGTAGGCAAACGACTATTGCCGATTTTGGTAGAACAAGGCCATGATGTTATTTGCTGTGTTCGAGACAAACAACGTTTTTTTTGTCCAAAAGAATTTGAAAAAAACGTGACAATAATCGAAGTTGATTTTTTAAAAAAAGAAACTTTAGAAAATATCCCCAAAGACATCGATGCCGCTTATTATTTAATCCATTCCATGTCCGGTTCGGCCAGTAATTATGATGAATTGGAACATCTTTCGGCTGAAAATTTTGTTGAGAGAGTCAATCAGACAAATGCCAAACAAGTCATCTATTTAAGCGGAATTGTTAACGACCAATCACTTTCCAAACATCTTTCGTCCCGAAAAGCGGTAGAAGAGGTTTTGAATAGGGGAACCTTTGCCACGACCACATTGAGGGCGGGAATTATAGTGGGTTCCGGCAGTGCTTCCTTTGAAATTATTCGGGATTTAGTTCAAAAATTACCGATAATGGTTACCCCAAAATGGCTCAATACCAAATGCCAACCCATAGCCATTGGTGATGTTTTGGATTTTTTGACAAAATCACTTTTGAATCCATTAACTTACAATCAAAGTTTTGATATTGGCGGTCCAGATATTCTCACTTATAAAGAAATGCTTTTGGGTTTTGCAAAAGCCATTCATCTCAAAAGATATATTTACACCATACCCGTAATGACACCCAAATTATCCTCCTATTGGCTGTACTTTGTAACCTCAACCTCTTATAAATTAGCATCTGCATTGGTGAGCAGTATGAAAGTCGAAGTCATTTGTCGAGACAACAGCATCAACACTATTTTGAATAGCACTCCCATGACATATGAAATAGCACTTTCAAAAGCTTTGGTAAAAATAGACAATGACACTATAATTTCGAGTTGGAAAGATTCCATGATAAGTGGTCAATTCATCGGAAATGTTGGAGATTATCTCAAAGTGCCCAAGAAAAACTGTTTTATCGACCGTAGAAAAATGGTTATTCAGAACCGAGCTTTTACCATCAACCAAATTTGGTCCATTGGTGGTGAAACCGGTTGGTATTACGGTGATTGGTTGTGGGATTTACGCGGATTCATCGATAAGCTTTTTGGAGGTGTCGGTTCACGTAGAGGGCGCACCAACAAACACGATATTCATGCTGGCGATGCACTAGATTTTTGGCGGGTTTTGTATGCCAACAAAGACGAAGGTAAACTCATTCTCTATGCCGAAATGAAACTACCCGGCGAAGCTTGGCTCGAGTTCAAAATCATCAACAACACTCTATACCAATCGGCAACATTTAGACCCGAAGGCATTTGGGGAAAATTATATTGGTATTCTGTTTTGCCTTTTCACGGATTTATTTTTAAGGGAATGCTCAATAAGTTGATTCGATAATTATTCATTTGATTCAAAATAAACATTCATCTCTAAAATAATTTGGTGGTGCCACCATCAGGAAAAGGGGCCAACTTATAGCAACGCTTACTTGCCCCCTTTCCCTAATGCTGTCGGGCTATCCATGCTACTTCGGTAGCTTATTTCTATCCCTCACCCAAAATAGCTTTAAGAAAAACGACACTATTATTTTTCATAAAAAATGAGTTGCAATTGTTCCAGTTTTAAATTGCCTCCAGCTTTAGCTGGAGAAATGAAATTGTAATGACAGACATGGCTTTAGCCAAAATATTTTGCTGTTTTGGCTAAAGCTTAATTCTATATTCATTTATTTTCCTCAAGCTAAAGCTGGAGGCAATTAAAAATGTATATAAAAATCACTTCAAAATTCCCGCTTTATAAGTAGCAATAGCTCTATCTCTAGCAAAGGCATGTTCAATCATTGGCTCCCCATAACCCAAATCAAATTCGGGAATCCATTTGCGGATGTACACTCCTTTTTCGTCAAATTTTTTGAGTTGGATATCGGGATTAAAAACCCGGAAATAAGGTGCGGCATCACAACCCGTTCCTGCTGCCCATTGCCAATTGCCAACGTTAGCTGACAAATCATAATCCAATAGTTTTTCGGCAAAATAAGCTTCGCCCCATTGCCAATTAATTAGTAAATGTTTGCATAGAAAACTCGCTACGACCATACGTACCCTATTGTGCATATACCCCGTTGCATTGAGCTGGCGCATTCCTGCATCGACCATAGGATAACCCGTGGTTCCTGAACACCAACGTTTGAAATCTTCCTCATTATTGCGCCACTGAATGCCATCATAAGCCGATTTAAAATTATGGCTGACAACCTTAGGAAAGCTAAACAGGATTTGCATAAAAAATTCCCTCCATATCAATTCGCTCAAAAAAACATCATTTTTCCGAACTGCCCAATTCACTAATTTACGTATGCTAACTGTTCCAAAACGCAAATGAGGTGACAAATACGAAGTACTGTCAACTGCAGGAAAATCTCTGGTTTCATGGTAATTCGCAATTTGTGTAAGGTTGTGCAATTGCACTTTTATGTTGCTTTCCTCAAAACCTATTTGCTCTAAAGTGGGAAAATCAAAATTGCTTTTGTGAAAATTAGAGAAATAACTTTGAGTATCATATTCCGGAAGCGGTGCGATCGATTTGTATTTTTCCAACCATTTATTCTTGTATGGCGTGTAAATAGTATAGGGTAAACCATCCGCTTTGGCAATTTCGAGTTCTTCAAAAATGACTTGGTCTTTGAAAGAAAAACACATCGAGTTGTTTTCTTTTGCTAATGCATTAATCGTCAAATCTCTCCTTATAGCGTAGGGTTCATAATCTTTATTGTAAAAAACTTCCGAAATGTCAAATTCATCTAAAAGAGATTCCCAAACCGCTTTTGTAGTTCCGTTTTTGATTAAAAGAGAACTGCCAATGGCATTGAGTTGTGCATTTATTTTTTGAAGCGAATCATGTATAAAGCCAACGCGAGCATCGTTTATGGGTAAACTATTCAAAATATCGATATCGAAAATAAACAAGGCAATGACAGGATATTTGGATTGTAAAGCATGATACAACGCTACATTATCCTCGAGACGCAAATCGCGTCGGAACCAAAAAATGGATACTTTTTGTTTTGACATTATTTTGAATTAAAAAGCTGATCCACTTTAATACAACGGTAATCAAAGATTTCTTTTAGTTTGTTTTTAACGATTAAGGCATTCATGAGTCGCCCCAGGAATCCTAAAGGCAAGGCATAATGTACGATATCGGTCATTTTGACTCCAGTTGGGGTTGCTTCAAAAAAATGTTTGTGGTGCCAAAAACTATAAGGACCAAAACGCTGTTCGTCTATAAAATAAGATTTGTCTTTTACTTGACTAATTTCAGTAGTCCAACTTATTTTTAGACCCAAAAGTGGAGATACTTTGTATTGAATTATTTGTCCCGCATACATGGATTGATTGTCAAAATCAGTAATTTGAAACCCCATGGTTTCTGGTGTTATCTTTTGCAAATTACTTGGACTGGAAAAAAAAGCCCAACATTCCTCAAGAGTAGCATTTACATGCTGAACAGTTTCTTTTTTATATACTTTCATTTTTTGTGTTAATTTATGGTGGGATGAATTGTACCAAAATATCTTCTTGAAATGCAGTCTGCCTTTTGCATGAGGGATAAAAGTGGAGCTCTTTTGGTATTGGGCATTTTTTTCGCCCAATACCAAAAAGCGGGAACGAATAGCCCGACCTTATTGAGTAAAGGGGCTTCTATGCGTAATTATCGTTTAGCCCCTTTACTCAAGGAGGTCATGCCCTAATTATTTTTATATTTTATAGTATTTAAAAGGCACGAATAGCATTCCGAAACATTCTCCATGTTCCTTTCCAAGGTGTTTATGGTGTACCTTATGGGCTTTTCGAAGGCCTATTAGATACTTATTTTTGGTGTTTTTAAACCATTTGAATCGTTGGTGAATCAATACGTCGTGTATCATAAAATAGGAAAAACCATAGGCCGTGATGCCGAGGGCGATGAAAAACAAATAATTCATTCCGCCCTGCACCCCAAAATAGAACAGAACGATGCTAGGAAGGGCAAAAATCACAAAAAATATGTCGTTACGCTCGAAGGTGTGCGCGTATTTGGGTTGGTGATGATCGGCGTGAAAATACCACATAAGCCCGTGCATGATGTACTTATGTGTGAGCCAAGTAACACATTCCATGACTAAAAAAACGCCTAAAAATATCAAAAAGGAAATCATATTGTTTTTATTAAATTAAAATCATTCTGCTTTTTATACTAATTTTAACTTGTAGGATACAAATGACTGCGCCAATAATCCTGCTTTTGAATAATTGGAAACTCTAATTCGAGTATTTCCTATTTCATGACAAGGGGTATGAGCCAGTTTTTTGAGCAGTTTTTTGTAATACACATAGGCAGTGTACACTCCGAACTTGGCCTCCAAAGGCAGTTTTATTATTCCTTGATAGGCTTCATTAAAATCTTCCTCGATTTCCTCGATGATTATTTTTTTGGATTTTTCATCGAAAGATTTTAAATCAACACCAGGGAAATAGTTACGGTTTAGTACTAAATTATCATCTTTTAAATCCCTCAAGAAATTTACTTTTTGAAAAGCAGAACCCAATCGCATGGCCTGGTCTTTTAACTGATTGTATTTTACATCATCACCTTTGACAAAAACTTTGAGACACATTAATCCCACTACATCGGCGGATCCGTAAATATACTCGTTGTATTCCTCTTTGCTGTGATAATCGGATTTGAATAAATCTAGTTTCATGCTTTTGAGAAATGATTGCACCATGTCATCAGTAATATTGTATTCTTTAACCGTTTGCTGAAAGGAGTTCAGAATCGGATTCAAACTGATGCCTGATTTCATGGCTTTGTAATACTCGGTTTCAAAGTCATTGATTAGATTTTCTTTGTCGTAGCCGTGAAACGAGTCAACAATTTCATCTGCAAAACGTACAAATCCATAGATGCTGTAAATGGCATCGCGTATGCTAGGCGCCAACATATAAACCGCCATAGAAAACGAAGTACTGTAATTTTTGGTGACTAATTTACTGCACTTGAAGGATACATCATCAAATAATTGCTTCATATCTATTGATTTAAAAGTTGTTTATCTATTAACTCCGACACTAATTTCCCCGAAATTAATGCAGGAGGAACTCCAGGTCCAGGAACGGTTAATTGCCCCGTAAAATATAAGTTTTCCACTTTGGAGCTTTTGAGTTTTGGCCTCAAAAAAGCGGTTTGCAAAAGTGTATTCGCCATTCCATAAGCATTCCCTTTGTATGAATTGTATTCAGATACGAAATCATTTTTACAAAATGATTGCTTAAATATAATACTATTTTTAATTTTTTGTTGAGTTAGAAGTTCGAAACGCTCCATTATCTTATCGAAATATTCATTTCTTAAATCCTCTGTATCAACAATTCCAGGAGCAAGTGGCACCAGAAAAAAACCGGATTCCATCCCTTCTGGAGCGGCAGTTTTATCAGTCAACGATGGAAAATTTGCATAAAACAAAGGTTCCTTTGGCCATTGCGGATCATCATAAATATCCTTGGCATGCTGTTCAAAATCGACATCAAAAAACAAAGCATGATGCGAAATATTTTTAATTTTTTTATTGAAACCTACATAAAACAATAAAGAGGAAGGTGCAAAAACCCGACTATCCCAATACGCTTCCGAATACGCTCTGTGCGCTAAATCCAACAAAGTTTCGGTATGATGATAATCGGCACCGCTCAAAATGATATTCGACGGAATCGTTTTTCCATTGACTACAATAGAACGTGCTGTTTTATTCTCAACATTGATTTTTTCAATATTAGCATTGGTTACAAAAGTTACTCCTAGGTCTCTGGCTAAACTCTCCATTGCGCGAACGACATCAAACATTCCTGTTTTCGGATGCCAAGTTCCCAAACCAAAATCGGCATAATTCATGAAACTATAAAACGATGGCGTATCAGATGGTTTTGCTCCGAGAAACAAAACAGGAAATTCTAAAATATGAATTAATCGGTCGTTTTTGAATTTCTTTCTAATGTCTTTACTAATATTACTAAAAAACTGACCTACTTTTTTTGCGGTCTCTAAAGTTACCAATTCTAGAGGAGAAATACCTGGACGATACACCAATTCTTTGATCGCAATATCATAATTGCTTTTGGCCTCAGCCATAAATTCATTTAAGACTTTACCGCTACCTTTTTCGATAGCTTCAAAATCAGCAACGATTTGAGGCAAATTATCTGCTATTGCAATGAAATCATCAATACCGTAATAGACCCGATATGCTGGTGAGAGCTTTATCAGCTCATAATAATCACTAGTTTTTTTGTCAAAATCGGCAAAGAAGCGTTCAAAAACATCAGGCATCCAATACCAACTTGGGCCCATATCAAAAGTAAAACCTTCGGCTTTTAATTGTCGGGCTCTTCCCCCTATAGAAGCATTTTTTTCAAAGACAGTTACTTCATGACCACTTTTTGCCAAATAGCAGGCGGCAGCCATTGCCGAAAACCCAGAACCTATTATTGAGATTGTTTTTTTCATTTGTTTAGCAAATATACAAAAAGATTAAACAAAAAATTAAATCTTTTCGACTAATTGTGAAATTGAATTAAAAACTTTAACATCTGCAGGAATTACATTTTGATCAATGTACTCCGTCATCTTACCAAGCAACCAAATTTCGCTTGTATCACCCAATAGTTCGGAACACATTTCTGCAACATAATCATTTACCAAACTCATTTCTGGCTGTATTGTAAAGTATGAAACATAAACTATGGAATTGCAATGCTTCTTTAATTCTTTCAAATTCTCAATAGGCATACTCTCACCCAAATAAATAACTCGATATCCTTTGGAAACAATTTCGTAATGCAAATACATCAATCCCAATTCATGGATTTCATTCAGCGGAAGTGATAACACATAAACCTTATCAGTATGTATTGGTTTATTAGTCTCCAATTTTTCAATATTCACCAATATTTTCTTTACAATCAAACAACTAATAAAATGCTCGTGAGCAGGAGTAATCGTATCAGTTTGCCACAACAGCCCTACCTCTTCCATCAATGAAATAAAAACCTGATGAAATATTTCTTTAAACGATTTTTCTTCACTTAACCAATTATAAGTGTTTGAAAAAAGTTCCTGGTCAAAATTCATCATAGCCATTTTAAATGCATTAACAGCATGGTTTTTGGCATTTTTACTTGAAATGATACCACGTACCATTTCAGGAATTTTTTCTTCAGGGAATGTTGAAATTTTAGATATTTTATATCCGTAATCATGCAGCAATGTAATATTCAATAATTTTTGAAGACTCGCCAATGAGTACAACCGTATATTAGTATCTGTTCGCATAGGCTGCAAAACATTGTACCTCTTTTCCCAAATTCGAATCGTGTGAGCTTTTATGCCTGAGAGATTTTCAAGATCTTTGATACTGAAAATACTTTTTACATTGTTCATCTATTTTCTATATTTATTAAACAAATGTACATTTTTTTTACATTTTAGATATAAAAATTCGATTTTAATTTTTCAAAAAAACTCAAAAATATTTTCTTCCCATAAAATTTATTAAAATTAACGATTTAAACCCTTTAATATCACTAATTTCTTTATCAAACCTTAAATTTCTTATACCCAAATTCCTAAATTCTCTTTATATTTGTGCCTTTCGAAAAAACAACAAAAAAATGACTACTCTAAACGAATTGAATGCTATATCACCAATCGATGGTCGTTATAGAAACAAGACAATGTCCCTGGCTCCTTTTTTCTCTGAAGAAGCATTAATCAAATACCGCGTATTAATTGAAATCGAATATTTCATTGCTTTATGCGAAATACCTCTACCACAATTAAAAAATGTAAACCCTAATTTATTTGAAAGTTTACGTGCTATTTATAAAAACTTCTCTACCGAAGATGCGCTTTGGATAAAAGAGACTGAAAAAGTAACCAACCACGACGTAAAAGCCGTTGAGTATTTCATCAAAGATGCTTTTGAAAAACTAGGTTTATCCGAATATAAGGAGTTTATTCACTTTGGATTAACTTCTCAAGACATTAACAATACTGCGATTCCGCTTTCTACAAAAGACGCTTTTGAGAAAGTGTACATGCCATCGTTAATCACATTGACATCCAAATTAAAAGAATTAAGCCAAGAATGGAAGGACATTCCAATGCTTGCCCGCACTCACGGACAGCCTGCTTCGCCTACACGTTTGGGTAAAGAGCTTGCTGTTTTTGTAGAGCGTTTGGAAGAGCAAATGCGTTTTTTGTTCAACATTCCGTTTGCAGCCAAATTTGGTGGAGCAACAGGAAATTATAATGCACATCATGTGGCTTATCCGCAAATTGACTGGAAACAATTTGGAAGCAAATTCGTTGAAGAAAATTTAGGATTACACCATTCATTTCCAACAACACAAATTGAACATTACGATCATTTTGCAGCCTTTTTTGATGCTTTAAAAAGAATCAACACTATTGTGATTGATTTAGATCGAGACATTTGGACGTATGTTTCCATGGAATATTTCAAACAAAAAATAAAAGCAGGAGAGATTGGTTCATCGGCTATGCCACACAAGGTAAACCCGATTGATTTTGAAAATTCTGAAGGAAACTTAGGAATAGCCAATGCAATTTTCGAACATTTATCGGCTAAATTACCGGTTTCTAGATTGCAACGTGATTTAACAGACAGTACTGTTTTGAGAAACATCGGTGTGCCTATCGGCCATACTTTAATCGCTTTTGAAGCGACATTAAAAGGATTGAACAAATTATTATTGAATGAATCCAAGTTTCACGAAGATTTAGAGAAAAACTGGGCAGTTGTAGCCGAAGCAATTCAAACTATTTTAAGACGTGAAGCCTATCCAAATCCATACGAAGCTTTGAAAGGATTGACTAGAACCAACGAAGCTATTGACAAAAAAGCCATTCACGGTTTTATCGCAACATTGGATGTCTCAGAAGCAATTAAAGCCGAATTGATGCAAATCACACCAAGCAATTTCTTGGGTATCTAAATAAAATAAAACTCTTAAAAAGTACAAAGCCAATTATGAATAAAAGAAACTTTACATTCATATTGCTTTGTACTTTTTTTATATTGCTCTGTAAAAGCGTAGATACTAACGCAAAAACCAAATATCCTAATTCCGGAGTAGTAATCACATTTGACGACACTAGCGTTAACGAATGGTTTGAAGCTGACAAAACCCTAAGTCAATATTCTTGGAAAGCTACCTTTTGCGTTTCTAAAATAAACACTTTAAGCTTTTCTGAAATAACCAAACTATTGAAATTGCAGAAAGAAGGACATGAAATTGCAGGACATGGCTTCCATCATTTTGATGCTCCCAAATTTGTTTCAAAAAATGGAATTAACAAATACATTAATCAGGAAATAAATCCAATGCTAGCTTTAATGAATTTTTATTCCTTTAAAGTAACTTCTTTTGCCTATCCTTTTGGCTTTAGAAATGCAGAAATCGATGCAGCGCTTTTAAAAAAATTTAAAATTGTGAGAGGGACTACCTATGGAGCGGAAGACCCTTTTTTTCAAAATTGCTATTATAACAACTCAAAATCAGTTTTAGCAATAGGAATTGATACTGACCATCCTAATTTCAGTATTCCATATCTTTTAAAATTATTGGAATACACCAAACGAAAACATCAAATTCTGATATTATTTGGACACAAACCATTACAAAAAATAACTGCAAATTATCAAACCCAAATAGCAACTTTACAACTGATTTGCAATTATGTCAAACAACACCATATGACATTTTATCGTTTGTCTGATTTGGATCACTTAAATTAAAAACAACTTTTGATTTCTTTTCAAACCTGAAATGTGTTATTTTTATAAAATACAACTTCTTGTGGTCATTTAACCCAAACGGTAGTGGAAAGCCTCGAGAGAAAAAGTTATTTTTTTACCGACAGAGCGAACGAAGAATCCCGATAGCTATCGAGACTGAAAGGATATCAGAAAAAACAGTTTTCTTTCGAGCTTTATGCGAATGACTGGAATAGTTCCCAAAAATAATAATCTATGAGTACAGTAACTGAGACAACACAGCATCTTGAACCATTAATAACCGATTTAGGATTAATCTTGATGACGGCGGGAATAGCTGTTTTGATATTTAGAAAACTCAAGCAACCCTTGGTTCTCGGTTATTTGATTGCTGGTTTTTTGGCAGGAAACCATTTTGATTTTTTCCCTTCGGTCAAAGAAATGAAAAGCGTAGAAGTCTGGGCTGAAATTGGCGTTATCTTTTTATTATTTAGTTTGGGATTGGAATTTAGTTTCAAAAAATTAATGAAAGTGGGCGGAACAGCTTCAATCACTGCGGGAATACAAATTGTCAGTATGTGCATTCTGGGTTATGGCGTTGGTCAGTGGTTGGGTTGGCCTAAAATGGACAGTATCTTTTTGGGTGTAATTCTCTCCATATCATCAACCACAATTATATTAAAATCATTTGACGAATTGGGCGTTAAAACGCAGAAATTTGCAGGAATCGTTATTGGTTCTTTGATTGTCCAAGATATTCTTGCCATATTAATGATGGTTTTACTGTCAACAGTTGCGGTGAGCAATCAATTTTCGGGAGGTGCTCTTCTAATGTCAGTATTAAAATTGGTCTTTTTCCTTGTCATTTGGTTTCTGGGAGGGATTTTTATCATTCCTACAATACTCAAAAAAACCAAACATTTACTCACGGATGAAATGTTGCTCATAATTTCGCTTGCACTGTGCCTGATGATGGTTGTTTTAGCTGCAAATGCTGGTTTTTCACCTGCACTTGGTGCTTTTATAATGGGGTCCATCATTGCCGAAACGACACAAGCCGAACATATTGAACATTTGGTAAAACCTGTAAAAGACTTATTTGGCGCCGTATTTTTTGTATCGGTTGGTATGTTAATTAACCCGGATGCTTTGTATCAACATGCCATTCCTGTCATTATTCTTTCTTTTGCAGTAATTTTTGGCCAATCAATCAGCTCTACAGTTGGTGCCATATTATCAGGGCAACCACTTAAAGATTCAATCAGAACAGGGATGAGTTTGTCACAAATTGGGGAGTTCTCTTTTATCATTGCAACTTTAGGAGTGACGCTGAAAGCTACTAATTCTTTTTTATACCCAATAGTTGTTGCAGTTTCGGCGGTAACTGTTTTTACGACTCCGTTTATGATTAAATATTCACTTCCATTTTCAGAATATTTGGCACATAACCTGCCCCGAAAATGGACCAAAAGAATCGAACGCTATTCGGCCAGCACGCAAGCAATTAAGACAGTCAGCTTATGGCAAACAGTCATTAATGCTTTTTTAATTCAGGTGATTGTGCTTGTCGTAATCATCCTCGCCATCATTTTACTTTCTTCTCGTTTTATACTGCCGTTAGTTGAAGATTATCATTTAGGAAATATTATGGGGGCCTTAATCACATTGGGAATCGTATCTCCTTTTTTATGGGCACTTGCTTTCCGAAGAGTCGCGACCAATGAAGTGGAACAATTAATGACAGACCGCAAATCCCGTGGCCCTCTGACAATGCTGTTTTTTATTCGCATTGTGCTGTCTATTTTCTTTATTGGTTTATTGTTAAACATATTCTTCTCGCCAAAAATTGCTTTGATTGCATTCATAATTGCAGTGGTAATTTATTTGATTTTTCAAAGAAAACTCCACACACAATATCATAAAATTGAAAATCATTTCTTGGCCAATTTAAATGGTAGGGAAATTGATAGGGCCAAAAGAAGCCGTAGCGATTTGTCTCCTTGGGATGGTCACATGGCCATATTTGATATTGCGGCAGAATCCAACATAGCGGGAGAATCTCTGAAAAAACTGCAAATCAGAGAAAAATTGGGAGTTAATATCGTTTCCATAAAAAGGGGTGACATAACGATACATATTCCGAATAGGAACGAACGTATTTTTCCAGGAGATGAAATTTGTGTTATTGGAACTGATGCTCAAGTGCAGCAATTTAAAAAATATTTAGACCAACACGAAATGGATGTTTCTCCAGAAATAGTGGAGCCGGATATTGTTTTGCGCCAAATCGAATTGAAAAATCATACATTTATAGGAAAAAGCATCAAAGAATCCAAACTACGCGAGAAAACTCAAGGCTTGATTGTGGGTATCGAAAAAAGGGGAAAACGAGCTCTAAATCCAGAGTCGAATGTGATTCTCGAAAAGGATGATATTCTATGGATAGTTGGGGATAAAAAATTATTGGGAGATTTAGTTCATGATTAAATTTTGCTTTTACAGTTAATGCAAAAACCTAACTCCTGGCTCCCCGCTAGCGCAAGCGGAGAAACGACGGTTTTTTCACAGACAGTCGTTGGCATCAATTATAACAAACATAGCAGTAACAATAAAAATCTTCCAAAATTTATACAGCAATGCAAACCGACAATTTATTAAAACAAGTAAGTTTCATAAAAGAAATTGACAAATTGAAATACATTCAACGTAAAACTAAATTATTCAACAGCGACAGATGTGAAAATGACGCAGAACATAGTTGGCATTTAGCAATGATGACAATTGTATTGGCAGAACATTCGGATAAACCAATTGACGTTCTTAAAGTTTTGAAAATGGTTTTGATTCACGACATCGTAGAAATCGATGCAGGCGATGTTTTTCTTTATGACACTACAAAAAGTCACACAAACACGGACGAAGAACTTATTGCAGCAGAACAAATTTTTGGACTTTTACCAACAGAACAGGCGGAAGAATTCATTGCAATTTGGAAAGAATTTGAGGATGGAATTACCGATGAAGCTAAATTTGCAAAATCGATGGACCGGTTTGAACCTTTGTTGCAAAACACATCCAACAATGGAGGAACGTGGGCAGAATATAATGTACCGCATCAAACAGTTTACGATAAGAAAAAGGTAATTAAAGAGGGTTCGTCAACCATTTGGAACTATGCAGAAAATTTGATTAACGAAAGTGTTGAGAAAGGAATTCTAAAAAAATAATTGATTTATTGGTTCAAAGCTGTTCTGCGTGAGGGATTACTTCACTTAATTTTTATTTCCATAGGAGTTCAGTGAACTTCGTTTGAAGTGGAGCTCTTTTTTTTTCCTTTTTTTAAGGGATAAAAAAAAGCGGGAACGGAAAGCCCGACCCGAAGTTTTTCACGAAGGGTCACGCCCGAAAACATCAATCGTTATAAAAACAAAAAAGGTGCAAGAACTAAATCCTGCACCTTTTCTCTTTTAGACTTACATCCTATTTTATCTCGAATAATTCGGAGCTTCTTTGGTAATGGTCACGTTATGTGGGTGACTTTCGTTGATACCACTTGCGGTAATGCGAACAAAACGACCTGTTTCCTGTAAAGTGGCAATGTCTTTTGAACCGCAATATCCCATTCCGGCACGAAGACCACCAATGAATTGTTGCATACTTTCATTCAACTCTCCTTTATATGGTACACGACCCACGATTCCTTCCGGAACCAGTTTCTTAACATCATCTTCCACGTCTTGGAAATAACGGTCTTTTGAACCTTCTTGCATAGCCTCAACAGAACCCATTCCCCTGTAGGATTTGAATTTTCTTCCTTCAAAAATAATAGTTTCTCCGGGAGATTCCATTGTTCCGGCTAATAATGAACCTAACATTACACAATCAGCTCCTGCAGCAATCGCTTTAGGAATATCACCAGTGTAACGAATTCCACCATCTGCAATCACTGGAACTCCAGTGCCTTTTATAGCAGCAGCTACTTCAAGAACTGCAGAAAACTGAGGAAAACCAACACCTGCAACAATTCTGGTTGTACAAATAGAACCAGGTCCTATTCCAACTTTTACACCATCGGCACCATTTTCAACCAAATACAAAGCTGCTTCTGGAGTGGCAATATTTCCAACAATTACATCGAGTTGTGGGAATTTAGCTTTTACTGCTTTCAATACATCAACCACGCCTTTTGTATGCCCGTGAGCGGTATCGATAATTACGGCATCTACTCCTGCGTTTACCAAAGCAGTTGCTCGTTCAACAGCATCGGCAGTAACACCCAAAGCGGCTGCTACTCGCAAACGACCATATTTATCTTTATTGGCGTTTGGTTTTTGAGTCAATTTGGTAATATCTCTAAATGTGATTAAACCAACCAACTCATTTTTATCATTTACTACAGGTAATTTTTCAATTTTGTGTCCTTGCAATACTACCTCAGCTTGTTCTAATGAAGTTCCTTCGGCAACGGTTACCAAATTTTGACTTGTCATTACCTCAACAATAGGTCTTGAACCATTTTTTTCAAAACGCAAATCCCTATTGGTAACAATTCCTTTTAATATTTTGTTTTCATCCACAATTGGGATACCACCAATACCATATTCTCTCATGGCACTTTTAGCATCGGCAACAGTAGCAGTCATTAATAAAGTAACTGGATCGATAATCATACCAGACTCAGCACGCTTTACTTTACGTACTTTGGCTGCTTGTTGCTCGATTGTCATGTTTTTATGCAAAACACCAATTCCCCCTTCTTGAGCCATAGCGATTGCCATAGAACTTTCGGTTACGGTATCCATAGCCGCGGATACAATAGGAACATTTAGTGTAATATTTCTTGAAAATTTGGATTGGATACTCACTTCGCGCGGAAGAATATTTGAGTAATTGGGAACTAATAATACATCATCGTAGGTTAAACCCTCGCCGACAATCTTAGAGATATGTGCTTTCATGTTGCAATTTGTAGTTGAATTGCGTGCAAATATAGACAATCTTAAGCTAAAAAACACTTTACTCCCCCATTTTATTTTTAAATTGCAGGATAAACAAAAATGATATTTAATTTTTTCTTTGATTTTTTTTCTTCCAAAGAAAAACTACTCTTTACATTTCATGACAACAGCAAACCACTCCATATTAGGCCTTAGCAAAGTTGAAGTTGAACAATCCAGAATCCAAAACGGGTTGAATTCGACTGAACATCAAAAGAAAAACAACTTGCTTTCTTCCATAATTGAGATGATAAAAGAACCTATGTTCTTATTATTACTTACTGCTACCAGTATATATTTTATAACTGCCGATTATGGTAACGGAATATTTATGGCAGTAGCTATTTTATTAGTTTCTACCATTTCACTTTATCAGGAATCCAAAAGCAGGAATGCTATCGAGGCCCTGCATAAATTAACGCAACCCAAAAGTAAAGTCATTCGAGATGGCGAACTGATAGAAATACCTTCTGAAGAAATTGTTTTGGGTGATTGTATGCAATGTGAAGAAGGCACCTTTATTCCAGCCGATGGTAGCATCATCCAATCGAACGATTTTTCGGCAAACGAATCGATAATTACCGGCGAATCGCTAGCTGTTTTCAAAAACGAAAAAAGCGAAAACAATCAGGTTTTTCAGGGAACAATTGTCGCATCTGGATTGGCAATTTGTAAAGTAACCTCAATTGGAAATCAAACGCAATTAGGAAAAATAGGAAAAAGCTTGGATGAAATAGTAGAAGAAAAAACGCCTCTACAAATTCAGGTTGGAAATTTTGTAACCAAAATGTCTCTAATTGGTTTAGTCGTATTTATTCTAGTTTGGGGAATCAATTTTTATAATTCCCGAATTATTTTGGATAGTTTATTAAAAGCATTAACCCTGGCAATGAGTATTATCCCAGAAGAAATTCCGGTAGCATTTGCCACATTTATGGCTTTAGGCGCGTGGCGATTATTGAAGATGGGGATTATTGTCAAACAAACAAAAACTGTAGAAACATTAGGAAGTGCTACTGTAATTTGCACCGACAAAACAGGAACCATTACCGAAAACAAAATGAGTTTGGCGCAATGGTACTTATTAGGAGAAGATTCATTAAAGGATAATTTCAATAGCAATGAGAATAACAATGACAATGGTAATGACAATATCAATAAAAATTGCTTATCTACTAAAGAAGAAGAATTACTCAGCCTTTCCATGTGGTCGAGCGAACCCATTCCTTTTGATGCTATGGAAATTGCTTTGCACGATGCTTATACAAAAACAGGGATTAAAGATGAACGCCCTAATTATAAAATGGTGCACGAATACCCTTTAAGCGGAAAACCACCAATGATGACACATCTTTTTGAAAATAAAAAAGGGGACCGAATCATCGCCAGCAAAGGCGCTCCCGAAGCCCTAATCGCTTGTTCTAATTTATCCGAAAAAGAAACCAATCAAATCCTAAAAGCAATTCAATCAATGTCCGAGAAAGGATATCGCGTTTTGGGAGTTGGAGTTGCTAATTTTTCAGGAAACGACTATCCGAAAACACAACAAGAATTTAAATTTGATTTTAAGGGACTTGTTGCCTTTTATGACCCACCAAAAGCCAATATAAAAGAAGTTTTCGAAACTTTTTACAAAGCGGGAATTCAAGTAAAAATTGTAACAGGTGATAATGCATTGACAACAGCAACCATTGCCAATCAAATTGGCTTTAGAAACTCAGAAAAAATACTAAATGGAGATGAACTCATGACTATGGACGACGCTACTTTGAGAGATAAAGTTATGGAAACCAGTATTTTTACGAGAATGTTTCCGGAGGCCAAATTAAAAATCATCAAAGCTTTAAAAGAAAATAACCAAATTGTTGCGATGACTGGTGATGGTGTAAATGATGGACCAGCATTAAAATCAGCTCATATAGGTATTGCAATGGGAGAAAAAGGAACCGAAATTGCCAAACAAGCGGCCAACTTAATCTTGATAGATGATGATTTCTCCAAAATGACGGATGCCATAGCCATGGGACGAAAAATCTACATCAACCTAAAAAAAGCCATTCAGTACATTATATCCATTCATATCCCCATTATCCTGATTGTGTTTATTCCATTGGTGTTAGGATGGATTTATCCTAACATTTTTTCACCTGTTCACATCATTTTTCTAGAAATTATCATGGGACCAACCTGCTCCATAATCTACGAAAATGAGCCTATGGAACCCAACCTGATGAAACAGAAGCCTCGTCCTTTTACCAATACTTTTTTCAACCTTAAAGAAATTACAATTAGTATTATTCAAGGGCTTGTAATAACGCTTGGTCTTTTATTTATTTATCAATACAGTACACGAAATGGTTTTTCGGAACAACTTACCAGAACGATGATTTTTCTAACATTGATATCAGCCAATATCTTTCTAACACTTTCTAATCGATCTTTCTATTATTCAATATTCGCCACTTTAAAATATAAAAATAATTTGGTTCCACTCATTATAGGATTAACTGTATTGATAACTGGCTCTTTGTTAATCATACCAGTCTTTAGAACATTCTTTCTTTTCGAAAGCATTACTTTTTCACAAATAGGTTTTAGTTGCCTAATTGGATTTGTTTCGGTCTTTTGGATTGAATTTTTTAAATTTTTTAGAAGGAGAAAAGAGAAATCACTATAGCCTATTTTGATTATTTTTTTTTGGAGCAGAAAGATTAGGTATTTTCAGGAGACATAGATCCCGCTATCCGTTGCAATATTGCAAGCCGAACCCCAGCTTACAATGATTTTTACTACTATCGGGGCTAAAGGGAAATATTTTGCTTTTTTGCCATCATCCAAAAAAGATCTAAAAGCCAATAATCAAATTCAAATCTTTATTTACTGCTTCCTCTCGAGATTATATTAAATCCTATTTGAAACGTGAGGGCATTTGCCTTGGAGAGATCGCTATAAGCCAAAAGGTTATTGGCCATTGCATAAAAATTAACTACCCCAATCTTGGTTGTCAATCCTAAACCTATGTTTGAATAGGAATAGGAATCGATTGTGTAAGTAGCTTTCATTTGCAATCCCTGAAGAAGTCTTCTCCTATAATAGGCCGTCAAGGCAAGCATAGGTGCTCTAGGAGTAGACATTGCAAAAAGCTGCGCCCCAACCGCACTTCTATACCAAGAATCTTCATCGGTTGCACAATCACATTCCGTTTGCCTTTCTTCTTCAAATGAATATTGGAATGAAGAATAAAATTTCAAAGGGCGTTGTGTGGTGTACTTATTATATATAGTATCAAAAGGAATTGCATCTTTAAAATCCTGATAGGCATCATCTACCGTTCCTTCTTCATTAAAATTGGTAATAACTCCCTTGAAAGCGTAATCCCCTTTAAATGTATAATCGACGACATCTTTCGTGTGGTTTATAAACCCAATATCAACTAAACTTGCTGTTATCTGAATGTTTTTTTCAGGATAATATGTAAGTCCTAAATCTAAACCCAAACCTAAATTCCCTCCTAAAAAAGCTTTTTTAGGAATATCATCCCTTAAATCAGTTGCTAAATCATCTTCATAATTTTCGTCCAAATACTTGGCAGCTCCTGAAGTATTAAGCTGTAAATTGGATTTTATGACTTGATCATAAATTAAATTAGAACCTTGTACAGTATAAAAATATCCTGAATTATGGGTTGAAGTTGCATTAAAAATACTCGAATAAATTTTCCCCCGAATTCCCAGTATAAGTTTCTCATTAAGCTGTTTATTAAAACCTACATGAAAGACAGAGAGCACTTCAGCTTTTGCGCTCAAATCGCCCAAATCAAAAGACTTACCCATATAATCTTTATTACCGTACAAAGACAAAATCGCCAGATCTTTTGGAACATAAATAAAAGAATCCAATTCTTGATACATTCCAAAAGAAACATACGACTTACTTTCTTCACCCCTTACCCTAAAACCGGCTGTAAATATTTCAAGTTGTTGATTGGCGGTCACATAATCATTTCTGCTGGTTGAGGCCAAAACATTTTTTACTTTGGTAGTAAAGTCCACTCCATCATTTGCAAATAATTTATAAGCGTCAAATCCTGTTGAACCCACATTTGCCGATATTCCAGATAACAATGGAACTCCAACAAACCATTTGTATTTTACATCGGCTCCAGGATTAACCAATAAGCTTTGGGGTTGAGGAGTGAAATTATATAAAACTTCTTTATTTTGGGAAAAACAATAAAAAGTAACTGACAGACATAAAAGGATTGTTATTTTTCTCATTTTACGTCAAAATAAGCAGTTATACTTGAACTCAATTCTATTCTGCCTAGACTATCAGCTGTTAATGGCGGACCCGAAAGCATCGCAATTGAAAAAACCATTTTGGTTGTTCTCTTTAAAATATCCACATTTGCAGCGGTAAATGTTTCTGTTTTCTCTACTAGCACTTCCGTGCCATTGTAAGCAGGCACATTCATAGTTATAGTATAAATAGGTATATTATTTTGATCTAGGAAAGTGACATTATAAAAATAGGCTCTAGCTATTGTATTTTTAATTCTAAAATACAATTCGGTTTTTACCAAATTCTCTTCCACAAAGGAAGTATTCAAAAAATCCACATTAGACACATAAGAAAACAAAGGCTGTTCGGTACCATTTACAACAAAATCTAGAGCTTTTACTTCAAAATAGGCAAGATTTGTAGTAAACACAGGTTGAGAATTAAAGTCATTGACCTGTTCGAAATCCAAATCACTACTGCACGAAAAAAGACAACACCCTAGTGTAGCAATTAAAATATTTTTTTTGAAAAAAGTAAATTTCATATCTCGTTATTTTAATTTTAGAAAGCAATTTTCAAAAGTCTTTGGAACTACACTAAAGTAACAAAAAAACTCAGACGATCTAACTATAAACAACTTAAATACAAAAACAAACAAGTATTAATGAAATTCACCAAATATTTTTGAAGCTTCATTATAGGCACTTTCAAAACTCATTGGACTGCAATTAGTTTTTTCTTTTTGAACGGTAAAATAAGAGAGTAACTTCTCGGTAGGCATATTCCCTGTCAATTTATCTGTAGCCATGGGACAGCCTCCAAAACCTTGAATTGCACCATCAAAACGACGACAACCTCCCTTATAGGCTGCATCAATTTTCTCCAACCATTTATCAGGTGTGGTATGAAGATGGGCCCCAAATTCAATTTCAGGATATTGAGGAATTAAATTAGAAAACAAATAATCAATTACTTGAGGAGTAGAACTTCCTACAGTGTCAGAAAGTGATAAAATTTTTACTCCCATTGCAGCCAATTTTTCGGTCCATTGCGCCACAATTTCGACACTCCAGGGATCTCCATACGGATTTCCAAAACCCATTGAAAGATAAGCAACTACTTCTTTATTGGTTCTATCTGCAAGAGTTAAAATTTCATCTAATGTTACCAAAGATTCAGCTATTGTTTTATGCGTATTTCGCATTTGAAAGTTTTCAGAAATCGAAAAAGGAAAACCTAAATATTGAATAGCTGCATGTTCAGAAGCGAGTGTTGCACCTTGATAATTGGCAACAATAGCCAATAATTTACTCGTTGTTTTGGATAAATCAAGTTGATCTAAAACTTCGGCAGTATCTTGCATTTGAGGAATGGCTTTCGCTGAAACAAAACTCCCAAAATCAATGGTATCAAAACCTACACGCAATAAAGCTTGTAAATAAGCTACCTTTCTTTCGGTAGGAATAAAAGCTTTTATGCCCTGCATAGCGTCTCGTGGACACTCGATAATTTTTATTGACTTCATAACCTTCAAATATATAAAAAAGGTTTTGAGTTACAAAGAAAGAAAAATCGTTATTCTACTATTTTTTTGACAAAATCGCCTTGTTTATTTCTTTTATCAATGCCGGTCCTTCATAGATAAAGCCTGTATATAATTGAATTAGACTGGCGCCAGCTTCTAATTTCTCTAAAGCATCGGCTGCAGAATGTATTCCCCCTACTCCAATAATTGGAAATGCTTTATTGCTTTTTTGAGACAGAAAACGAATCACTTCAGTAGATCGTGATGTCAATGGCTTACCAGACAATCCACCAGTTTCAGTTTGATCACAAGAACGCAATCCGCTTCGGGAAATAGTAGTATTGGTCGCGATTACACCAGCAATTTTAGTTTCTTTTACAATATCAATAATATCCAACAATTGTTCATCAGTAAGATCTGGTGCAATTTTAAGCAACACTGGTTTTTGCTTTGGCTTGGACAAGTTCTTATTCTGTAACGTTTGCAACAATTGAGTAAGCGGCTCTTTTTCTTGCAATGCACGAAGATTGGGTGTGTTTGGCGAACTCACATTCACAACAAAATAATCAACATAATCGTATAAAGCGTCAAAACAAATCTCATAATCCGAGGTAGCATCTTCGTTCAGTGTTACTTTATTCTTTCCGATATTTCCTCCTATCAGAACACCATTATTTTTTTTCAAACGCTCAACAGCTTCCAGAACACCTCCATTGTTAAAACCCATTCTATTGATAATCGCCGAATCTTCTTTTAGACGAAACAAACGCTTTTTTTCATTTCCAGGTTGCGCTTTTGGAGTAAGTGTCCCGATTTCGATAAAACCAAAACCCAAATTTGAAAGTTCATTATACAATGTGGCATCTTTATCAAAACCAGCAGCTAAACCCACAGGATTTTTAAACTTCAAACCAAAGACTTCTGTTTCTAATCTTTTGTCATTTACTTGATATAAAAACCTAAAAAGGGAAGGAAATCCAGGTATTTTTGATACTATTCGAATTAATGAAAAAGTAAAATAATGCACTTTTTCAGGATCAAAACAAAAAAGAATAGGGCGTATAAAAATCTTGTACATAGTTCAAATATTGGTTGGCACAAAAGTAAAGAAATGTTTTTAGTTTTAAGGCATAGAAATGAGTTTAAAGCTGTTCATCTGTTAAATTTCAAATCAAAAAAAACACTTTAAAAAGTAAATATCAATTAGAAACAAAAAACGACACGTAAGCGTCATTTTTTACTTTTACTAACCTATAAACAATTAAATTTTACTTTGGCATAGCTGCGTTTATAACTGATTTATCGATATATTGAACAACTCTATCCACTTTATCATGGGAGTCAAAATGATAATCGGTATGTATCCACTGGATCATTTGTTTTCCTCCTTTATACTTAGCCGTTGTTTTGTACCAAGCCAGCAGCCAAACTCCTTTCGCCTCAACGCTTTGAGGTTTATTCACCATAATAGGCAAAAATATGGCATCATCAAATTTAATAGTTTCAATAACATTGGCTCTTCTTTGTTTCCAATAAGAAGCTATTGCAGGTTTACCTACCAAACTGTCTCCACTGTTCCAAACATAAACTGCACTATCGGCATAGATCTCCATCCAGCTGTCCATGTCGCCTTTTTCCATAGCATCTAGTGTTTTCTTGCCTATTTCAGCATATTTAGGATCGGCAAATTCAGCAGGTTTAGCAACCGTATCATCACCAACAACAGTCTTATCCATTTCTTTGAATTCTTCTTTTTTACAACTCACAATTAGGAAAAAACAACAAACAATCAATAGATTTTTTTTCATAGCTTAAATATTTAAAGTCTCAAAATATTTAGATTAAGCTATCTCTAGAAAGGGTCCGTAAATTTAATTAAAAAACTAATAGGTCTGATTAAAATTTAAAAATAAATTAACTGATTTTCAGTTTTTTACGTTAAAAAATTTAACACTAATAGAAATTATCATTATTCGTATTTTAAAACAAAAATTGAAACTTTTTTTTCAAAAAACTCACAATTTAAAACAGAACAACTTTGATGTGTTTTTGATGGGATTTTTCAAATGTGAAGTGAAGCAGTGTTAAACTATATTTGGAATTCATAGTTTGAACCAAATAAAAAACCCTTTTATGTTTAAAATAATAACCTTTATCATTTTGTGGATTAGCTCCTTGTTTTACAGTTGCATTTTTGCACAAGTAAGTCCCAAAAGAGGAGTTGCTTATGGAAATCATTCCGTATTAGATTTAAACACCTTAAAACCGGGAATTTCCTGGTGGTATAATTGGTCTGCCGAACCCGAATCTGCCGTAAATGCCAGCTACGAGAGTTTGGGAGTAGAATTTGTACCGATGGCTTGGGGAAAAGTCAACAATCCCGATGCTTTTATTGCAACCATAAAACCTGGAGCTAAATATTTATTAGCATTTAACGAACCTAACTTTAATGACGGCTCACGGTTAACGCCACAAGAAGCAGTTAATGCTTGGCCAAATATCGAAAAAATTGCTGCTGCAAAAGGGTTGGAAATCGTGAGTGCATCCCCAGCCTACAATGGTCCTTCAAATTATGGAGGATACCAAAGTCCCATTGCTTGGCACGATGAATTCTTCCGTCTTTGCCCAACTTGCAAAGTAGACTATATTGCTTTTCATACTTACGATGCTACATCTAGTTCGGTAATTGGAGTTACTGATGGATTAAAGAAATACAATATCCCAATTTGGGTGACCGAATTTGCCAACAGAGTAGTACAATCAGCTACAGAGAAAACCAATTTCATGAAAGAGATTGTGACCTCTTTTGAAAATGACCCTGACATTTATCGTTATTCATGGTTTACCTGTAGAGTTCCTTCGGACTGGACGGATATGCTGGAAGGTCAGTTGCTTGCTGCCAATAGTGGAGAAATCAGACCAATAGGAACTGCCTATCTGAATGTTCCTTATACTTCCAAAAAAATGAATGTACCAGGCAGAGTTACAGCCAAAAAGCATTACCGACGTAGAGGAACTGGTTTGCAAAACACCACTGATGGAGGCACGACCCAAAATGTATGCTTTACTGATGCTGGAGACTGGGGAGAATACATGATAAATGTTGCCCAAAGCAGTTCATACAAAATGACTTTTCGAGTAGCTTCTTTAATTCAGGGTAAATTTGACATTAGCGTGAATGGTGTTGTTGTAAAAACGGACGAAACTTTTGAACCTACCGGTGGATTACAAACCTACACAGACAAAATAGTTTCTGGAATCAACTTGCCACAGGGAGAAAATTACATCAAGATTCTCTATAAATCAAAATTCAACTTTAATTATATTGATGTAGTTGACGAAAATAATCTTGGAATTAATGATGAAACCTTAGAGAACAACTCGGATGTTTTTTATCCAAATCCTTTCACAAACGAAGCCACATTCCAAATTAAAAATAAAACTACCGAACCACTTTTTCTTAAGATAATTGACATGAAAGGCACCGTTTGTTTTTCCAGCAATGATTTTCATACCAATCAAAAAATAACAATTGGTAACCATTTAGCAAATGGAATTTACACCGTTATTGCTATTTATGGAGATGCACAAAAAACATTCAAAGTGATTAAGAATTAAAAACAATTCATCATAATTTGGGCATGACCACAAGGGTCAGGCTGTCCATTATATCTTTTCTTTTCCTAAAGAAGGAAAAGAAAAGGATGTCATTTCCATCCTTCATGCGAACCCGTTCCAAAACAATATTTTTCTTTTAAAAACATAATAACCCTATAAAACAGTAAGTAAAACCAGATTACCCTCTTAACGGTATTTAATAGCGTACATTAGCCAAAAAACAATGTCTATAGAACATAAAGTTCAATTGGTTGAAGAATTATTTGACCGCCTGGAGAATGAAATAACTAATTTCAAATCAGAAACAAATTTACATTGTCTTACAGGTTGTGGTCAGTGCTGTTCAAAACCAAATATAGATGCTTCCCCTTTAGAATTTTTACCATGGGCCTTTTATTTATTTTTAAATGGAAAAGCCGAAGCTGTTTTAGAAGAACTGAATACCAAAACCAGTACTTTTTGTCATTTATACCAATCGCTTTCAACTACAGACAACAAAAATGGCAGATGCACGGACTATAAATACCGTGGATTAATTTGTAGACTTTTTGGCTATGCCGCCAGTAGAGATAAATATGGCGAGCTACGATTAAACACCTGTAAAATAATAAAAGAGAACCAACAGGAAAACTACAACAATACCGAAGAATCTATTAGCAAAGGATTGTATGTTCCTATTTTTTCGGACTATTATATGCGGTTAACACAAATTGATCAGAGACTTGGAATTACTTTACTTCCCATCAATGAAGCCTTAAAAATGGCTATTGAAGAGGTCTTGCATTATTACGCCTATAGACCTTTTCCAGGCGGACTTGAAAATATTGCTTAGAATTAAAAATTCACTTATGCGCAATAATCAATATTGCAAAAACAATCGCTTTTTTTTCTAAATTAGTTGGGTCAAATAAAAACCCATGAAAAAACTAACCAAGGAAGATATCAGTCAGGAAATTTTTGATCTATATGATGACTATGCCCATAATAAAATTGAGAGAAGGCAATTTATCGAAAAACTGTCCCTGTTTGCAATAGGGAGCCTAACCGTGCCGTCACTCCTTAGTTTTATGACTCCTAATTATGTGGATTCTATCACAATAAAACCCGATGATCCTAGAATAAAATCGGAATACATAACCTATCAATCTCCAAAAGGCGGTGGAGCAATCAAAGGGCTTTTATCACAACCAACGGAAACCAAAAAAAAATTACCAGGAATCATTGTCGTACACGAGAATCGAGGATTGAATCCCTATATTGAAGATGTAGGAAGAAGAGCCGCTGTGGAAGGTTTCATTACTTTGGCTCCCGATGCATTATCTCCACTGGGAGGCTATCCCGGAAATGATGATGCGGGAAGGGAACTTCAAAAGAAACGCACCCGAGAAGAAATGCTCGAAGACTTTATAGCAGCCTATGAATATCTAAAATCCCATAAAGACTGTAATGGTTATGTTGGCGTTGTTGGATTTTGTTTTGGAGGCTGGATTGCCAATATGATGGCGGTCAAAATCCCAACTTTATCTGCGGCAGTTCCTTATTATGGAGGGCAACCCACAGCGGAAGAAGCCGAAAAAATAACAGCTCCAATTATTCTGCATTATGCTGGTTTAGACACCCGTGTCAATGAAGGTTGGCCTGCTTATGAAGCCATTTTCAAAAAGAACAAAGTCGAAAATACCGCTTATTTCTATCCAGGAGTAAATCACGGTTTTCACAACAATACAACTCCTCGGTATGATGAAGCCGCCGCTACTTTATCTTGGACCCGAACCATTGCTTTTTTTAAGGAGAAACTCAAAAAGAAATAATTACAAAATTTTAATTTTATGCAACTGATAGCCAAAGCAACGATACAGATTCAAAAACCGATTGAAGAAGTTTTTGAAGGAATTGTAAATCCCGAAAAAATGACAAATTATTTCATATCCGAAAGTAATGGACGACTGGAAACCGGAAAAGAATTAATTTGGAAATTTCCCGAATTCCCTATACAAGTTCCCATAAAAGACATCAAGACTGAAATCAATCGTTCGGTTTCATTTGTTTGGGACAAAGAAACTGTCGTGAAAATTATACTAGAAGAACAACCCGACAAAAGCACCGTTATAAAAGTGACTGAAGACGGAAAACTATATAATGAAGCCAACCTGAGATGGGCTCTAGGAAACACAGAAGGTTGGGCAAATTTTCTCGCCTGCATGAAAGCCTATATCGAATACGGAATACAACTTCGCAAGGGAGCATTTGACTTTATGCGTGAAAATTAAAGAAAACAAATTATTTTAAATCCTAATTCCATTAAAAAGTTCCATTTGAAGAGCCTCAAAAAGTTAAATCCTATTTTAAGACTTTTTTCACAACACTACACGAAAGATTATACTTAATAATTTATTGCATTTTATTTTAATAAGATGTTAATTTATTTATTTTTGTATCATAACAATAAGATCATATCAATAAAAATTAAAACGCAATCATTGAAAAAAGCATTAAAAATTACTCTTAAAATATTTTTGACCTTCTTTGGATTTATATTAATATACATAATAGCTGTATTTTCTCTTTCTAAAATTACAGTAAATCAAGAGCCAAACACAAAACCTGAAGTAGAAGTTTACATTTTAACAAATGGTGTTCATACCGATATTGTAATGCCTATAAAAAATGAACAAATTGACTGGAGTAAACAAATAAAATTTGAAAACACAAAAATAGCAGATTCTACATACAAATATTTGGCAATGGGCTGGGGCGACAAAGGTTTTTATTTAGAAACTCCCGAATGGTCAGACTTAAAAGCTTCGGTTGCATTAAAAGCCGCCACCGGTTTAAGCACTACTGCAATTCATGCAACATATTACAAAAAAATGACTGAAGGTGATGATTGCAAAAAAATGATGATAAGCAAGGAGCAATATTATCGTTTAATAAAATACATCGAAGAAAGTTTCCAAAAGGACCCCTCTGGTAATTTCTTAAACATAAAAACAAATGCAAATTACGGAAAAACAGATGCCTTCTATGAAGCTAATGGAAGCTATAGTTTATTTCATACTTGCAATACCTGGGCAAATAGTGGACTAAAGGCCAGTGGTCAAAAATGTTGTTTTTGGACAGCTTTAGATTCAGGGATTTTTTCAAAATATAAATAAAAACAAATTAAACATGGTACAAAAAACATCTAATGCTTTTATAGCGGCATCTTGGGTAGCTCTTGGAGCTGGAACGGTTGGATATATAGCCGGGCTAGCCAGAGCTGAAATGCTTTTAAATGAAAAAGGGTATTATTTTACAGTTTTAATGTTTGGTCTTTTTGCTGTGGTTTCATTGCAAAAAAGCGTTAGAGACAGACTTGAAAATCTTCCAGTAACCGATATTTATTATGGTATTTGTTGGTTTGGAACTATTCTATCAATTGTATTATTAACAGTTGGACTTTGGAATGCGACAATTTTACCAAGTGAAAAAGGCTTTTATGCTTTTGCTTTTTTATTAGCGCTATTTGGTGCTATTTCTGTTCAGAAAAATACCAGAGATAATATGTCATTCACAAATGAGTAATATTTTGAAATTCACGAAATAACTTCCAAATTATCAAACTAAAAAGCTCTAATTATGGAGCTTTTTTTATGATTTTAATAATTATTTATTTTCATTATTTTAAAAGAAATTAACAACTATTTATTTACATTTACCGCTTAATTAAAAACCCAAATAATGAAAACCCCAAAAATCCTTTTCCTTTTTTTACTTCTGGTTTTAAACAGCTGTTCAAGCGACAATGACACTCCAAATGATTCTGAAACACCTACATCGAAATTTGCAATGACTGCAAAAGTTGACGGAACTTTATGGGAAATGCAGAATCCGTTTGGTTCAAATTATGCTACAAAGACATTATTTACTTACTATCCCGAAACAGAATATATTCAGTTGCAAGGCAGAAAAACTAATTTCATAGATGAAATTAGACTTTACATCAAAAGAAGTGATTTAAAAATTGGAACTTATCCAATAACAGCAACAACATTCGATGCATCTAAAACACAAATTGAAATGTCATTTAACAGTAAGACAAATGTTCAATATCCGATTGAAGGCTCATTATCAATAATATCGATAGATTTAAATACTAAAACAGTAGCAGGAACGTTTTCGTTTAATTGTGTTGAAGATGATGAAAAACCAATCAGTACTTCTAATCCTGTTACGACAAAAGTAACTGAAGGTACTTTTAATTACAGATATGATGTCGAAAAATAATCTGTTTTAATTTTACACAAAAAAAGCTCCATAATTATGGAGCTTTTTTATTATCCGGATTTGAAGTTTTACTTACTCAAATACATTTTTCTTCTAGAGTACAATTCGTAGAATTGATCGTCTTTTAAATCATCAATAAACAAGATGCTTTCTCCTGTTGATTTCATCTCTGGCCCTAATGCTTTGTTCACATTTTGGAATTTGCTGAAAGAGAAAACCGGTTGTTTGATAGCATATCCTTTTAATTGTGGATTGAAATCAAAATCAGTTACTTTATTGTGTCCTAACATTACTTTTGTAGCGTAGTTTACATAAGGCTCACCATAAGCTTTTGCAATAAACGGAACTGTTCTCGATGCTCTAGGATTTGCCTCAATAATGTAAACAGTATCGTCTTTTATCGCAAACTGAATATTAATTAAACCTACAGTTTTTAACGCTTTAGCGATTTTAAAAGTATGGTCTTTTATCTGTTGCATTACAAATTCACCCAAGTTGAACGGTGGCAAAGTCGCATTACTATCCCCAGAGTGTACTCCGCAAGGTTCTATATGCTCCATTATACCTATAATATAAACATTACCATCAGCATCACAAATCGCATCCGCTTCGGCTTCGATTGCTCCAGCCAAATAATGGTCTAAAAGCAATTTATTTCCAGGAATTGTTTTTAATAAATTGATCACATGCTCCTCTAACTCTTGCTTGTTAATTACAATTTTCATTCCTTGACCTCCTAAAACATAAGAAGGACGAATCAATAATGGAAAATCTAAAGTATCTGCTAATGCCGAAGCCTCGTCTGCAGTTTCTGCAATTCCAAATTGCGGGAAAGGAATTTTTAATTCGGTCAACAATTCAGAGAAACGTCCTCTATCTTCTGCTAAATCTAAGGCATCAAAACTGGTTCCTATAATTTTTACTCCGTATTTAGACAATTTTTCAGCCAATTTCAAAGCAGTTTGACCTCCTAACTGCACGATAACACCTTCTGGCTTTTCGTGTTGGATGATATCGTAAATATGCTCCCAGAATACCGGTTCGAAATACAATTTATCAGCAGTATCAAAATCTGTAGAAACCGTTTCAGGATTACAGTTGATCATGATGGTTTCATAACCACATTCTTTGGCTGCCAAAACTCCGTGCACACAAGAGTAATCAAACTCAATTCCTTGTCCAATTCGGTTTGGCCCTGAACCCAAAACAATGATTTTCTTTTTATCAGTAACAATACTTTCATTATCTACATAACGTTCTCCGCTAGCTTTTTCAATTTCAGCTTCAAAAGTAGAGTAATAATAAGGTGTTTTAGCTTGAAACTCTGCGGCACAAGTATCAACCAGTTTAAATACACGGTTAATATTCATTGTCATACGCAGAGAATGCACTTCGCTCTCCTTAGCTCCCATCATGTGTGCAATCTGTCTGTCTGCAAAACCTTTTTGTTTCGCTTCAAGCAATAATTCTTTTGGTAAAGATTGTACTGTATAATTAGAAATTTCTTTTTCTAAAACATAAAGCTCTTCGTATTGTTTCAAGAACCACATATCGATTTTGGTGATTTCATGAATACGGCTCAATGGAATTCCCATTGCAATAGCATCATAAATTACGAAAACACGATCCCAGCTTGCAAAAGTCAGTTTCTCGATAATTTGCTCATAGTTTGTATATCCTTTTCCGTCGGCACCAAGACCATTTCTTTTGATTTCTAATGATTGAGTGGCTTTGTGCAAAGCTTCTTGGAACGAACGTCCAATTCCCATTACCTCACCTACCGATTTCATTTGAAGTCCCAATGTTCTGTCAGCTCCTTCAAATTTATCAAAATTCCAACGTGGTATTTTTACAATTACATAATCCAAAGTCGGTTCAAACAGAGCCGAAGTAGATTTTGTAATTTGATTTTGCAATTCATCCAAGTTATATCCTAAAGCCAGTTTAGAAGCAATTTTTGCAATTGGGTAACCTGTCGCTTTAGAAGCCAAAGCAGATGAACGAGATACACGAGGATTGATTTCAATCGCAACGATATCCTCTTTATCATCTGGCGAAACAGCAAACTGCACGTTACATCCTCCCGCAAAGTTTCCAATACTACGCATCATCAAGATAGCGTAATCACGTAATTTTTGGAATGTTGTATCCGATAAAGTCATCGCTGGTGCTACAGTAATCGAATCTCCAGTATGAATTCCCATTGGATCCATATTTTCGATAGAACAGATAATCACAACATTATCGTTTTTATCTCTCAATAACTCCAATTCGTATTCTTTCCATCCTATCAAAGCTTTATCAATCAAAACTTCGTGAATAGGAGACATTTCTAATCCGTAAGTAAGTTTTTCGTCAAATTCTTCTTTAGTATGCACAAATGCTGCTCCAGTTCCTCCAAGAGTAAAAGAAGGACGAATTACCAATGGAAAACCAAATTCCTGTGCAATTTCTTTTCCTTCCAGAAAAGAAGTAGCAGTTTTTGCCGGTGCAGTAGGGACATTTATTTTTTGAAGCAATTGTTTGAACTGCTCTCTATCTTCAGTAATATTGATGGCATTTACATCTACACCAATCATTCGAACTCCGAAATCCTGCCAAATCCCTTTCTCGTCAGCTTCCAAACATAAATTCAAAGCAGTCTGCCCTCCCATTGTTGGCAAAACTGCATCAATTTGAGGGTGAGCTTTTAGAATTTCAATAATCGATTTTGTCGTTAAGGGTTTCAAATAAACATGATCCGCCATTGAAGGATCTGTCATAATTGTAGCTGGATTTGAATTAATTAAAATTACTTCAATTCCTTCTTCACGGATCGAACGGGCAGATTGAGATCCAGCATAATCAAATTCGCATGCTTGACCAATAACTATCGGACCTGAACCTATTATTAAAACTGATTTTATAGATGTATCTTTTGGCATTTTATTTATTATTGTAGTTATATTTTAATCACTGAAAGCCTGAAATTTGTTAGAAAAAACCCTTGTTTCAAACTTAAAAATAGCAGTACCGCTTGGGTATAAAAAAAGGCGATACTAAAAAAAAGTAACGCCTTATTTATGTTTATACAAACATTATTTTTTGTGTCTTGGTTCACAAGAAACAGTCAATTTATGTCTTCCTTTAGCTCTTCTACGCGCTAGAACTTTTCTTCCATTAGCAGAAGCCATTCTATCCATAAATCCGTGCTTATTTCTTCTTTTTCTTTTCGATGGTTGAAACGTTCTTTTGCTCATTGCTTTGTATGTTTAAAAATCTTAATTAAGTATCTATTTATTTTTGAATAACTGTTATTCTAAAACCGAGTGCAAATATACAAAGACTTTTTTTTCTGGCAAGTAGTTTTTAAAAAATATTTTTAAATCCTTTTACTATCTTTGCTACCTTAAATCTTTATACATTATGTTTCATAAAAATATTAAACTTATTATCGCCGGACTTATTATAATTACTGGCATCTGGCAATTCACTGAAAGCAATATTGGTAACGGTATATTCCTTATTATATTGTCTGGAATCCCTGTTTTTTTATATTTCAAAAACGAACTTATCTTACTTGCCTTCTTAAAATTAAGAAAACAAGACTTTGAAGGCGCAAAAAAATGGTTAGCATACATCAAAAATCCCGAAACAGCGCTAGTTAGAAAACAGCAAGGATATTTTAATTACCTACATGGAATTATGCTTTCGCAAACCAATATCAATCAAGCAGAAAAATATTTCAAAAAAGCTATCGAACTAGGTTTGTCCATGGATATGGATTTGGCTGTTGCCAAATTAAACTTGGCTGGTGTTGCAATGACAAGAAGAAGAAAACTAGAAGCAACTGCTTTATTAAATGAAGCAAAAAAATTAGACAAGCAAAACATGCTTAAGGATCAAATTGCCATGATGAAAGAACAGATGAAAAAAATATAATCATAGTAATTTAAAACCCTTATTTTTATCATATTAAAAAGTCATCCTAATTTTAGGATGACTTTTTTTACATTATAAGTATTACATCGGATTAATGTGTTGTTCAACGTTATTATTACGTTATTAAATATAAAGAATTTATTTTTGCTAATAGCTTAAAAACTAATGATTTATGAATAAACTTTTACTTACATTAATTTTATCTTTTTTCTTTACAGCTTCGTACTGTCAAGACACAATTACTTACCTATCTGACGCTATAAAAGAAAACTTAAATACTTATAAAAAAGCAAGTAATAGCGCTTACGAAAAAAGAAATATTGAAGAAGGTAAAAATCTTTTTGACTCCTTAGTCAAAAAAAAACTTATAGGAACAAAATTTGATGATTTCAATTTAAAAGTTTACAAAGAAAAAAACGTAAAAACCAACCGAATCAATAAACCCATTTTTATCATTACATACGCATCTTGGCTTGTTATTCCAAAGGGAGAAATACCTGCATTAAATATTTTAGCAAAAGAGCATCGAGATGATATGCAATTTATTGTGATATTTTGGGACAAAAAAAGTGACTTGAAAAATATCGCCTACAAATTCAGTGATGCCATCAAAGTATGTTATGCTAATGAAAATTACGAAAAAGACGCACATATTGTTGCCTCGATTAAGCATACTTTAGGTTTTCCAACTTCAATATTTATTGATGAAAATAAAAATGTGGTCAATATTAAACATTTTGACAGTAAAGTAAAACTGAGAACCCCAATAAAAGAAGCCATCATTACCAGTTACAATTATTTCAGTAAAGATATTAACGAAAATCTTGTAAACGCAGTATCAAAAAACAAGGGCTTTACCATTAATTAATTATTTTTCACTCCCCTAAATAAAAAAAGCTTACTCTCTTAATCATGAGTCTTTCCGTCGTATTGGTCTAGAATAATAAGAGGCAAATTAGCATTAAGCCATTTGTATTTATTAAGAATCATAATGTGAGTTCCTCCTTTTACAACAATACAATTTTTAATATATTTTATCGGAAAAATATCATCCTCATCTCCATGAATGTGTATCACATTTTGATCCGCAACGGTTCTATCCCACAAAATAATATGTTCAATTGCCCAATCCAAATAGCGCTTATCCCGAACAGAAAGGAATTTCTCATATAGTTTCAGCCTTTCATTCACTTTTTTCCCAAAAGAAAACTTTGCTAAACTTTCTAAATTTTGAACCAAACTTAACGGAATTAATTTATAAGCCTTGGTGTTTTTGGCAATGATTATTCTTCGGGGAAATTCACGATTGCTTTTCACACTCGAAATGATAATCACTTTTCGAACGGCAATAAATCTCGACATTTCCTGAACCAAAATCCCACCAAAAGAAACCCCAATAAGCACCGGTTTTTCATGTTTAATCTTTTCAGTCATCCGTTTTGCATATTCCTGCAAAGTTTCTTTTCCCAATGGTATTTCCCATTCAAGATACATGACATCAAAATCAAGTTCTGAAAGTTTTATTCTTTCAAAAATAGCAACACTAGCCGCTAAACCAGGCATAAAATAAACTGGAATTTTACTCATAATCAAAATCATTAATCATTGTAGGTATTTGATAACATACAATTTTTAAAATTAACCATTTTATTCTTAACAACAGATCACTTAACCCTATATTTCATCAAATGATCCCTTTATTAACAAATATTAAAAACCAAATTACAACCTACGCTATTCGCTTTTTTTTAATTTAGTTTAACAAGTTAACTTTAAAAATACTTATTACTGAATATCAAATGATTACCTTTGTACTTTATAGTGTTTTTTACACCTAAAACCTGTTTCTAATACAAATTAAAAGGTTTCAATTTACAATACAAAGCTCAAACAAAACATACAATTCTGTTACTTTATACACCACACAACAAACAAATATGCTCATCATTTGCATCAATACTACTAAAAATGGAAACCATAATAAACCTAGAAATTAAAGACAATGCTTTTGCACGACAATTTGAAACAAAAGTAGAAACAGGAACAGTTTCTGTTGAATATTCTTTTCAAGAGAAAAAAATATTCCTAACTAAAATTAATGTTCCCGAAAATTTCAATGATGAAGAATTCATTTCTAATTTTCTGAAAAACATCATGGAAATTGCTATTGAAAAAAAATTAAAAGTAGTACCCATTCTTCCTAAAATAGTTGTTTTCTTCAAAAAAAATCCAACTTACAAAGAACTACTACCTCCTGGCATTCGAATTTAAAAAGACTGCTAGATAGCAAAAAAAGTATTCTCTTTCTATTACTTTTTCACTCTTCATCCAAACAGCATTTATGTAAAAAATAAAGCTCATTCTTATCAAAAATTTAAGTTAAAATCTTACCTTTACTACAACTCTTCTCACAGAAGACGCAATGAATTGAAAAGAATTTGATTTTAATTCAAAACTTACACTAAGATGGCAAAATATTCTTTACTTTCAATTTTACTCATTTTTTCTATTACCAATTGCTATTCACAATTAGAAACATCACCCACCTTAAATGATGCTATCTATAAAGCGATCGAAAAAAATGCCGCCATAAAAAACAAAACAATTGAAATTGAAAAATTAAATCTTCAAGAAAAGAGTGTTCGCAATAAATACATTCCAACAGTAGAAGCTAATGCACTCTATTCTTATTTTGGAGACAACTTAACCCTTGATCTTCCCACAGCAACAATACCAATAGTAAACTTACCTGTACTTAGCGACAAAGCAACTTATAACAATTCTGGAAACTTTTTTATAGGAAGTGTGATGGCTAAAACTGTATTATTCAGCGGCATGCAAATACCTAACGGTGCCAATGCCATTAAACAAAAAGCCGTCGGTACAGCTTATTTGAAGGATTCCGAAAAAGACGCAATTATTAAAGATGTAATCAATACATTCGATCAATTAAAACTAATAAATGAGACCGAAAAACTCATTAACGACAGTGATAAAAGATTACAAAATGAAACCAAACGAGTTACAAGAGCAATTGAACAAGGACTAGCCATTCCTTACGATAGAGACAAAATAAAACTGGCTTTACTAGAACTTGAGTCAAAAAAAATTGAAATTACAGGAAAGCGCTCTTTAATTTATAAAAAACTACAATATCTTACGGGCTATTCTGATACAGAAATTAATTCGGTAGATTACGATTTGAATCCTTATTTAATTGACGAAAGTAATTTGAGCACTGAAAATAAGCAAGAAATTAAAGCCTTAGAATCCTTTAAATTAGCAAATGAATATCTCTTAAAAAAAGAAAAAGGAACGTACTTACCAACTGTAGGTGCTTTTGGTGGAATTGTTTATTCCAGTTTATTCAATGTTAATGGAACCACATCAACTATCCCCGTTATAAACCAATCGCTAAATTTAGGACTAAATGAATTTTCATTAAGCCCTCTATGGATGGTTGGCGCCGCAATGAAATGGGAAATATTTGCAAGCTTTGAAAGAGAACACAAGGTTCACGAAGCTAAATTAAATATTGAGCAAATTCAAAACCAAATTGATGACACCAAACAAAAACTACAATTACTTCTTGAAAATAATCTGGTAAACTATACTGTTTTATTAAAAAAAATTGAAATAGCTTCTCAACAAGAAAAAGTAGCCAGCAACAATCTCAACTTAGCTTCAAAACAATACAAGGAAGGACTTATCAATGTGTCAGGCCTATTGGAAGCCGAAAATGACTTATTCAAAGTAAGTGTCAGCAAACTTAACACACTTATAGAGGAGCGACTTGCGACTATAGAAACCATTATTGCCACAGGAGAACTATCAAATAAATTATCAAAATAAATCAATACTATGAAAAGAGCATTCACCATATTGTTCCTGACAATTATAAGTATTAGCTGTAATAAACCAAAGAATGGAAATGTTATTCAGGGAAAAGTAGAAAACGAACAGATTGCAATCGTTAGCAAAATTCCTGGAAAATTAATAAAAATACTAGTAAAGGAAGGAGATCTAGTCCATAAAGGAGATACACTTGCCATACTTGACATTCCTGAAGTGGACGCAAAAAAAAGTCAAGCTGAAGGCGCTGTTATCAGTGCAAAAGCACAATATTCAATGGCGGTAAAAGGAGCTACTGAAAACCAGTTAAAACAATTGGAAGCCAAAAAAATGGGATTAAAAGAACAACTTGAATTTGCAAAAAAATCTATAAATAGATTAAGCAATATGCTCAAAGATTCTTTGATATCCCAGCAAACTTTTGATGAAACTTTTGCAAAATACCAAGGTGCACAAGCACAATATAATGCGGTATTAGCCGAAATAGACGATGCAAAAAAAGGAGGCAGAATGGAACAACAAACAATGGCACTAGGACAACAAGAAAGAGCCTATGGCGCCCTAAAAGAAGTGGAGACAGCTGATCAAGAACGCTATATAATAGCTCCGCAGGACATGAGCGTCGAAACCATCACTCTCAATCTCGGAGAACTTGCTTTACCTGGATACACTTTATTTAATGGTTTTATAAGTAACAGCACTTATTTTAGGTTTACAATTCAAGAAAGCAAACTAAGCAATATAAAAAAAGGCCAGGAAATAACTATTTCTATTCCTTATAAAAATAAAACTATAAAAGGAGTTATTACAACTATTAAGCAATTAAGTGCTTATGGTAACATAGCGACCGCATATCCCGATTATGATATGCAAGAGAGTTTATTTGAAGTAAAAATTACCCCAAAAAATATATCTGAATCTAAAGACTTAATTACCAAAACAACCGTAACTATATCCTTATAACTCATGCGAAATTTCTTTTCACTCTTAAAAAGAGAATTCCAATTATTTTGGAAAAATGAAGTCTTGAGAATGCTTTTTATAGGAGCCCCTTTATTGTATGCAATTTTATTAGGCTACGTGTACAGTAAAGGAAAAGTAACCGATTTACCTATTATTGTAGTCGATCTAGATCAAACTGAAATGAGCGCCAAAACAATTGAAATGTTTAATGACAATGAAGTCATTACTGTTGCAACTGTTTTATTTGACCAAAACAATCTTTCCAAAATTATAATAGACAAAGAAGCCAATAGTGTAGTAATAATCCCAAAAGGATTTGAAAAAAACGTTCTAACCAAACGATGTCCTGAAATTACAACCATCGTTAACACTGCCAATATTTTGACCGCAAATTATGCCGCAACTGCCATTCAGGTTTGCTTAGGCACCTTAAAAGCCGGCATACAAATAGAAACGTTGCGCAAACAAGGCATCCCTGAAAAATTGTTAGCAGAACAATATGAACCTTTCAAAACTACCTTCATAAAAAAAAATAATCGAAGCAGTAATTATATGTACTATCTATGGCCTGGGGTTTTGGCAGCCGTGTTACAACAGGTTATGCTCTTAGCATTAGCTTTGTCCTTTGCTTCTGAATTTGAAAACGGAACTTTTAAAATTTTAGTAAACCAATCGCCATCCATTTTAAAAATGATGAGTATAAAAATCATTCCCTATCTCATTATGAGTTTTGGGATTTGGCTAATTTACTGGATGTTTACCTTTTATTTCCGAATACCATTTTTCGAAAATTTACTCCAACTCACATTTGTAGCTGGCATATTCGTATTGTCAGTTTCATTTATTGGAATACTCGTTAGCATCCTAATCCCAAATCAGCTTAAGGCAACAGAAATTTTAATGGTTATTGCCACGCCAAGCTTTATATTAAGCGGATTCAGTTGGCCTTTGAGTCAAATGCCTAATTGGGTTCAGGGTGTTGCTAATGTTATTCCACTTACCCATTTTTTGAAAGCTTTCAGAATATTAATTATTGAAAATGGCACACTTTTACAAACCTGGGATTCGATTCAAAACATGATTATTATAGGAAGCATTTGTGCCGCTTGGGCTTATATCGCTTTGTATTTTAAGAAAAAATCGGTTCTAAAAAGTGACCTATAAAAAACAAAGGCAAGAGAAATAAAACTCTTGCCTTTTGTTTTTCTTTTAAAGAAATAAAAACTATTTTTCGATTTCTTTCATGCTGTCCATTTTCTTGTGAGCTAAGAAACCGGCTATATCTTCAAAATGCTCTACAACACGTTTGTTTCCAAATTCAAAAACCTTAGTTGCTAATCCATCAAGAAAATCACGATCGTGAGAAACCAGAATTAAGGTCCCATCAAAATCACGCAAAGCATCCTTGATAATATCTTTGGTTTTCATATCCAAGTGATTCGAAGGCTCATCCAGAATCAATAAATTTACTGGCTCCAATAATAATTTGATCATAGCCAAACGTGTTTTTTCACCACCCGAAAGCACTTTTACTTTCTTAGTAACATCATCACCATGAAACATAAAAGCCCCCAAAATATCTTTAATCTTTGTTCTCACATCACCCACGGCAATATCATCAATAGTTTCAAAAATAGTAGCATTTTCATCTAATAAAGCTGCTTGATTTTGAGCAAAATAACCAATTTGAGAATTATGTCCAATTTCAACAGAACCACTATCAACACCAATTTCTTTCATTATGGCTTTGATCATTGTCGATTTTCCTTCTCCATTCTTCCCAACAAAAGCAACCTTTTGACCTCTTTCAATGACAATATTCGCATCTTTAAAAACCACATGATCTCCATAGGACTTAGACATGTCTTTTACAATAACCGGATATTGTCCTGAGCGAACAGCTGGTGGGAATTTTAATTTTAATGCCGAAGTATCCACTTCATCAACCTGAACGATAACTAATTTTTCAAGCATTTTTACTCTCGACTGAACGGCATCTGTTTTAGAAAATGTCCCTTTAAATCGATCAATAAAAGCTCGGTTGTCAGCAATCATACGTTGTTGTTCATCGTATGCCTTTTGCTGGTGCATACGACGGTCTTTTCTTAGTTCTAAATAATGAGAATATTTAGCTTTATAATCATAAATACGTCCCATTGTCACTTCAATGGTGCGATTGGTAATATTATCCACAAAAGCTCTATCGTGCGAAATCACTACAACAGCTTTGGCCGAATTGATTAAGAAATCTTCCAACCATTGAATACTTTCGATATCCATGTGATTGGTTGGCTCATCAAGCAAAATTAAATCTGGCTTTTGCAAAAGGATTTTAGCCAACTCGATTCGCATTCTCCAACCTCCAGAAAATTCAGAAGTCTGACGTGTAAAATCTTCTCTTTCAAAACCTAAACCAATTAGAATTTTCTCTACTTCAGCCTCATAATTTACTTCTTCAATTGCGTAGAATTTCTCGCTTAAGTCCGAAACTCTTTCAATCAATTTCATATACGCATCACTTTCATAATCGGTACGAATCGTCAATTGTTCATTGATTTCGTCGATTTCGGCTTTCATACTAAAAATTTCGCCAAACGCTTTTGAAGTTTCCTCCATTACCGTGGCACCATCTGTAGTCAATAAATGCTGCGGCAAATAAGCCACAACAGCATCTTTCGGCGCAGACACATTTCCTGTTGAAGGTTTGCTTTGTCCAGCAATAATTTTCAATAGTGTAGATTTACCCGCTCCATTTTTACCCATAAGGGCAATTTTATCATTTTCATTTATAGCAAAAGAAACATCACTAAAAAGGGACGTGCCTCCAAATTGAACCGAAATATCGTTTATTGTAATCATTATAAAAAGTTAGAAGTTAGAGGCTAGAAATTTAAAGTTCCATCCTCAATAAATTAAAAGGTGCAAAGATAGATTAAATAAAGAATTGGACAACACAATTAGATTTTTAGGGGTCCTAGATTTTGTATTAAAAATAAATTCGATAATTCACATAATACTCTATGCGAATTATCGAATTAAAAATTGGGAACAATCTAAAAAATTCAATCCAATTATTCTTTTCTCCATTTTTTTGATTCCTCAAAAATATGCTCCAAGATTGCAGCTTCTTTTTCATTAAAATCTACATTTCTTCGGCTCATTACCAACCTTGCTGTTTCAAAAGCTTTTTTGGTCACATAAGTAGTAAATCCCGCAGCACCTCCCCAAGAAAAACTTGGTACAAAATTGCGAGGAAAACCGCTTCCAAAAATATTGGCACTCACTCCTACTACGGTCCCTGTGTTAAACATAGTATTGATCCCGCATTTACTATGATCTCCCATCATCAATCCACAAAACTGAAGACCGGTTTTGGCAAATCCTTCGGTTTCATAACTCCACAGTTTTACTTCCTCGTAATTATTTTTTAGATTCGAATTATTACTGTCAGCTCCAATGTTACACCATTCTCCTAATACAGAATCACCTAGAAACCCGTCGTGACCTTTATTGGAATACGCAAAAAGCACAGCATTTTTTACCTCTCCACCAATTCTCGAATAAGGCCCTACAGTTGTTGCTCCATAAACTTTGGCGCCCATTTTTACTTGTGCGTTTTCGCATAAAGCAAAAGGCCCACGAATGATAGATCCTTCCATTATTTCCGAATCTTTACCTATATATATGGGGCCTTCGGAAGCATTCAAGGTTACAAACTCCAATTTGGCTCCTTCTTCTATAAAAACATTTTCTGGCGCAATTACATTGACACTTTTTGGGATTGGTTGTGATTTTCTATCTTCGGTTAAAAATTCGAAATCTTCACGGATAGCAATATCATTTTTGGAAAAAATATCCCAAGTATGCTCAATTGTGATGCAATCTTCATTGTATTCCAGAATTTCGTAGGCATCAAAATCAACGGATTCTTGTTCATTATTTGTATAAAAAGCAATAACATCATCCCCTTTGAAAATCGCTTGATTAGGTCCAAGATTACTAACCATTTCGACCAAAACAGCATTTGGCAGAAAAGAGGCATTAATCATAACATTTTCTTCCAATTCAACCATCGGAAATTTCTCTGACAAATATTCCTCGGTTACTGTTGTTGTGGTAGATCCCAAATGCATCTCCCATTTTTGACGAATCGTCATAATACCAACAAGAATATCGGCAACAGGACGAGTAAAAGTAAAGGGTAACAAGGCATTTCGAGCGGGACCGTCAAAAAGTATGTAGTTCATAAATTAAATTGTAAAGTGTTAAAATGTGATTTGGTTATCACCGCAAAGTTACAACTATTTTTAAATGTATATAGAAGTAAGGAATCCCACACGAAAAGAATCTAAAACAAAATTCCATAAAAAAAGCCCCGCAAATTGCGAGGCTTTAATGTATTTGAAAACAGTTAAAATTATTTAACGTGTTTAGCGTATTTAGTTTTGAATTTATCAATACGTCCTGCAGTATCGATAAGTTTAGATTTACCTGTGTAAAAAGGGTGAGAAGTTCTAGAAATCTCCATTTTTACAACTGGATATTCAACACCATCAACAATAATCGTTTCTCTAGTATCAGCAGTAGATTTAGTAATAAAAACATCTTCGTTTGACATGTCTTTAAAAGCAACTAATCTGTAATTTTCTGGGTGTACACCTTTTTTCATCTTAAATCTTTTTTATTTGTTAATTATAACTTGTCTTGAAGCTTTTCTTCTAACAGAAAAGGTATAAACGTGCTATAACTTTTTGTTTTACAATATTATTTTGAGTTTGCAAATTTACACTTATTTTTCAATATACAAACCTTTGTGCAACTTTTTTTATATGGGCGTAAAAATCATTTTTTACACTTCATTATATTGGGAATTGCTATATTTGTAAATTAATAAAAACAGTCTCTATGGAAAATAATGTATCACCAGCAAAATCTGGTGTTTTGTATGGTGTTTTATTCGGTATTATAATGGTATTGGAATTCGTGATTATGTATCTAGTCGGAATGAAATCATTAATCAATACTAGTGTAGGTACAATTGTAAACATTTCGAATTACATGATATTACCTCTCTTATTTATTTTTATAGGCTGTACAAATTACAAGAAAAAAATCAATAACGGTTTTATCACCCTTACCGAGAGTCTCAAAACAGGAATTTCTATAACTTTTATCGCCGCGCTTATATATGCCATTTTTAATGTTATTTTTAATTTCATTTTTCCCGAATTCATAGATGAAATGATAGCTATTACTAAAGAAGGTATGCTAGCAAAAAATCCAAACATGACAAGTGAACAAATTGAAATGGGACTTTCAATGGTAAAAAAGTTTATGAATCCTTTAATTGTTTTACCTGTAACATTAGCCATGTATTCTTTCTTTGGTTTAATTTACTCCCTCATTGTAGGCGTAATAGTGAAAAATAAAAAACCACAAAGCTTCTAATTAATGAATTTATCAATACTCATACCGCTTCTTAACGAAGAGGAATCACTACAAGAATTGTACACTTGGATTATTTCGATAATGAATTCGCACAATTACAGTTATGAAATCATTTTTCTGGATGACGGAAGTACTGATGAATCTTGGAACATCATAGAAGGTTTTGCAACAGAAAATCCAAATGTTAAAGGGATTCGATTCATGAAAAACTTTGGAAAATCTCAAGCTTTGCATGCTGGTTTCGCTAAGGCAAAAGGCGATGTAATTATCACGATGGATGCCGATTTACAGGACAGTCCTGACGAGATACCGGGTTTGTATGAAATGATTACCACTCAAAAATACGATTTGGTTTCGGGTTGGAAAAAGAAACGTTACGACTCTGTTGTTGCCAAAAATCTTCCATCGAAATTATTCAATTGGGCGGCCAGAAAAACATCTGGAGTGGAATTGAATGATTTTAACTGCGGACTGAAAGCATATAAAAACGTAGTGGTTAAAAATATTGAAGTATCTGGTGAAATGCACCGATACATTCCAGTTTTGGCGAAAAATGCTGGTTTTGGAAAAATTGGCGAGAAAGTAGTGCAGCACCAAGCTAGAAAATATGGTGAGACCAAATTTGGGATGGAACGTTTCATCAATGGTTTCTTGGATTTAATCACGATTTGGTTTCTTTCTCGATTTGGAAAAAGACCTATGCATTTATTTGGTGCGATTGGTTCCCTAATGTTTATCATTGGCTTTTTATTGGCTGGATACATTGGAGTTTCGAAACTGTATCATATGTATATGGGAATGCGTTACAATTTAGTAACCAGCAATCCTTGGTTTTTCATTGCATTGACAACAATGGTTTTGGGAACACAATTGTTTTTGGCAGGATTTCTGGGAGAAATTATTTTGAGAACCAAAAACAACGAGGAACGTTACAAGGTTTCAACTGAAGTGAATTTTTAAATTCTTACTCAGAAACTTTCTTCGGATATAAAATAAAAAAATTAGGTTTTAAAAACTAAATTTCTCGCTTTACGGGTCTAGCCCTGATAGGAGCGGCATCCCACGCTTTTGGGCGTGGATATAGCGGATAGCAGGAATAGCTCCTAATAAAACTGATATTTTTGCTTTAACAAAATAGATTAACAACTTAAACTAAATATAAAATGCATATACCTCAAAACATTTTAGACGCAGTAAACGAATGGTTGACCCCAACGTTTGATAACGAAACACAAGTGGCCGTTAAAGAATTGATGACGACTTCGCCAAAAGAACTGGAAGAGAGTTTTTATAAGAATTTGGAATTTGGAACCGGTGGTATGCGAGGTGTAATGGGAGTTGGAAACAACCGCATCAACAAATATACGCTTGGAAAAAACACTCAAGGGCTTTCTAATTATTTACACACTGTTTTTCCAGGACAGGCCTTGAAGGTTGTAATTGCTTATGATTGCCGTCATAACAGTCAATCTTTAGCTAAAGTGGTTGCTGATGTTTTCTCTGCGAATGGAATTCAAGTGTATTTGTTTTCGGATTTGAGACCGACACCAGAATTGTCTTTTGCGCTAAAACATTTAGGTTGTCAGTGCGGTATCGTACTTACGGCATCACACAATCCGCCAGAATACAATGGGTACAAAGTGTACTGGCAAGATGGCGGACAAATTGTTCCTCCACAAGACGCAGCTATCATTGATGTTATTGAAAATTTGAATTACAACGAAATCAAATTTTCGGCAAATGAAAATTTGATTAAATACATAGACACAGAAATTGACGAAGCTTTTGTAAAATCGTCTGTAGAGAATGCAAGTTTCAACACTCCAAAAGAAGCCAAAGACAACTTGAACATTGTATTTACTTCTTTGCACGGAACTTCAATCATGTCTGTTCCTGCAACTTTGGAAAAAGCGGGTTATACTAATGTGAACATTGTTCCGGAACAAGCCAAACCAGATGGAAATTTCCCAACAGTTAAATCTCCAAATCCAGAAGAGCCCGAAGCATTGACGATGGCACTTGCCTTGGCAGACAAATTGAATGCGGATATCGTTGTTGGTACAGATCCAGATTGTGACCGTTTAGGAGTTGCCGTTCGAAATAACGAAGGCAAAATGATTTTGTTGAACGGAAATCAAACGATGATCTTGATGACGGCATTTCTATTGGAACAATGGAAAAAAGCGGGTAAGATAAACGGAAAACAATTTGTGGGTTCTACTATTGTTTCCACTCCAATGATTATGGAATTAGCAACAGCCTATGGTGTAGAATGCAAAGTGGGATTAACAGGTTTTAAATGGATAGCCAAAATGATTAAAGATTTTCCAGAACTGCAATTCATTGGCGGTGGAGAAGAAAGTTTTGGATACATGGTTGGAGATGCTGTTCGTGATAAAGATGCCGTTGCAGCTACTTTATTGATCTGCGAAGTTGCGGCTCAAGCCAAAGCCAAAGGAAGTTCTGTTTACAATGCCTTACTGCAACATTACGTAGATTTTGGTTTCTACAAAGAGCATTTAGTTTCCCTTACCAAAAAAGGCATGGAAGGATTGGCCGAAATCAATCAAATGATGGTTGACTTACGCGAAAATCCTCTGAAAGAAATTAATGGTCAAAGAGTGGTGATGGTAGAAGATTATAAAGCATCTATCGCCAAAAACTTGTTTACCGGTGAAGAAGAAACTATAGACATGCCTAAATCTGACGTATTAATCTATTATACAGAAGACGGTTCTAAAATATGTGCTAGACCAAGCGGAACAGAGCCTAAAATCAAATTTTACATCAGCGTAAAAACCGAATTAGACAGTATTGCCAATTTTACTAAAGTAGAAGAAGTGTTAAACGAAAAGATTAAAAATATAATTATTGCAATGCAATTGAGCTAATTCACTTGTACTAAAAAAATTGATTTAATTAACTAAAATTGAGTTAATCAAATTAATCTCAATACAATCAAAAAAATGATAGATTCTAATTTACTTAAATTAATTCCATACACAAGAGCCTACAAAAGCCACATTGTTTGGAATGTAATTTACAACATATTGTATGCTTTATTTAGCACAATTTCGATGCTATCGCTACTTCCAATGCTAGAAGTCCTTTTTAGCAAAACAAAGTCTATTCCAAAAGAACCTATTTTTTCAGGAATAGGAGGAATAATGAGCTATGCTAAAGATTTACTCTACTACAACATATCAGAATTAACTAAAGAAAATGGACCACAATTTGCCCTGTTATTAGTTGTATCATTGGTAATCATGACATTTTTACTAAAAAACTTTTTCAACTATTTAGCATCATATCATATTATGCATCTTAAAAATGGTGTTTTAAAAGATTTGAGACAGACAATGTATAATAAAATTATAGAATTGCCTATCTCCTATTATTCTGAAAAGAGAAAAGGAGATGTAATGTCACGAATGCTTGGAGATGTTGGAGAAGTTCAAAATTCATTTTTTTCAATATTAGAACTTATTGTAAAAGAACCTTTAACAATCCTCTTCGCATTAATAACTATGTTTGCCATAAGTGTGAAACTTACTGTTTTTGTGTTAATTTTTATTCCAATTTCAGGATTGATCATTTCTAAAATAGGTAAAAATTTAAAAGCAAAATCGCTACTTGCTCAAAATGAAGGAGGTCATTTAATCTCTATAGTCGAAGAAAGTCTAACGGGCCTAAAAGTGGTAAAAAGTTATAATGCAGAAAGCAACTTTAAAGGACGATTTAATGATTCCGTTACACGTCTTCTAAAACTATCCAATAGTATTGGTAACAAAAATAATTTAGCATCTCCATTAAGTGAGTTTATGGGTATTGCAACAATCGCAGTATTACTTTGGTATGGTGGTAATTTGGTTTTAGTACAAAAAACACTAGATGGTTCTGCATTTATTGTTTACTTAACCTTAGCTTACAACATTCTTACTCCTGCAAAATCAATTTCGAAAGCTTCTTACTCCGTAAAAAATGGACTAGCTGCAGCTGAGCGTGTCTTTGAAGTATTAGAGGTAGAGAATGAAATTACCAACAAGGCGAATGCTATTAAAAAAAGTACTTTTGAAGATTCAATCTCCATTAAAAACATAAATTTCAGATATGAAAAAGAAGATGTTTTAAAAGATTTTTCGCTTGAAATCAAAAAAGGACAAACTGTTGCTCTTGTGGGTCAATCAGGAAGTGGAAAAAGTACTATTGCTAATTTACTGACTCGTTTTTACGACGTAAACGAAGGAAGCATTACTATAGACGACATCTCTATAAAAGATATGGAAATGCATTCTCTCCGAGGGTTAATGGGGTTGGTAACACAAGACAGTATTTTATTCAACGACACTATTAAATCTAATATTTCACTAGGAAAAATAGATGCCACCGATGAAGAAATTATTGAAGCTTTAAAAATAGCCAATGCTTATGAATTTGTAAAAGATCTACCTCTAGGAATTTACACTAACATTGGCGACAGTGGCAATAAACTTTCCGGAGGTCAAAAACAAAGACTGTCTATTGCACGTGCCGTGTTGAAAAACCCTCCAATTATGATTCTGGATGAAGCAACATCAGCATTGGACACCGAAAGCGAAAAATTTGTACAAGTGGCTTTAGAAAACATGATGCAAAACAGAACTTCTATTGTAATTGCGCACCGGCTTTCGACCATTCAAAAAGCCGATCTGATTGTCGTAATGAAAAAAGGAAGAATAGTAGAGCAAGGAAAACACGATGAACTTATAGCTATGAATGGCTCATATAATAAATTAGTAACAATGCAAAGTTTTGAATCGTAATCTAGGTTAGTAATTTTAGATTTCTAATGACTATTCATATATAATTCAAAATAATGTACCTCAATAATCCCAACATAAAACTTCCACAAGATCCAGATACAGTTGTATGGAAATACTTGGACTTGTCGAAGTTTTTGGATTTATTGCTTTCGCAAAAACTCTTCATGTCCCGATCTGATAAGTTTGAAGACCAATACGAAGGCACTTTTAGCGAACCCACATTTGAGGAAATCAAAAAACTTTCTATAGACAATCCTGACTTTTTAAATTACTATAAAATACATCGGGAGAAAGTAGCTATTAGTAGCTGGCACATCAATGAATACGAATCGTTTGCCATGTGGCAAATTTTCACCCAAAACAGTGAAGGATTGGCCATACAATCTACAGTAAAAAGGCTTCAAGAGGCTTTGATTCCTGAAAAAAACTACAAACAGTTCATTGGCGAGGTTAATTATATAGATTACAAAAAAGAATACATTCCGTTTGACGATATGTTTTTCCCTTTTTTGTTCAAACGAAAAAGTTTTCAATACGAACGTGAAGTACGTATCATTACTGATGTGGCCGACAGTAACATCAAACTAAATGATGGTTTAAAAATAAATGTAGATATCAGTCAACTGATAGAAAAAATCTACATTCATCCCAAATCTGAGAATTGGTACAAAAAACTGGTGATTCAATTGGTGACACAACTAGGATTTGATTTTGAAATTGAAAAATCAGATTTGGAAAGTGATATATTGATTTAAGAGTTAAATCGGATTGTAGGTTTCCACTTTCCAATCATTTTTTGCCAAATCGATATAATTGTAGTGAAGTACATCTTTGCTGTCGAACTTCCCATTTTTATTGGTGTCCTCAACAGTTCTAAAATACAAACGGTTTTGAGATTCTATCAAGTTCCAATCGATCAATTCTTGAAAATCAGCTGAGACTTTGGTGAATTTTTCCCCACTAATTTTACTTAGATACAATGTTGTGATATCACTAACGTCGAGTTTTCCATCTTTATTAGTATCCATATCCACCATCGTATAAACCATAATTTGCTTGTTGATTTTATCCGAAACCGTTTTTAAGTAAGTCGCGGTTTGAATCAAAACAGGTCTATCTGTTAATGCTTTTATAGAATCTGAACCAATTTTTTGAAATTTAAGATTTTGCAAATAACCGGTAATTTCATACTCGGATGCATTTGATATAGTAAAACTCAAATCATTCACGCTTGATGAACCATATTTGTTTTTGGAACCTTTTTCATAAACACTCAGATCACCTACAGGATGAATCAAATAATCCGTCCCTTGCATTTGAATTGGTAAATCGGCAATTTTTATTTGAGTCGAATCAGCTTTGGTAAGTTCTCTGCCAGCTTTTGAAGCATCATAAATCACTTTCGGCTTTTCTGTTTCTTCTTTACAGCTCGCTAAAAGTAAAATCGAAATTCCAATATAGACAAAATGTGATGTTCTCATAATAATTTTAATATTAAAAAATAAACTCAAATGTAATCATTTTTAAAAATGGAAAAGGAAATATACCAAGGATTTATTCTTTCCGGCAAATAACTACAACCTCGCACTTAATTTCAAATTAAAAACTCGGGTTGTCATATAATTCGGAATTGCATATTCTGTTTTGGTGTACACATCACGAACCCATGTATTAGTTATCGCATTTTGATTGTTAAACAGATTGAAAATTTCAAAACCTAAAGATAATTCTTTAAAATTCTTAAAAAACTTCTTGCTGGACATTCCCGTTTTTTGATCGATAAAAACTTTAGAAAACCCAATATCAACTCGACGGTAATCATTCAATCTATTTTGATATAAATAAGGATCAGCATAAGCCGGTGATCCTCCAGGCAATCCTGTATTGTAAACCAAATTAAGATATAATTTCAAACTTGGAATTTTTGGCATATAATCCTGAAACAAAAGACCAAATTTAAATCGTTGATCCGTCGGTCTGGCAATATATCCTTTGTTGTCAATATTCTCTTCTGTTTTTAGGTATCCAAAACTAATCCATGAATCGGTTCCAGGGACAAATTCCCCATTCAGCCGAACATCCAATCCTTGTGCATACGCTGTTGCATTATTCTCGGCCGCATAACGTATCCGGACATTATCAACCGTATAAGGATTAACATCAGTCATTTTTTTATAATAGGCTTCAGTAACAAGTTTAAAAGGGCGCTCCCAAATCTTGAAACTATAATCGTTGCCTAAAACAACATTTAGAGATTTTTGAGCTTTGGTATCGGGTTGCACTACTCCATCATAATCGCGTAATTCTCGATAAAATGGGGGTTGATTGTAGATACCGATGGTAAATCTAAAAAGCATATCCCTCTTCCAATCTGGTTTTATGGCAAATTGTGCTCTTGGACTAAAAACAGTTTGAAGCTTACTATCTAAATTATCACCTGTAACTTCCCAACTTTGCATTCTTGCACCCAGATTGTACCAGATTTCGTTTGTTCCCAAATTGTCTTTTCGTCCCCATTGAGCATAAGCTGAAAACCGATTAATATTGGTAAAATTAATAGCACTTACATATTGGTACGGTATTAACAATCCTGAATAAGGCTGATAGGGCTGATCATTTTTAGGCAATATAACTGGAGGGCGTATCGAAAATCCTGCTGAGTCAATAACTTCCCATTCTGAAATCCGGTCATGAATGGATTCTTTAGTGTATTTTACTCCCCATTCGATTTGATTCTGCTTCCAATTTTTTAGGCCTTTAACTTCCAAATTAGCAATTAAAGCATCCAAATCGTTTCTCGCGTGATTGAGCTGAGAGCCAATTCCTCTTGAAAATGCAATATCGCCATAAGTATCCGATCCTATATTTGAATCGACTTCACCCAATCGGTATTGTGCATAAATATCGAAATACTCTTGCTCTATGGTGTGAAAAACAGATCCAATAAATTTCAAAGTAAAAGTATCACTCACTTGATAAGTGGTTTTTAAAGCTCCAAAATAAGTGTCATATTTATCTTTTTCCTTGCCTTCGTAATAAACCGCCAGAATCATTGGTGCATCTGCAGTACCAAAATTAGTTTGGCGAGTAAGCGGTTGGTACAAATACTTATTTTGAGAAATATTCCCCAGAAAACTCCATTGCCATTTGGCAGAAACCTTAAAGTTGATGTTCGTTTGAATATCGGCAAAAGTAGGAGTGTAATTCGTTTGGGTTTCCTGACTGTTTACCAAAAGACTATTATTTCTATACCGTATTCCAGTAATAGCCGACCATTTTTTATCTTTAGAAACCGCATCAATAGCAAGGCTTCCGCCCAGAAAACTCATTTCAAGACTTGCCCCAAATTGTGACGGATTTCTATAGGTAATATCCAATACTGAAGACATTTTATCACCATACTTCGCTTGAAAACCTCCCGCTGAAAACTCTATATTCTGTACCAAGTCAGTATTGATAAAACTCAAACCTTCCTGCTGCCCTGACCGAATCAAAAAAGGTCGATAGACTTCAACTTCATTAACATACACCAAGTTTTCATCATAATTCCCTCCACGAACAGAGTATTGCGTACTGAGTTCATTATTAGAATTGACTCCTGGCAAGGTTTTCAAAACGTTCTCGATTCCTGCATTGGCACCCGGAATAAAACGAATGTCTTTGGCTTCAAAAGTAATAATTCCTTGAACTGTTTTCTTATTATTGTTGTTTACTATAACCTCTCCCATTTGTTCCTCTTGATCATTCATATGCATATTAAACACATATACTTCATTCGGTTTTAAAAACACTTTTAGACTGGCTTTTTTTAAAGAAACATGGGTAAATTCTACAGTGATTTTTTGATTGGAAGGAATTGCTATTTGATAAAATCCTTTTTCATTTGTCTGGGTTGTAATATTGAAACAAGATACATTCACGCCTTCAACAGGGAGATTCTTTTCGTCCAAAACGATACCTTTTACAAAGGCTGTCTGAGCAAAAGAAGTCATTCCCATCCACATAAAAATAAAACAATACAGGGCTTTAAAAATATTCAATTGGTTTTGCTTTTACTATTTATGATTTCTTTGAAAATGAGTTTCAAAGATAGAAGAATTCCCTACATTATCAACTACAACCACTTTTAATACATTATCCCCTTCTGCCACAATTCCGTCACTAAAATCATGAGTTAAAAGTCCTGTTTTGTTATCGTACTCCATCAAAATCCATTTCCCGTTAAGATAACCGTTATACGATTTTATTCCAGACAATCTATCTGATATACTCACTTGAAGCAACTTTTGATTGTCCAATCGTTTTCCTTCAATAGATTTAGTAATTGTAGCAACAGGTGGAATTGTATCCAAGACCAATTTAAACTGTCCTAGAGTTTTTACTTTTGTCTCATAAACATTGTTTTTTTGACGGGTCGTATTGTAACTAATCCTTCCTCCTTCTATTCGCCCAATGAAAACTTTATCTTTTTGATCCGCAGGAAAACTATCATTTTCCATCGTAATTGTAAAATTCGTATGTGCGGGAACCGTATCATCATGTACAGTCAAAACGCTGTTTTTTACATCAAAATTCAAATTAAAGTCATCATAAAAAGTCCCTGCCGGAAAAAAAACAGAACATTTATCTTTTTCAAAAAAACAATCTTTTAATGCTTTCACAACATAATTAGAAACAACAGCTTCTTTCTCGATTATGGTGGAAAGCATATCATAATCAACTGGAATAGTAATTGTGGTTTTATTTCCATAAAAATCCGAAACATCCAAACGGCAAACCGAAGTCAAATTAGGAAGGACTGTAATTACACCATTGGTTTCATCAGTTCTGATAATACTCAAATTATAGGGTGGATTCATAAACAACTTCTGAATTCTTTGTTGTGTTTTTTTATAAAAAGAATAATCTATAAATGCATTTATATATCGCATTTCATCAAAAGAATAGGTATTAAACTGATAACCAAAAATAGATTTTCCGTTGCAAGACAAGTTCACATCAAAAATTCCATTTTTATTGAAAGACACATCATCATAATCATAAGCTAAAATACCAAAACCAATTTTCCCATTGGCTATAACTTTATCAGCCATGTAATTTCCGTCCTTTTGCAAAGACAAATTAATTGGAATAGGTCTTTGTGAATGATTTACTGTTGTTTTTGAATCTAACGGATAAGCATACAAATTGGAAACTATTGGTTTCTTAGTATCTTTCAACGAAGCGTCAAATCCAAAAAACATAGGATTGATTATCTTCTCTGTTTTGGTGTCCCGAAATTCAAAATGCAAATGAGGACCTTCGGAAGCACCCGTATTTCCGGAAACAGCAATTAGCTGTCCTTGTTTAACAGGCATTTCATTGGGTTTAAAATACATTTCAATTTCAAAAGATTGCTCCTTATAATGGGTTTTCTTTATAAAACTTTCGATAGAATCGGTAGCTTTTTGCAAATGCCCGTACACTGAAGTAAAGCCATTGGGATGATCAATATAAATGGTCTTACCGTTTCCAAAAGTGGAAATTTTAATTCTTGAAACATACCCATCGGCTACTGCATACACATTTACCCCCTCTCTTTGAAGAGTTTTCATATCAAAGCCTGCATGAAAATGATTTGGTCTCAATTCTCCAAAATTTCCAGATAATTGCAATGGAATATCAAGTGGTGGACAAAAATAATTTTTAGGATAATCTGTTTGAGCAAAAAGTGTATTGGTGAATACTAACAAAAAAAAAGAAAATTTCATATGTAGATAATGTTTTTTTATTGGAACATGCAATTGCTTCGCCCAGTCGCTATCGCTCGGGTTGCATATCATAATTGAGCTCTGCGACTATCATGAGGTCATACTCATTCAATGGAATAGATTTCTGCTAAGTTAAAAAAAGCAACTAAAACCCACAAGACAAATTCAAACCAAAACACAATAAGCTGATTTATAATTAATTGATTTTTTTAACGTAAAAAAATCGATAAAATATTGCAATAATAAAAAGGAATACTAACTTTGTAAGATTAAGTAATGAATAGGAATTATAATGAGTGTGATTGCAGAAATAATTGATACTCTTGAAAATAAGATTGGAAAACTTTTTTTAAAAATAAAAAGTTTAGAAAAAAACAATCAAGAATTGTACATAGAGATAAAGAACGCTGCAGTGTTAATACAAAATCAATCCCAAGAGATTGAAGCCCTAAAAACACAATTAGAAACACTCAAAATAGCCAATGCATTATTAGGCAGTGACGATAATAAAAGAGATACAAAGCTTAAAATAAATTCAATAATTCGTGAAATTGATTACTGTATAGCCCAGCTATCAGATTAGTAAAAATTATGGACGAAAAGCTTAAAATTAAAATATCAATTGCAGACAGGGTTTATCCTTTAACGGTTGATTTCGCTCAGGAAGAAGGACTTAGAAGTGCTTCAAAAAAGATTGACGCAATGATTAAGCAATTTGAAGAAAATTATGCTGTGCGAGATAAACAAGATGTATTGGCTATGTGTGCTTTACAATTTGCTTCTCAAGCAGAACAAAAACAAATTGATAATGCTATAAATGGCGAGGAAACCATTGAAAGATTAAATAAAATCAATTTACTTTTAGACGAATATCTCGAAAATTAAACGTTCTTTACAAAGACTAAGATACTGCCTACATTAGTTCATATTGGTAAACTCAACACTAACAATTTAGAATGAGCAAATCATCACTACTAAAGCATGCCACGCTTCGGCGAGGAAACTTGAACAGTGAGTTAGCTCAAAACTTGTCTTTTCGAGTTTATACAACTTCTAATGTAGGCTTTTTTTATATATAAATTTTAACAAACATGGACATCTTAACAATAATTATTTCAGGAATTACAGGTATTGCAGCAGGATTTGGAATCGCCAAAATCATTGAAAAAAGCAACATCTCTAATTTAATTAAAAGTGCAAAAAAAGAAGCCGCATCAATTTTAAAAGATGCCAATCTTGAAGCCGAAAACATTAAAAAAGATAAAATTCTTCAAGCCAAAGAGAAATTTATTGAACTAAAATCAGAACACGAACAAGTAATTCTAGCCAGAGACAAAAAAGTAGCTGAAGTAGAAAAAAGAGTGCGCGACAAAGAATCTCAAATTTCAAATGAATTATCAAAAGCAAAAAAAATAAATGATGATTTTGAAGCAAAAACAGCAGAATATGATTCTAAAATTGAAAATTTAGAGAAAAAACAACTAGAAGTTGACAAACTGCATAAAAGTCAATTGCAACAACTGGAAGTTATCTCTGGACTTTCTGCCGATGAAGCAAAAGAGCAACTAGTTGAAGGTTTAAAAGCGGAAGCTAAGAGCAAAGCAATGTCCCATATTCAAGATACTATTGAAGAAGCTAAATTAACAGCTCAACAAGAAGCCAAGAAAATCATCATCAACACTATTCAAAGAGTTGGAACTGAGGAAGCAGTAGAAAACTGCGTTTCGGTCTTTAACATCGAATCCGATGACGTAAAAGGTAGAATCATTGGACGTGAAGGTAGAAATATTAGAGCACTTGAAGCTGCAACCGGAGTCGAAATTATAGTTGACGATACTCCTGAAGCAATTATCCTTTCTTGTTTTGATCCTGTACGCAGAGAAATTGCCCGTTTAGCATTACACAAATTAGTTACGGATGGACGTATTCACCCGGCTCGTATTGAAGAAGTAGTTGCCAAAACTACAAAACAGATCGATGATGAAATCATTGAAGTAGGTAAACGTACCGTGATTGATTTAGGAATCCACGGTTTACATCCTGAATTGATAAAAGTAGTGGGTAGAATGAAATACCGCTCTTCTTACGGACAAAATTTATTGCAACACTCCCGTGAAGTTTCAAAACTTTGTGGAATTATGGCTGCCGAATTAGGATTGAATGTTAAATTGGCCAAAAGAGCTGGATTACTTCACGATATTGGTAAAGTGCCAGATGCTGAAAGTGATTTACCACATGCATTATTAGGAATGCAATGGGCTGAAAAATATGGCGAGAAAGAAGAAGTTTGCAACGCGATTGGAGCTCACCACGACGAAATAGAAATGAAATCATTGTTATCGCCTATCATACAGGTTTGTGATGCAATTTCAGGAGCTAGACCTGGAGCCAGAAGACAAGTTTTGGATTCATACATTCAACGTTTGAAAGATCTTGAAGAAGTGGCTTACGGATTTAGCGGAGTGAAAAATGCGTATGCTATTCAAGCTGGTAGAGAACTTCGTGTAATTGTAGAAAGCGAAAAAGTATCTGATGACAATGCCGCTACTTTATCATTTGAAATTTCTCAAAAAATACAAACCGAAATGACCTACCCAGGTCAGGTGAAAGTTACCGTAATCAGAGAAACCAGAGCCGTTAATATTGCAAAATAATCTTCACTCCGATAATAGTGAATAATTATAAATACTAAAATTCCAAATTCCAATTGTTAGAATCTAACTTTGAAATTTGGAGTTTTTATTTTGAGTATTTATTTTATACCGTTGATTATCCTTTTTTAAAATAAATTTTAAAAGTTGTTCCAAAATTAAGCGTGCTTTCTACTTCAATTTTGCCTCCCATATTTTCAATTTGGTTTTTCGTAAGATATAATCCAACTCCTCTCGCATCATTGTTCCTGTGAAATGTTTTATACAATCCAAAAATAGAATCTTTATGCTTTTCTAAATCAATTCCCAAACCATTATCTTTTACATTCAAAACAATAAAATCGTCATTATGTTCGGTTGTAAAAACGATTTTAGGTTCTTTACTAGAATCGGAATATTTGATTGCATTGGTAACTAAGTTCAACATGATGCTTTCCAGATAGGCTGGCACACAAAATACTTTTACTGCGCCAGGAACATAATTCATGACCTGAATTCCTTTTATCTTAATTGACTCATTCAAAACGTCCAAAACTTTATCAATAAAACTATTGACATTCAACAATTGCATATTGTTTTCCCTCTCGGTGTATATACTAACCAAATCGTTTAAATTTTCGATTGTGGAGAATAATTCATCCGAAACAATCTGAATATTACTAAACGTATCTTCATTCGAAAGAAGCCCTTCCTGGTGCAAATCGAGCAGTGATTTTATATTACCGCTATGAGTTCTTAAATTGTGGGATACAATATGTGCAAAATTCAATAACTTATTATTTTGCGTATTTACAATTTCGAGCATTTTGGCCAACTCAATTTCTTTTTCTTTTTGCGCAGATATGTCGGTATGCGTACCTACTATTCGCATTGGCTTGTCATCATCATCTCTTTCTATAACTTTACCCCTGTCTAGAATCCATTTGTACTTACCATTACAAAGAACGCGGTGGCAAGTTTCATAAAAAGGTATTTTATTGTCAAAATGTAGATTTATGTTTCCATAATATTCTTCCCTATCGTCTGGATGGACTCTTTCATCCCATTCTTCGGGAGCGGCAACCAAATCTGATTCTGTCAGTTCCAAAATTTTCATCGACTCTGATGAATAATAGACTTTATTCGTTATCAAATCCCAGTCCCAGACTCCCCTGTCCGATGCTTGTACGGCAAAATGATACCTTTCGTCCGCTACCTTTAATCGGATTTCCTGTTCTTTTACAACCGTCACGTCTGAAATCAGCCCGTAAAAAACCACCTCATCATTATCGTTTTTCTTGGGTGTGGCATCAATACGAATCCATTTATAACCGCTTTCCGGCATTAGCAATCTGAAATCAATTTCCCATTTTTCGTTGCTTATAATGGCCTTTTCGTAAGAATCTAAAAAGACTTTTAAATCCGGTTCATAAATTTTATAATTCGATAATTTGTATGAGTCTTCCAGAAATTCGTTTATGGAAAATTCATCTAAAAACTCAATGGGTTTACTCAAAAAATCGACAGCAATTTGCTTTTGGGAATTCACCCTTATCTGAAAAATAATATTTGGAAGCTGCTTAATTAAACTTTCGTATAATTTATTTAAGTCTTCTGGGTTTTTATTGGCTGTAAAAATCATAACTTATGATACTTCATTGATGTGCTAACAAAAATATTGAATCCAAAACAGATATTAACATAAAAAAAAAGATTTAATACAAAAATTACTTCCTAGGATGATAAGCTTTCATAACTTCTGTTAAAAATTTCCTGTCCAAATGAACATAAATTTCAGTCGTAGTAATGGATTCGTGACCCAGCATCAACTGGATCGAACGCAAATCGGCACCATTTTCCAACAGATGCGTTGCGAACGAATGCCTGAAAGTATGCGGACTGATTTTTTTATTTAGATTGATTTTTACGGTCAAGTCCTTAATAATAGTAAAAATCATCGCGCGAGTCAATTGGCGTCCTCTTCGGTTCAGAAATAAGGTATCTTCAAAACCTTTTTGAATATTCAGATGGACACGCACTTCTTTTCTATAAATTCCAATATATTTTTGGGTCAAATCTCCAACTGGAACAAAACGCTGTTTATTGCCTTTTCCGGTAATTTTGACAAATCCTTCCTCAAAAAACAAATCGGATATTTTTAAGGCAACTAATTCAGAAACCCGAAGTCCACAACCGTATAAAGTTTCTAGTAACGCTCTATTTCGTTCTCCTTCATTAGAACTCAAATCGATTGCCGAAATAATAGCGTCTATTTCCTCGACAGCCAAGGTATCTGGAAGTTTACGTCCAGTTTTTGGAGATTCTATTAATTCCAAAGGATTGTCATTTCTAAAATCTTCAAATATTAAATACAAAAAAAAGCTTTTCAAACCCGAAATTATTCTGGCCTGAGATCTAGGATTTACTTCTTTGGATATAGCATAAATGAATTGCTGCAATGTTTCTTCATCAATATTTATTGGCGAAACCTCAATCGAGTTTTGAGTTAAAAACAGACGCAGCCGATCCAGATCAAAAGAGTAATTATCAATGGTGTTTTTTGACAAACCTCTTTCAATTTTAAGATAAGACTTATAACTCTTTATATACGATTCCCAATTCATTGCAACAAAGTAAGGAATTTTTTAAACAAAAAAAACCTCTCGCTCTGAGAGGTTTATAAACAATATCTAAATAAAATATTAGAATTTGTATCCTAGTGATACTGAGAAAACTCCGTTTTTAACAGTAGAATCATCACCACCTTCGGTTTTTGCAACATTAGCCAAACCAAAATTATAACGAACCCCTGCAGAAAAATTCTTTGTAAAATCAAATCCCGCTCCAATATTTAAACCGAAATCAACCGATTCAAAAAGATCTTTAGCATTTTGCGATACTGATTGACCTAAAACTGTAACATCTAATTTCGAACTAGTCAAAAAACCAATTTGCGGACCAGCTTCTAAACTAAATCGTTCTGCAGCATAATATTTAAACATAATAGGAATATTAATATATGATAATTTAAAAACATCCTCCGTATTATAATTAGTACCATTATAATCAACATTCATATCAAATTTACTTCCTTGAGTTGAATATAGTACTTCGGGCTGAATAGAAAATTTATCAGACATTTTAACTTCAACAAAACCACCAATGTGAAAACCTATTATTGAAGAAGGGCTTGGGGCTCCATCTTCAGAATAAATCTGATTTGCAACATTTAGACCTCCCTTTATACCAAATTGGGCTTTTTGTGCGTTTGTAAACCCAAATACCAACACAGCAACAGCTGCTAAAATAATTTTTTTCATTTTTTTGTTTTTTTTATTAATCATTTTCTACAAATATATTAAAAATAAATACGCTTTTAGCAAAATAAAAACAATGTCTTTCCTACTTAAAGCAAAAAAAGCATTCCCAATTTAGACGTTCATAAAATTAAGACATTCATAAAGAAGAGTTACATTTTCATTCTAACACTGTTTAAAAATTTTTAATGCATAAAAAAACCTCCCTAGTTGGGAGGTTTAATTTTGAACTCTAATAAAATATTAAAATTTATATCCTAAAGATACTGAGAAAACTCCATTTTTAATTGAATCATCAAATCCTTCAACATCGTACACATTTGTCAAACCAAAATTGTATCTTAAACCAGCGGATAAATTTTCAGTAAAATCAAATCCTGCACCAAGATTAGCGCTAAAATCAGTTGAACTTACAAAATCTTTAACATCTTCACCTTCTATTTTGGCAGACATTAAAAAGCCAATTTGAGGTCCAGCTTCTAGGCTAAAAGATTTTGCTACATAAAATTTTGCCATTACAGGAATATTAATATAATCTAAATTAAATTTATCCCCGTCACTATCAGCACCTTGAGCAGAGTACATTAACTCAGGTTGAACCGCAAATTTCTCAGTAAGTTTAATTTCAGCAAAACCTCCCACTTGGAAACCTACTAATGAAGATGCATTGTCAACATCTCCAGTAAGACTAGAAACATTTAAGGCAGCTTTAACACCAAACTTAACACCTTGTGCATTTGTAAATCCAAATGCGAATACAGCTACTGCTGATAAAATAATTTTTTTCATTTTTTTGTTTTAATAGTTATTTTCCGCAAATATATCATAAAAAGCTTTTACTCTAACATAATAAAAACAATATCTTTCCTACATAAAAACCAAACAAAATAAAATCTTAACAATCAAGTCATTGCATGATTATTTTTTACAAAAAAAATAAGGATTTATCGGATAAAAAAACCTCCCAAATTGGGAGGCTCAATAGTTTTTCAATAATTTTAAATTACCATTTGTATAATAATCCAAATTTAGGTTGAGCAAAAATATTGTTAAATAAATTCACATTTATTACTAAGTCACTTGTACTAGACCCATTTTCAGGATTTGCATTGTTATAGCTTAAAACCTCAGCTAGTGTAAATGTAGCAGCCCACTTAGGAGTGAAAAAATAATTGATTCCCAAATCAATATTGGCTTTAATACCATTATTCATATTAGTGGTTCCATTCATGTATTCCAATTTTGTATGGTTGTAACCCAATCCAGCTTCACCAAATGCCTTGAAATTCCCTAAATTCAAGAAATAATATCTTGCAAACACTCCAATTCCATAGGAATTTGATTTATCAAGATTATTACTATTAGGCAAATAAGACACTGATGAGATATTAAAATCGGCACCTACGGCCCATTTTTCATCCAAAAAGTAACCAAATTTAGGTGTTAATGCAAAATAATCATCACTACTGTCTCCAGTCGTTAAAGTAATTCCACCCTCAAGCCACATATCTCCTCTTGAGAAAGTAGCTTTTGGCATACCCGAATCTTGAGCATTTGCAAAACTGAATGCAAATACTGTTACTAATACTACAATAATTTTTTTCATTTTGTTTGTTTTGTTTGTTAATATTCCAATAAATGTACGAAATACAACTCAAAAATAGCTAACTAAATCTTAATTTAATCTTAAAAATAAAATCACAAATAACTACAAATAAGACATTTATATCCAATAATCAATAAAAAATAGAAAAAATAGTTGCTTTTTCCTAACAAAATAATTAGAATGCGTTTTATTTTAAAAAAGCTACCATTTTTGATGAAATTGACTATCACAATTAGATTTGGTTTATTTATTTTTACAGAAACTAAAAGATATGAAAATCGCCATCCTTAATGGTCCAAATTTAAATTTACTTGGAAAAAGAGAACCCGAAGTATACGGAACCCAAACATTCGAAGATTATTTTGAAATTTTAAAAAATAAATTTCCTCAAATAGAGCTGACCTACTACCAAAGCAATATTGAAGGGGAACTAATAGGCAAAATACAAGAACTGGGTTTTTTTTATGACGGTATCATCCTTAACGCAGGTGCCTATACTCATACTTCTATAGGAATTGGCGATGCGATCAAAGCAGTGACGACTCCAGTAATTGAAGTACACATTTCAAACACGTATGCCCGCGAAAGTTTTAGACATCAATCTTATATTTCCGGTAATGCCAAAGGAGTAATTCTTGGCTTCGGTTTAAAAAGTTATGACTTGGGTATCCAGTCATTTTTGTAATACTTTTTTAACAAAAATTTATAAAAACTCATACATTTTTACATGTAACATCACTTACAAAAAAGCGTCCAACATCAAAACTACATTTATGAAAAACGCTTTTTTGTTTCTTTTTTTAGTTACCGGCCTTTTTTGTTCTGCCCAAATTAAAGGCAAAATAACCGATGAAAAAGGAAACCCTTTACCTTCCGTTACCATTTACGAAGACAACACCTATATTGGAACCACTTCCAACGAGCAGGGATTCTATGAATTAAACACAAAAAAGCTAGGCAAGCACACGATTGTCTTTCAATTTTTAGGATTTAAAACTCAAAAATCAACCATAGACATCATCTCTTTCCCATACAATTTAGATATAAAATTAATAGAGGAAAGCTTTACTTTAAATGAGGTCGTGATCAATCCAAAAGATAATCCAGCCAATCACATCATAAAAAATGCCATTGCCAATAAAAAAGCAAACATAGAAAAAACTGCTAACTACAAAGCTGATTTTTATTCTCGAGGGATTTTCAGAATTAAAGATGCTCCCAAAAAAATTCTAGGACGAAAACTGGATATGTTTGATGAAGTACTGGATTCCACTCGTAGTGGTATCCTTTATTTATCGGAAACCGTTTCTAAAATTACATTTCAGAAACCAGACAAAATGAAAGAAATTATTATAGCTTCCAAAGTAAGTGGAAATGATAGCGGCTTCAGCTTTAATAATGCAGCCTCTGCCAATTTTGATTTTTATGACAATTACTTAGATTTTGACGTCAATGTAGTTTCACCTATTGCAGACAATGCTTTTAGCTATTATAAATACAAACTGGAAGGTTCCTTTTACAATGAAAACAACCAACAAATCAATAAAATAAAAGTCACTCCAAAAAGACCATCTGAACCTGTTATGGAAGGCTATATTTATATTATTGATGACAGTTGGGCTATTTATGCTGTAGACGTTAACATCACGGGCGAACAAATGCAAAATCCAGCTTTGAATTTATTGACTTTAAAACAAAATTTCAGTTACAATTCAGTCACTAAAATTTGGGTAAAAAACACTCAAACAATCGATTTTACCTTTGGAATGTTAGGCATTAATATTTCGGGTAGATTTACTTATGTGTTTTCTAATTTTGAATTCGACCCCCCATTCACTAAAAAAACATTTACAAAGGAAGTTTTGACTTTTGAAGAAAATGCAAATAAAAAAGAAGATGAATATTGGAATACCATTCGTCCGATACCTTTGACTATTGAAGAAAGCACAGATTATATCAAAAAAGACAGTTTGCAAACCAAGAAAAAATCACAAGTGTATCTGGATTCTATTGATAGAAAACACAATAGATTCCATATATCCGACCCTATTACTGGTTATTCCTATAAAAATTCATTTCAAAAATGGTCCGCCAATTATGATGGTTTACTAAAAGGTATCAATTTCAATACGGTACAAGGTTGGAAAATTAACACTGGTTTATCTTATACAAAAAACGACCGCGAAAAAGGAAAATACACTCGATTTGGAGTTGATTTTGATTACGGTTTCTCAGAAGATAAATTTAGATCAACAGGAAGTTTTATCCACAAATTCAACAATATTAATAAAAGTGAAATTCAAATTTCTGGCGGAAGTCGAGTAGCGCAATTCAATGACGAAAAACCTATAAAAGAGTTATTAAACTCCGCTACCACTTTGTTTTTTAAAGAAAACTTGATGAAGATTTATGAAAATAATTTTATCTCTATTTTGTACCAACGTGAAATTACCAATGGAATATTCCTAAAGGCAAAAATGGATTATTTGGAAAACAAACCATTATTCAACACTACCGATTATACTTTTTTACAAAAAGAGAAAGACTATACGTCTAATAATCCTTTGGCTCCGAATGATTACACTACGCCACCTTTTGAAAAATACAATTTGGTAAAAGCCAATCTGGAAGCCCGAATTAATTTTGATCAGAACTACATTACACGTCCTGACGGAAAGTACGATTTTTCAAACGGTAATTATCCTATACTGACATTAGGTTATGAAAAGGGACTGGCTGGGAGCGAAAAGAATTATGAATTTGACCATTTAAAAGCCAAAGTCTTCTATGAATCAAAATTAGGCAATAAAGGTATTCTATCCATAAATGCTAAAGGAGGTAAATTCTTTAACGCCGATCAAATCTCATTTGTCGATTACAAACATTTTAATGGAAATCAAACCTATATTGGGTTTTCCGAAAGTTATTTGAATGTATTTAATTTGATGCCTTACTATGCTAACAGCACCAATGACAGCTATTTTGAATTGCATGCGGAGCATAATGACAAAGGTTATATTATGAATAAAATCCCTCTGTTAAATCTATTGAAATCTAATTTAGTTTTAGGCTATCATTTACTGGCAATCCCAAATAGAAACCCTTATACTGAATACAGTGTAGGTTTAGACAATCTTGGTTTTGGAAAACTCAAAATATTCCGTTTGGATTATGTTCGTTCCTATCAAAATGGTTTTCAAAAAGACGGCATCATTGTTGGATTAAAGATTTTTTAATTAAATCCAAACAATAAAAATAAAAAAACCAATACGCCTATAAATCGTATTGGTTTTATTTTCTTGTTTTAACTCTTTTAATTGGGTTCAATATGAATTAAGACATGTCCTAATTCCGGTATTTCTTCTCGCAAAGTATCTTTGAGTCTATGCGATATATCATGACCTTCTTTTACCGATATATCTCCACTCACCCTGGCATGCAAATCAACATGGTACTTCATTCCTGCTTTTCGGATGAAACATTTTTCGGTATCAATAACTCCTTCTACATGATGAGAGACTTGCCTTATTTCTTCGACTAAATCATCATACAAATGTTCGTCCATGATTTCACCAAGCGCAGGTCTAAAAATGAGGTAACTATTATATAGGATAAAAACTGATGCAAACAAGGCAGCCCAATCATCAGCTGCTTCATATCCTTTCCCCAAAAACAAAGCGATCGAAATCCCTATAAATGCAGCGATCGAAGTTAAAGCATCGCTTCTGTGATGCCAAGCATCAGCCTTGAGAGATGAACTATTGGTTTCCTTGCTTCTTTTCATCACCAATCGAAACGAATACTCTTTCCAAAGAATAATCGCTCCAAGCACAAAAAGTGTCCAAGGCTTTGGTAAATTATGGGGCGTTTGAATATTTATAACACTTTCATACCCAATAATAGTTGCCGATGTGATTAAAAATCCAACCACCAAAAAGGTGATTAATGGCTCTGCTCTACCGTGCCCGTATGGATGATTGTCATCAGCTGGTCTATTGGAATATTTTATCCCGAATAAAACCAAAAGAGAAGCAAAAATATCCGTTGTAGATTCTATGGCGTCTGCAACTAAGGCATAAGAATTCCCGAAAAAGCCAGCAAAACCTTTTATAAGAGCTAGCGAAGTGTTCCCAATTATACTAAAATAGGTCGCCTTTATGGCTTTCTCTTCATTAGACATATTTCACTTTTTTGTGCTAAAAAACGCTTAAAAAAATTATTTTCAAATGAAAATTAAATTTATTTAAGCGTTTTTAAAATTGATGTTTCTTATTGTTTTTCTCGAACTATTTTAGCTCCTATGGCTCTTAAACGTTCGTCTATGCGTTCGTATCCTCTGTCTATTTGCTCAATATTTTGGATAGTACTCGTTCCTTTAGCAGATAATGCTGCAATCAATAATGAGATTCCTGCACGAATATCAGGTGAAGACATTGTTGTTGCTTTTAGAACGGATTTAAAATCATGACCTATAACTACAGCTCTATGTGGATCACACAACATGATTTTGGCTCCCATATCAATCAATTTATCAACAAAGAACAAACGGCTTTCAAACATTTTTTGGTGAATCAAAACATCTCCTTTGGCTTGTGTAGCAACTACCAATACAATACTCAATAAGTCAGGTGTAAATCCTGGCCAAGGTGCATCGGCAATAGTAAGGATCGAACCATCGATATCGGTTTTTACTTCGTAACCGTCTATATGTTCCGGAATAAAAATATCATCTCCTCTTTTCTCCAATGTAATTCCTAATTTTCTGAATACATTTGGAATCACCCCTAGATTTTCCCAGCTTACATCTTTAATTGTAATTTCGCTTCTTGTCATGGCCGCAAGACCAATCCAAGAACCAATTTCAATCATATCAGGTAAAATTCTGTGAACACAACCTCCTAGTTTTTCAACTCCTTCTATAGTCAATAAATTAGATCCAACTCCTGTAATATTGGCTCCCATAGAGTTCAACATTTTACAAAGTTGTTGTAAATAAGGTTCACAAGCAGCATTGTAAACTGTTGTTTTTCCTTTGGCTAAAACAGCAGCCATAACGATATTGGCCGTTCCGGTTACAGATGCCTCATCAAGTAACATATCGGCTCCAACAAGTCCATCTGGAGCTTCTACTCCATAAAAATGGTCTTCTCTGTTATATCTAAATTTAGCTCCTAAATTGATGAATCCTTCAAAATGGGTATCCAATCTTCTACGTCCAATTTTGTCACCTCCTGGTTTCGGGATATATCCTTTTCCAAAACGTGCCAAAAGTGGCCCAACAATCATAATGGAACCACGAAGTGAACCACCTTCTTTCTTGAAAGCTTCAGTTTCTAGATATCCTACATTCACCTCATCTGATTGGAAAGTATAAGAACCATGTCCTAATTTCTCAATTTTAACTCCCAAATTACCCAAAAGTTTTATCAATTTGTTAATATCGATAATATCCGGGATATTGTTGATTGTTACTCTTTCTGGCGTTAAAAGTACGGCACACAAAATTTGCAATGCTTCGTTTTTCGCTCCTTGTGGTATTACTTCCCCTTTTAGATGAACTCCTCCTTCTATTTTGAAAACTTCCATGTTTTTGTTTTAAGTTTCTAAGTTGCTGAGAATCTAAGTTTTTTTTAAGCTTTTCAGCTTAGTTTCTTAGTTTCTTAGCGTCTTGGTTTCTCTTTAATTTATTTACTTTTTTTGAAACGGTTTTGGTTTACCGATTTTATTATTCTTGTTGCTTTGAATTTTTGGTTGTCCAGCAGGGCCAATTTTGTTTGAAACCCTTTTGTTAGTTCTCAGTAAATCGGTGGTATTTAATAGTTCTTCCGAACTTTGCAGTAAATTGAGTTTTCCGTCTGACAATTCATAAAGGTGTTCAAAAATCACATCGTCTTTTACAGTGTCTTTATTCCAACTCAAATACGATTTTTTCATATGATTGGCAATTACTTTAACCAATGCACTTTTCATTTCTCCTTCTTCCCATTTGTTGGCGACATCAATCATGTATTTGATATTGTTCCCATAATACCTGTATTTTGGGTAGTTCTGAGGATATTTCAAAACATCAGGTTTGAGTTGCAAAACTTCTCTGGACGGTATGGGATATGGTGAATCTGCAGCTAACTTAAAATCAGACATGATAAAAAGTTGATCCCAAAGTTTATGCTGAAAATCGGGTACGTCGCGAAGGTGCGGATTCAAACTTCCCATTACCTGAATGATATATTTTGCCGCTTTGTTACGCTCTACATCATCTTCAATACTAGAAGCTTGCTCGATCAATTTTTGCAAATGACGACCATATTCTGGAATGATTAAATGTTCTCTTTCAGAATTGTATTCCAAATTGAAAACCACATCATTCGCGTTTTCTTTTTTATATTTTTCGATCATAATTATAAGGAAACTATACCTTCTATAGTGGATAATTCTTGGTACTTATCTATTATTTCTTGCGAATCCTTGACCATTAAATCTACCGAAATACTGGTAAATTTTCCTGTTCTGGATTTTGTTGTTTTGATTACAGCCCCCATACAATTGAATGCATCTTCTACTTTCAGAATATTTTCCTCGGTTGTAGGAACTATAAATTTAAACAAATATTCTGCAGGCCAAGAATTACTGAGATCTAATTCGGCCTTTAGTCTTTCATAAAACTCTGCAGTCTCTTTTTCTTTATCGTTGTCCATTCTTAAATTAAAAATAAAGGCAAATATACGTTTTAGATTTTAGATTTTAGATTTTAGATTTAGGAATTATAGATATGTATTAAGATTTTTAAAATCGGGAGATGTTTGCTTCTGTTTTTTATAATCTTGAACTGAATTTAATCAATTACGGATCAAGAAAAGAATTGTCCTCATAAATGTACGGATTGACCGGATTTTTCACAGATTTAAAATTGTTGGTGTCTGTTTATAAAAGCTTTAAAAAAATGCACCAAGCCTCTCCTCTAGCCCTGATGGTCGAATTGCTCACGCAATTACCTTTTTATCTCCTCTTTTGGAATGAGATAAAAAAATACAGCGGACAGCAGGAACCATTTTACCTGCAAAAAAATCATCTCTTGCTCCTTGAAATTGGGTGATAATAAACTTTTTAATTTCCAATAAGTTTGAGTATTTTTGCCGCTTAATTACAGAAAGTGCAGAAAGAAATTATTGTTATCATTGGCGGCCCCGGTACAGGGAAAAGTTCTATTATTAAAGGTCTGGAAAAGAAAGGCTATTGCTGTTATCCTGAAATTTCCCGTGAAGTTACACTGGAAGCCCAAAAACGAGGTATTGAACAATTGTTTCTTAAAGACCCTTTATTGTTTAGCCAAATGTTGCTTGATGGCAGAATAAAGCAATTTAGCAATGCCAAAAACGAACCTCATCAATGGGTCTTTATTGACCGTGGAATCCCTGATGTTGTGGCTTACCTAGACTATATCGGTGATGATTTTCCAGTACATTTTGACCACGCTTGCCGTGAAAATGTATATACCAAAATTTTCATGCTTCCACCTTGGGAGGCCATTTATGAAAGTGACAGCGAGCGTTACGAAAACTTTGAACAAGCAAAAACCATCTATAAACACCTCACAAAGACCTACACTAATTATGGCTACAATCTAATTGAAGTACCAAAAGATAGCGTAGATAACCGAATTCTTTTTATATTAGATAAAATTTAGCAAATTCTTGAAAATCAAAAATGCAAATTATTAAAAATCTAAACTATAAATAATGCCAGAAGCATTAGCGATTCTTCAAAAATATTGGCAGCACGACAGCTTTAGATCGCTACAAAACGAAATTATTGATTCGGTTTTGAGTGGTGAAGATACTTTTGCTTTGATGCCAACGGGTGGAGGAAAATCAATTTGTTTTCAAGTGCCAGCCCTTATGAATGAAGGAATCTGCTTGGTTATATCCCCATTGGTCGCTTTGATGAAAGATCAGGTAGCCAATTTGCAAAATCGAGGGATTAAAGCCATTGCTTTGACTGGCGGCATACGTTCTGAAGAAATGATTGACTTGCTGGACAATTGCCAGTTTGGGAATTATAAGTTTCTGTATGTATCTCCAGAACGATTGCAATCAGAATGGATCCTGGAACGAATAAAAAATCTTCCCGTAAATTTGATTACTATTGACGAAGCGCATTGTGTTTCGCAATGGGGACACGATTTTCGTCCCGCATATTTGAAGATTTCGGCATTGAAAACCTATTTTCCAAAAGTACCGTTTTTGGCATTAACAGCAACAGCTACACCCAGAGTAAAAGAGGACATTATTACCGAATTAGGGATGCACAATCCCAAACAATTTGAAAAATCGTTTGCCCGAAAGAATATTGCCTATATGGTTTTTGAAGTGGAAGACAAACTCTATCGAATTAAGCAAATTCTTAAAAAAAACCCTCAGCCATCCATCATTTATGTTCGAAACAGAAAATCGTGTTTAGACATTTCAGCTCAATTGCAAACACTAGGATTTAAAAGCACTTATTATCACGGAGGACTTACTTCTAGAGAAAAAGACAAAAACATGCAGCTTTGGATGGAAGAAAAAGCGCAAGTTATTGTTGCCACAAATGCCTTTGGAATGGGGATTGACAAACCCAATGTCAAGACGGTTATTCACATTCAGTTACCCGAAAATATAGAAAATTACTATCAGGAAGCTGGCCGTGCAGGTCGAAATGGAGAGAAAGCGTATGCAGTTTTATTGACCAGTCCAGCGGATATCATTCAGACTGAAAGTCAATTTATAAACGTATTACCAGACAAAGCTTTTTTGAATTCGATGTATATCAAACTCTGCAACTATTTCCAAATAGCGTATGGGGAAGGAATAAACGAAGAGTTCACTTTTAATTTGCATCATTTTTGTTTAAAATATGGATTTCCTACGCTAAAAACTTTTAATGCGATGCGGTTTTTAGACGGACAGGGAGTTCTTACTTTGTCTCAAGAGTTTTCAGAAAAAATAACTTTACAGTTTTTAATTCCATCAAAAGAAGTCATACGTTATACCAGTTTGAATCCGAATGACGAAGAAATTATACTGACCATCCTGAGAACGTATCCAGGCGTTTATGAAATGCAAACTGCCTTCAACTTGCCATTGATTGCCAAAAAATCACATCACTCTGAAGCTGAAATACTGACAGCTTTGCATAAATTAAAAGATAAAGAAATTATAGAATTCCATTCTAAAAACAATGATGCAACTCTAATCTTCAATGAAATTAGGGAAGATGAAAGAACCATTAGCAAAGTTTCCAAATATTTGGCACGACAAAATGAACTCAAAAAAGAACAATTGCAATCGGTATTGAATTATGTAAAGGAAAAGAATATTTGCAAAAGCAAAATGATTTTGGAATATTTTGGAGAAAAAACAACCATCAACTGTTGCATTTGTTCGTATTGCATTACGCAAACAAAACCTAAAAAAGACTATAATGCACTTTCAAAAAAAATACTAACACTATTAAAAGGCGAAGGTTTAAGTTCAAGAGAAATTCAAGACAAGACTAAAAATACAGCTGACGATGTTATCTTTGTATTGCAACAATTACTAGAAGATGATCTTTTGATAATTCAAAAAAACAACAAATACACTTTAAAAACCTAATGGAAAAATTAAGAATTATATTTATGGGAACTCCAGAATTTGCTGTTGGAATTCTGGATACCATAATCAAAAACAATTACGAGGTAGTAGGTGTAATTACCGCCGCTGATAAACCTGCCGGGCGAGGACAAAAATTGAAATATTCTGCAGTTAAAGAATATGCCTTAGAAAACAATCTAAATTTATTGCAACCTACCAATCTAAAAGACGAAACCTTTCTTGAAGAATTAAAATCGTTACAGGCTAATTTACAAATCGTTGTTGCTTTTCGAATGTTACCAAAACTAGTATGGGAGATGCCGTCACTAGGAACATTCAACTTGCACGCTTCCTTACTTCCCAACTATAGAGGAGCTGCACCTATCAATTGGGCAATTATCAATGGAGAAACCAAAACCGGTGTTACTACTTTTTTCATCGACGACAAAATAGATACAGGAGCAATGATTCTGAGTGCCGAAACAGCAATCGACACTACCGAAAATGCTGGACAATTACACGACAGATTAATGCATTTAGGTTGCACTACCGTTATAGATACTTTAAAATTAATTGAAAATGGCAACGTTACGACTTCAATCCAAAATGATTCATCGGACATCAAAACAGCTTACAAACTGAATAAAGAAAATTGTAAAATCGATTGGTCAAAATCGATTACAGAAATTCACAATCTGATTCGAGGATTGAGCCCTTACCCAACAGCATGGTGCTTTTTTAGCGACAAAGGAGAAGAATGGAATGTAAAAATATATGAAGCAAAAATTATCACTGAAGCACATTCATATAGTATTGGGCAATTAATTTGTACCAAAAAAGAAATGAAAATTGCAGTAACAGAGGGATATATTCAAATAATTAGCCTGCAATTTCCAGGGAAAAAGAAAATGACTGCAATTGAATTATTAAATGGTGTTACTTTTTCGGAAAGTGCAAAAGCCCATTAACACCAATAAAAGCAGGAGTTAAGTACTGATATTTCAGAATTTTAGTCTACTTTATGAACAATAAAAACAAGTTATTAACAAAATATACTAATTTTGTATAAAACACTTGCAAAGACCGTATTTCCTGTTAATTTTGTTCTAATTAACAATTATTTTAACCAACAATTAACATCCAATTATTATGAACAAATCAGAATTAATCGACGCTATCGCTGCTGATGCAGGAATCACAAAAGCTGCTGCAAAATTGGCATTAGAATCATTTTTAGGAAATGTAGGTGGAACTTTGAAAAAAGGTGGTAAAGTATCTTTAGTAGGATTCGGATCATGGTCAGTATCTTCAAGAGCTGCAAGAGACGGAAGAAATCCTCAAACAGGAAAAACTATTCAAATCGCTGCAAAAAATGTTGTAAAATTCAAAGCTGGAGCTGATTTAGAAGGAGCTGTAAACTAATTATTAGTTTATCTTATATAATTAAACCTTCCGATTGGAAGGTTTTTTTATGTCTTTAAACGATTAATATAAAAAAAGTTTGGTTTGTCAATTTAAATTTTCTTAAATTTAATTAAAAATATAGCCTTATGATTTCAGAAAAATTAAAAAAAGGATATTTACTTATTGCTGAACCATCAATAATTGGAGACTTGTCATTTAATCGATCAGTAATCCTCTTGGCAGATCATAATGCAGATGGCTCCGTAGGCTTCATTATGAACAAACCATTGAAGTATACCATCAATGATTTGATTCCTGAAATTAATGCCAGTTTTAAGATTTTCAATGGTGGACCTGTAGAGCAGGATAATCTATACTTCATTCATAACATCCCCGAATTAATACCGAACAGCATTGAAATTTCAAACGGAATTTACTGGGGAGGTGATTTTGAATCTACTAAAGATCTCATCAATAATGGTCAAATAAAAAAAGAAAACATCCGTTTCTTTTTGGGCTATACCGGATGGGAAGAACACCAACTTGAAAAAGAAATGGAAGCCAATTCTTGGATTATAACCCAAAATAATTACGAGAATAAAATAATCGGAAAATCAACTGCCCACTTCTGGAAAGAACAAATCATAGAATTGGGAGGTGAATACCTTATATGGTCCAACGCTCCCGAAAATCCGTATTTAAACTAAATCAAGTTTAAAGATTCATTTAGTTTTACAACTAAAGCCTTAGAAACTTCAGTCGAAAATTCCTTTTTCCTATATTTTGTAATCGGTTGAACTCCTTTAATGACATTCGTTACAAACAATTCATCTGCTTTTTGAAGATCAAATGGCGAAATAACTCCCTCAGTTACTTCAATACCATTCATTTTTTTTGCCAATGCTAAAATTTGTTTCCTCATAACTCCGTTCAAACAACCTTCTGAAACTGGAGGAGTGATTAATCTATTGTCTTTTAACATAAAAATATTGCCTTGTAAAACCTCAACAACATTTTTGCTATCGTTTATTAAAATACAGTTATCTAATCCGTTTTCACTAGCATAAATACTTCCTGTAACGTTTATTAGACGGTTTGTTGTTTTAATAGAGGACAGTAAATGCTTAGTAATATAAAAGTCTTTATACAAATCAACTTCATATTCATTTTCACTAAAAAAATATGCTGCATCGTCTAGTGAAACTGCATGTATCAAAAAGGACACCGTATTGCTTTGTGGCAAATAATACCCCCCATCATTTCTATAAACCGTAATTCTGGCTCTGGCAGACGAAGCTATTTTATTGTTTTTTACCAAAGAAAGGATTTGTTCTTCAAGATATTCCATTGTAAACTCCATTGGAATTTCCATTCGAACCACACGCATAGAAGACATCAATCTGAAGTAATGATCTTCTAAAAACAGAATTTTCCCATTTACAATTTTTAAAGTCTCAAAAACTGCATCACCATATAAAAACCCTCTATTCTGCACTAATATATTTGCATCCTCAGATACTATTTCGCCATTAAAATTTACCATAGTATATATAAAAAAAGTCACGCTATAAAGCGTGACAAATATAAGTTATAATATACAATTTCACTATACCGAACCTATAACATGTTTTAGGTCTGAAATTTGGTTTTCCCACAACTGAGTTGCTTCTTCAAGTTCCTCTTTATGAGCAAAATCAACCACCATTAAAGAAACATCTTTGGTCAATTCATCAACCAAGATATTTAATTCAAAAAAATATTCGGTATCCTTATTATTGTCGTCAACCCATTTAAACTTCACTTTCTCTCCTGATTTTTTGGAAGCCAACCTTGCTTTCTCTTGTGAGTCATTCCAGATAAAAGTAAAAAACTCACCGCGCGAATTTACATTATCGGCAAACCATTCAGACAAACCAGACGGTGTTGAAATATACTGATACAATAATTGTGGAGAAGAATTTATGGGGAATTCGATTTCGTAACGCACTTTTAAATCCATGAATATCGTTTAATTTTTGCGAAATATATAGATTATTACTTCAAAAAAAAAACGTTTTCAAAAAAATTTTTTTTTTGTTGTTTTTCGCTTGCAAACTCTAATTATTGTTTTATATTTGCACCCGCATTCAGGGATAGGATATATCTCAAATATGGCGAGGTAGCTCAGTTGGTTAGAGCGCAGGATTCATAACCCTGAGGTCACGGGTTCAACTCCCGTCTTCGCTACAGAAAACAAACCCTTAAACATCAATTGTTTAAGGGTTTTTTATTGAAATTAAGTTTCGGAAATATCGCTTTCAAATGACTCAAGTGAGGAATTCGAGTGAGAGATTTTATGAATTGAGATGCGAACAATAAACAGAAAAAAGACATAAATGAAATCTAATTTTTTGTTATACCGTTCAAAATTTTCGAGACAATTTTAATTTCCAAAGCAAATAGAACTATTTCAACTAAAGAATACTAGGTCACAATACTAACTGTTGAATACGAAGAAAGAATTTTAGTCTGTTTATACAATTGTTGCATGATTTGTATTAACATCAAATCAAAATAGTATTTTTGGTGAGCAATATAATAGAAAAACAGAACTCATTAAGAGAATGTCAAATACCTAAAAGAGTAATGGAACAAAATGGATATAGTAAAATTTAAAATTACGTCAAAAACGATAAAAGTAGAAGTTCGCAATTCGAATAATTATGTTTTTAATTTCAATACAGCCTTAGAAATTGAAAAAGAGGACAGGGACGTTTTATTGAGACTGTACAATGCATTAGACCTTCTTTTTAAGAAAGAAAATGCTAGCGAAGTAAAAAATTACATTTCGCCCAATCAAACGAATATACTTGACCAAATTGCTGCCGTTAGTGATTTAGAACAGGAAGATGTCTAGTCCTAAAAATTACATATAGGATTAATAAAAAATAACCATCAGTATTTATCTACCTCAGCGTATTTTTTTGGAACATCCGCATACTCTCTGATTTGTTCCCAATATTCCTCTAAACTTTTCGGTCTGGGTCTCCAATCCGGATCTGCTACATTTTCTTTGGCTTGCTCCCAATTCTTTTCTGTTAGAAAAGCAGTGTCAATATCGCAGCCCGAAAGCTTTTTTAACGGTTTTAAAAATACATAACCGTCTGCAATATCTTCTAAAGCACAGTTTTTATGTCCTAAAGAATTATAACTATCATCTCTCAACTTACCTAAAGGTGTATTCACCAGATCAAATCCCACAGGTTCATACTCCATTTTTTGCATTATAGTTTCTATAGCACCATTTGCTGGCGAAACCAATTCAGGCTTGGTATCGGGACGATTCATGAAAGGTCTGTGCAATAATACAGTATACACTTTCTGAGAATATTTAGCGTATAAAAGGTTTCCAAAATAGCCATTTTCCAATCTAACAAAATCTTCTCCCAAGAAATCATACACCGGAAATTTATATCTGGTAAAAGCATGAATATCTCCAGTAAGAATTAAAATTTTATCACCTTTTGCCATAATCTCTTTCTCTATTATTCCAAACCTGTACACTTCCGTATTTCCTTTATAAAATACTTTCATCATTTTTTCTGGAGTTCGATAACCTGAGAAAGAAGACCAATTGTATCGGTAACTTAAATTTAGAATACGGAATTTCTTCGCTGATTCGGGAAGTGACTTATTAAATGACCAAGTTGCTTTATATACGTCCGTATATCCTTTAAAAGCCCATCCCGAATTGTAATTAAACATCAATTTTCGAGCTACATTTTCATTATATTCTGGTGCTAGAATTAAAGAATCCAGTGTCTTTTGATTTTCGCTTGCGCCAAATTCCATTCCAATCGTGTAAACCCCTTTTTTATACAAAGAAGGAATCAAACTTTTGACTAACTCAAGATTTTCCTTAATCCTATGTTCTTCAGACAAGAGCACTATATCTTTGGTTGCAAACTTAGACACAATGTATTCCTGAGGTGACATTTTATTTTTCGACAAATATTCAATTGATTTATCGATACCGTCCGATTGTGAGAATAAACACAGCGGAACAAGCAATAACAGAAACTGAATCGAATTTTTAAACATAACATTATCTTTTTAAATTAATAAATAATCAACAGTTTTCATTCACAGCAAAAAACGGTACGTTGCTTTTAATATAAATGTATTTTGAGGCTGTTTCCCTAAAATCTGAGTATCTAAATTAACAAACAAATCATCAATAGGATTTCCCGAACCGTTAGTTCCTTGCGACCAAACGAAATAGATTTCGGAACCTGGTATGTATTCCCATCTTAAAACCAAATTGGAACGGAATTGAACAAATGAAAAATCAGGATTCAAAAAAGAATAATCGACAACTCCGTTTTGGTTTTCATCTACGCTATAAACATTAGTATTGCTGTCATAAGAAATTTGATTGTTGGTATACGAAACCGTTCGATTCCCATAGTAGGAAGCTCTTGGGTTTGTAACATAATTAAATTCCGAATATTTCCCGGTTGAAGCAAAAGGCTGTCCATAATACTGAATGGTGAAATTTGGATTAATATTATAACTCAATCGCAACGAAGCACTAGCTGTTTGTTGGTCCAAATGCGAGGTGATATAACGCGTGCCATTCTCAAAAGCAGATTGGGTTACATATTGTGTTTTGCTTTGGTTCACATTGAAATTTGGATTTAAAGTAATTGATAATGAATTTGTAGGCTGATACGTAACACTCGGATCCAATTCCTTGTACGAAAACGAATTGTTTTTTCCTTGTGCAAAAAATACGCCTGCCTGAAAACGAAGTTTTTTTCGAGTATCAGTACCAAAGACATTATAACTCACAAACTCTTCCGAGAATCTGAATTTTGGTCCGCCTTGTAAATAGGCATTATTGAACGTTCTGGGTTTGTATGAAAAACCAATATTGGCCCACCAATAATTTTTGAATTCCGCTTTTCCCAAGAGATCATAATAGGTTCTGTTATGAAAACCTCCAAAGTCATAAGTTGTAAATGGTTCAAAACGCACCATTCCGCTTCTGAAAGCACCAAAAGGTTTTAAAGCCTGATAACTGACGTATAATGTTTGTTTGATTTCATCGGCTTGACGAAGAAAACCAATATCATTGAGTTCTAATTCTGGTGAACGCCAAGTCACACTCGCATTGTATCGCCAATGTCCATCAGACACCTTGCCAGCTTCGATCTTCCCTCCTGTTCCAGTCAAAGAAGTACGATCATTATCGACCGAGACATAATTAGCATCAACCCGTTGAAACAAATGAGTTATTTCCTTTTGTGTATTGGTAATGGATTCTTTAGATCCAAAAACGTGGCTGCCCACAATATTTCCAGCGACAAAATACTTCCTGTCTTTCCAATTGTGCTTAAAATCAAATCCACCTGAATATGCAGCTGCTCTCAAAAGAGTAAATTGTGGCTCGTCTGTATTTCTATTAGTTGCAGTTACAATAGCGCCCAAAAAACTGTTTCTATCATTAAAATCTTTTTGGACACGTCCAACAAAATAATTCGTAAGCGGTTCTACCAAAACATTCTTACGTTCCAAACCATTATCAATTTTGACATATTCATTCCCCGTAACACTCTCCAAAATACCCAAAGACCACCCGTTCTTGGTTTTACCGCTGAATTTTGCAGCACCCAAAATGGTAGAGTTTTGTGGTCGTTTGACAAATTCTCCTTTTTGAGTTGAAATAATTCCTTGCGGACTTCTGCCAATGCGTCTTGAATAAAAGAGATTGTCTTCGTTATTTGCAAAATTATAATCGAAAATGTTTTTGTTTTCGATAAAAAAAGGTCGTTTCTCCTGAAGAAATACTTGAAATCCATCCAGAGCAATCACCGCAGGATCGGCTTCAACCTGTCCAAAATCTGGGTTAATAGTTAAGTCCAAAGTCAAATCGTTCGTGATTCCTATTTTGGCGTCAAGCCCCGCTTTCAAACTGTGGTCTTGTCCTTCCCGAAACGGATTACCAACTTCTTGTTGATACGTATCGACCTGCGTCAAGAAATAAGGCTGAATTTCGAGTTGTTTTTGTGGTTTCAAATGAATTAAACCACGTAATTCTCCAAACTCGCTTACCCAACCAGGAGCATCAGCAGGTATGCGTTGCCAAATGGAACGTTCCTGCTTTCTGAAATAACGGCGTGTTGCCTGAAATCCCCAAACCTGATTCTCACTAGCACTAAATTTTAGCTGGCTCAACGGAATTTTCATTTCGGCAGTCCAACCTTCGGAATCTACATTGGTTTTTACATACCAAATTGGATTCCAGCTCGCATCCCAATTATTTCCGTTATCGGCAATAAATTCGTCACTTTTTACTCCTGATGCTGATATTGTAAATGAAAACCCAGTTCTTTTATCATGATAGCTATCGATATTTACCTCCACAAAATCACCATCAAAACCATCACGTCTCGAAAGGCGTTTTACAATTTTATCCGGTTCTTTATCATAACATTTAAAAGCAACATACAAAAACTTGGAATCGTATAGTATTTTAAACTTGGTCTGCTCTGTTGGAGACGTATTTTCATCGGGAAGATTCTCAATAAAATCCGTTTGCCACTCCACAATATCCCAACTTGTATCGGTTAAAACACCATCAATTATGGGAGTATCTAAATTTTCTAAAGATTTTGTGGTATAAATTCTCTTTTCATTTTTAGGCATATCTTGCCCTGAACAAAAATAAAAAGAGAATAAGAATACCAGCAAAAATCGTATTTGCTGAATAATCATATAATTTTATTTATGTCTAATTTATTTGTAATCTGATGCGTTTAATTATTTCTTATTCTGTAATTCAATCGCATAACAATTACCATCGGCACTTCCAAAATAAACAGTATTATTGGTCACAAAAGGAGAAGAAACAATGGACCCCAATTTATAAAACTGATCCATCACCGCTTTGTTGGTGTCATACATCGAAATATCTCCCTCTTTGACAACATAAGAAAAGTCAAGAAGATTATTATTTAATATTTCTGGAGAAAATAACTTTCTGTTTTCAGTGCTAAAACTATTCCATTCTTTGCCCAAAGATTTTGCATTTACAGCAAAAAAATTACCCGTAAAATCTCCAAAATAAGCCGTCTCATCAACTATCGCAGGAGAAGAATATACATAACCATTTGCTTTAAACTTAAATATTTCTTTACCCGTTTTTGCATCCAAACCCAGTAAGGCGTATGTATCTGAAGTACCTACATACACAACACCATTATCCACAACTGGTGAACTGATTATCCAGGAATAAGCGGCATCATACTTCCAAACCAATTTTCCTGTTTCGGCATTGAGCGCAAATAAGAAAGGATCACGAGCTCCAAAATAAACCATGTCATTGGCAACTGCCACAGTCGATTCAATTCCTTTGAAACCAATTTGCGTTCCTGTTTGAAATTTCCAGCGCTCTTTACCGGTTTCCATATCTATCGCATACAAATTAGCATCCCAGCTCCCAATGTACAATGTTTTTTTATACAGAACCGGACTGCAGTGAATTGATCCTTTTGCTTCAAACTTCCATTTCAGTTCACCGGTATTGGCGTTGAGTGCATACACGTTACCGTCACTGCTCCCAAAGAAAACACTTGGATTTTGTTTATCAGGATTTATGACTGGGGATGATAAAAAGAAATCCCACAAATCATCCATGTACTTATCAACAGGTTTCAATCCCAAAAAGCCTATTTCGCCAGACCATTGTTCTCCACCCGTTTTAAATTTCCATTTCAAATGACCGGTTTTAGAATCAATCCCATAATAATAGCCATCAAAACTACCTATGTAAACCATGTTTTTGAAAACAGCCGGAGAGCTATGTACAGCACCTCCGGTTTTAAATTTCCAATGTATTTTACCTGTTTTTTCATTGATAGCATAAAGATTGCCATCCTCACTGCCGATATATACTATTCCGTCATGAACAATTGGCGATGAAAAGATTTTACCATCTGTTTTAAAAGACCATTTCAGATCACCCAAAGGCATATATTTCTCACCTTTAAATACGCGATTTCGAAATGCACTTATAGTTCCGCTTTTTTCTTGTTGTCCAAAAACATTAGAATTATTTACATTTAAAAGAATTACTAATACCAATACCAAATACTTTCTTTTCATATCATGCCTTTTTATAAATACCAATCTGTTAATAATAAATATCTTAAAATCTTATTTAGCCAAGATAAATATTTTATTACAAAATAAAAAACAACTGTTTGTTTCCCTATTTTTTCAACTCCAACACCCACATTTTCATCGCAGGGATAGTTGTTTTATTCAAAGTATTCAAGCTTTCCTCTGTAATAACATTTTTTGCAGATAAAAAGCCAGCCGTTCTTTCGTTGTACTTTTGAAAATCAATTTCTTTTTCGGTATTACTAGTATTCATAATACACATTATGGTTTGATTTTCATCGTATCTAAAATACACATACAACCCATCAACAGGAACATAATGCATCATTTTTCCTGTTTTAATTGCCGATGCATTTTTCCTGAAATTTGCCAGTTTACGAACTAAATCCTGAGTTGATTTTTCATCGTCTGTCATTCCTTTTCCAGTAAATGCATTTTTGGTATCTCCTTTCCATCCACCAGGAAAATCGGCACGAACCAGTCCGTCGGGAGCTTTAAATCCTTTCATCAATACTTCAGATCCATAATACAATTGTGGAATTCCTCTACAAGTTAACAACCATTCAAAACCCATCTTCTGCTTTTCGACATTCTCTCCTACTAAAGAGAAAAACCGAGGCTCATCATGATTATCCAACAACAATACTTTTTGCATCGGATTCTTGCTCAAGAAATCACTGCTTAAGGTATAGTACAATCTGTTCACCCCTTCTTTCCAACCGAAAGGCTCTGTCAAAGCAGGAATAATTCCGTAATACAAACTTTGAAAATCTACCACTGATGGTAAGTTGCTTTTGAAACTAACATCCATGTTGTTTTGCTCAAAATACGCCTGATTAGCGACTCCATGAACCATGATTTCTCCAAAAATGGTTATTTTCGGGAACTCATCCATAATCGCTTTATTGCAACGATTCGCAAAATCCAAATCATTATAAGTGTAAGTGTCCAGGCGAACTCCATCAATACCAAACTTTTCAATATGCCAAATACAATTTTGAATAATAAAATTGGCCATAAATGGATTATCTTGATTAATGTCCGGCATCATTTTATCAAACCATCCATCACTCATTCTTTTTTTATCTGATTTTGCACCATACGGATCAAACAGGGGGATTTCTCTATAATTGGTTTGAGTATAGGTTGGCCAACGATGTACCCAATCATTTGCTGGAGGATCCAGTTCTAAAAAGTGAAAAGATCCAATATGATTGTAAACCGCATCAAAAATAAGTTTCATGCCTCTCTTGTGTAATTGTTCACTCAATTTTTCATACAGCGCATCTCCTCCGTATCGCGCATCTATTTTATAATGATTGGTAATGGCATATCCGTGTTCGGTTCTTTTCTCCATATCATTTTCCATAATTGGAGTAAACCATAATGTGGTAACGCCAAGCCCTTGAATATAATCCAGATTATTCAATACTCCCTGTAAATCGCCTCCATGACGATCATACATTTCGTTTCGGTTTAGGGATTGATCTCTCAAGCCTTTTATCTTGTCATTTGTTACATCGCCATTACTGAAACGATCTACCATGATCAAATCAATAAAATCACTAGAAGTAACCCCTTGGGCATATTGAGTCCCATTGCCCGATCTTCGATTATACAGCGACCATTTTATTTTTTGCTTTCCTCCTTTTTGATTCAATTCGATAGTCACATCTCCTGCAACTGTCTCTGGTGCAATAACAATATCTACAGCAATATATTTTTGGTTTGGAAATGAATATGTCTTTACAACAGTTATGCCTGGATAGTTTATACTTACTTTATCCGAAGCAAACGAATCATCGGTACTTCGAATCAGTAATTGGATAGAATTGGTCTTCATTCCAACCCACCAGTTTGTAGGATATACTTCGGTATTTTTGGCATTTGTTGCCAAAGAAAAACCAAATAATAGCATTAAAATTAAAGCTGATTTTTTCATAAGTTGATATTTATTGTTTTTTTAATGGTCTTATGTAATTCGCATATTATCAACGGTATTTTCAACCAATTTGAGTTATGCTAATTTCATAATAGTAGTTTAAGGTTTAAATAGTCTGCGAAAGATATTTCACTTTTCGAATATCAAAAAGCCTCTTATTTAAACAACCTGATTTGTGTTGTAAACAACATTTTAAAGTCTGATGTCTTTTAAATACAAAAAAGTGTTTTCTGCAACAAATCAATTTTGATTCTAAAACAAAACACTTAGCTTTACATTTCAGAAAACAAATTCGGCAATGAATGATTCAGTAATGTATTCCGGAAGTACATCCCAAAAAATAAAAATGTACACCATCTATTGGTTGGGATACATCTTGTTGTTCAGTTTGATTCAAGGTTTGCCGGAAGCCGATTTTTGGCGAGCATTATCCAATGAATGTTATAGCGTACTTCCTAAAATATTGTTTGTTTTACTGATTGTCGAAGTAGCCATGCCGCTTTTATTCTTCAAGAAAAAGAGAGCGCTTTTTATTTTAACTTATCTTTTTTCAATCCTATTCTTTGCTTTCATCCAGCGGTTAATTGACAACTACATTATTATAGCTTTTAATTTAACCGAATGGAAAATCGAACCATTATTTTCAGCTCCAGTATATTTATATAATGTGATTAAGCTACAGTTTGTTATCACTATCCCTTTGGCAATAAAACTAGTTTATTACCTCGCTGAAGAGAAAAATAGGGTCCAAACAATCCTTTCCGAGAAGTTAGAAGCTGAATTATTTTCATTGCGAAATCAGTTTCATCCTCATTTTTTATTTAATGTCCTCAATAGTCTGTACTCTAAAATCTTGAGTAAATCAGATGATTCTGCTGACATTGTACTTCAAATTTCAGATTTCCTTAGGTATTCCGTTTATGATGTGAATTCCAAATACATTCCTTTGGAAAAAGAAATTGAATACCTAAAAAATTACATTTCGTTACAACAATTGCGATTTGACAACCGACTCGAACTGAGTTTTAGTACCAATGGAATTTGTAAAAATCAATTTATTGAGCCTTTTTTAATCCTTCCGTTTATTGAAAACAGTTTCAAATATTGTTTAAACGATGCCAATTCCCAAGCGTGGATTACCATTTCTATTACAGCTTCAGAAGAATGGCTGACTATTAAAATTGAGAATAGCTTACCGGCAGACTTTTCGAAAAACAGAAATATCGAAAATTCATACAGCGGAGTCGGAATCACTAATGTGAAAAGAAGATTGGAATTGCTTTATCCAAATCAGCATAGTTTGATCATCAAAAATGAAGAAGATTCGTTTTTTGTTTCTTTAAAAATAAAAATAAATGACACCCACTAGAATCAATTGTATCATTATTGAAGATGAACTTCCAGCATCCATATTGCTTGAAATGCATATAGGCAAATTTGATTTCTTGGAATTGAAAGGGAAATTCATGAGTACAAACAATGCTTTGAATTTTTTGAAGACCCAAAAAATAGATTTGATCTTTCTGGACATTAATTTACCCGGAAAATCGGGTATAGAATTTGCAAAATCGTTACCAAAAGATATTGGAATCATTTTCACAACTGCCAACCCACAATATGCAGTGGAGGGATTTGAACTGGAAGCAGTAGATTATTTATTGAAACCCATTTCATTCGATCGTTTCTCGAAAGCCATACACAAATATTGCAAAATTCAGAAAACAAATCAGGAATTTGAACAACTTTCTAAAGCAGAAACGGAACGTCCTTTTGTGTTTGTAAAATGCGAAAGAAAAACACTCAAATTGTATCTTGACGAAATTGATTATTTTGAATCGCAAGGTAATTACCTCCTCATCCATACCGAAAGTGATTGTTTCAAAACACATCAATCCATTACGGAAATGATCGAGAAATTACCTGAAGGTTTTTTTTGCAGAATCCATCGTTCTTTTCTCATTACACTGAAAAAAGTTTCTCAATTCAACAGCCGTTCAGTTACTATTAAAAATAAGGTTTTACCCATTGGACGTTTATACGCTTCAAAAACAAATGATTTATTGCAATCCATTGTAAAAATTAATTCCTGATTTTTGAGGTTTAAAAAGCATCAAAAACCTCTTTTTAAATCAAAAAATATTTTAATGATCCATAAACTGTAGGTTTGAAAAAATCAAATTTCAATTTTCATAACCCCGAGATCAAGGATCCAACCTCTATCTTTATTACAAGAACAAACGATTTAAAAAACAAATAATTTAAAAAATCAAACAAAATAGTTTCAAAATTATTTGCAAATAGCCTATATATAACTCTCCGTTTCCCTATTATACGGGCACGGATAACATCCGATTATAGTGAACCAACTACGAAAATCCCAGTTACCAAACCTGCTTTAAAATATTTAAAATCAATAACTTAGCATGTTTTAAACTTTATGATTATGAGATTTATTATTTTTATCCTACTCTTAACAGCACAGTCATGTGCCACAAAAAAGTATACTACGAAACAATTGCTGCCAGAAGGATTAAAATGGGCGACCGAAGAAACATACGTAGTAGCAAATAATCAGAAAAAACTTTTGCATAAAAAGCAGATGGTCTTTACTGGAAATGGCCGTATCAAATACTCCAAAACTGTTGATGCTACGGGTAATCTATTGCAAGAAACTGAAAAGAGATTATGGTTTGTAGTGGAATCATATCCAGATAGAGAACCTTACTATTGCAAAACACGTTGGAAACCAAAACAAAGAGAACGTATCAGCTGCTATTCTAAAAAGCAATACAAACAAAATGAAGCCATTTATCATTATAATACAAATGGAACTATTAATAAAATAGTAGATAATTTTAGAACTTTCAATACACAGTATTTTTATTATACCAACAAAGAACTCTCTAAAATTGTTGTCAGGGACAAAAATGATAAACTTATTGATGAAGTTTTAATACACTGTGAAACTAAAGATGAAAAAGGTGCTTGTTTAAAAGAGATCAGAATTTCGATTACAACAAACAATAAAGAAGAGATACTCTTCTCTCCTCATTATAATTAATATAAAGTGTTTTTTGACAGATGAGAAGGGATTGTCATTTTTACGGAAATAATGGGTATTACAACAGCAGGGGAAAAGACAGTACAAGAAATGAACATTGGGATGTCGCAGCAGTCTCTAGATGACACTGTCCCATAAAGTGTGTAAGTTGAAAAGTCAAGGCTTCGGTTTTATAATCGGAGCCTTTTATCAAATATAAGGGTAAATTGGTTTAAAACAATTCCCCAATTTTGAATAGGCATCGTCCAT
>NZ_JAHWYN010000011.1 GCF_019351435.1 Flavobacterium taihuense
GTTTTTAATAATCAATTTACCCCGAAATTAGGTGGTCAATTTGAACTGGAAAGTGGTGGTCAGTTTGCTCCGGAACTGGTGGTCAATTTACACTGGAAAGTGGTGGTCAATTTGACCGGTTTTTCCACCAACAGAACTAACTTATTGTTTGCAAAAGGGGTTATTCTTGTTGAGGGAGATGCTGAACACATATTGATTCCTGAAATTATAAAAAAAGTACTTGGGGTATCTTTAGATGAACTTGGAATCTCTTTAATAAATATTGGTAGTACTGGATTTGAGAATGTTGCTCAATTATTTCATAAAGACAGAATACATAGAAATTGTAGTGTTCTGACTGATAATGACCTTTCAATCGTTAAGTTGCCTAAAGACCCGAAGGATGATAATCAATACGAGAGAGATTGTCGTAATTCTCAAATCTCAGGAGTAGACAGAAAAGAAAAATTAGAACTTTTTTGTAAGGATAATAATTTCGTCAAACCATTCTATGCTAAACATACTTTTGAGGTTGATTTTTTACTTGAAGGAAATTCACACGAAATTATTCAAACAGTTGAAAAGGCATTTAAAAAACAACCGGATAAAGATCGAATTAAAGGATTGCTCGAAAATAAGGATGTTTCGATCTCTGGAAAAGAAGTTTTACGGTTAGCTGAAAAATTTAAAAAAGGCTGGTTTGCAATCATGGTTTCTGAAAAAGTAAGTAACATTACAGCTATTCCTGAATATATTTTAGACGCCATTGTATTTGCGTGTCCAACTCTTAATGAAAGTATATTACTTGCCATTGCAAAATATAGGCTTACAAAATTAAAAGATTATCATTACATAGGTGATACAACCAATTATAAGTCACTCCTTGATAAGATAATCTTAATTGAAGATGTAGCGGAGGCATTAGAATTCTTTATTGAAGAGTTACCTCATGATGTGTTGTCTAAATTAATAAGTAAATTAAATGCTTAAAGGTTTAAATCCCCAACAAACTGATGCAGTAATTGAGCCGGGAAATGTTCTTTTAACTGCATGCCCGGGAAGTGGTAAAACACGGGCACTTACTTACAAGATTGCTTATGAGTTAGAGCGTCTTAGTAATTCTAAAAAAATCATCATAGCTGTTACCTTTACCAATAGAGCAGCTGATGAAATAAAAAAGAGAATACGTGAACTAAATGCTGACGATACTAATTTGTGGGCTGGGACAATTCATTCCTTTTGCTTGGAGTGGATTCTCAGACCTTATATGTGTTATTTGGATGAACTTAAAAATGGTTTTTCAATTTCAGATGAATACAATTCTGAAAATTTGATGGATGAGTTGAAAAAAACTTATGGACTTAATTTTTGGGATTCCGTGTCTACGAAATATCTACCAAATGGAGAAAAAGAAGAAACAGTTTTCAGGGCATTAATAGATGAATACCACGATGCGCTTGCCAGTAAAAAATTGATTGATTTCGACCAGATACTCCATTATGCACATAAATTGATTTTAGGATATCCTAAAATCTCGGAAATCCTTAAAAATATGTTTCATTTGGTATGTGTAGATGAGTACCAAGACACACAACAGCTACAGTATTCAATTTTGGCAAAAATAATGAAGGGAGCATCTGGGAATTGTAAGATGTTTTTTGTTGGAGATTCTGATCAAGCAATATACGGTTCATTGGGAGGTGTGGCAAAAGAACTTGAAGAGATTAAGAAGGAGTTTGGGGTTGTTTTTACAAGTAAAGAATTATCGGGAAATTATAGGTCTAACCAACAAATTATTGATTATTATCGAAACTTCCAAACTACTGACATTGATATAAAAGCATTAGGAACAAATGCAGATGATAATGCTGTGATAACCTATAACAAAGAAGTTCATAAGGATGATTTGACTGTTAGTATTTCAGAAATAATAAAGCAGAAAATTGCTGAAGGAGTTCCTGAACATGCGATATGTGTTCTTGCACCAACTTGGTATCTTGTAATTCCTATGGGAAGGAAATTAAAATCACTTTTGCCTGATGTAAAATTTGATGCAGTCGGTTTATCTCCACTACTTAAAAATAGAGAGAATACTTGGTTTAAAATTGCAAGATTATTTCTTGTCTTACCTTCCCCAAAATCTTTCCTAATAAGAAAGCGTTGGGCATCAGAACTTATCAACGAGTTAGAAAGTTTAGGAATTAGACTCTTTGAGGATAAAGAATTCAAATCAAAAGCATTATTGAAGTTAATAAATTCAATTTCATCCGAAGAGACTGATGGATTACAATATTTGGAGGAATGCTTTCTTGAATTATTTGAGAAATTGGGAATTTCAATTTCTTCAAATGAGATGCTTGAAGTACACTGGGCAACTTTTTTTGATGGTGCAAAAGCAAGACTTGAAAATTCTGATTTTGATTTAGCAAAAGACATAGAGAGTTTTAGAAAAATGTTTAAACATGAGGAAGGCGTTGTTGTTAATACTTGTCATGGCATTAAAGGCGAAGAGTTTGATACAGTCATTGCTTTTGGATTATTACATGGAAAATTACCCAATTGGAATGAAACTGGAAACAGAGCCACTGAAAAGTTATTGTATGTAATTTGTTCAAGAGCTAAACGTGAATTACATCTTATATCAGAGACAGGTCGTGTAACAAATTCGGGGAGACCCTATAATCCCACTTATCAACTTAGCTCGCTTGAGTATGATTATGATTGAATTTAGGGAATAATCTGCAAGGTTATTATTTAATCCATAATAATGAAATTTTATATCACACTTTTTTTTTGTCGAAAATGATTTCATGAAAAAAGTAAAAGAATGATACCTCCAAAGCGGCGTTCTTTTGCTTCTTTTCTTTGGTCGCTGATGTGGAAAGAAAAGAAGTCTCCTAAAAACAATGAAAGGGATTATGAATATCCCTTAGAAATCAGATTGCAACCTGTTTGGAAAAATGCGGAGTGAGGATGTGCGAAAGGTGCATTTTTCCAAAGTGGTTGTACCGATTTGACGCAAAAAGACTGTCCAGACCATAGGAGGGAGTGTCTTTTTGCCGCCCGATTTTGACTTTCAGGCGACTTTTATAGGATGGGTACGAAAATCCTTCAGATTGTGAAAAAATCCCCTGTACGGTGTCATACCATATCGAAATAAGCTCCATAAAAGCGAACAGCCCATTTGGGTTAAAGAGGAATTGATAAACAAATCCTGTTTCTCCAATGCTTCCGCTAAACTGCAACTTGGCGTGCCGTCATCTTGTTCGGATTGCTTCAATAATTCTCCAAATTCTTCCGTAATCATTGGCAGGCTTGCCACCGTTTCATATTTCTCCGAATTGGGTTGATGAATGTTTCCTATAGTAGATAGCAACACTTGCCCTGTATGCTGGCTGTTACCAAAATCCAGCCAATATTTAGGCTCGTCCCTATGGTGTCTGCGGTTGCTTAATCCTTTCAGTATTTCAACAACTTCAAACCTCGCTTTTACATTGTCCACGCAGGTAATGTAAATAGTTGCCTGTGCTTCTTCGGGTATTCTGCCCAAACTGTCCTTTTCAAACTTTGCGGTTTCGGCTTTCCAATTTGTCCCAGAAAAGCGGTTTGCACGGTTGATGAGTGCAACGGATTTGTACATCCCTGTTTCACTTTCTGCAAAACGCTGTCTTCCTAAATTGGCATTGGTCACAATGTCATCATCCCATAAGCGAACACATAATCCTGCGTGTTCCAATTCGATTAAGCTATGGTTCATTTCCATTAAAGCGGTCAAAACCTTTGAGCCTGTACCGCCTGCACCGATTAGGTTTACCGCAATGGGATTGGTTGGGCTTATCAGATAATTATCTGTAAAATGTACTTTTAGTTTCTCGGTATTCATCACAAAAGATTTTTAAGGGTTTTGTTGTTCTTCTTCAAGGTCTCTTTAGGAAAGACTTCGCTTGTTTCAATCAGTTTTTTCCAAAGGCTTACGCAATTCCCTTTTATGGGATTTTGTTTTCCTAATAAATGGCTGAAATAGCTATTGAAAAAGTAGTTTTCCCAAGCACTTATAAATTCCTCAACGGAAGCGGAATTTTTAATGTCTATGCTTACAGTTCCCATACAGACTTTACCATCTTCATAAATGTTGAAGAAAGGAGCAAAATACAATGGTGTATTTTCTTTTGGTCTTCTGTCAGTAGTAAGAGCAAATACAGCAAGGCTATTTTTACTGGCATACCAAAGCATTGGCGGTACATATGCTTTGCCGTTGGGTATGCCCAAGCCGTTCACAAAATATAATTGCTGTTCCTGTGATTTGGTGTACCAAAGCACCGTGCCTTTTTCGCTTGGATTGATATGCAGTATATTGGTCGGCAAAATTCCTTTTGGCTTTAAAAAGGCTTTGTCTTTTTCTTTGTTGGTGTATAAAGCCTTTGCCAATACTTTAGCTTCATTTACGGTCAATGGATGGGCATTTATAGGGTTTCCGTTTTTATCCATATCAAAATGCTCTACGTACATATCTGTATTCGTTCCTTTGGTTTGGTAAAAAACCAATGCGGATTTTGGGCGGTAAAGCGTTCCAAAATTCTCGGTTATGTCGTTTACATTGTTCATTTTCTTGTCGTTTTATAATCATACAGTAGTGTGCATAGTTCGTCCAAAAGGGAAAACAGTCGGTTCTCAAAATCAAGGTTAGTCTTGGTAATGCTGCTTCCGTCAAAGCTTTTAAAAATAGTCGGTTCTTCCATTGCTCCATACTCGTTAAACTCATTATTGATGCTATCCGCAAGCCTTTCATACAGCCAGCCTGTGGTATCTGCTATAAAGGAGATGTACTTTTCCATTCCAACGGTTTCGGAGTCGTTTTCATCATTATAGGGGGCTTCTTCGGGTCTTGGAGCGTTTCGGAAAATGCTCTCGTGTGGATATTGCGCATAAAGGGCAAAGGCATTGCGAGCCATTTTTTTGCACTCCAAGTCGAATGTGTCACAGGTTTTGAAGTTGTTTAAACGCTGTTTAAATACCTGTAGATTGATGCGGTTGAATAGTTTCTGTTCTATCCGTTCGCCTATCCATTCTGCTTTTACAATCTCAGCAATGTAACTATCCGTTTCTTCGGTACAATCATCCTGTTCCACCCAATCGTTCATCATTTCGTACATCCAATACAGATAGCTGTTTTCCTGTCTGTAATAAGGGATATCGACAATATGATATAGATAACTGCAAACCGAAATAAGCAATTGAGCCGTTTTTTTGCGCTTTGGATCATTGAGCATTTGAAAGAGTGGCACAATTGGAATATAGTACAGGGTTGTACCTGTGCTGTATCGTTCCTCACTTGTAAAAAATGTTCTCTTACTATCCTGTACCAAACGTAAATTATCCCAATTTACATTGATTTTTTTTAACTTGTTTTCAGCATCCCACATAGCCAAAGCTATATTATAGGGATAGCCATAATCTTTCGTTTGTAACGGTTCAATGTCATAATGTTCTGCAAGTTGGGAAAGGGACTTGTAAAAATCCCTCTCCATTTTTGCTATTTTCTTACAAGCTTGTACGGATTGAACTGTTTTAAGTTTTGGCAGAAACGCACACTTTAGAAAACCATTGGTAGCATTGCTATTGGTACAGATTTCTGTTTGTCTTTCTGTACTTCGTTTGTGTCTTTGGCTTTCTGCATCCATTGTGCGAACTCGCCTAATTGTCGGTGCAGTTGCCGTTGTGTTTTCTGTTGTGGTATGCTGATAGTTCCCGATAGGATATTGCGTTGCATAGTTCATTATTTTTGATTTTTGGTTTAACCTTTTGTTCCCATTACGCTCTCCAATTTGTATTCTATCCTATCATCACGGATAATAGGGGCAGATACTTTTGCTGTGGTTAGTATGGGATACGTATTGGCGTAAAAATTCAATACCGCTTCGACACTCCAACGTGGTTCGGGGTCGGTCAGTCTGATGTCCTGTCCTTTATCTCTAAGTATAAATACTCGTTCTAACTGTGTTGCTAATAACATAACTCTTGGATTTTGTGTTAAACAGTAGATTGTTCTGTGGCAAACAGACCTGTTGAAGAAAACTTGTCTGATAGTTCCGATTTGCGTTTACGTATCTCGTCCGCCTTTTCGGGGTAGTCGGTAATTTCGGGTACTTTCATCCACGCTTCACGGAACTTTTCCTCTTTCTCCAATTCGTCTGCCTTTGCCATACCGTCTTTAAACTTCTTGTCTTTGGCTTCCTGTTCTTTCTTCTCTTTCTCGCCTTTTTCCTTTTCCATTGCCGATTGCTTTTTAGCTTCTTCCAATTGCTTCATAAAGGCTTCCATATTTACCATTAAACCCGAAGCGGTTTGCAAAGGCGTTGTTATCTGCTGAAAAAATCCCTCATCTAATTCTTCTGCTGTTCCCCTTAAATTAAGCGGTGATATCAGTTGTTTTGCGTTGTCTCCGCATTGTTCGTTTTGGAGCATAACCGATACAATAAGGTTGTTTTCTGTTCCCTTTGCTATGGTCAGGTGCAAATCACCTGCAATTCTCAATTGTGCTATCTGATTGAAAAAATTAGTCGTTTCCATAATTTAGTTTGATTTTATAATCTAACATTTGTTTAATTGTAGCTTCGTCATGTCCAATGGCACGTAAGCGTTCTTCATATTTTTCCATTCTTTCCCTGTAATCCTGCTCGGCTTCTTTTCCACGTAGTATCAATAGGTGTGTGTTCCAGCCTGTCATAGCTTCTCTAATTATAATATCAAGTTTAAATACGTATAATCTTTTTTCAGAGTGTTCCTCGTCAGACAACTCAATCTCTGCATATTGGGTTAAAACGTTCCAATAATTCAGCGACCAATCTTGTTTGTCTCTACGTTCTGCTTCTACAAATTGGTTAAAAAGGTAGTTTGCAAATTCGTTTTTGTCTTTATTTTCCTTTGTCATGATTGCGATTTTTAAATAGGCGACCACCTGTGTGGGCAGTCGCCAATAATTATTAATTGAGATTTAAAATTTCCGTACCGTCTGTTGCAAAGGCAGTGCATAATTCAAATGCTTTCTGTGATTTGAGTTGAGCGGTTCCGCCCAATACAATACTTTGTAATTTGGCTTCATCATCTTTGTAATTGCGTACATTCTGATAGTAGCCTGTCACGGCATTGTACGCTCCGAACAATGTACCTTTGGTGGTGTCCATTTGTTGGGTGTCGCTTGTCATAGCGTAGGCAAAGGCATCTTGCACTATATTTTTGAACACGGTGGAAACTTCATCTTCCGCACCCTTTTTGAGCAAATTCAATGTTTCCTTATTCGGACAAAGTGCCAATTGGATTAGCTTTCTGACGTCTCGGTCTGTAACCTTTACTTTCGTCCACTCATTGAATATGCCCTCTAATTGTGTGCTAAGGGTATTTGCCAATCCCATAATCTTGTGTGCGTTTTCGACACGCTGTTTTGCTCCCGAGGTATGTTTGATACGCACTACGTTGGTCATACTGCGAAGCGAGGCATTCAAGGTGTTTTGGCATACGATACGCACAGGCGTAAATGCGGCAGTGATACTTCCGCTACCATCATGCGAAGTGGTTAGGAAAATGTACTTTTCCGTTACGTCATCACCATTACCTACACGGATATAATCAGGCAGTTTGGCTGTAATAAATATGCGTTCGCCCTGTCCCAATGCTCCTGCGGTTTCGTAGAGAATACCCTCACCGCCTTCAATAGCATCAAAAAAATTGAAAGCTTCACAGTTTTGTACGATGTGGTAATCTTTGCCCACCACGCCCAATACGACATTGTTATCGGTACGAATATTGGCAAAGTAGTTAGGAACGTGCAATTCGTTACTGCCTATCTCTATTCCGTTTGCCGTTTCAATAATGCCCGAACCTTTTGTATATAAAGGTGTTTTGATGACTTCATAGTCTAAGCCTGCGTGTTTTATGGCTTCTTCACTTGTTGGGTACTGCTCCACAATTTGCCCTAAACCGTGCCACGCTTTTTGGTTTACGCTAAAGAATGAATAGTTTCCTGTTTTCTCGTTGAAATTGATATTATGTGCCATGATAAAATGATTTAAAAAGTTTAAAAAAATGGTTGATGCTAGTTGTCAAAATGGGAGGTCGTTCACAGTTGGCTGTGCCGTAACCTTTTTAGCTTGTGTTGTTGTGGTAGCCTGTACTGTTTCTGTTCTCTTACTGGTTCCGTGCAGTTTGATTTGCGAGGTATGAAAATTCAGTCCTGCCCTTGCTTCTCCGTCATTACCTAACCACGCCCTTGTGCTTACCCTGCCTGATAGTTCTACCAATGTGCCTTTTGTGAGTAGTTTGGCAACCTTTGGCGTTATCCAATAGGAGCAATCAAAATAGGTGGTTTGTTCTATGCGTTCGCCCTGTTTGTTACGGTAGCTGTCGTTTGTTGCTACTGAAAAGTTTACTACTTGTTTTTCTTGTGTGGTTATGCGTATTTGTGCATCCCTTGTCAGTCTTCCTGTGATGTTCATGATTTCTATGATTTTTAGTGAATAATTTTTTGATTTTTATATTTATTCGGCAATGACGAGGTGGTGCTGTTTTGTTTCATCATTACCGTTTTCAATATTTTATTTTTCATTTCTGACATTTTTTTTATTCGTTTAAAGAGCCGGAGTATGCTATGTTTCATTTCATGAGCATAAAAAGGTTAGTGTTTAGCAATAGCAAGGTTTTGACAAAAAATACAACCCGGATGGGTGGAGATTTTTTAGCAAATCCGAAGGACTTGGCCTTGCTATTGCGTTAAGAACACGGAATTACCTTTGCTCCTGAAATAAGACAAAAGCATACAGGTTCTTTGAATACAAAAATGAAGGGGAAGCAACGAAGAGATTGGGAAATGGTTCTAATGATCAGAAAATTTCATCAGTATGACAAAATCTCTAAATCGATGTTTAAGATTTTTTTAAAAACTGCTGCTTATAGGAGTTATTGATTAATAATATTAGATGGAGTTACAGCACCAATAATTGCTGATGCTGAGGCTAAATAATTATATAGTTGTTCACTAATATTAAGCGTTCACGTTTTCGTGAACGCAAGTGTAAAGTGAACAAGATGAATGAGCAGGCAAATGCTATATCTCTGATGATGATTCACAATCATTCTTCAGTAAACCTCACAATCATTATTGGTTAAATTATTGATTAATTTATTACATTGACACGATAGGCTAATTTACGTACAACAAGATAAGCTAATTTAAGTGCGACATAATAGTGGTTTTTTTTAATTTTAGTATTATAAAATGTCATTTGTTGATTATTATAAAAATAATTGTGGAAGTAGGGAGCTTAATTATGATGGTTTAGATAGTTCATATACTAAATGAATTAAAGAAAGATTTAGTGTTACTGTTGAACTTATGAAAGTATTTAATATCTTTGTAGCATGTTAGTTACTAGACAAGACATAATTACATTAAAGAATTTATCAACTACAAAAGATCTTATCGCAGTTGATACGATTCCTAGTGCCTTTAAAAAAGACTTTCAATTATTCTTTTTTGGAAAAACTTTTTTAAAAAAGGATGATACTTTATTTGCATATCCCCATGACATTAAGAAATGGACACTTTTTATGTTTAATAAGTATAACGGATAATAGTCTATGCTTCCAGACTATTTATTAAATTTCAATGAGGCCCTTTATAAATTTCAAGAGAAATTTCCAAGAGATAAATGGTCAGTTGAATTTAAAGATTCACTAATCAATGATTATTCTTTTTTCTCAGCTAGGGTTGAAGACTCTAAACTTCAATATGGGAACACTATTCGATTTTTGAATAATGAAAGTGTTCGAGGGATTAATTTAGATTCTTTGTTGGGTATTTCAGAACATCAATCGGTTTTAAAAAATTTGTTGGAAAACCTTGAAAATTTTAAACTGACCGAAGAAACAATTAAAAATGTTCATGCGGCTTTGATGAGTTCTCCGCTAGCATGGGAAACTGATTTTAAACCTGAATTAGTTGGGAATTATCGAAATGTTCCTACAGTAGGATCTAGAGAACCTTTTTTTGACAATAAGGAATATGCTGCACATTATAATTTAGAAATTAGTATGGCTAGTTATCTTCGTTTATTTAATTCCAGATTAGGTGATATTGATAATTCCATTTTTGAAAAACATTTATTAACACGAATTGTTTTTTTTCATAACAAGTTTTTAAATGAAATACATCCTTTTGCAGATGGAAATGGAAGAGTATGTAGAATTATTATTGGTGCTGTTTTGATGGATAATAACTGTCCACCAATTTTTCCTGAAATAACCACTCAAGAACAACAAATAGAGTATATATCTACAATAGTTAAATGTGAGCAGGAAAGAAGTGATGTAGCTTTAATTGAATATTTCGCTAGGGGTATGGCAAATTATCTTTTATCCAAAATACAAGATCTTTAGCATCAAATGAACAGGAACACAATAAAAAAGTCCTCTGTTTCAAAATTCAGAGGACTCATAAATGAAGATGAAATTATTTTTTTGATTCTTCTACAGAAACTTTTCTGAATTCTTTTAAAAGTTTTTCAAGTTCCAAAGTTGACTTACGTGCTCTTGGCCCGGCAGCTTTGATTCCTTTTTCAATAAGTGATTCTGATTCCGTTTTGAATGCTTCGAATTCGGCGTTGATTTTTGCAACTAAATCTTTCATAATAGTATTGTATTAATATTAGGCCGTAAAAATAGAGGTTTACTGCATAGATAGAAATAATTTAGTGTTAAAAATTTATCTTAATAAACTGATATTTTGTTTTTTGTCGTAAGAAAAAATGTTTTTATTTTTTGTAAATGCATGATACAGTTGTGACTGACCTTTTGTAATTCTTCAATAAAATAGAAGATAGACAAGTTTTACAAAAGAATAAACGATGAATGTAGCCATATTATAATAAAAACCAACCAAATTTTGATAAGGTTGGCTTTATGGTTTATTTAATCCCAAATTGTTCTTTTAGTTTTTGTAATTCTTTTTCCAGTTTCGATATCATAGACATTGCTTCATCAGGAATAGGAGGGTTTACTTTACTCAGTTTGCTACCCAAGTTATTCATCTCCCGTCCAATTGTTTGCTCAGTGGTAATTGCATACGACTCAGTCTGGCGGATTGACTGATGCCCTAGCATCTCTTTTACTACGGAAATAGGCACATCATTATTAAGAGTAACTGTGCTGCCAAAAGTACGCCTGGCTTTATGAGTGTTCAATTCGCAAGTAAAGCCACATAGATCGGCTATTTCTTTAAGATAGGCATTCATTTTTTGATTGGATGAGACGGGCAGGACAGCATTTCTTGAAAGGCAGAGTGGATGCTCTTTATACTTCTCGATTATTTCGAGGGCCTTGGGAAGTAATGGAACATTGGTCACAGAACCGGTCTTTTGTCTTTCCGACATTATCCATTGCGCTCCATCTATACCTATCTTTATATCTGTTTTTCGAAGTTGGTAAGCGTCAATATAAGCCAGACCTGTATAGCACTGAAAGACGAAAATATCCCGAACCGTTTGGAGTCTTGTGGTTGTAATACTGACCTGCTCGAGCGTACGCAATTCACTCGCGGTGAGTGGTCTTTTGATAGTTTTTGTCATTTTACGTTTGAATGCTCTGAAAGGATCCTGTGCAATTATATCTTTATCAATTGCCCTGTTTATGACTTTTTTCATGCAGGCAATATATTTCAAGGCAGAGTTATTTACACAATTTCGTACGGTTTTTAGATATAATTCATAGCTGATGATAAAATCATAATCTAAGTCCCTGAATTCAATATCGTCCGTCGTGTATTTGTATTTAACAAATTCTCTTGCATGAAATCTTGCTGTCTCATAGCGTTTGTGTGTCGCTAAAGCATAATCTTGAGGTACCAATGCTAGCATTTCGTCATTATGCTTTTTAAATTCTTCAAGAAGCATTGCTTTTGAAATTATCCTTCCCAATACAAAATCAATAATTCGTTGCGCGGAAATCGATTTCTCGTTGTAGATTAAGTCCATCTTGAACTGGTTGATTCTAGTTATTATGGCATCTAGAAAATGATTTAGCGCCCTGGCATCTTCCTTATTTCCAGTTGCTCTTTCTGTTTTTTGATCCCACCTCTGAATCTCCCATTTCCTTTTGGTAGATGTCTCTTTAGGTATTCCATCTACAGTTACTCTCAGATAAATATATCTGATGTTTGATTTGTTTTTGGGTGTTTTCAAAAAGAAACAAAGCCCAAAGCTGCTTTCTAACATAATTCAATTTTTTAAATTAATAAATATAGAATTATGACGTTCTTTTGTCAAGTCGTTAACTTGCTTTACATGTTGTAAATCAGTAGTTTGAAAGTTTTTTTATGACGAAATTGTGGCACTTTTTGCTACAATAGCAAAATGCCACAGTACTGCCATATAAATTTGGAGCACTTTTAAAAATTTTGATAGTTGCAGGAAAAATAAAAAAGCCTGCAAATTCAAAAATTTACAGGCTTTTAAAGGGTTTCGAGACATTTTGTGCGTTTTTGTCAACTTTGAAAAGTTGCCTTTAAACTATCCCAGTGGAATCGCCGGGAATCGAACCCGGGTCCAAACAAGCAACTAAAGAGCTTTCTACACGCTTATTTCCTGAATAGATTTTCGACGGGGAGTTTGGTCAGAAACAACCACTCTTTGCTTATCTTCTTTAGTTTCGAAATCCACCCGAAGCTCATGGAAATCTAGGTTTAAATTTACGATTCATCTTTATCGACCGCTATAAACCAAAGCTTTCGAGATGAATCCTGCTTTCCTACCTGGTAGGACGAGGCTAATCTTACTATAATTCAGATTATGCAGCAAGAGCGTAGTTTCCTTCGCCGTGTAAAATGTTTGAGACCTTTTATTTACGAGAATTATCCCAGTTCTCGACGTGCTTACTTTTCAATTCGACTTGCTGTCAAAACCAGTCGACCCCATTTAATTAAGTGTTTAGTACTTAGTTTTAGTATTCAGTTTGTAATAAGAATACCATTTTTGTGTCCAAACAAACATCTTGCAAAGATAGTAGATATAATGCCGAAATAAAAACAAAATGTAAAATCCTTTTATGAATTTTGTTCCAAAGGAAGCTATTTTAAAAGTTAATAAATTTAATAGAACTCGATTCGGTTTAATTTTGCTTTGACTTTTTTTAGATATTTTATTATAATTTTTGTTAAAAAAAACTTTAAAAACAAGTTAAATATATCTGAAAAATTGATTTTTTAAGTAATTATCTTCCAAATGATTAGTTTTTTAATATTAAAAAAAAGTTAAATCTGTTTATAATGCATTTTGTTGTTATTTTTTATTATTGTAGTAAAAATAATTATTTTGACTTAAATATTAATATAAAAAAATCATATTTATTATTTGATATTGTGAAAATTATATAGCTAAAATCCTATTATTATGAAAAAAAATATTTTGTTAAAAAAGATTTGATTCGGGCTCTCTTTGTTTTTTGTTTTGGGATAAGCGTTCAATCGCAAACCTACACCAGCTGGAAAGTTGGAAGTACAACAGACGTTTCTTCTACTACAACTGGGGGTATGTGTTTGATGGGAGGCGGAACAGATAATGATGACGCCATTAAGTGGATGTTGCAAAAATCAGGGGGTGGAGACGTGGTTGTTTTGCGTTCGGCTGTGACTGATGCTACAATACTTATATATATACAGATTTAGGTGTAACTGTAAATTCAGTGGAAACAATTTTTATCGATTCTAAAGCGAAAGCAGGTATTGCTGCAATTGCAACTAAAATTAGAAATGCTGAAGCTTTATTCATTTCAGGAGGAGATCAAGCCACTTATGTTTCTTATTGGAAAGATACTCCTGTTGAAGATGCAATTAATTATTTAATAAATACAAAAAAAGTGCCTGTTGGTGGTACAAGTGCAGGTTGTGCTATTTTGGGTAAGTTTTATTATAGCGCAGCAAATACAAGTATTACCTCCGCTCAAGCATTGGCAGATCCATACGATAGAGGAATAACAATAGGAGCAAATGACTTTTTAAATTCTCCTATTTTAGCCAATACTATAACCGATACGCATTATGATAATCCAGATAGGAAAGGACGTAAAACTACTTTTTTGGTAAGGATGTGGAAAGACTTAGACGCTGGATTAAATGGTAAAGGTATTGGGGTTTATGAAAAAACAGCTGTTTGTATTGATCAAAATGGAATAGCAAGAGTTTTTGCTCCAACTACTGCCAGTTTTGCATATTTTTATCAAATTGAATCATATTCCACACCAGAAACGGTTGTTTCTGTCTCACTCTCAAGCCTACTATTAGGCAGAACATATAATGTTGAAATTGTTGGAAATTGTACTTCGGGAGCTTCCGCTGCAGGAGTAACAACCTTTACCACTACTGGAGGTACTTCTGTAAGTTATTGTGCTTCAAAAGGGAATAGTTCTTCTAGTGAATGGATTTCGAAAGTAGTATTTGGAACCATTATAATATATCCTTTATAGTGATGTAAATGAGAAAGTAACTGTAAAAGTATATAACCTTTAACGAAGAGAAGAGAAATCTTTTGTAATTGACGCTGCTTCTGGAGAAAACCGACACAGAAACAATACTGCTGGATTAAGCAATGGTCAATACATTGTAAAAGTGATTAAATCCAATGAAGTTTCAACTACTAAATTGATAATTGCTAATTAATTAGATTTTGTAAAAAGTAATACAATTAAGCCTCCAAAAAAAATATTTATTGGAGGCTTAATTGTTTTTATATGCTAATGTCAATCAAAAATCTAAATTCGTTATTCATCCGCCACTTTAAACGGATAATCACCAAATATCACCGAAAGCTTTCGAACTGCATATGTATTTCTGCTGAATTTGTTAGACAAGGCAATTATAGTGACATTTTCGTCTTTTAAAGGAATGTACGACGATGTAAAACCGTGCCACCAACCGTTATGGAAATAGAAATTCTTGCCATTTTTCCAATTAATCATTCGAATACCTAGTCCGTAATTTTTGGTTCCTTTTCGTTCGTTGCTGTACCCAGTATAGACCTGTGCCAATAATTCTGGTTCCAAAAAGGAGGATGAATTCCTTGCTCTGTCAAATTTTAATAAATCTCTAGGAGTGGAGTAGATGTTCTTGTCACCATAAATTTTGTCAAGATAATCAATGCCAATTTCGACCCTATTGGCTTTATAGGATGGCGCCACATTATGTTTGTCTTTGTCAAAATCCAGAACAAAAGTATTTGTCATCCCTAGTGGTTTGAAAATGATTTCAGCCATTGCATTTCTGTATGACATCTTGGTCACCTTTTCGATAATTAGAGCCAACATGGCATAATTGGTATTGCAATAGGCAAATCTAGTACCCGTTCTTTGTTCCAATCCAATATTTTTGGTGCCCATAATGGTTAATATATCCTGGTTTGTCAATGTGTTGTGTCTGTCCCAAATACTTTTGTCACGATCCGTAAAATAAGCATAACTACGCATCCCGCTTCTGTGACAGAGTAACATTCTTACAGTAACATCAGGATAAGGAAACTCTTTTAAAAAATCAGTTACTTTTTGATCCAAGTCAATTCTTTTGGCGTTAACTAATTTCAAAACTGCAGTGGCTGTAAGTACTTTACTAACTGAAGCGATATGAATAGGAGTGTCGCTTGTTATCGGTGTTTTGTCTCTCAGGTTTGCATATCCTTCGTATTTTTCATATAAAATCTGGCCATTTTGCGCAACAAGAAAACCTCCGTTCATACTGTTGTTGGGCCAGTTTTTATTGTAAAACGAATCTATTTTTTGTTGCTTTACGGCTATATAGGATGCGGTAAGTTTTGGTTCATTAACCAAAGGCTTCATTTTTGGCAAGACATTTTTTGGAAGATCAGCGTCTTTTATTGCCACTTTTGGAATATCTTTCTTTTCATTTTTACATGAACTCATTACTACGATTAGAAGCAGTAAATGTAGTATATTTGCCTTTTTTATAAAATTCATTTTTGTGATACTAAAAGAGCAAATATATATAATCCAATGGTTTTGTTTTTGTTTTTTTTTAATATTAACAACTCTTTTAGAACGTAACTTAAAAAGTATTTTTTTTACTTCTTTAATCATCACTATTTTAAGTCTTTTTCAGAATCAATAATTTTTATAAAATCTTTTAAATTTGTTTTATATTGTTATATTTGTAACAAAAAAACATAATAAGTTATATTTAATTAATTTAAAATACCATCAATGAAGTTCGGAATTATAAAAGAAAGAAAAAATCCACCTGATAGAAGAGTTGTTTTCTCACCTGATGAATTGGCTAGAATTAAACAGTTATATCACTCATGTACCATAAAAGTGGAAAGCTCGGATATACGTGTTTTTGCCGATAGTGAATATCGTAATATGGGGATTGAAGTAACCAATGATGTAAGTGATTGCGATGTTCTTTTTGGAGTAAAAGAAGTTCCTGTGGAGTATTTAATTCCTAATAAGGCCTATTTCTTTTTTTCGCATACAATTAAAAAACAACCGTATAACAGAAAGTTATTGCAAGCTATTTTAGAAAAAAATATCGACTTGTACGATCATGAAACTATTATAGATTCGCACAATCGAAGATTAATTGGTTTTGGTCGATATGCAGGTATTGTGGGTGCTTACAATGCTTTTCGTGCATTTGGTATCAAATTCGAATTGTTTAAAATGCCAAAAGCCGAAACACTTTCTGGCAAAGATGCATTAATCACTCATTTGAAAAGATTGGTTTTGCCTCCTCTAAAAATTGTGGTAACTGGAACTGGGAAAGTAGGAAATGGAGCTAAAGAAATTTTGGATGCCATGAAAATTAAGGAAGTTTCGGTTGAAAATTACTTGACTAAAAATTTTACTCAGCCCGTTTATGTGCAAATTGATGTTTTGGATTATAATAAAAGAAAAGATGGACAAGTTTTAGACTTTACCGATTTTCATAATAATCCAGCAGAATATGTTTCTGATTTTGAAAAATTTACCAAGGTTTCAGATATTTATATCACAGGGCATTTTTATGGCAATGGAGCCCCTGTAATTTTAACCCGCGATATGCTTCAAGCCAATGATTGCAAGATAAAAGTAGTAGCAGATATCTCTTGTGATGTCAATGGACCAATCGCTTGTACTTTGCGTTCTTCTACGATTGCAGAACCTTTATACGGTTATTTGCCTAGTGAAAATAAAGAAGTAGATGTCTTTCATCCTGCTGCAATTGTTGTGATGGCCGTTGATAATTTACCTTGTGAATTACCAAAAGATGCCAGTGAAGGTTTTGGAGAAATGTTTTCAGAACATGTTATTCCAGCCTTTTTTAACGGAGATAAAGACGGAATACTCAAAAGGGCCAAAATGACTGAAAACGGAAAACTTACCGAGCGTTTTAGTTATTTGCAAGATTATGTAGATGGAAAATAAAGTTAATGACTAATTCTCAAAATATAATTGAAATAGAAAAACCTGCAAAATTGTCGATTTGCAGGTTTTTTAGCTATAAGACCTAAATGGTATGAATCTCGGTAAATAGTTGATCGGCCTTGGGATTCATTTTTCAAAATTCTGAATTCTAAAATCCTTCTCAAACCATCTCCTCTGGTTTCACCCAGTCATCAAATTCTTCGGGAGTTACATATCCTAATCGTACCGCTTCTTCTTTGAGTGTGGTGCCGTTTTTGTGCGCTGTTTGGGCAATTTCAGCCGATTTATAATATCCAATTTTAGTATTCAAAGCAGTAACTAGCATTAAAGAATTATTGACCAATTCCTGAATGCGGTTATGGTTAGGCTCAATTCCTTGTGCACAATGTATGTCGAAAGACCGACAAGCATCACCCAGTAATTCCGCCGATTGTAAAAAGTTGGCAGCCATCATGGGTTTAAAAACGTTCAGTTCATATTGGCCTTGCATACCACCAACGGTAATAGCCATGTCATTGCCTATAACTTGTGCACAAACCATAGTGAGCGCTTCGCATTGTGTTGGATTTACTTTTCCGGGCATGATTGATGACCCTGGTTCGTTTTCTGGAATTAGGATTTCTCCAATTCCGGAACGTGGTCCAGAAGCCAGCATCCTAATGTCATTGGCTATTTTGTTCAAAGAAACCGCTATTTGTTTTAATGCACCATGTGTTTCTACTATAGCATCGTGAGCTGCCAGTGCTTCGAATTTATTGGGAGCAGTCACAAAAGGGTGTCCTGTAAAATGACTTATGTATTCAGCTACTTTTGTATCATATTCTTTTGGCGTATTCAATCCAGTTCCTACTGCGGTGCCACCCAAAGCGATTTGAGATAAGTGTTCTAATGTGTTTTTAACAGCTTTCAAACCATAATCCAATTGTGCAACATAACCCGAAATTTCTTGACCTAAAGTGAGAGGAGTGGCATCCATCAAATGTGTGCGACCTATTTTGACTACCGATTTAAATTTGGTTGCTTTTCCCTCTAAAGTATCTCTTAATTTTTTGACATTAGGAATGGTGTTTTCAACCACTACTTTATAAGCCGCAATGTGCATAGCAGTTGGAAAAGTATCATTAGACGATTGCGATTTATTGACATCATCATTGGCTTTGATAAAAGGCTCGTCTTCAGTAATGCTTAATCTTTTCAGTACTTGAGCGCGATTAGCGATTACTTCATTGATATTCATGTTGCTTTGTGTACCAGAACCGGTTTGCCAAATTACAAGCGGAAATTCGTCAGGAAGCTGTCCTGAAAGAATCTCATCGCATACCAAGGCAATGTAATCTCGTTTTTCAACAGATAAAACGCCCAATTCACAATTAGTGTAGGCAGCTGCTTTTTTTAAATAAGCAAAACCTTCAATAATCGCTTTAGGCATAGATGCCGTAGGGCCAATTTTGAAATTATTTAAGGACCGCTCGGTTTGTGCTCCCCAATATCTTTCTGAGGGAACTTGGACTTCGCCCATGGTGTCTTTTTCGATTCTATATTTCATGCTTTGAATTGTTCTGAGTTTTGAGTTTTCGGTTTTTCTGCAACCTGTTTTCTACAATCTGCTATCGATACAACTTTTGAATCCTTAGTGATAAAATTTCTTCACTTTAGCTACGATTTGATTTGTGGTCATATTGTTTTCTGCAGTTTCAACTAGTTTTAGTTTGCTTGCATCGAATGATTTATCGGTGTTTATTTTCTGTTCTAGTTTTATTTTTGTTTCAGCTGGTCCAAAAATATAGAGTTCATCGACTAATTTGATATGTGATAGAATATTTTTGAGGAAATGATTGGTTTCATTTTTTCTTTTTTCTTCAAATTTAGTTTCATCGCTACCATGATGACTACCATTGAAAGATCCTTTGCTTCCTTCTTTTTGATGGTATATTTTATTTTCTAAATCAGATTCGATTTTTGATACCCTTTGCTTTCCACCATCAAGAGTAACAATAATTGCTTTTGATGAATCAATCCAGATGCCAGTTTGTTTTTTCATGACTTTGTTTTTTTAATTAAAATGAACTTCAGTTAGAACTTTGCTATTTAGAGGGCAAAAAAAATATTTTTCAAGAGCGATTAGTAGATTTAAAAATTGAATTATTACTAATTTTGTTTGAAATAAAAAGATATTTTTCAGGAAAAGAATCGGGCTTATAAAGTTACGAAATAGTGCTGATTTTAGATTGTTAATTAAGATTTGTTTTAGTTTTGTTAAGTTTTTATTTTTTTAAAGTTCATAGTATCAGTTTTTAAATAAAAGATAAGTGGTTTGCCATAAATAATAAAGGAACGTTTTGCTTTTAGGTTTAGCCAGAAAAAAAAAGTGACAAAAAAAAGATGTTGATTGCTCAACACCTTTTTTCGATTTAAATTTTGCTAGGCTAAATTTTCTTTGTTTAACTTAGGACTTTAGTTTTTTGGTAACAAAAAATTATTTTTTAACAAAATCACCCGCATTTATCATAACTAATTTCTTTGGATCAAAATATTTGACTAAAGCCGTATTTATTTTTTGAACATCTAAGTTTTTAACTTTGTTTTCAAAATCTTCAAAATCTTTGAACGTTTTTCCTAAATCCATATTTTCTCTTAGTTGACGAACCAAAAATTCATCTGTTCCAAGCATTGTCTGTCTGTTTTGTAACCAAGATTTCAAAGAACTGTCAAATTCTTCTTTGGTAAAACCTTTACTGATTGCTTTTTGAATTTCTTCATTTAAGGCTGTAATCAATTTCTCTTTCATCGTTGGGTTGTAATAGGCATAAAGTCCCCAATCTGTTGTCGGATCAATTGCATTGGCCTGCAAATAGGAACCTGCACCATAGCTTAAACCATCAGTTTCACGTAAACGTTGTGGTATTCTGGAAGATAAGAATGAACCACCTCCCAATAATTCATTGGCCATTTCTACAGCAGGATAGTCAGGATTTTTTTCTCCAATATTCAAATTGATTTTTCCAAATAGAAAGGCATTGGTCTTATCATTGATTTGAATGGTTTTATCACTTGATTTGACATCAAAATATTGGGTTGGAATTCTTTTGTAAGCCGTTTTTGGACTCCAATTGTCAAAAGTATTGGATAAGAATGTTTTAATAATTGGTTTATCGATTCCACCCACAAATGACGCAATGCTGTTAGAACCTCCATAAAATTGGGCATAATAATTTTTGATGTCCTCAATAGTTATTTTGTTTAAAGTAGCCAAACTTTCATCTATGGATTCAGAGTAGTAAGGATGTGATTTAGAATACAAAGCAGTTAGTTTTGTTAGCTCTTCACTAGCAACAGCTTGAGGTTCATTTCTGTTGGACTCTAATCCGTTTTTGGTTTCTAGTTTTAGCTTTTCAAATTCGGTAACATCGAATGAAGGGTTTCTTAAAATGTCCTGTAGTATGTTTAAGGCATTGGTTAAATTAGTTTTGTCAGTACTGATTCTTACATATAATCCATCAACAGATCCATTCAGGCTTAAATTAATTTTGTATTGGTCAAGTTGGTCGTTAATGTCTTTTTTAGTTCTGGTTTTAGTTCCTAATTTCAGCATGCTAGCTGTTAGATTGGCGATCATTGATTTTTGGCTCAACGATTTTTCATCTCCCATCCTTAATAACAAGCGACCTTCAATTTTATTTCCCTTGGCAGGTTTTTCCAATAAAGCATATTTACCACCCGATGCTAATTTTCCTTCTTCAGTAGATTTCATGATATTGGCTACTGATGTTTCAAAGGTGTTGGTATTGGCTTCCATTGCTTTTCCTTTGTAGCCATTCACAAGGGCTGCAATGTCTTTAGTGTCATTTACTTTAGTTCTTTCGCTAGTGGCTTCAGGAATAAAACGTCCCCAAGTTCTGTTGCTTTGTAAATAATACTTTTTGGCAGCATTTTGAATGTCGGCAACCGTCAAGGCTTCTACATTGTCTCTATCTAAAAAAAACAATCGCCAATCGCCAGCACCAACATATTCTGTCATAGCTATTGATAGGTTAATTGTCTTGTTATAGGTGTTTTCAAATTGTTTTGACAAATCATTTTTAGCTCGTTTAAGATCCTCTTCTGTAAAAGTCATTTGAGGAACTTCATTCATGGTTTCCAAAAAGACTTTTTGAACAGGGTTGATGTCTTTGTCTTTGGCAATTTCACAGGTAAACATACTAAATCCAGGATCTTTTAAGGTTCCGGTATATCCATAAACACTGGTGGATAGTTTCGTTTCGACTAATTTTTTATACAATATACCAGAAGGGTTATTGGTTAATATTGAAATTAAGGCATTGTTAGCAGCATATTCTTTATCCGAAAAACTAGGAGTATGATACGCCATTCCGATGTATTGAAGATCACCATTTCGTTTCAATTCCACAAATCGTTCACCGTCTTGTGGCGGTTCAACTGTATAGGTTTGTTCAATTTCTGTTTTTGGTCTAGGAATAGGAGCAAAATAGTCTTTAATCCAAGAAAGCGTTTTTTTCTCATCAAATTTTCCTCCAATTATAAGTGTAGTATTATTGGGCTGGTAGTATTTTTGGTAAAAAACTTTCAGACGACTAGCAGGAACACGTTCAATATCTTCTTTGCTTCCAATAGTCGATTTTCCATAGTTATGCCATAAATAAGCAGTAGAAAGAATGCGTTCACTTAATACCCCGGAAGGATAATTTTCTCCAATTTCAAACTCATTTCGAACCACACTAAATTCAGTGTTCAAATCCGATTGCAGTATGGCTGAGGTTACCATTCGATCAGCTTCCATTTCAAGTGCCCATTTTAGATTTTCATCGGTGGCAGGCAGAATTTCATAATAGTTAGTACGGTCATAATAAGTGGTACCGTTGGCTTGTGCTCCCTTATCGGCAATTGTTTTCTTGATATCAGTAAATTTGGAAGAACGTTTGAATAGCATATGTTCTAATAAATGTGCCATACCAGATTCTCCGTAACCTTCGTGACGGGAACCAACCCCATACACAATATTGACAACCACATTTGATTGTGCAGCATCCGGAATTAATAAAATTTTCATTCCGTTGGGCAAGCTATATTCTTTTATCCCTTCCACCGAAGTGACAAAAGTAGCTTCTTGGGAATAGGAAGTTGTGACCAAAAGGGACACAAAAGACAAAACAAGAAGTAATTTTTTCATTTTTTTTGATATTGTTGTAAGTTTATATTGTAAAAATATGATTTTTTTTGAAAGAATAATCAGTTGTTTTGAAAAATTTAAGAAAGTTTCTTGACTACTTATTTTTTTATTTATTCTTTGAACAATTTTTTTTAAAAGTATTAAAATTGATAGTAATTGTTTGGAACACATCACTTAAATTTTTTTTAAAAGGAAGTTAAAAACAAGTAATTGCATTAGTCAAAGTATTCCATAATGTATGGTTATCAATAGAAAAGCCGGATTGAGTTTATTAATTGCGGTATATTGAGTGTTTTCCTTGGTTTATATTCTTATTTTTAATTTTTGGTACGAATGAATTAATAAAAAAGAAATGAAAAAATTAGGGCTTATTGGAGGTATTAGTTGGTTATCTACGGCAGATTATTATAAGTTTATTAATGAAGGGGTTAATGAACAGTTAGGAGGAGTGAATTTTGCGGAGTGCATGATTTATTCTTTCAATTACAATGACATCAAAAGAAACAATGAAAATAATGATTGGGAAACGACATTCAATATGTTGTCAAAAGCGTGTCAAAATTTAAAAGACTGTGGTGCCGAAGCGATTATTCTTTGTGCCAATACCATGCATCTTATTGCTGATCGAATTCAGGAAAGCGTTGATTTGCCCCTCATTCACATTGCTACCGAAACCGCTAAGGAAATTCAAAAAAGCAATCTGAAAAAAGTGGGACTTCTGGGAACAAAATTCACGATGGAATTGGATTTTTTTAAAGACAAATTAACGGCTTTGAATATTGAAGCAATAATACCAGGAGCCGACGATAGAGATTTTATACATGATACTATTTTTAATGAGTTGGGAAAAGGATTAATTTTGGAAAGTACCAAGGCAAGATATCTTTCGATTATTGAAAAATTAATAGACAATGGAGCTGAAGGGATTATTCTGGGTTGTACAGAAATTCCATTATTGATAAGACAAGAAGAAGTCCAGGTGCCCGTTTTTGACACTGCTATGATTCATTCCAACGCTGCTGTTGCATTTGCTTTGAGTTAAAAGTATTGGAATATTTCGAGCATTTATTGTGTGATATTAAAACCATAAAATAAACCAACTAAAATTTATTTGTTGCGCATTTTACACATTTAAACAGTTCGATGGCACGATACTGATTTTCATGTTGTTTTTGTATATAAGTGCTTATTTAGTAGCGTTTTAAATAAGGTTTTTTTTGAAATAAAAAAGGCTCTTAATATTTAAAAAATCATTATATTTCATTAAATTTACCAGCTATTTATAATTAAAATACGACAGAATTTAAGAGTTGTATTTTATGAAATTGGGAGCATGATAAAAACAGCTACTTATGTTTTAATTGATGTTCATTAAAATTTAAGCTAATACAAATTAGGTTCTATTATGGAAGTATTCCTACTTACTACTTCCCGTTATGGTAAAAAATGCCAATAAAAGCACTAAAAGTCATTTATGGACAGCCTCAATTTTTAGTGTTTAGAAAACTTTAAAAACAGATTTACTTATTCAATTAAAATGTATGTCAAAATACATTTATAATTTGAAGTCTTTTACTCTAATTGTCATTCTAACGTTAAAAACGATAAGACATGTCAAACTACAGCCACATACTTTTCTTTGACCAAATTAATATATCCGAAATTGGTAAAGTTGGTGGAAAAAATGCTTCACTTGGAGAAATGTATACCCAGCTTAACTCAATAGGGGTTGCTATTCCCAACGGTTTTGCTCTCACTGCAAACGGATACCGTTTTTTTATTAAAAAAAATCATTTGGAGAAACCACTCGAAGATTTATTGATTCAGCTGGATACAAAAAATTACTCGAACCTTTCTGTTATAGGAGAAAAAGCCCGAGCGCTGATTTTATCAGCGGTAATTCCAGTTGAAATTCGTGAGGAAATAGAGAATGCTTATAGATCTCTTTGTGAACAAAGTGGTAAAAATAACCTTGATGTTGCGGTACGTAGCAGTGCAACTTCCGAAGATTTGCCTACAGCGAGTTTTGCTGGGCAAATGCAGTCTTTTTTGAATATCTGTGGATCAGCACAATTAGTGGCTGCCGTACACCGCTGTTTTGTTTCTTTATATACAGACCGAGCCATAAAATACCGAATTGATATGGGGTTTGACAAACTAGACATTGCCATTTCAGTAGGTGTTCAGCAAATGGTGCGTAGTGATAAAGCATCTTCCGGTGTGGCATTTACGATAGATCCCGACACTGGTTTCGAAAACACAATTATCATCAATGGTTCTTGGGGACTAGGTGAAAATATTGTGCAAGGTAGCATTACACCAGATGAATGGATGGTTTTTAAACCTACTTTAGAAAAGCCAAATTTGAACCCCATTTTAAAAAGACATTGCGGAAGGAAAGAATTTACTATGATTTATTCTGATGAATCCGAAAGCTTATCTGTTGATAATACGATAGTAAATACTGAAACGTCATTGGATAAACAAAATCAATTTACATTAAGCGATAAAGAAGTAATCCAGCTTTCCCAATGGTGTTATAAAATTGAAAAGCATTATAAAAAAGCCATGGATATTGAATGGGCCAAAGACGGATTCAATAATAAACTCTATATCGTTCAGGCGCGTCCGGAAACGATTCATGGAAAAATAAACAAACAAGTTCGGGAAATTTACAAACTAAAAGAAAAAGGAACACTTTTAGTAAAAGGAATAGCATTGGGAGACAAAATAATTTCTGGAAAAGCCCGAATCCTAAACAGTCCGCAAGAGGGTAATTTATTATTGGATGGCGAAATTATTATAACCGATTTGACCAATCCAGATTGGGATCCCATAATGAAAAGAGCTGCAGCGATTATTACTAATAAAGGTGGTCGCACAAGCCATGCCGCCATTGTTGCCCGAGAACTGGGAACCGTTGCTGTTGTAGGATGCGGAAATGCCACTGCTGTCATAAAAAACGGTCAGGATATTACAGTCTCCTGTGCCGAAGGGAAAGATGGTAATATTTATGATGGATTGTTGAAATGGGAAGTAAAAGAGCAAGATTTCAGTAAACTTGAAATACCAAAAACCGATCCTATGTTAATTCTAGCAGATCCCGAAAGGGCTTTCGAGTTGAGTTACTACCCCAATCAAGGTGTTGGTCTCATGCGAATGGAATTTGCAATTTCGAATACCATAAAAATTCATCCGCTCGCTTTGTGTGAACCTGAAAAAGTGGTTGATGAAAAAGTTATTTCAACTATAAAAGAATTGACCAAAGGCTATACGGATCCTAAAAAATATTTTGTGGATGAATTAGCCAAAGCAGTATCTATTGTGGCTGCAGCTTTTTATCCGAAGGATGTTATTGTTCGAATGAGCGATTTCAAAAGCAATGAATACAGAAACCTTGTTGGAGGACAATACTTTGAGCCAGACGAAGAAAACCCAATGATTGGTTTTCGAGGAGCTTCCCGTTATTACAGCGATTTTTATAGAAAAGGTTTTGCATTAGAATGCGATGCCATGAAAAAAGTGCGAAATGAAATGGGACTTACCAATGTGAAATTGATGATTCCTTTTTGCAGAACGGTTGAAGAAGGTAAAATGGTATTAGCGGAAATGGAAAAAAACGGATTGGTGCAAGGCGTCAACGATTTAGAGGTGTATGTCATGGTCGAAATTCCAAGTAATGTTTTATTGGCAGAGGAATTTGCAAAACTATTTGATGGTTTTTCTATTGGTTCCAATGATTTAACACAACTTACCTTGGGCTTGGATCGTGATTCTACATTGGTCAGTTATTTGTTTAGCGAAGAAAATCCAGCGGTCAAAGCCCTAATAAGACAAACCATTAAAATGGCCAAAAAAATGGGAATAAAAGTAGGACTCTGTGGTCAGGCGCCTAGTGATATTCCTGCTTTTGCGAATTTTTTGGTAGAAGAAGGAATAGACAGTATTTCTTTTAATCCTGATGCTTTGATAAAAGGAATTGAAAATATTTTGGGTGCTGAAAAAGACTTTCATAAAAAAATAATCGAAAGTATCGCTGAATTGGATGAGCTTTTTTGAGGCTCTGCGGTTAAAAAGAGGTGAGAATTAATACCATATAATTAAGGGATGCTTTCAGTAAAAATTGATAATCGTCTTTTTTCCTTTGAAGCAGGAACAACTATTTTAGAATTGTTGCAGAACAATGCTATCAAAATCCCTGCGGTATGTCATGATAGTCGACTTTCTTCCTCATCGGTTTGCCGCTCTTGTCTCGTAAAAGTAAATGGAGATTCACATTGGCAACCCTCTTGTAGTACCTTGCTTATGGATAGGATGGTAATCGAAACTACATCACCGGAAATAGAGGATTACAGAAAAGGTATTCTTGCTATGATGGCCAAAGAGTATCCCCAATCAGCAGTTAAAAAAAATCCGGATAAAGAGTTTCATTATTGGTTGAATCATTATGGTATAAAGGGAGAAGTATCAATTAAAACCAAAAGACATAAAGATATTTCCCATCCCTATATTCAAGTTGATTTGGCACAATGCATTAAGTGTGAGAGATGCATCAAGATATGTGACGAACTGCAGGGACAGTTCGTGTGGCATATGTCGAAGAGAGGAGATCAAGAACAAATTGTATCTGATTCAAAGGGATTGTTTAATAAAAGTTCCTGTGTTAGTTGTGGCGCTTGCGCAGATACATGTCCAACGGGTGCAATTGAAGATAAAAATGTTATTCAATTTGGGATTGCAGAAAAAACAACCCGTTCCGTTTGTGCCTATTGTGGTGTGGGATGCGAAATAAATGTTGAAACCAAAAACGAAAAAATTATAGGGATTCACCCAGTAATGGAATCTCCCGTAAGTAAAGGACATCTTTGCGTGAAAGGACGTTATGCGTGGAATTATAATTATGCCGAAGATCGTATAAAACATCCCATGATTCGAAGAAATGGGAAATGGGAAGAGGTTTCATGGAATGAGGCTCTCGCTTTTTGTTCCGAGAAATTTAAAGAAATTTCAGCACTGTATGGCCCGGACAGTATTGCTATTATTGGTTCTGCACGAGCAACAAACGAAGAAAATTATTTGATACAAAAATTTGCAAGAGCCGTTATCGGAACTAACAATGTAGAAAACTGTGCAAGGGTTTGCCATCAGCCCACTGCCAAAGCAATGAGTATGATGTTGGGAACTGGAGCGGCAACCAACTCTTATGATGATATCGAGAAAGCCAAAACAATTCTAATTTCTGGAAGTAATACCACCAAAAGTCATCCGATAGTTGGGGCAAGAATCAAACAGGCCGTATTGAATGGCGCCAATTTGATTGTGATCGATCCTCGAAAAATTGAACTTGCAAAATACACCAAATACCATTTGCAGTTAAAGGCTGGTACCAATATTCCGCTGTTTAATGCCATGGCAAATGTTATAATAGCGGAAGGATTGTTTGATGAAAAATTTATAGGAAATCGAGTGGAAGGTTGGGAAGTTTTTAAAAAGTTCATCAGTTTTTGGACACCTGAACGTGCTTCCAAGATATGTAAAGTTCCTGAACAACTAATTCGTGAAGCTGCCCATTTATATGCGACGGAATCTCCATCGATGTGTTTTCACGGACTTGGATTAACGGAGCATACTCAAGGAACCGAGTCGGTAATGGCTTTGGTAAATCTGGCACTGATTACAGGGAATATCGGCAAATCAGGATCCGGAGTTAATCCTTTGCGAGGACAAAATAATGTACAAGGTGCAGCCGTAATGGGCTGTGAGCCGGGTTCCTACACTGGTCTTGCTTCCGTGAAAAAGGAAAGGGAACGGTTTGAAAGACTTTGGAGCACCAATTTACCCGATAAAAAAGGTCTAACTCTTCCCGAAATGATTGACACTGCCGCATTGGGCAACCTCAAAGCGATGTGGATTGTAGGGTTTGACGTTTATTTTACCATGCCGGATTCAAGCCATACCGAAAAAGCGTTCAGCAATCTGGATTTGCTTATCGTGCAAGATATGTTCTTGACTGAGACCGCAAAACGATTTGCCAATGTGTTTCTTCCTGTTGCTTCTTCATTCGAAAAAGAAGGCACTTTTATGAATTCTGAAAGAAGAATTCAAAGAATCAGAAAAGTGATTCCAGCTCCGGAAGAGGTAAAAAGCGATTGGGAAATTGTATGCGCATTGGCAGAAAAAATGGGTAAAAAAGAGTTATTCAATTATACATCAGCTGAAGAAATCTGGAATGAAATTAGACAGGCATGGAAAGCGGTTCATGGAATTACCTATCAACGTATACAAAATAATGGTTTGCAATGGCCATGTCCAGACGAAAATCATCCCGGTACTGAAATTCTTCATGAAAAAAGTTTTCCAATTGGAGACAAGGCCAATCTTGCTCCAATAGATTTTGTGCCTACACTTGAACAAACCTCAGAACTGTATCCTTTTACCTTAGTTACTGGAAGAGAATTGTATCATTTCAATTCGGGAACAATGACCTACAGAACCGCCAATAAAGAAATTCATTCTTCTGATTTTCTGCATATTCATCCCGATGATGCCAATTTTATAAAAATGAAAGAAGGGGAAAAGGTTAAAATTTCAAGTAAATACGGAACTGCTTTTTTGAAAGTCAAAATGGATGACAGTGTTCGAAAAGGGGAGTGTTTTACAACATTTAGTAATACAGAAGTGTTTATCAACAAAATAACAGGACCGTTTAGAGATAATTATGTGCAAACGCCTGAATACAAAATAACAGCTGTACGTATAGAAAAAATAAAGCAGCATTTGAATTCATGAAAATTCATAAGCTTATGAAGTAATTTTAAGATCAATTGACAAGAGAGAAGCAATCCCAAGTCTTCCTGTTTTTTTCAAATTTTGAGCCCTTATATATTGACAATATACAGTAAATAAGAACATTTTATGATTTGATTTGGTTCCATTTTTATAAAATAAAATATGATTTCCGCCAAAAAAAATATAGATCATCATCTTTTGAATTATGAGAAAGTACAAGCTTCTTTTTCATGGGATGAAATTTCCAAAGAATTAAATGGCCTCCCTGACGGGAAAGGATTGAATATCGCTCATGAGGCGGTAGATCGTCACGCCCAAACTAACTTAAAAGATACCGTTGCGCTTCGTTTTATTCGAAAAGACAGAAGTTTTGAAGATCTCACTTATGGCGAGTTGCAAAAAAAGACGTCCAAATTTGCAAATGTACTTCAAAAGTTGGGGGTTAAAAAAGGAGAACGCGTTTTTTCCTTTGCTGGAAGAATCCCCGAATTATATATTACGGCTTTGGGAACATTAAAATATACGGCCGTTTTTTGTCCGTTATTTTCGGTTTTTGGTCCTGAACCTGTTTTTCAGAGACTCAGTAAGGGAGATGCTGTTGTTTTGGTGACCACTTCTTTTTTATTTGACAAAAAAATAAAACCATTACTGGAAAGGCTTCCCTCACTTTGTTTCATTATTCTAACAGATGCTACTGAACATTTCTCACAGCAAATAATGTCTTTTTCTAAACTTATGGAACAGGCCTCTGAGGAATTTAATATTCCACAAACCAATCCAGAAGATGCGGCATTACTGCATTTTACCAGTGGAACGACTGGTATGCCGAAAGGGGTATTACACGTGCATAAAGCCATACTAACCCATTATGCCACTGGAAAATATGTGCTTGATTTTCACGATGATGATCGCTATTGGTGTACCGCAGATCCAGGTTGGGTAACAGGAACTTCGTATGGTATAATTACCCCCTTGCTACATGGAATTACCAGTATTATTGACGAAGAAGAATTTGATGCCATAAGATGGTATTCAATTCTGGAAGAACATAAAATATCGATTTGGTACACGGCACCTACGGCCATAAGACGATTAATGCGGTTGGATATAAAACCACGTGAAGAATACCATCTGGAAGCACTGCGATTGATTCTGAGTGTGGGAGAACCACTTCATGCCGAAGCAGTAATCTGGGGTCAGGAAAATTTAGGAACACCAATTCTTGACAATTGGTGGCAAACCGAAACGGGTGGAATTATGATCGCTAATTATCCTTCGATGACAGTAAAACCTGGATCGATGGGTAAACCATTACCAGGTGTAACCATTGATATTGCTGAAATTAATGATAAAGAATTGAAATTTATTGCAGAACCCAATAGTCAGGGACATCTGGTTTTAAAAAAAGGATTTCCATCCCTTTTTAGAGGATATCTGCATGAAGAAGAACGGTACAATAAATGTTTTATTGGCGAATGGTATATCAGCGGTGATTTGGCCAAAAAAGATCAAGATGGGTATTTCTGGTTTATCGGCCGTGCGGATGATATTATCAAAACTTCGGGGCATATGGTTGGCCCTTTTGAGGTTGAAAGCACGCTAATGAGACATCCAGCAGTTGCAGAAGCAGCAGTTATTGGAAAACCAGATCCCATAATTGGGGAACTAGTCAAAGCATTCGTGGTTTTGAAAAGTGGTATAGAATCCAATGAGGAAATCCGAATGGATATTGTTGGTTTTTCCAGAAAACTAATGGGACCGGCAGTGGCTCCCAAAGAAATTGAATTTGTTGAAAGTATTCCAAAAACCCGAAGCGGAAAAATTTTGCGGCGATTGTTGAAAGCCCGTGAACTCGGTTTACCTGAAGGAGATATTTCAACATTAGAACAATCCTGAAATAGTACGAAAATCATTTTTAATAAAAATCAATTTGATCATGACAACATTTAGAAAAATCAATTCATATAGTCAAGCTGTATTTTTGTTTTTCCTCTTTCTTTTGGTGCAAGGATGCCATGCACAGGATAAGAATAGTGGGAAAAATATTGAAGATATTCAAAATAGTGCTTCAAAAACGGCTGCGAAAGTTTCTTATACAGGCAATGTCGATTTCAAAATGGCAGCCAAAATTGCCACGCCAGGGGTAGTAAATATTAAATGCACTTTTAATAGACAAAGACAGGAATTTGAAAATGGTGATAACAATGACTTTTATGACTTAAATGAATTGTTTAAAAAATTTTTCAGGCAAGATCCTATGTTTAGAGAATACAAATACCAACCCAACGAAAATCCGGAGCCAATAATTGGTAGTGCATCTGGGGTGATATTGACACCTGATGGGTATATTGTAACGAATAATCATGTGGTAAAAGATGCTGATAAAATTGAAGTCACATTGTTTGACGGGCGCTCTTATTTGGCCAAAATAATAGGTACAGATCCACAAACTGATCTTGCACTCATTAAGATTGAAGAACAGAATCTTTCCTTTATTCTATTTGGCGATAGTGATACTATTGAGGTTGGTGAATGGGTGGTTGCTGTGGGAAATCCGTTTAATCTGGCATCTACTGTTACTGCAGGAATTGTAAGTGCCAAAGCCAGAAATATCAATATTCTAAGCAATCAGGGAGCTATTGAATCTTTTATACAAACTGATGCAGCAGTAAATCCCGGTAACAGTGGAGGAGCATTAGTAACCTTAGAAGGAAAGTTAATAGGGATTAATACTGCAATAGCCACTCCCACTGGAGCCTATGCTGGATATTCTTTTGCAATTCCCGTAGATATCGTGAAAAAAGTAACCAATGATCTCATGAAGTATGGAGAGGTTCAACGTGGCTATTTAGGAATTGGAATTCGTGACATGAATAGTTCTCTTGCTAAAGAGCTAAATATGGAGCGTGCCAATGGAGTATATGTTGATACTCTATCTGTAAATGGAGCGGCCTATGAGGCCGGTGTTAGAGTGAAAGATGTCATCATTAAGATTGATAATATCGAAACCAATACCACATCCCAATTTCAGGAAATCGTTATGAGAAAACACCCGGGCGAAAAAGTTACCATAACATTAATCCGAAATGGGAAAGAGCAAAAACAGCTTATTGCAACACTAAAGAAACAAGAAGCAAGCACTCAAATGATGAAAAATGTTAACACCGATTTGCTTAAAAATTTGGGTATTACACTTGAAGAAATCACTAAAGAAGATCAGAAAAAATATGATTTAAAAGCGGGATTGAAAATTACAAAAATCACAGAAGGAAAAATAAAAGCATATACTGATATCCGAGAGGGTTTTGTGATTACAGCTGTCAATAACAAACCGGTTTCCACGCTCAAGTCTTTTATGGATGCCGTTGGATCTAAAAGCCGTGGTATCATGATTGAAGGCAAATATGCCAACAAGCCTACGTACTATTTTTATGCATTTGGTCTTTAAAAAAAATATAAAAAGAAAAAAACATGTTACAGTCAGTCGCAAAAGCTCTTCCATCAGATCAAAAACAGGGACTTCTACTTTTATATCAAATGATACTCATTAGAAGGTTTGAAGAAAAAGCCGCCGAACAATATTCTAAAGCCAAAATTAGAGGATTTCTTCATTTATACATTGGTGAAGAAGCCGTTGCAGTAGGGGTAATACAAGCTTTAAATGATGATGATAATGTATTGGCTACTTATCGGGAACATGGTCATGCTCTGGCCAGAGGAATTGATGCCGATTCGATAATGGCAGAAATGTATGGCAAACTAGAAGGATGTAGTCGTGGGAGAGGGGGATCGATGCATTTATTTGATGTGTCAAAAAACTTTTTCGGGGGTAATGCTATTGTTTGTAGTCATCTTCCCGTAGCAGTGGGAATGGCATTGGCATCTAAAAAACAAAAAAAATCAAATATTAGCTGTTGTTTTTTTGGTGAAGGCGCCGCTGCCGAGGGAGAATTTCATGAAGCCATGAATCTCGCCGCTCTATGGAAAGTACCTGTTTTGTTTGTTTGTGAAAATAATTTGTATGCAATGGGTACCGCCTTAAAGTATTCCCATTCGATGACTGAAATTGAGAAAAAAGGAGCAGCTTATGGCATAGAATCCGTTGCTGTGGATGGAATGGATTTGACGGCTGTTATTGACGCAGCTAACAAAGCGGTTCAAAAAGTTAGAAGCGAGACAAAGCCATTTCTATTGGTTTGCAATACGTATCGTTTTAGAGCACACTCTATGTTTGATGCCGAATTATACCGGGAAAAAACCGAAGTAGACGAGTGGAAAAAAAGAGATCCGATACCACAATACCAGCAATTTCTTTTAGAACAACAATGGATTACAGAAGCCGAAATAGAGCTAATGAAGCAAAAAATAGAGCACAAAATCCAGATGGCGGTAGATTTTGCGGAAGCGGGAACATGGGAACCATTAGATCAATTGACAAAATTTGTTTATAGTGAAAAATAAATAAAATGGAATTGTGGATATGTCCTAAATGTGGACGACAATTTGAACGAAAAGGGCAAATACATTCCTGTAAAATTTTTCCGTTGGATAACCACTTCAAAGGGAAAGATCGCAGTAAAGCATTGTATGAAAAATTTAAGAATTCCGTAAAAAATCGTTTGGGAGACTTTAAAATAGAATCATTAGAATGTTGTATTCATTTTGTTGGGACATTTACGTTTGTGGCTGTTAAAATATTCAAGGAAAAAATAGTCGTAGACTTTAGTTTAGACCACATTTTACAAAAGGAAAGGATCAAAAAGAATATTCAAATGTCTGCTCATCGCTATCTCTATAATATTGAAATTAAAGATGAAAAGGATATTGACGATGAATTGATGGAATGGGTTGAGGAAGCTCATTGCTTAAAAAAACAAAGTATAAAAAATTAAATACATCATGGAAAATTTAGCAATCTGTCAAAGTTGCGGGATGCCACTTGACTCAGAAGAAGCAAAAGGAACCGAAAAAGACGGTCAAAAAAGCAATGAGTATTGCAAATACTGTTATGAAAACGGAGAATTTATTCATCCCAAAATGAATTTGGAGGATATGAGAAGTAATGTGCAAAAGCAAATGAAAAAGTTGGAACACCATGAATATGCCATTCAAAAAGCGATAAATATTCTCCCAGGATTGAATCGTTGGAAAAAAAGTTAGGCTGTTTAATAGAAACAAATTTATGCATGAAAAATACTGTTATGAATACAACACTTACGTACCGCGAAGCTTTAAAACAAGGAATTCGCGAAGCGTTACAAAAAGACGAAAACGTTTTTTTGATGGGTGAAGATGTGGGACGTTACGGAGGAGCTTTTGCGGTAAGCAAAGGATTGTTACAGGAATTTGGAGAAGAACGTATTATGGATGTGCCTCTTTCTGAATCGGGTTTTGTAGGTGCTGGAATTGGTGCTGCTTTGGCTGGAATGAAACCTATAGTTGAGGTAATGACTGTCAATTTCAGTTTGCTGGCCTTGGATCAAATTGTAAATAATGCAGCTACTTTGCAACATATGTCGGGAGGACAATTGCATGTTCCGCTTGTAATCCGAATGGGGTGTGGTATCAGTAAGCAATTAGGAGCCCAGCATTCGCATAGTTGGGAACCTTTTTACGCTCATGTTCCGGGTTTGGTTGTTTTGTCTGTAGGTACACATGAAGATGCTCGAGGCATGCTGCGTTTGGCATTGCAAAGTCAAGATCCTGTAGTGCTATTTGAATATACCGGAATGCTCAATTTAGAAAAAGAAATAGCTGTTGATTCGGATATACTCGATATTAGTAAAGGGAAAGTGCTAAAAAAAGGAAAAGACATTACAATCATAACGTATGGAACCGGAGTCTATAAATGCCTCGAGGCCGCTGCCGAATTAGCGACAGCTGGAATTGATGCCGAAGTGATTGATTTGCGTGTTTTAAGACCACTGGATGAGTTTACTTTTCTGGCTTCGGTGGCCAAAACACATCAGGCAATTATCGTCGAAGATGCTTGGCGTTCCGTAAGCATTTCTTCAGAAGTTAGCGCTCGTATTATGGAAAAAACTTTCTACGATTTGGATGCTCCAGTAGTAAGATTGTGTGGCGTTGAAGTGCCTATGCCATATCCTGCACAGCTGGAAGAAGCTGCCGTTCCCCAAAAACAGGATATTGTAAATGCAGTAAAAAAAATGATACATCATGATTGAGTTTGTAATGCCTAGTTTGGGCGCAGACATGGAAGATGGGACATTGATCGAATGGAAGAAAAAAACAGGAGAATCAGTGAAGCGAGGGGACATTATTGCCGAAGTGGAAACCCAGAAAGGACTCATTGAAATTGAAGTTTTTGATGAAGGCATTATCGAAAAATTATTGATTCAGGAAGGCACCAAAGTGCCAGTAGGAACTGTAATGGCATTGATTAAACCAATAGAAGTCTCTTTGGAAACCAAAAAAGAAAAACCAATCGAATTGCATCCAATCGAAGAAAAAATAACTGAAGGTATCATGCAAGAAACAGATAGAGAAATTCATATAAAAGCTTCTCCATTAGCCAAAAAATTGGCAGAAGAACATCATATAGCTCTTTCGCATGTAAAAGGAAACGGACCACATGGTGCAATTACAAGGGAAGATGTAGAACGTTTTATCGCACAACAAGAAACCATTAAAAAAGGGGCAGCCGGAAATGTTTCGGTTGCAATTGAAAAAACAGAGACACCTACTGATGCTATTCGTACCGCAATTGCCGCTGCGATGAGTAAATCAAATAGGGAAATTCCGCATTATTATCTGGAAAAAAGAATCGATTTGACCAAAGCCTTGGCTTGGTTGCAAGAAGAAAATGATCAGCGAAAAGTACAGTCAAGATTACTTCCTGTTGTTTTGTTTATAAAAGCAATTGCGAAGTCACTACAGGATTTTCCGGATTTGAATGCCACTTGGGATAATGGATTGAAACCAAAAAAAGAAATTAATATTGGTTTTGTGGTAGCCTTGCATAATGGTGGAATCATGGTTCCAGCAATTCATCAGGCTGATTTGAAGACCGTTGATGAAATCATGCAAACGTTAAATGATATTATTCCCAGAGCAAGAGCCATGAAATTGAGAAGTTCTGAATTAAGTGATGGCACTATAACACTTTCCAGTATGGGGGATGGTGGCGCAGATACTGTTTTTGGGATAATTTATCCACCACAAGTTGCCATCATAGGTTTTGGCAGTATATCAGAACAACCTTTTGCCGAAAACGGAATGTTGGGTATTCGATCTATGGTTAATGCAACTTTGGCAGGAGATCATCGTGCTACTGATGGACTTACTGGAAGTCAGTTTTTGAATCTTTTAGCTAGAAATTTACAAAAACCAGAATCATTATGAATGAAGATGAAATTAAAAAAAATATTTTTCAGCTATTAAAAAATATTGCGCCAGATACGGAACCCTCGGTATTGAAACCGGATGAAAATATTCGGGAAACGCTGGGGATCGATTCTTTTGATGCATTGCAATTTATTATAGCGCTGAACGAAAAGTTGGGGATTGAAATCCCAGAGAAAGATTATGGAAAAACAACTACGTTACGTGATTTATTGTTCTATATCATGAATAAAATGAAATAAAATAAAATGAAAGGTCTATTTAAACTTGGAACCGTTGCGGGCATAGGTATATTTATGCACTGGACTTTTGCTTTTCTTATATTGTTTGTCGTTTTTATAAATTATAAAAATGGACAAAATTCGATGCAAGCAGTATGGTCAGTATTGTTTATTTTATGTGTTTTTATTACCGTAGTACTACATGAATTAGGTCACGCCCTTGTCGCAAAAAGTTATAATATAAAGACTAAGAGTATCACTCTTTTGCCAATAGGCGGAATTGCAAACTTAGAGCGCTTACCCGAAAAACCATCAGAAGAGTTATTTGTTGCTATAGCGGGACCTCTTGTAAATTTTGTTTTGGCACTTACAACGTATTTTTTTATTTCCATACCGAGTGATTCGGAGGAGTTGGCCGTTCAATTGTCCAGTGGTGTAAACGCCAATAATTTTTTTTTAAATTTCTATGTTGTAAATTTTACATTGGCAGTTTTTAATTTGATTCCCGCTTTTCCAATGGATGGAGGACGAGTTTTAAGAGCTTTACTGTCTTTTAGATTAGATCGAAGTGTAGCGACCAAAGTTGCCGTTCGAATTGGTCAGTTTATTGCCATAGGGTTTGTTTTTTTTGGTGTTGCTTATAATCCAATTTTGATTTTAATTGGCTTGTTTGTCTTTTTTTATGCTCAAATTGAAGTTGAATCTGTCGCTTTTAAAAACGTACTCAAGGGATATACGGTAAGAAATGTAGTTATGAAAGAATATAAAACTATTGAAGCAAATGAATTATTAAAAAATGCGATAGCTATTATTTTGCACAGTGAACATAAAAAGTTTTTGGTAACCCAAAACGGTATAGTTGTAGGGACATTAAACAAAAGTCAAATTATAAAAGCTTTTTCAGAAAAGGGAGATGAAGAATATGTCTACAATGTGATGGATAGCGATTTGTCCTTTATTGACATAGATACCCCATTAGAAAAAATTATTGAAAGAGTGTATGAAAAAAAATCAGCCGTTTTGCTAGTCAATGAAAATGAACGACTTGTAGGTATTTTGGATGCTGATATTCTTTCGGAATTTGTTTTGATAAGTTCAATAAAAGCAAACAGGATTAGTCAAATGAATTAAAGAATTTAGGATAGTATGGAAAAATGAAAATACATTCGTTGATTCAATAATTATCAAAAAAAACAGTATTAAAAAAATATTTATTTGTTGATAAAAAACAGTCATTTATTGATGTTAATGATTACTTTTTTTGTAAATTTATAGTATAATTTTTTACATATAAATTACTGATTATTAGTTTGTTGTGTTTTTTTATTGTTGTGTTTTTATACCAATTTAAAGATGAATTTTTTTACTGCAAAAAATAAAAAAATTGAGGAATGGATCCAAAAGGATTTGAAAAATAAAATTCCAAAACGGGACAAAAGAAATGTATTTATTCCAAGGCAGAATGAATTATTTTTTAGTCATTCCATAAAGAGCTGTTAGTATGTTACTAACAACGGAGCCGTGAGTCACTGCTCTGTAATTGAATGCTTTTTCAAGCACAGGCTTTAAAAGATCTTCGCAGAGCTACGACCTTTTAAACCTGTTTCTTAATTGGGAAGCGGGATATAAAATCCCACTTCCCATTAATGATTTTTGCATTATGGATTTTACACAATATAGTTTCGCCTTTTCAAAAGAAGCCTTAAAATTTGGCTATACTGAACAGAATATAAAACGCTGTCTGGATTATGCAGTGGTTTTGTTTTCTCATGATGTTCCGGTTATCTATAATACATCACATTTGGCTCAGCTGGTGGGCTACAAAAAAGAATACCTCAAGAAAGCAACACTTTACACGAACAGCTTTTATAGAAATTTCGAAATCGTTAAAAAGAACGGAAGTAAACGACTTATTTCAGAACCGTTACCGAGCTTAAAAGAGATTCAGCTTTGGATTCTCAAAAATATACTCTACAAAATTCCCGTTAGTCCTGTTGCCAAAGCCTATAAACCCAATGTAAGGATTATTGAAAACCTAAAATTTCATAGAAATCAGCCTAAGGTATTGACACTAGACTTGAAAAATTTTTTCCCTTCCATAAAAATAAATGCGATTAAAAATATTTTTATTGACTTAGGTTATTCTAAATTCGTCTCAAGATTACTGGCTAAATTGTGTACCAAAGAGGATGCATTACCTCAAGGAGCACCTACAAGTCCATATCTTTCTAATTTGATTTTTAAAAAGGCGGATGCGTTGATTTTTGATTTTTGCAAACAAAGAAAGATCCGATACACCCGATATGCCGATGATTTATGTTTTTCGGGTGATTTTAATGAGGAAGAACTGTTAGAAAAAGTGACTGATATTGTTGAGGATATGAATTTTAGCATAAATAAAAGTAAAACAAAACTAATGTTGCCCAACACACGACAAACCGTTATAGGTATTGTGGTCAATGAGAAACCGCAAGTTGTGTTTCATAAACGTAATGCACTAAGGCAAGCGGTGTATTATATCAAAAAATTTGGACTCAATGAGCATCAGGAATGCAAAGGGATATTGCAAAACAATTATTTGGAGCATTTGTTGGGAAAAATAAATTTTGTGCTTCAAATAAATCCCAAAGACACTGAATTCCGTAATTATAAAGATTTTTTAATTGATTTAAAAAAGAAAAATGAATGGAGTAAACCGGTATTTCATCATTAGTTCAAACAAGTGATCTCGATGTCTAGTGCTGGATAATTTTTTTTTTGAGGAAAAGTTATTTTGAGGAATATCACTGTTTTTTATTTTTTCTACTTTATGTCCAGGCGATTGTTCCGACTGTTTTTATTCCAAAAAAAGCGCTTACAATTAGCTTTCATTTTGACGATTAGTGTCGAAATAAATGATTAAATTTGATGAGGCAATTGCTTTATTTTCAGTTGTTTTTTCTTTTTTAGTTATGACCAAGAATTGGTATTTATAGCACATCCAAATTTGATAAACGAAGTAAAAATGGCATTTATAGATTATTACAAAGTATTAGAGATAGATAAAAGTGCAACGGAAGCCGATATCAAAAAAGCGTACCGAAAATTGGCACGTAAATACCATCCCGATTTAAATCCCAACGATAAAGAAGCCGAAAGAAAATTCAAAGAACTCAATGAAGCCAATGAGGTTTTGAGCAATCCTGAGAATCGAAAAAAATACGATCAGTATGGTGAAAACTGGCAACATGGAGAGGAATATGAAAAAGCCAGACAGCAGCAACAACACTATCAAAACGATGGAGGACAACGAGGTGGTTTTGGCGGATTTTCTGGTGGTGGGGACTATTCTGATTTTTTTGAATCGATGTTTGGTGGAGGGGCTTCAAGAGGCAGAGGACGTACAGCAGCTTTTAAGGGACAAGATTTTAATGCCGAATTGCATTTGGACTTAAAAGATGTTTACACTACTCACAAACGCACCCTTACGATCAATGGTAAAAACATACGATTGACCATTCCTGCAGGTGTTGAAAACGGTCAAATCATAAAGATTCCGGGGCAAGGAGGTGAAGGTGCTAATGGCGGACCAAAAGGCGATTTGTATCTTACTTTCAATATTGAAAATCACACGAATTTCAAACTGGATAAACATAATTTATACACAACGGTCAATTTAGATTTATATACAGCAATTTTAGGCGGCGAGATTATGGCCAATACCTTTGATGGAAAAGTTAAATTAACGGTTAAACCCGGTACTCAAAATGGCACCAAAGTAAAACTGAAAGGCAAGGGCTTTCCTGTTTATAAAAAAGAGGGAGAATTTGGTGATTTATACATTTCGTACCAAATTATATTACCCACAAACCTTACCGAAAAAGAAAAAGAATTATTTACAGAATTGGCTAAGCTAAGAACCCTATGAAATCGCTATAATTCAAAAAAAATGAATAGTGATAATGAATTGCGATGCCATTTGTAACTACCTATAAAAAATACATCTATGAAAACAGATAACTTAATTCTTTTGAAAACTGTTAGCTCTCACTATCAAGTAGAGCTTTCTTTCTTTAATCATCTTCATGATTTGGGTTTAATTGAAATTGAAATCATGGAGCAATCTCCCTATCTTCACGAAAAACAAATCCATAATTTGGAGCGAATGATTCGGATTCATCATGAACTAGATGTGAATCCCGAAGGGATAGACGTTGTTTTTAATCTTTTGCAAAAAATAGAACATTTGCAAAAGGATTTAATGGCTGCACAAAATAGACTTAGACTGTATGAGAATTAAAAAAAATAGCATTCATTTTGTAATTAATAGACAAAGGAAATTACTGGAATATTCGTATATTTGAGTACCATTCGTATTAAAAATTAATTCATAAAGGAATGAATACTATTTTTAGGATTATCGAAATATTCAAAGAATTTTTTCTGGAAATTGGCGAGCTGTCTGATTTTGCGGGTCGTTTTTTTAAGGAAGTATTCAAGCGTCCTTTAGAATTCAAAGAATTTCTTAGACAGTGTTATAATATGGGCAACCGCTCCTTGCTTCTTGTTGGGGTTACGGGATTTATTATCGGATTGGTATTTACTTTGCAATCCAGACCCACTTTGCAACAATTTGGAGCTGTTTCTTGGATTCCCGCTATGGTAAGTGTTTCTATTATTAGAGAAATTGGTCCGATCATTACGGCTCTGATTTGTGCAGGACGTATCGGTTCAGGAATTGGTGCCGAACTGGGTTCGATGCGTGTGACCGAGCAAATTGATGCGATGGAAGTTTCAGGAACAAATCCTTTCAAATATTTAGTAGTTACCAGAATATTGGCGACCACTTTGATGTTGCCAATTTTAGTATTTATAGGTGATGGCGTGGCGCTTTTGGGTTCCTTTTTGGTTGAAAATTTAAAAGGAGACGTTTCTTTATTGCTGTATTTTACTCAGGTTTTCAATCATCTCGAGTTTTTTGATGTTATTCCCTCAACAATTAAGTCTTTCTTTTTTGGTTTTGCCATTGGGCTTGTTGGTTGTTTCAAAGGATATTATTGCAAAAAAGGAACGGCAGGAGTGGGACTGGCGGCTAATTCGGCGGTAGTTTTTTCTTCGATGTTGCTTTTTATTATTGACTTTATAGCGGTTTTTGTTTCTAATGTTTTTTATGATGTCTAGCGCTATGGAAAACAATATAGACAATACAAAATCGATAGTAGTCATCAAAGATTTGAAAAAAAGTTTTGGTGATAATTGCGTATTGGATGGATTTAATTTGGAACTTTTTCAAGGAGAAAACCTTGTTGTCATGGGAAAATCAGGTTCGGGAAAATCGGTTATGATCAAATGCCTAATCGGATTGGAAGAACCAGATGAAGGGAGTATTGAAGTCATGGGAAAAGACATCAAACAACTTTCTCGAGAAGCTCTGGATGAACTTAGAACCGAAGTGGGATTTCTTTTTCAAGGGAGTGCTTTATATGATTCGATGTCGGTTCGCGAAAATTTGGAATTTCCTTTGAGACGGCACACCAAAAAATTTGGAATTATTCAAGATACAACTCCTTTGGTAATGGAAGCATTGGAGAGTGTAGGATTGGCCAATACGATTGACTTGATGCCCAATGAACTTTCGGGCGGTATGAAGCGTAGAATTGCCTTGGCGCGAACGTTGATTTTGAAACCAAAAATCATTTTGTATGATGAGCCAACAACAGGACTGGACCCCATTACCTCAAAAGAAATTTTAATGCTGATGGTGTCTGTTCAAAAAAAATACAATACTTCGTCCATAATCATAACGCACGATGTGGATTGTGCCAGAATGATTTCGAATCGGATGATTTTATTAATTGACGGAATTAATTATGCCGAAGGAACTTTTGAAACTTTATTAAGTTCTAAAGATCCAAAAGTACAAGCTTTCTTTAAATAAGTATAAAAATGGAAAAAACTGCTTCAGAGAAAATTAAATTAGGCCTTTTTGTTATTTCAGGACTGATGCTCTTTATTCTTGTCGTTTATTTTATTGGAAACAAACAAAAAATGTTTGGAAGAACCGATCATCTCACGGCTGTTTTTAGCAATGTAAACGGATTGCAATTGGGAAATAATGTTCGGTATTCGGGGATTAACATCGGTACAGTTCGAGGGATTGATATGGTAAATGATACAACCATCAATGTGGATATGATTATCGATAAATCAATGTTTCCGCACATCAAAAAAAATGCTTTGGCAAGTATCGGTTCAGATGGTTTGGTAGGGAGCATGGTAATCAATATCGCCCCGGGAAAAGGAAATCAACCACATATAGAAGCTGGCGATGTAATACAATCGTCTGGTCGCGTTCGTACCGATGATTTGTTGAATACGTTGAGTGTCACCAATAAAAATGCCGCTTTACTCACGGTCGATTTGCTTAAAATCACCAAAGAAATTACTCAAGGGAAAGGAACTTTGGGAACCTTAGTCAATGATACGCTCATGGCGTCCGATTTGAAAAACACTATGAATTACTTAAAAATGACAAGCAAAGGAACCACGGAAACCGTTGAGAACTTAAATAAAATGGTTATGGCTTTGGGAGATAAAAACAATGTGATTGGTGTTTTGAATGATCCGGCTGTTGCCCAAAAAATAAAAAGCATTGTAATCAATTTAGATCAATCCAGCCAAGAGATTAACAAAGTGGTAACCAACTTAAATGCCACTGTTTCGAACATCAAAAACGGAAATGGAGCTATCAATTATTTGTCAAACGATCCGAATTTGGTCAAAAAAATAGATTCGACCATGACCAATTTAAATAAAGCAACAATTCTCTTGAATGAAGACCTTGAAGCTATGAAACATAGTTTTTTATTAAAAGGTTATTTTAAAAAACAGGAAAAGGCCAAAAAGAATGCTAATGGACTTTAAATACTTTTCAATCCTTCCATTAACAAATCAATATCTTCTTTGGTGTTAAAATGACTGAAAGAAATACGAATACTTGGTTTTTTTAGATCATCATTCGATAACATTTCGGCTAGTACGTGAGAAGGTCTAATGCTTCCGGATTGACAGGCACTGCCTCTGGAAACGGCTATTCCTTTCATGTCCAAATGAAACAAAAGCATAGCAGTTTTACTTTCGTCAAAAGGTAAAATTACATTGAGTAAATTGTAAAAGGTGTTTTCTCCATTGATTTTAAAATCAGGAAAATCGGTTTTTAGTTTTTTGATAGTATAGTTTTTCAATGATGCAATGTAGTCGCTTTCGGTTTCCAGGTTTTGATAGGATAGTTCTAGAGCCCTTGCCATTCCTGCAATTTGATGAATGGCTTCAGTTCCTGGTCGTTGTCCTTTTTCTTGCTCCCCACCAAAAAATAAAGGTTGCAATCCAGAATTTTTTCGGACAAAAGCAAAACCAACTCCTTTTGGTCCGTGAAATTTATGGGCACTGGCGACAATAAAATCGATTGGAATATCTTGCAAATCAATTTTGGTTTTCCCGATGGATTGTACGGTATCCGAATGAAATAAAGTATGGTGCTCTTTACAAATCTGGCATACTCTATCGAGATCCAAAATAGTTCCTGTTTCATTATTGACATGCATTAAGGAAACCAAAGTCTTTTTTTCTTCCGATAGTAATTCGACCAAATGGGTTAGATCTACTTCGCCATTGGGTTTGATTTTTACATAATCGACTTGAATGGAGTACTCATTTTGTAAAGCTATCGCTGTATGTAATACCGCATGATGCTCTATTTTACTGGTAATTATTCGGGTTACTTTCAAGTCCTTTACAGCTGATCTCAAAATCCAATTATTGGCTTCGGTACCACAGGAAGTGAAAATAATTTCGGCAGCCGTAGCATTTATTTGCTTGGCTATCGATTTTCTGGAAAGCTCCAAAATACTTTTGGCATTGCGTCCCAAACTATGTGTAGAAGACGGATTACCATAATCCTCGGTCAATATTTTGGTCATTTCTGCAATCACTTCAGGATGAAGTTGTGTGGTTGATGCATTATCAAGATAAACTTTTTTCATTGTTATTTAGATTTTGAATCCTCAACAATTGTTTGGGATTTGTGTTTTTTGCCAAAAATTATTTTCTTGTTAAAAACAATAATGGAGACCAAAATTAAGGAATAAGAAACCATTTGAAGCAAAGTAACTTGCTCTTTAAAGTAAAAAATAGCCAGGCAAAAATTGATGATGGGATTGATGTACATCAAGATACCCACAGTTGATGAGTTGATTCCTTTTAAAGCATACAAATTTAGAAAAAGGGGGATAATCGTAAAAAATACGACGATGCATAATAAGCAAGTATAAAATAAGGGTTCTGTTGGGATAACGCCACTGTATCTTGGATAAAATGGCAAAATGAGTAAAGCAACAAAAAGCAATTGAATGTTCAAAACCAGAAATTTATCAATCTCACTATTCTTGCGCTGACTGACCAAGTACAAAGCATAAGTTGCAGCAACAGCCAAACTGTAAAAAATGTCTTGAAAATGATTGATTGACAATAAGGTACAGCTTATAACACTTATGGAAACCGCTAACCATTGCCATTTACTTAATTTTTCGTGCAGCAAAAAGAAGGCGAAAACAGTTGTCAAAATGGGGCAAATCAAGTATGCGAGAGAACCCGCCTTGACACTCACATGATTGACAACATAAATAAAAATAAACCAGTTGGAAGCTAAAATCATTGCCCCAACTAAGGTCAATACAATAATATTTCTTTTTCTTTTTGAAGGCATTTCAGTAAAATCATTCCAGTTTTTGCGAATACTCTTTCTTCTAAAAACGAGATTTATGGCAGTCATGGTTAACACACTAAAAAATACACGATAAAACAAAATATCCAAAGAAGGATAACTCGATATGGGTTTTAATGCAAGACTAAAAAAGCCCCAGATAAAAAAAGCGCAAAAAGCGGCGAGGTAGTATTTGTATTTTTTCATTGAAAAATTAAATTCGTTGCAAAGATAAGGATTTCTGCAGCGAATGGATTTTAGAAAATAATTATTCATGGAGTAGGTTTTTTGAAAAGAGATACAGATTGCATAAATTCACTCAGATTTATCGGTGATATTCCGTGTAATATGTGTTAAAAAGAACCTTTTTGTTTCGTAAAGTTTAAGAAACAAATTAAAAATTCTATTTTTGTTCAAAATAAAAAATAATGAAACGATTTTTAGGAATTTTAACTTGTGTGATTGCTTTTATGGGCTGTGATGATGGAGATTTGATCGTAGATACCATTGATTTTACCGATGTTACCACAAGCAGCTGTTCGGACAATAATCTTCTTTTTAAACTCAAAGAAAGCGAATCTTTGATTCTGAATATTCCGGAAGAAACTTTTACGGACAATGCCACTGAAGCGGACAAACCAATAAAATTAAATGTTAGTTCAACAAACCAGGTGGTTTATACTTTTTATGATGGTAAAGTTGCTTCAGGAAATATTTGTAATTTGATTCCTCCGGCAACTCCCAATATAAAGAATCAATGGGAAGCCTCTTCGGGGGTTATTCAAATTACGACAACAGCCGTTAAAAAACTGAACGAGACCGATAACAGTACCCGAATTACGGGATATAACAACAACATTGTTTTCAAAAACATTACTTTCGATAAAGGGAATGGTACTAGTCAGTTTTATGAGACTTTTTCTTTTGGAGATTACGTTAAAACAGTAAATCCATTGCCTTTTGGTTTCAACGAACTTTTGAATATATGTACAACTAGTGGCCAAGTTTACGATTTTAGTGAAAGTGAAGCTTTTACACTGGATATTGATCCTGCTTTAATTGCGAATGAGGTTACTCCTGTTGGTTCGCCAAGAACTGGAGTGATAGGACTTGTTAAAAACAAACTAATGTACCGTTTGTTTAATGGTGTTGTGCCACCAGCTTATTTTTGTCAGGCGACAGATCCATTATTGCCTACTGTTAATCAAACATGGTTAGGGAAAGAAGGGGGTGTCATCGAGGTAACAACTACCACAAATGGGCCAAATAGTTTTGTACACTCCATTATTCTTAAAAATGTAACACTCGAAAAAGGTACTAATAATTTTCAATTGGGGAACAGTTACAAATATGGTGAGTTACAAACGATCAAATCATAGATAACTTCAAATAAGAAAAACGTCAATATTGAAATTTTAGTATTGACGTTTTTTTATGGAGTTAGTGGACTTATTTATTTTGCTTGAAATATACTTCGGTGGCACCTGCACCGTATTTTTGGTAATTGGCATCCTGAAAAACGATATTGTCATAACGCCCAAACAGAAAATCCAATTCGGCTTTCAACACGCCTTCGCCCACACCGTGGATGAAAACAATCTTCGGAATACGATTGCGAATAGCAAATTCAATATGGCGTTTTGCCGTTTCCGATTGTAAAGTCAATATATCGTAATTCGACATTCCCCGTTTATTGGGCACCAGTTTTTCGATGTGCAAATCAAACTCAGGAACCGGTAATTCGTGCTTGTCTTTCTTCTCTTTTACAAAACTTCGTGGTTTCGGAATCTCTTTTTCTTTTGCGACTTCATTGATATTGAAACCTTTTATTTCTTCCATCAAGTTGGCAGATTCTCCTATTTTTAGGAGTTCATTTGTCGAAAAATTCATTACAAAGCCATCGGCAGTTTCAATAGTGACCACTTTGTCTTTTACCGATACGACAATGCCGTCCACCGCTTCATCCAATACAGAAACTTTATCCCCTTTTTTAAACATCTTCTTCTTCGTTTTTATCTTCGTTTTTACTCGGCGTCTTACTGCTCAATCGCATCATTCCCATCATAAAGACAACAATGGCAATCACCATTATGTATACATTTTTTTCGGCACTTGCTTGCTCGTACAACGCTATACCAATGGCTACAGCCATCAATAGGATTATAAATTTTTTCATCATTTCATTTTCAATTCCCAAAAATACTAAACTTTTTGACTTATTGGGATGAAAATAAACGGAGTTATCATAGAAGAACTTAAATACTCAAAATTTAAAATTGCAAAAATCTTTAATCTTTTATCTAAAATCTGCAATCTTGCTATAGGCGTATCCTTGTTATAAAAAACTGCGTTCGTCCCTCTCTTATTTTTTGCAACAAGGTCGGGCTTTTGGCTTTATCTTTATTTTTTAAAGGAAAAAAATAAAGGATACCGCCGCAATCCGTTACGCAAAGTGTTTTCGATAAGGAAGTTTGTTTAAAATTAACTCTGAAGACACTCCTTAACCATTTTCTATCTGATAAAATAATAAAAAATAGATGAATTAAATTTTTATAAATAATTTCTAATTTTTGTAAGATTAGTAATATAATTTAAGTATAAACGATGTATTTTGTCGATATTATTAGGAAGTAATCTTGTTTTTTTTAACTTTGAAATATAGTTGTTTGCATATAAAGTGTTTTCGAGTTTAAATATCGTTTCTTTTTATTTTCCCAAATTGCTAAATAAAATTATAAAGTCTAACAAATAAATTAAAATCAAAATGCATCTAATTCTAGAACTCGGCATAGTTGCTGGTATTTTACTTTTAGCATTACTAATTTCTTTTGCAAATAAATTAAATCAAAAATCTGAGCGATAAAAAATCATGGATAGAATGACTTTAAATGAAAATTTGATTAGATTTAATTTATTGTCAAATTTGCAAAGTACAACTCGTATCGTAGAATTCCTTTAAACTGAGCCACGCAGCAAAAGGAGTAATTCCAAAACTAATAAAAACCACAAAGTAATAAACTATTATTTTGTGGTTTTTATGTTTTTAGAGAAAGTATTTGTTTACTGTTATAAATATTTTTTTTCAGAAACAATATTGTTGATGCACAAATAACTCATAGTCATTTTCATTTATTCCAATCAATTTTTCTGGAGGAATACATTACGGCTGCTAGTATGCCAAATAAACCGATGCTTCCGACTAATAAGGCATAATTTTCCAGCTGAATGATTACATAGATGAAGGTGTACAAACCTGTGAGTGATGCGGCGATGAGCATTGGGAATTTGTTTCCTTTTAATATCGAAACGGAGTACAGCGATATCAAAGTGATGACAGCAAGGGCGGCTATTAAGTAGGCTTTCATGAAACTACTGTGTTCAGTAATGGAAATCAATAAGGTGTAAAATAAAATTAGCGCTAGCCCAATCATCGAATACTGGAAAATATGTATCCTGATTTTACTGATCGATTGGATTAGGAAGAAAATTAAAAATGTCAAGCCAATTACGAGAAAGCCATATTTAGCGGCTCTTTCGTTTTGTTGGTATTGGTTTACTGGAATCACGAAATCGACTCCAAAAGCATAAGTACTTAAATCAGGTAAAGTTTCAAAAAATTGTTGCGAAAATGCTCTGTTGATATGGAGAATTTTCCAATTGGCCACGAAACCGTTACGGTCAATTTTTTTGCTCTTGTCATCAGGAAGAAAATTACCGGTAAAACTTGGTGAACTCCAGTTGGATTGCATGTTCAGTTGTGTAGTTTTACCAATGGGAACCAATTTTATTTGTTTGCTTCCGTTGTAAGTGATGTCAAAACCAAAGTTTGTTTTGTCGGTTTTTAAAATGGTTTTCAAGTCAATAAAACCAGTTTCCAATGCTTGGGTGGTATCGTTTGTGTTGGTGCTAAAAACGGGTTCAAATGTGAATTTGTTACCCCCAAGATTGATTTTGACCTCGTCTTTAATACTTTTTAGATTGGTGGTTTTTATCAAAATAGTGGCTTTGTTCCATTGAATATTTTCGGTTGGGATGTTTTTGTTACTGAAATCAGGCTGGATATAATGACCTTCAAAATTCATTTTAGAACTATATACTACCGATTCATAATTGTTTCGATTAAGCACTTTGGTTGTTACATTGGATTTGGCTTTCAATTCTTCCGGAAATAAATAGGCGTATTTGGTAATCGCTTTTCGTTGTTTTACTGTTTCGTTGGTTTTTTGGTTGATGGACAACGTTTCGTCAAAAGTGATGTAAGGCACTTTTAGAATTGGTCCATAAAAATAGATACTTTCGCCCCATTTGTCATTGATTTCAGAAATGACTTCTTCCTGACGTGTTGAACGTTCAAATATCAAACTTTTGACAAATTCCAACGGAATAAGTAATAGGAGGGTTAGCATTCCTACCATAATCATTTTGGCAGTATTGGATTGAAAAAAAGAAGTTGTGTTTTGGTTTTCTGGTGTTTCCATGTTCTTTGTTTTTTGTAGTTAAAAATTAAAGGAGTTGAAGTGTTTTTAGAATGCTGAAATACAGGAATGCAATAGGAATGTTGCTGATGAGAATTGCAATTTTGAGTCCAATGTATTTTCGCTGTTGGGGTAAAATATAAAAATGGTGCAACAAGTGAGTGAACATTATTGCATTCAGCGGCAAGGCCATAATAATAAAGATACATCCGATGATAAAAACAAAAGAAGTGTCCTGCAGGGTTAGAAAAAGAATTAAAAAGAGTGTACCAATGGTAAAACAGCCAACGGCAAGTTCTGTAGAAGTTCTGCCTTCAAAAGGTTCTTCTTGGGAGAGGTTTGTTTGCATGATTTAATTAGAATTTATGGTTGAATAGATTTTTTTCAAGGAATAAAATAAATAGATATAAGCTCCAAAATAGAAGGAAAACAATAGCGCATGTACCGACAATAAAGAAGTTAGAGTATCACTAATCAATTTTATGGGATTACTTAGAATATCCCAACTGTTGTATCGCAGAATTCTGCCGAGATAAATTCCGATGCCACATAAAAAACAAATTATTGGCATCATTAGGTGAGTAATAAGGGATGAAGTGTAATTTTTTATAATCTTTTCAAACTCTAACAATGAAATCATACCAACTGCAAATCCAATTAACGCATACGAACTAAAGACTACCAAATCAAACCAAATTAAATGATTGCTTGATTGGGATAAATGAATCAAATCGGTTAAGATGTAAAATGAATTGGGCAAAAATAGAAGCCAGGCAAAAAGAAGCAAAAAGGTCCTAAACTTACTTCTTTGTAAAGAACTTTGAGATTTCAAATAACTAATGAAAAAATAGGGAATGAATGCCAAAAATAGGTTCCAAACCAAGAAAAAGAGGTAAATGGAATGGGTTAGTTTTACTCGTATAATTAACAAGCTGAAACAGTAGATCGTAAAGAGAAGCAAGACACTGTTAATCTTGCGGTTGCTGTTGAATAATTTGAAGAGGAGTTGCATAATTTAAAGTTTTATATTTAATGAGATGTTTAATCATCGACTAAAAGTACTTTGAAATTCAAAGTAAATAATTAAAAAAATAGCTTATCGTTTTTGTATTAATTTTTCGAGTGCTTCAATATGGTTTTGGAATGCTTTGCGGCCTTCTTTGGTTGCTCTGTAGCTTGTATTTGGTTTTTTGCCTATAAATTGTTTTTCAATAGCAATATAATTCTCTTGCTCTAAAGCTTTGGTATGACTGGCGAGATTGCCATCAGTAACGCCAAGTAATTCTTTCAAAGTACTAAAATCTGTCGATTCATTGACCATCAAAACCGACATGATTCCAAGTCGTATACGGTGGTCAAAAGCTTTATTTATATTTTGAATAATGTTTTTCAAATCTTAGTAGGTATCTATAATTGTAGTTACTATGTTAGAATGTTTCAGGTTTGATGGAGCTATAACGCTCTCATTAAGTGGAATTGTATTCCCATATCGTTCGGTTAATAAGACTTGAACTTTCGGATCTTTTAGATTAAAATTTTTCAGCTTCTGGAGCGGACACAATTCGATTCCAGCTCCATTTTTGTATATTTTCCAAACCAATTCGGAGCAATATATTTTATCATCAGACCATTCAAAATAATGATCATAGTCTTTATTCTGCAACAGATTAGCATAGTCCTTCATCTTTTGTACCTTTTGCGGATTCAAAAGCAAAGAAGCATTTTTTATTCGGGTAACCACAAAATGACCCTCTTTTCCTCGATTGATCCAAGCTTCAATTGGGGTGTATTTTACAGGTTGCACGGCTTCAAAAACATATTTTTTGCCTTTCTCAATAAATACAATACCGCAATGCGAAAACTTGGAATTTGTTGCTATTCGAATCGCTTCACTTTGTCTGGATTGGGAAGTTTGAAAAATCATATCGCTCTCTTGTATTTTGTCTAAAATACTTACCGCTCGAGTACCAAAAATAATATTCCCAAACATGGAATTTGCGATGAATAAAGCACATCCAAAACTCATCAAAAAGGTTATTATAGCAAAAATATATTTTGTTTTTTTCATGCTTCGTTCTTTTTGGATTGTATTCTTTTTATCTAAAAATCAATTTTCGGTCATATTTAAAATACATCATGCTTCCGTAAATGATATGGCAAATTCCAAAACCTAAAGCCCAAAATTCCAGTGCATATCCAGATAATTCAGTAGAAATAAGGCCCAAGATTATAATAGTGATACCCAGATAGCGAACATCTCTAAAAGTGTATTTACTCGCATTTACACAAGATAATCCATAAAAAATCAAAGTTACAGGTGCTATTAAACCGTAATTTCCGTTTCTTAATAATAACAGTCCAAAAATTCCTCCTGTGACTAGTGGAATCATGAAATTGATTATCAGTCTTTTGGAAGTGGAATTCCATATGGTTTCTCCTTCTCTTTTAGCTTTGTTAAAGGTAAGTAATGAAGCCGTAGTTATCGATAAAAGTAATACAACAAAAGCAGTCAAAACAATCAGTTTGAAAGTCGTACTTTCCAGCGTGATAATATTGTTATAGTTCGTAGTATCGTAGTTGTTTCGAATCAATTCATGGCCTATATAGGCGCCTATCAAAGCATATATGCCAGCCATTATTCCAGCTAAACCACTCAAAGAAATAAACTGCGATGATCTGTTCATCATGTTCTTGATGTCACTAATGTCTTGTAAATATTTATCTTCCATGCATAAAGTACTTTGAATTACAAAGTAAATAATAAAATTCAAGAAAAACAATACTTTTTTATTATTTTTATTAGATGAAAATTACGGATGAATATATCTACCGCCAACCCGAAAAGTTCAGGTCAATTATCCTGCATCTAATAAGTGTGTTTGAGCGGAAAATCCCTGAATTGGAGTTACTTTTCAAATGGGGAATACCTTATTTCTATTATAAGAAAACCCCTTTCTGTTATTTTGCTCCCAATCATAAAAGGGGATTTGTAGATGCTGGTTTTGCTAGAGGATTTCAATTGGTTGGAAACCAAGACTATCTTATCGGGGAAAAGAGGAATACAGTAAAGTCGCTTCGGTATTATAATTTAGAGGATATTGATAATGCTATTTTGGAAAATATAATTAGGGAAGCAGCAACTTTGTACAAATAAAAAAATCTCCCGGAGGAGATTTTGATTTCATATATTAAAAGAATTATAGTCTAAAGATTCCTCCAAAAGAAATTATAGTTTCTCCATACCAAAAATGGTGTTGAGCATGATCACCAGTATAAGTAGTTCTTACATCAGTCATGTTGATATAACCACCTTTTAACTCGGTTAGCATGTAAAAATGTTTGAAGAAAGTAAAATTTAAGCCGGCATCAGCAGAAAAGCCATATCCTGAAATATGAAATTCATCATGTCTTGGTTTTTGCAAAACTGTAGCATCTGTTCTCGGAACCAATATACCCATTCCTACTCCTTCTGTGAAATTTAGTTGAAATATATCGGTATTTGTAATGCCAAAAATAGAAGATATATCAGTGTAATAAGCTGCTTCGGTAAAGACATAATTTAATCCATTTGTATGTTCAAATTTTAAAAATTTACCGTCAGTTAAATCTATTGGTTTGTTATTGTACGTCCCGTTAAATTGAGAACCAGCTTCAGTCAAAGGCAAAGTAATAGTTCCATTAATCATTGCTGTTTGATTTTGAGTCATCACATATTTCATATGATCAATTCCAATAGAAACATTAAACTTGTCGTGGACAAAATACCCAACTTTCCAATTGGTCTGTGATGAAGTTAAGCTTCCAGGTTTCACATAATCAATATTCCAACCTTTAGGTAAATCATGAGATTGTGCATTTTCGACTGTAAAATTGTATCCTTCTCCTTCAAAATGTATATCAGAAGTAGTGTAATAGCTCCTGTTTCCTCCCCAATGCGCAAAGAACTTCCCTTTGTTGTGTGCAGTATATAATTCAGCAGTCGGAACATCTCCTTGGGCAAAAGTATTAATAGATAAAAAAAGAACTAGAAATGAGGCGTATAAAAAATTTGTTTTCAATGTGTTTAATTTAAATTTAGAATTGATTTATGGTTTTTCTAATAGCAACCAATTTGTTCATTAAAGGCTCAAAGTAATCCAAGTGTAACATATTAGCTCCGTCACTTTTGGCATTTGCTGGGTCAAAATGAGTTTCTATAAAAATACCGTCTACACCTACAGCAATTCCTGCTTTGGCAACAGTTTCAATCATGTCAGGTCTTCCACCAGTTACACCCGCAGTTTGGTTGGGTTGTTGTAAGGAATGGGTAACATCCAGAACAGTAGTAGCGTATTGTTGCATGGTAGGAATACCTCGGTAATCCACAATCATATCTTGGTAACCAAACATGGTGCCACGATCGGTCACCATCACGTTCTGATTATTACAGTCCAATACTTTTTGAACCGCATGTTTCATACTTTCCGGACTCATGAATTGTCCTTTTTTCAAGTTGACTATTTTTCCCGTATTGGCAGCAGCAACAACTAAATCCGTTTGACGAACTAGGAAAGCCGGAATTTGCAATACATCCACGTATTCAGCGGCCATTGCAGCATCTTCATTCGTATGAATATCCGTAACAGTTGGTACACCAAAAGTTTTAGAAACTTTTTCCAATATTTTTAGCGCTTTTTCATCTCCAATTCCAGAGAAACTGTCTATTCTAGAACGATTTGCCTTTTTAAAAGACCCCTTGAATACAAAAGGAATTTGTAATTTATCAGAGATGCCAACTAGCTTTTCAGCAATTCGCATTGCCATTTCTTCTCCTTCAATGGCACATGGACCAGCTAGTAAAAAGAAGTTACCGCTCTCAGTATGTTTGATTTGTGGAATATTATGTATGTTCATATTGTGTTTTTTTTTTGAAAGTGCAAAGGTAGTTTGAATTTGCGATTTCCGAATTAGATTTAGTAATTATTTTTAGAAGGAGAATAGCTGTAATTTGGAGCTATTTCCTGCTATTCGTTGCAATCCACGCCCAAAAGCGTGGGATTTTCACTGCTATCAGGGCTAGGGCAGTAGCGGTTTTAATTATATTTTTTTCAAACTAAGACCTACCGGAACCATCAATTGACCTCTTTCATAGATGTTCAAATACAAGATGATTGGCTTTTTTAAACCTTCCCAATTCAATTCGTAGACATCAAGAAATCCAGCTCCCATATCGCTAGTTTTGGTTGGGAACGGGCAACAGTTTTCTAATTTAGTATACGTGATTTTTTCTCCTTTTGGCCCTGCCAAAGCGTCCAGAAAATATTTTTGGTTGATAGTGTCATTTTTGGTGCCTCTATAGTAAATATTGATTGGGTAATCTTTATCGTAACCGTATTTTTTGTCTTTGCTGTATTGTGTAATTATAAACGCATTATTTTTACCCACAACTGGTACAGGAGCATTGTTGTCTATGTTTTTCAGAGAGGATTTAATACTTCCGCATGAAGTTATTAATAGTATGAGTGTTATAAAAAAGGCTATTTTTTTCATTTTGAGCGTTTAAGTTTTTAAAGTGATGCATTTCTTACCACAAATATAAAAAGAACTTTACTCGATTATCAAAATCTAGCAGGAATCCTTGTGAATTTTTGTCAAATAAGAGGAGATTTGACGAAATAACCAAAATCCTTTTATATTTGTAATCAAAACAAATTTATATGAGTGTGATTTTTCAAACATGGCCTTGGTATGTTTCGGGCTTTTTAATCGGGATGGTGATGCTTTCACTGATTTATTTCGGGAAGAATTTTGGTATGTCAACTAATCTTCAGTCTTTATGTTCTATGACTGGATTAGGAAAACGTATTGAGTATTTTGATTTTGACTGGAAAGCGAATCGTTGGAATTTGCTAGTAGTTTTGGGTGCGATGGCTGGCGGTTTTGTAGCTGTACATTTTATGAGCGATCCTTCTAATGTTGACATTAATCCCAAAACGATAGCTCAACTTGCCCAAATGGGAATCGATGCTCCCAATGGTAAATTAATGCCACAAGCTTTATTTGGAGAACAAGTTTGGCAATCACCCAAAAGTATTTTGATACTCCTTGTTGGTGGTGTTTTGATCGGTTTTGGAACACGTTATGCTGGAGGATGTACATCAGGACATGCGATTTCAGGTTTGAGTAATTTGCAGTTACCTTCATTGAAAGCAGTCATTGGCTTCTTTATTGGTGGACTGATTATGGCACACTTTTTATTACCCTTACTTTTTTAGATCATGAATGTATTAAAATATTTTTTTGTAGGATTTCTTTTTGGAATCGTTCTTACCAAATCCGAAGCGGTTTCTTGGTACCGTATTTATGAAATGTTCCAATTTCAATCGTTTCATATGTATGGAATAATTGGCGTTGCTGTTGCGACAGGAGTTATTGGTATTCAGATTATAAAAAGATATAATATCAAGGATATTGATGGTTTGCCAATTGAAATTCAGGAAAAACCAAAAGACAATGCTAGATATTGGATTGGAGGAATTTCTTTTGGATTGGGTTGGGCTCTGGTAGGTTCTTGTCCTGGACCAATTTTTATATTGATAGGGGCTGGATTTATGCCTGTAATTATTGTGCTTATTGGTGCACTTATTGGGACTGTTATTTATGGTGCTTTAAAAAGTAAGTTGCCACATTAATCAATAAAACTCTTAGTAAAAAAGAGCGTTTTCCTAATCAGGAAATGCTCTTTTTTTTGAATGAATATCTTGTTTTTTGGTGAGCGTGAGGGATAGGAATAAGCTACCAAAGTAGCATGGATAGCCCGACAGCATTGAGCAAAGGGGCTGTATAAGCGGTTCTATAAATTAGCCACTTTGCTCAATGGGGGCACGTCCTAAATGTTTTTTATATTTTAGAATTCAGCTTTAAAATCCCGGCAACTATTAAATATTGCGCCATACAATAGGTTGCCATAATGTAAAATGAAGCGTGTGCAATTGGCGCATAAAACTTGTTGAAAGCCAAAATACTATCCGAACTAACGAATACAATCGCACCGATAAGGATGTAATTGTTTGCAGGAATCGCCCATTTTAAGCTTCCTTTGAAAGCAAAGTAAAGCATGGTGGTAATCACGACCGCATAGACCAAAACTGGAATTTTTAATGGTCCCAGTTTAGGGAATAAAGTGTCTATCATAAAAACGAAATAGGCAAGGATGGCTAGAATACCAATCAAAAATACTGCTTTGTTATCGTTGATTCTAGTGTTTTGTTGTTTGCTAAAAAGGACAATATAGACCAAATGGGATATAAGAAAAGCTACTAGCCCGAAGATGAAATAGAGTTCGCCTTTATCAGAAAAAAGTAAAATAATATCGCCAATCCAGGAAAAAGTCAATGCCGTTAAAAGTATTTTTTGGGATGGAAAATTTTCAGAGATTACAACTGCACCCAGTAAAATAGGAAGTAGAACAGGTTTCATATAAAAGTCGAATCCTTCAATATTGAGGAATAGAATACCGAGATAAATAATAGTGAAACCAATATAGGTTTTGAAAAGTAAAGATGATTGCATAGATTTTTTTTAAGAAGTTGCCACAATTGATTTTTCTGCGTCAAAATTGCTGTTTACAAAATAAAACGTGACCAATAGTGATAAAACAAGATACCCAATTATGATGTAGGAGGCAAAAGGGAAAAGTGTATTCATGCCAAACCAATCACCAAGGTAGGCAATGATTGCTATTCCTATAAAAAATCGAATTACTTCCCATAGTAACGAAATTTTTCGGGAATCCATTAATTCGGTGTAGCTATAAACGGTTAAGAATATAAAAGCACCATAGATGAATACGTTTGGCAAACCAATAATTGCAATCGAATTGTACATGTAGGTAATCAGTAATAAAGTAAACATGGCCTGAAATAATGACCAATACATTAATTTATCGGAATGTTGTGTTCCATATTTTTCATAAGTATAGACATCGGTGATTTTGTTTACTGGGTATTTCTCTTCGAAATGTTCTGGCCTCCAACCTGTGGGTTTGAACCAAATGGTGAGTTTGTCTTTCCATTTTTCGGAACGCCAAGCATCGGTAATCAATAACCACAAGTGCTGGAAATTAATGCGGAAAGGATTCCAAGTTTGTGCGGGTCTCGTAATGCCAAATACAGGGGGAACTGAATCTAATTCTTCTTGGAACGTTCCAAAAAGTTTATCCCAAATAATGAATATTTGAGAGTGATTTTTATCCATATAAATAGGGTTGATGGCATGATGTACGCGATGGTGTGATGGAGTAACGAGTATATGTTCCAGAAAACCCATTTTTTTGATGTGTTTGGTATGGTACCAAAATTGTAAAAATAAATGAATAGGAAGTATGATGGTAATTACCTTTGGAGGAACACCTAATAAAGCCGCCGGAATCAATAAAAAAGTAAATAGATTAACAAAGCTCGAAACTGTTTGACGCAAAGCGCAAGCCAGATTAAACTCTTCGCTACTGTGATGAATGGCGTGCTTGTTCCATAAAAAATTAATTTGATGAGACAAGCGATGACTCCAATAGCCGTAAAAATCAATCACTATAAATCCAATAAGGTAGGCCCAAACATTAGCTTCTAAATGCATTATGGCAAATTTGCTTTCAAACCATTCATAGGATATTAATGTAATGCTAAGTCCAAGAACATCTTTGACAGAATTGACCATTCCTGAACTTATACTCGAAACTGAATCCATAGTTGGAGCTGTATCTTCTCCTTTGTAATGACCGTATATTTTTTCGATTATAATTAAGATTAAAAAGATAGGCATCACAAAAACTAATATTTTACCGTATTCTTCCATTTGAGGGTTATTTTTTTTCAAATATAAAATAATTGTTGGTAAATTTATGGTTTTTGTTATTTATTTAAAGGTTGCTTTGCGTATTTAACAATGGAGGGTTTTTGAAGTATTGAAAATATTGAAAATAGCTTTGTATTTCAAAAATTGTTTTTTATTCTAGGAAAAGAGGAAGTACAAAAAAAAACCTATTTGAGATTGTACTTACTCAAATAGGTTCTGCGAAAAACTCATTTTTGGAAATGGTATTGTAACTTAAATTATCTCGGCAGTTAAGCCTGCTTCAAGTAATCTAGTGCATTGTACTTTTAATTTATCGTATTCACCTGTTTTTACGGTGCATTTACCTTTGAAATGTACAATCAAGGAACATTGTTCAGCTTGAATGGGAGTGTGGCCACAAACGCGAACTAAAGTATCAATGACATGGTCAAAAGTGTTTACGTCATCGTTATATACTATTATTTCATTATTTATTGTAGTTACTTCCGATTCTCGGGTTCTTTCTTTTACTTTCTCTATTGTACTCATGCTTTTAGGTTTTTGTACTTTGTTGATTTATAAAAAAGTAGATACTAATTTACGTATTTTAATGATACCCAGTTGTTTCTTTGAAACTTTTTAACAAACGTTAATCCTTTTTCGGTGCAAGATGAATCAATATAAGGAATGTCTTCTTCATAGAAACCGCTAAATAATATGGTTCCACCAGCGTTTAAACTGTCTACATAACTTTGCATATCGTTTAATAATATGTTTCTGTTGATATTGGCTATGATCAAATCGTATTTTTTTTCTTTTAATAATGCAGCATCACCTTCGTAAACGGTAATGTGTTTGCAATTATTGCGTTCGGCATTTTCAATAGAGTTCAAATAACACCAGTTGTCAATATCAATGGCATCTATAGGCTGAGCTCCTTTCATTTCGGCAAGGATAGCTAGAATGGCTGTACCACAACCCATGTCTAAAGTTTTCAAGCCTTTAACATCAATTTCCAATAAATGTTGAATCATCATGTGAGTCGTTTCATGATGTCCTGTTCCAAAACTCATTTTTGGTTCGATTACAATGTCATATTCAGCATTCGTTTTTGGGTGAAATGGCGCGCGAACGTGACAATTTCCTTCTACATCGATGGGTTCAAAATTCTTTTCCCATTCCTCATTCCAGTTTACTTGTTCGATTTCTTCAAAAGTATAATCAATTTTGAACTCGTCGGATTGTAGTATTTGAATGTCTTCCAATATCAGTTCGTCCCAAAGGTCTTTTTGAACAAAAGCAGAAATTCCAGTTTCGGTTTCGGTGAAGCTTTCAAAAGCTTTTTCTCCTAATTCTGCAATTAATATTTCTGATCCAAGTTCTTTTGGTTCAATGGTAAAATGATATCCGATGTAAATATTTGACATGTTTAATTTTTTTTGCAAAGGTAACAATAGGATGCAATCCTTTTTATAAATTTAAAATTATTTTGATCTAATGTTTTTCAGTTTGGTTTTTCGAATGTTTTATCTTTTTATATAAAATCTTTAAAAGACAATTTTCTATAAAATAGGACCGCTTTGATTTTTTTTGTTTTACAATTATGATGCCATTTTTTGAATTAATCGATTGACAATGAATAGTTAGTGTTTTTTTTAAATCAGCAAATTGTTGTTTTGTAATTTTTATTCTTCTTTTTATGCTATAGTTATACCTTTTTCATGGATATAAAAAATGATTTTTATCATGTTTTTAAAAATATAACTATCTGAATTATAGATAATTAATTACTAAAACTTGCTGTTTTTGTTTTATATTATTTTATATTTGTAATGTTGTTTTACTCCAAATTAAAGCAGCACTATTTTAATATTCAAATTAATAAATCTACCATGAAAAAAGTTTTTATTTATTCCGTCGCAACACTGTTTTCTGTTTTTTTGGGGCAAGCGCAGGATATAAAACAAGCAAAAATTGCTATCGATGCCGAACAATATGAAAAAGCAAAAAATATTTTGGAAACAATCACAGCCACAAAACCTACAGATGGGTATGCTAAATTTCTTTTAGGCAACGTTTGTCTATTGAAAGGAGATTATCCGGCAGCCAAAAGTCATTTTGATGTTGGGATTACTTGCTCCTCCAAGGGAAATTTCAGTTATATAGGATTAGGGTATATTGCATTGGATAAAGGAGATACTGCAGAAGCTGAAAAAGATTTTGCATTAGCAACCCAAAATAGCAGCAAAAAAGATTTAGAGGAAACAGTGTATATTGGTAAAGCTTATACGTATTCTGAACATCCAGATTATAAAAAAGCTGTTGAACTTTTAAGTAAATCCAGATTAATAGACCCAGCAAACACTACTGTTTTATTGGCTTTGGGAGATGCTTACAAATTCAATAAAAAACAGAATGATGCTTATGATTGTTATCGTGAAGCGTTTCGATTGGATAATACCTTGTTAAGAGCCAAAATGGGATTGGGTACTTTGATCAAGAATGCCCATAACTTTCCTATCGCATTGACTGCATTTGACGAAGTAATTGCTTTAAACGCCACTTATGGTCCCGTGTATCGTGAATTGGCCGAAACCCAATATTTATGGGCTTTAAATGATGCTGGAAATTATGATGACCATATTGCAAAAGGATTAGCTTTTTATGAAAAATACATGTCCTTGACGGATTACTCTTTGGAATCTCGCATGCGTCATGCCGATTTCCTTATTCTTGCCAAAGATTATAAAGCACTTGAAGCTGAAGCCAACGAAATGAGTAAAATAGATAAAGTGAATCCAAGGATTTATCGTTATTTAGGATATTCAGCTTATTATAATAATAATTTTGATACAGCTATAAGTTCATTAACTTCCTATGTTAACAATCCTTCCAATAGAGTTATTGCAAGAGATTATTATTATATAGGTGCTGCAAAATTAAGCAAAGGAGTAAGTCTTGTCCCTATTGATAATGCTCTTATTGATAATGGAATTTTGGACCTTAAAAAATCGTTTGATATGAGTCCTGCAATTGCTAGTGAACTTCCTGATTTGGCTAAGAAATTGTATGATAAAAAATTATATGTTCCTGCAGCTTCTGTTTATGAAATTGCAATTGCAAACACAGAAACAAAATCATACTTAATGGATAATTTCTTTTTTGCTTCTTCTGTGTATTGGTCTTGTAATGGTGTTGAAAATTTGAGTCCGCAACAAATCGAACAATTGACAAAAGCGGATCTTGCTTTAGATACTATTATTAAAGCTTCCCCATCTACTCAAGATGCCTATCTTTTTAAAGCCAGAATTCAGGTTTTACTTAAAAATGATGTTTTAGTTGCTAAAAATTATGAGGATTTCATTGCTACGGCAAACAAAAAAGCCCCTGCTGATCTAGCTACCAAAGGAATGAAATCAAAACTAGTGGAAGCCTATAATAATTTAGGAATTATTTATGTGGTTAATGATAAAGTTAAAGCAAAAGATAGTTTTAGCAAAACACTGAGTATCGATCCAGCCAATCAATATGCAATTGATCAATTAAAATCATTGAAATAAAGGTTATTTATATATTTGATTGTTGAAAAACCAACGGTGTTCATGTCGTTGGTTTTTTTGTGGGTTTTAGTTAGCTCCAATAAAAAAAGGAAACCTAATTTCCTTTTTTATTTTTTTTGATTTTGGGCAAATCGGGCTTAATTAATTTCGATGTGCAGTTTCTTGAACCTTTTGGGGTAGAAATATTTCTTTTTTGAAATATTGATGAACAAAAGAACAATCACAATAATTTTGGGTTTTGAAGCATGATCGAGTAATAATCATTCTATCAATAATACTTTAGCATTGTGTATTACTCGATCTTGAACTTCGAACCTTTTTTTTATCTAGTGTAATTCAATAATAATGCCAAACTATTCTTGATTGGTAAAAAAAAGCGACACAAATGATTTTGCACCTTATTTTGAGTTAAATTTTTGAAAACAGCTCTATAGTTTTTGAAATGCCTTTATGAGTTCATGAATGGGTTTTAATGAAATTTCGGTACCACTTTCTCCATTCTCAGCATAATCGAAAGGGTTGTCGAGGTCTTTAATCAATAAAAACATATAAGAAATCAAAAAAGTAACTAGCAGGGTAAAAAATAGGGCGACATAAAAAGGCTCAATCTTTATAATGATTAAGGAGAATGCAATTAAAAATCCCATTGCTTCCAAGATAGCGTAAGCCGAACCAATAAAGTTCGTATCTCTGATAGTATCAATTCTTAGGATCATTTTGCGGATGTTGTTTTGCTCATTTTTTATTTTGATGAGATAACCTGGTTGAATACCTTCGTTGTCTAATTCAATAATAAAGTCATTCATTTGGCTTATTTTGTCCAGCATTCTTGCAGTGGTTTCTCTTTTGTAAAACCAATCCATTAACGAAGTAGCAAATCCTTTTTGGAAGGCGATGAATTGAAAAGCATTTTGTGATTTTTTGCCTTTGTAAATGGTATATGCATCATCGTATATTGATTTTATGGCTGCCGAAAGTTCGCTTGGCAATTTTTCACTTTCCTTGTAATCGGAAAGAACTCCGCTGATAAGAAACCCAATTAAAAAGATAGTTCCGGCTATTAAACTGGTAAATAAGGCATTTAATTCGAGAACTTCTAACTCAAAATGATGGGATAAAAACTTTAACAAGGCGACAAAAAGAATGACGGGAATAATTCGGAAAGCAATAGACCATTTTTGCCAAATTTTATTGGACTTTTTTTTAATCGTTTTTGGTATTTTCATTTAAGTTTTGAGGTTTATTGTAAATGTTTAAAGTTTGCAAATTTCGAGGATTTAACTTTGAATTTCAAATTTATTATTTCATTTATTTTGGCATTTACAGACTTTAGTGACAAGTTAAAAATCATTGGGTAATAAAAAAAAACCTGTTCGATTGCTTGAACAGGTTTAGGATATTTAAAAAGTAATTCAGCTTTAGGAAAGTTGAAAAAAAAACATTAGCTTTTTTAGATAGCAGTTACAATCGCAATAAAATCTTTTGCATTAAGAGCTGCACCACCAATAAGTCCGCCATCTACATCTGGTTTAGAGAAGATTTCTTTGGCATTATCGGGTTTTACACTTCCTCCATAAAGGATAGAAACATCTTCGGCTACATCGCTACCAAAAGCTTTGCGAACGGTTTCTCTGATAAATTCATGCATGTCTTGTGCTTGTTCTGGCGAAGCTGTTTCTCCAGTTCCAATAGCCCAAACTGGCTCATAAGCCAAAACGATTTTTTCCCAATCTTTGGCTTCAATGTGGAATAAACCATCTTTCAATTGGTTTTCCACAATGTTGAAATGATTTCCAGATTGACGGTCTTTCAATTCTTCACCAAAACAGAAAATAACAGTCATATCATGTTTCAAAGCAGTGTTTACCTTGCTTGCAATTAAAGCATCTGTTTCATGAAAAATCGCTCTGCGTTCTGAGTGACCTAAAATTACAGTATTTACACCTATACTAGTAAGCATATCTGCAGAGATTTCGCCTGTAAAAGCTCCGCTTTCTGCTTGATGTACGTTTTGTGCAGCTACTGATATATTAGAGTGTGTTAAGTTTTCTACTGCCGAAGCCAAGTTCACAAATGTTGGGGCAACAATTACTTGTGCAGCTGTTTCAGCTGGAATTTGAGTCAATAGTTCATTCAATAATTCTTTAGTTTGTGCTGCATTTTTATGCATTTTCCAGTTTCCTGCAACAATCTTCTTTCTCATTTTTGTAGTATTTTATAGTTTTATTTTGTGATTAATTCTTTTGTTATTGCAATTGTTTTAAGGCCGCATTGATTTGCTCAAAGTCGGTTTCTATTGCGCGATAAAGGACAATTTTTCCTGTTTTGTCTATAATGATGTATCTTGGGATCCAATCCAAGTCAATAGCAGTTCCAAAGATACCTTTCATTCCGTCGTTTGCCATGAATTGAGCACCCTTTAATTCATGTTTTTCGATGCCGGCTTTCCATTTATCAGCAGTTTTATCCATTGAGAGAAATACGAAGGAAACGTCTGGGTTATTGGCTTGAAGTTCTTTTAGTTTTGGCATTGCTTTGACACAATCACCACACCATGAAGCCCAAACCTCAATAACGGTGGTTTTACCTTTTTGATTTTTGAGAATATCTTTAAATTTAATTTGACTGCCGTCTGTAGCTAATAAAGTTTCGGCTAGTGCTTTTTTAGAAAATTCAGTTTTCTGAGCTTGTGAACAGGAAAAGGTTGCAAATACAATAATTAAAAGGGCTATTTTTTTCATATAAGGTTAATGCTTGTTTTTATTGAATTCCGATAGCTATCGGGAAGAACCGCCATTCTTCATTCCTTTAGGTTTGGAATCATAGCGAACTCATTTAAAAATTAATTGTCACAAAGTTAACCAAAGAATTCTAAATTTGGTAAACTGATTTTGGAATTTTAATGTGAAAATCTTTAAAATCGACTACAATATCGTTATAGTTGATATTTTTTTGTGATTTACTTTTATTCATTACCAACAAATAAAAAACCTTGCAAGAAAATGATTTTTCTGCAAGGCTTATATTTTATATGGATTTGAAAATTAAAAAACTAAATCTTCGACATCATTGTAGTGTACTTTTTGTTTTACGGTTCCTTTTTCAAGAAGCACAAAACTAGGATTGGCTCTTTCGATAGTTTTTAGTGGAATGGCATCACAGAAATAGAAATCGAAAGTGATACCGTATTGCTTTTTGATGGTTGCGATTTCTTCTGGCGTTGAAGCTGTCATTCCAATTACTTTGTAACCTTTTGCAACAGCTTTTTTACTGATTTGTTCCATTTTGGTGAGACCATCAACATTGGCCAAAGCTAAATCATAGGCAACGACCATCAGTAATTTTGGTTCTTGTAAAAGTTCTTCTTTATAATCGGATCCATCTTTTTCCATAACAAAATCATGAATAGGAGGGACGTAGCCTTCGGTTATTACCTTGTCTTTTCGGTCTACAAAAGTGGCACCAGCAGGAATATTAGCCAAATCTTTCTCAGCGAATTCCTTGTCAACGCCATTTACTTTATAGATAAAAATCATTTCTACTACTGATTTAGGAGCACCTTCCGGAATTTCCATTCCTTTCTGGATATTATTGCCCACTTTGAAAGCACGAAAATCTTTTAGAGGCAAGTGGTTGATAACCCAATACCCCATAAAAGCACATAAAAAAATGGTTAATATTGCCAGACTATTTTGAGTTTTATTATTGAATAAAGGCTTTATTAGTTTCATATTAATAAACAGAATTAATATAAAGAACAATAAGATAATATCTTTAGTAAACGATTGCCAAGGGGTAAGGTGTAATGCATCACCAAAACATCCACAGTCTTTCACTACGTTAAAATAAGCAGAATAGAAGGTTAAAAAGGTGAACTTAATAATTAGAAGTAACAAAAGCCAAATCGTCCATTTTGATTTGAAACCAATGAGCAACATTACGCCCAAAACTACTTCCAGACTAACAATAAATAAGGCTATAGCCAAGGAATAAGGAACAAAAAACGGCAGATTGAAAACCGGTTCACTAAAATATTCAGCTAGTTTGTAAGAAAATCCTACAGGGTCATTCAGTTTTATTAGCCCAGAGATTATAAAGAGGATTCCAACGAAAATTCGGGAGAATTGGGTGATGATGTTTTTCATTTAGGGTTTTGTTTTTAATAGTATTCTTTTAGGAATTCTTTATGTACAGCTTCGTCAAATTTATTTTTTGCCCATCAAAATCAAAGCAAAAATCGAATAATTAATCATATCCTGATAATTGGCATCGATCCCTTCGGAAACAATTGTTTTTCCTTTATTGTCTTCGATTTGTTTGACACGAAGTAGTTTTTGCAAAATCAAATCGGTTAATGAACTTACACGCATTTCGCGCCAAGCTTCCCCATAATCATGGTTTTTGTTTTCCATTAATTTTTTGGTCAAAGCTACTTTGGCATCGTATAATTCAGTTGCTTTTTCCGTATCCAAATCGGGCTGATCGACTACGCCTAATTCCAATTGAATTAGCGCCATTATCGAATAATTAATAATACCTATGAATTCGCCAGTTTCGTCTTCGTCAACTTTACGAATTTCATTTTCCTGTAGACTTCTAATTCTTTGGGCTTTTATGAAAATTTGATCAGTTAGAGAGGGAAGTCTCAAAATCCGCCAAGCACTACCGTAATCTTTCATTTTATTGATAAACAGTGAGCGACAAATGGCAATCACGTTATCATATTCTTGTGAAGTATTCTTCATTATTGGTGTATATTTGTCTAAAATTGCATCAAAAATAAGAATAATTTTTTTGAATGTAGAATTTAAGTTTCTAAAACCAGATTGGAATGACTATAAATTGTAAAGGCCAACTCATAGACCTCTCCACGCCAAAAGTAATGGGGATTTTGAATATAACTCCCAACTCTTTTTTTGACGGAGGAAAGTATAAAAATGAAAAGGAACTTTTGGAACGGGTTGAAAAAATGATTAGTGAAGGTGCTACTTTTATTGATGTTGGAGCGTATTCGAGTAAACCCAATGCCGAGTTTGTTTCGGAAGAAGAAGAGATTTCAAGAATAATTCCTGTTGTGAATTTACTGCAAAAACATTTCTCGGGTATTATTTTGTCAATTGATACTTTTCGGGCTGGAGTAGCGAAGATTTGTATCGAAAATGGAGCAGCTATTATCAATGATATTTCAGCGGGAAAATTAGATGATAAAATGTTGGAAACTATTGCCAAATATAATGTTCCTTATATCATGATGCACATGAAGGGAACGCCACAAACGATGCAAACGCTCACTCAATATGAGGATATAATAAAAGAAATGTTGTTGTATTTTTCGGAACGAATTGCCGCTGCAAGAACACTTGGGATAAATGATTTAATAGTGGATACTGGTTTTGGTTTTGCAAAAACATTGGAACAAAATTATAGTGTTATGCAAAAACTAGAATTGTTTCAAATACTGGAATTGCCTTTGTTGGTTGGAATTTCTAGAAAATCAATGATTTATAAAACTTTGAATTCGAATGCAGAAATGGCTTTGAATGGTACCACAGTTTTGAATACAATTGCCTTAACAAAAGGGGCTAAAATCCTGAGAGTACACGATGTAAAAGAAGCAGTGGAGTGTGTTACTTTGTTTAATAAACTAAATTAAAATGATAAAATATTTTTTTGGAATTGTGTTGTTGCTTCTTGTTTCTTGTGGAAATAAAGAAGATATTTTGTTGCCCAAAGCTGGAAAAACAATTGTAAAGGATGTGGTTGACCTTTCGCCAATTTATATTTTTTTTAGAGTAAAAGGGAAAGATACTTTGGCTGAAGTAAACAGGAAAAATAGCATAATTACGACCAATTGGATTTTGAATATTGACAAACGACTACCTTTACGGTTAGTGATTCCAGAAGTAATGAAACTGCAGCAACGCAAACGTGAGGAAAAAGAACACAGAAACGAATTGGCGCTCAATTATTATTCTTATGCGGATAGTATTGGTAAAAATTTAGCTTTTATTCCTTTTACGCAAGTGTATTATAAAATGGAAAAGCCAAAGTTGATTAATGCTATTTACTTTAGAAAAAACAATACAATTCAAGTGAATGATGTCAAAGTTGCAAAATCTAAATTACTAGAATATTTAAATAAAAGATTTGTTGAAAATCCAACGCAGTTTGCTTTTTGTTTTGATAAGGAGTGTAGTTATGGTAGCTATATTCAGAATATGGTCTTTATAGAAACAATAATTCTTTCGGAAAATTTAATTGCTATAGCCAAAGATCAGGAGTATGTTTATTAAGTAGAATATTACTTTTTGTTTGGAATAAGCCTTTCTGTTTGATTAGAAAGGCTTTATTTTATTCGAGGAAGGTGGGGTTAATAACTGCCACCACCACCACCACCGCCACCGCCGCTGGTTTCGCCTTTCATGAGAAATCCGCTTATTTCTCCATTTGGAAATGCAGCGCTGTGCAAGTTTACGTAATAATGGTTGGCCATTAGTTCCACTATTTGAGCATCACTTATCGCATAGGTTTGTTTTATCGGTGAGGTGAAACTAGAAAATGGAAATACAGGCGCTCCGTCAGCTCCGTGTATATGGCCTGTTGTAGCCGTCAGCCCTGTAAAGGTTACCGTAATTTCAAACGTTTTGGCCGTCTGATTAAATTCGAGTTTTGCATCCCCAGATGCAAGTGAACCAGTGCCCGCGACAGGCGTTAAAGAGGCAGTGAAATGCACAATAACTGGAGTAGGAGTAGGAGTTGGAGTGTCGTCTCCTCCATTAGAACAAGAAGTGATACCTAAAAATACACTTAAAATTGTAAAAATGTATGCAAAATGTTTCATGATAACTTGATTTTTCAATTAATAGTAAAGATTAATTTAAAAAAAAATATCATTTTATTTTTAACAAGTATGATATTTATCAGATAAAGTTAATGATTTATTTTGTATTAAACATCTAGTAATTAGGCTTTTATTTGTTTTTATTTGCCAAAAATAGGTAATTGGAATATTAAATCTATTTTACTTAGAAAATTATATATAGAAGCTGTTGCAAATCTTAGTTTTACTGATGATGATATGGTTCGTTTCTTAATATGGTAAAACCACGATACAATTGCTCTATAAAAAATAAGCGTACCATTTGATGCGAAAATGTCATTAAAGAAAGCGATATTTTTCCATTTGCTTTGGCATATACAGTGTCAGAGAAACCATAAGGGCCTCCAATTACAAATACCAATGTTTTTATTCCTGAGTTCATCTTTTTTTGTAATTCCGCAGAAAAGGCAACGCTAGAAAAGGTTTTTCCGTTTTCATCCAATAAAATGAGGTGGTCTGTTGGAGTGATTTTGGACAAAATAAGCTCCCCTTCTTTTTCTTTTTGTTGGCTTTCAGATAAGTTTTTTACGTTTTTGATATCTGGAATAATCTCTAAATCAAACTTGATGTAAAAAGACAATCGTTTGGTATAATCATCAATTAAGGTTTGTAATGCTTTATTGTCGGTTTTGCCAATGGCAATCAGTTTGATGTTCATCTTCGTTGGGTTTCAAAAGCACAAAGTTACAAAAGACTTTGTAATTCATTGTTTCGCATAGCAGTTTATGCCATAATCTCTGAATAGGTTTGTACAAAAAATTATTGCGTCTTATAAAATTAGAAGAATTTTTATTTTTCTTTAAATCATTTGGATATCATAATGTTTTGTCTACTTTTGCCAAAAATAATATAATGTCTATGGACTTAGTGGGATTAATTGTAGCTGGATTAGTAGTTGGTTTTATTGTTGGGATGACAGGTGTAGGAGGTGGTTCTTTGATGACTCCTATATTATTGTGGTTTGGAATACCTCCTTCAACGGCTGTAGGTACCGATTTGTTATATGCTGCTATTACGAAGTCTGGAGGCGTTTATGTTCATAATAAGAAAAAAAATATTAATTGGACCATAACAGGTTGGTTGACTTTAGGAAGTGTACCTGCAGCTTTACTTACTCTATGGATTCTTCATAATTTGAAAACAGACCTTGAAGTTTTGAATAAGGTTATTAAATATAGTTTGGGATGGGCATTGTTGTTTACGTCGGTAGCCATTATATTCAAAAAGAAATTGTTGGTTTTTTCACAAAAACACGCTGGAGATAAATTTCATAGTGAGAGTAAAACACAAAATTTATTAACGGTTGCCATCGGGGTGATGTTAGGAGCGACAGTAACTCTTACTTCGATTGGAGCAGGAGCTTTAGGGACAGTAACTTTATTTTTTTTATATCCACTTTTACCTACTCCAAAATTAGTGGGAACTGAGATTGCGCACGCGGTACCTTTAACACTTGTTGCTGGGTTAGGTCACGCTTCAATGGGAAATTTAGATTTGAATATATTAGGGCATTTATTATTGGGTTCATTGCCTGGAATATATTTGGGCAGTATGTTGAGTGGAAAACTGCCTGATTTATTGCTTAGAAATGCAATCGCCGTGATGTTGTTTTATGTTGGTTTTAAATTGGTTGCCTGATATTTAGAGTGTGTATTAGATAGAAATAGTAAAAGCAAACATCGGCTTTGAGAAATACCGCAGATTCGCAGATTATAGAAAATTTTATTTTTCAGAATCTGCGAATCTGCGTTTTTTTGTTTGTTAAGAATAAATCAGCTTGATTTGAGAATTTTATTTGTCGATTATGGAAATCAGGCAGGTTGGAATATTTCGTTTAAGAAATGGTTATTGTATTGATATTTTTCTGCTGAATTGGGTAGTTATGAGATTCCTCTAAAGAAATCGTGGAAATTATCAAATTAGATTTTCTAGAAAAGATATAATTTCTTTGTTTATATAATGATTTTAGGACTGCTAGAGGGATTACTCAACTAAGTGTTTATTTTGAATGGAGTTCAGTAAGTTTTATTTGACGGAAGCTAACGAATTAGCCCAAATAACCCGACCGCATTATGAAAGGAACCGAATAGGTATGTACTATATTTGACTCTTATTCATAATGAGGTCTTGCCTAATATATTTTAAAAATGTCAGTTTGTCATATTGTTTTATGACAATTGTAATGAAAACTGACAATTTACTCGGATTTTTATATTGGCATAATGATTGCCTTAGAGTCTTCGAGCCGTTAAAATAAGTATACAATAAAATTAAATATATTAAAAATGGGTAAAATAATCGGAATTGATTTAGGTACAACAAACTCTTGTGTTTCTGTAATGGAAGGTAATGAAGCAGTAGTAATCCCTAATGCTGAAGGAAAAAGAACAACACCATCTATCATCGCTTTTGTAGAAGGTGGAGAAATTAAAGTAGGTGATCCTGCTAAAAGACAAGCGGTAACTAATCCAACTAAGACTATTGCTTCTATCAAGCGTTTTATGGGACATTCTTTTGCTGAAATTACTGAAGAAGCTAAGAGAGTACCTTATTCTGTAGTTAAAGGTGACAATAATACGCCACGTGTGGATATTGATGGTCGTTTGTACACTGCTCAAGAATTGTCAGCTATGACACTTCAAAAAATGAAAAAAACAGCTGAAGACTATTTAGGTCAAACAGTTACAGAAGCAGTTATTACTGTTCCTGCTTACTTTAATGATGCACAACGTCAAGCTACAAAAGAAGCTGGAGAAATTGCAGGTCTTAAAGTAATGCGTATTATCAACGAACCAACTGCTGCAGCTTTGGCTTATGGTTTGGATAAAAAAGGTAAAGATCAAAAAATTGCTGTTTACGACTTAGGTGGAGGTACTTTTGATATCTCGGTTCTTGAATTAGGAGACGGAGTTTTCGAAGTGTTGTCTACAGATGGAGATACTCACTTAGGAGGAGATGATTTTGATCACGAAATTATTGACTGGTTAGCTGACGAATTTAAAGCTGAGGAAGGTATCGATTTGCGTCTTGACCCAATGTCATTGCAACGTATCAAAGAAGCTGCTGAGAAAGCTAAAATTGAATTGTCATCTTCTGCAGAAACTGAAATCAACTTACCATACGTAACTGCTACAGCTTCTGGACCAAAACACTTAGTTAAAAAATTAACTAGAGCTCAATTTGAAAAATTGACTGACTCTTTAGTAAAACGTTCTATGGCACCAGTTGCTAAAGCGTTGAAAAATGCAAATTTAACAGTAAATGACATTGACGAAGTTATCTTGGTTGGAGGTTCTACTCGTATCCCAAGAATCGTTGAAGAAGTTGAAAAATTCTTTGGTAAAAAAGCGTCTAAAGGAGTTAACCCTGATGAGGTTGTTGCAATTGGAGCAGCTATTCAAGGTGGAGTTCTTTCTGGAGATGTAAAAGATGTATTGTTACTTGACGTTACACCTTTATCTTTAGGTATTGAAACTATGGGTGGAGTTATGACTACATTAATTGAAGCTAACACAACTATCCCAACTAAAAAATCTCAAGTATTCTCTACTGCTTCTGATTCTCAACCATCTGTTGAGCTTCACGTATTGCAAGGAGCTAGAGCAATGGCTGTTGATAACAAAACTATCGGTCGTTTCCACTTAGATGGTATTCCACCAGCACCAAGAGGAGTTCCTCAAATCGAAGTTGCTTTTGACATTGATGCTAATGGTATCATCAAAGTAACTGCTACTGACAAAGGAACAGGTAAATCTCACGACATTCGTATCGAAGCTTCTTCTGGATTAACTTCTGAAGAAATCGAAAGAATGAAACAAGATGCTGAAGCAAATGCTGAATCTGACAAAATTGCAAGAGAAAGAGCTGAAAAATTGAACGAAGCAGATGGAATGATCTTCCAAACTGAGTCTCAATTGAAAGAACTTGGAGCTAAATTATCTGATGAGAATAAAGTAGCTATCGAGTATGCATTGACAGAATTGAGAATGGCTCACCAATCTCAAGACATTCAAGCAATTCAAACTGCTCTTGACAACATCAATGCGGCTTGGAAAACAGCTACAGAGGCAATGTACGCTCAAGGAGAACAAGGTCAAGCTGCTGCTGAGCCACAAGCTCAAGCTCAAGGAGACAATGTTGAAGACGTTGAATTCGAAGAAGTAAAATAATTATTTCTTGTAGAGATGCATTTCGGTGTATTTCTACTAAATAATAAATGAAAAACCGAGCTAGCAGTAGCTCGGTTTTTTTGTGTTTTAAAGTCAAGTATGTACAGTTTTTTTTGTAATATTACTATACAAATTATTTTATGAGAAAGATTAAATATAAGAAAGGCAAACGACTACAGCCTTATACACTAGAGTATACTGGTTTGCACAGAAATAAAGAGATTGAAATGCAATTGTTTGTTTATGATGATTGTACGGTTAATGAATATGAGAATGGTACTATTGCTAACTTGGAAAAGCACATAGATTTAACTAAAATAAATTGGTTAAATATTCACGGATTGAGTGATGTTGATTTGCTTAAAGAAATAGCAAGCCATTTTAAAATAGACAATTTTATGTTGGCTGATATCTTGAATACCACCAGAAGAACCAAACTTGAGGAGGAACACGACGTCTTATTTTTCAACATTAAATCCATGCTTCCTTCAGAAACCACAGATGATATCAGAGTGGAGCAGATAAGTTTTTTATTAAAAAAAGGAATCTTGATTTCTTTTCAAGAAAAGCGAAGTGATTTTTTTACTCACATTCGTGAGCGCATCCGAACCAATTCAGGAATCGTACGAAATAAGAAGGCCGATTATTTATTATATATTTTGTTGGATGCCATTATTGGTAATTTTTATATAACTATAGAAAATGAGGAAGACAAAATAGAAGATTTGATTAATCTCACCAAAAATAGTGCAGATCCTATTATTTTGGAAAGAATTGAAAAGCACAGGGATAATTTCAATTTCCTGAAGCGTTCCATTATACCACTTCGGGACTCATTATATGATATCAAAAGCATCAAAGAGGATGATGTATTCAATGAAATTGATTCTGAAAATTTTAGTTTTTTTACGCGTTTGCATCAAAAATGCTTAGAACTTTTGGAACAAATAGAATCCGATATGGGATCTCTGGAAAGTGCATCCAATTTCTTTTTTGCGGCTCAAACTCATAAGATGAATGAGATTATGAAGACGCTGACTATTATTTCGGTAATATTCATACCGCTTACTTTTATTGTTGGGGTTTATGGGATGAATTTTGATAATATGCCCGAATTGAGATATGAGAATGGATATTATCTGGTAGTGAGTTTTATGTTTTTGGTAGTACTTGGGATGGTTTTTTATTTTAAAAGACGAAGATGGTTTTGATTATTGTTGGGTAAATAACAGTTTATTATTTAAAACTGATTTTGGTCATATTTAAAAGATAATTAAAGGTATAATTTTGTGTAAAATTGATAAGTGATTAAATTTTTAAAATTATAAATATGAAGAAAGCTATATATATCGCAACGATTGAAGAGAATTGCGGGAAAACGATAATTACCTTGGGATTATTGAGAATGCTTTTAGGGAAGACTGCAAAAGTGGGCTACTTTAGGCCTGTTATTGAAGATTATGAAGAAGGGAAAAAGGATACTCATATCGAGATGGTTATATCCTATTTTGATTTAGATATTGAATATAATGATGCTTATGCTATTACAAAAAGCAAATTAATCAAGAAAAAAAATAATGGAAAACTAGGTGAAGTTGTTGATTTGATTATTGAAAAATACAAACAATTAGAAGACCGTTTTGATTTCATTTTGGTTGAAGGAACGAGCTTTACTGGAGAAGGAACAGTTATTGAATTGGATATGAATGTTCTGATTGCCAAAAATTTAGGAATTCCTACCATAATTGTTGGTTCTGGAGAAGGCAAAACACTTGAGGAACTAATCGATAATTTAAATTTAGCTTATAATTCTTTTAAGCTAAAAGAAGTTGAAGTATTAGCGGTAATTGCCAATAAAGTGCAACCCGAAAATTTAGAATTGGTAACAACTGGATTGAAGAAGAATATGCCCGAATCGATTCTCATCAATTCCATTCCATTGATTAGCAGTTTGCACAATCCAACGATACATGAAATTGTAGAGGTTTTGGGGGCCAAAATATTATTTGGACATGAATATTTAAATAATCAAACGGGGAGTTACAGTATTGGGGCCATGCAATTGTGCAACTATTTACTGCATCTTAGGGAAAATGGACTTATTATTACTCCAGGAGATAGAGCAGACATCATTCTTGGGGCATTACAGGCAAATGAGTCCGCAAATTACCCATCGGTTTCCGGGATTGTGTTGACTGGAAATATAATTCCTGAAGATAGTATTTTGAAATTAATAGAAGGACTTTCTTCTGTAGTTCCAATCATTACTGTAGAAGGGGGGACTTATCATATTGCCAATCAAATCGGAAACATTAAGTCAAAAATTTATGCCAATAATATTCAAAAAATTGAGACTTCCATCAGTACGTTCGATAAGTATGTTGATTTAGATGTTCTAATTGACAAGTTTAATGCTTTTGAAGCGGAAGGAATGACGCCTAAAATGTTTCAATACAACTTGGTGAAGAGAGCCAAAGCCCATAGAAAACATATTGTTTTACCAGAAGGGAATGATGAAAGAATTATCATAGCAGCGTCTCGTTTACAAGCTATGGATGTAGTTGATATTTCTATTATTGGTAATAAAAAACAGATTGAAAGCAAAGTAGCTGAATTAGGTTTAGATTTTGATTTTTCTATAGTGCCGATTATTAATCCGATAGAATCTGATAATTATGAGGATTATGTAAATACCTATTACGAGTTGCGCAAAGCCAAAAATGTTACTCTTGGGATGGCGAGGGATTTAATGGAAGATGTATCTTATTTTGGTACAATGATGGTATACAAAGGTCATGCTGACGGAATGGTTTCTGGTGCAGCACATACAACTCAGCATACCATTTTACCGGCTTTGCAATTCATAAAAACTAAACCGAACTGCTCCGTAGTATCATCTATATTTTTTATGTGTTTGGAAGACCGTGTTTCTATTTTTGGTGATTGTGCCATAAATCCGAATCCTACCGCAGAGCAATTAGCTGAAATCGCGATATCATCTGCAGATTCTAGTACCGCTTTTGGAATAGAACCTAAAATAGCTATGCTTTCTTATTCTTCTGGATCTTCTGGAAAAGGGGACGAAGTAGATAAAGTAAGGACTGCGACAGAAATAGTTAAACAAAAACGACCTGATCTTAAAATCGAAGGGCCAATTCAATACGATGCCGCTGTAGATATGGAAGTTGGTCAGAGTAAAATGCCTAATTCTGAAGTTGCTGGACAGGCAAGCGTTTTGATTTTTCCTGATCTGAATACAGGTAACAATACGTATAAAGCGGTTCAAAGAGAAACAGGAGCATTAGCCATTGGACCAATGTTACAAGGTTTGAATAAACCGGTAAACGATTTAAGTCGAGGCTGCACAGTAGATGATATTATTAACACCGTCGTGATTACGGCAATTCAAGCACAAGGATTATAATATGAAAATAGTAATTATAAACTCAGGAAGTTCCTCTATTAAATATCAATTGATTGATATGCCTGCCAATGAAGTAATTTGTAGCGGAATGATTGATAGAATAGGTTTAGAATCGTCAAATTTTAGTTATGTAACCAATACAGTAAAAGTTGAGGAAACGTTGCCAATTCCCAATCATAAAATTGGACTGCAAAAGATTTCCCAATTGTTAATGGATGAAAAAGTTGGGGTTATCGAAAGTACTTTGGAAATTGATGCTGTCGGTCATCGTGTGGTGCATGGCGGCAGTAATTTTTCGAATACAGTAACCATTACGACCGAAGTAAAAGACAAGATACGACAGCTTTCAGATTTGGCACCTTTACACAATCCCGCCAATTTAGAGGGGATAAACGTTGCTGAAGAAATTTTTAGCACAGCAAAACAAGTGGCTGTTTTTGATACGGCTTTTCATCAAACAATTCCGGTTGTGGCGCACAAATATGCAATACCGAATTTTCTTTTGACCGAAAATAAAATCCGTGTTTATGGTTTTCACGGGACAAGTCATAAATATGTTTCAGAAAAAGCAATTCATTATTTGAATGAAAATAATAACGGAAAATCATCCAAAATTATTACCATACATCTAGGAAACGGATGCAGTATGACCGCGATTAAAGATGGAAAAAGTGTTGATCATACATTGGGATTCGCTCCCATGAACGGTCTAATTATGGGCACTCGAAGTGGTGACATAGATCAGTCAGTAATATTCCATATGGTTAATTCGTTGGGTTATTCATTGGAAGCAGTAAATAATTTGCTGCAAAAGCAAAGCGGAATGCTTGGTCTTACAGGATATAGCGACTTACGGGATATTGAATCCAATGCCGAAAATGGAAATACCGATTGCCAATTGGCTTTGGATATGAATGCCTATCGCATTAAGAAATTTATAGGTTCTTATGCAGCTGTTTTAAATGGCTTGGATGCTATTATTTTTACAGCAGGAATTGGAGAGAATTCTTCCTATATTAGAAAATTAGTGTGTTCCGAAATGGATTATTTTGGGTTAGAATTGGATCAGAAAAAAAACGAAATTCGTTCCAAAGAAATGAGAGAAATCAGTACTACTAAGTCAAGAACAAAAATTTTGGTAATTCCTACCAATGAAGAAATAGAAATAGCCAATCAAGTATATGAATTGCTATTGAGTTAAAATATTTTTTTTTCATCAAAAAGCTTCTGTATTCAGAGGCTTTTTTTTATGGTTTTTATTGAACAAATGTGATTATATTTGATAAAAAATCTTCACGTTTTGAAATCTAAATTACTCCATATACTTTTTTTCGGTCTTTTGTCATTGCAACTGTCGGCCCAGGAATTGCTTCCTTTTGTCGAAAATTATAACAAATCTAATTACCAGGGTGATAACCAGATTTGGAATGTAGCTCAAGGACATGATAATGCCATGTATTTTGCCAATAATTACTATTTTTTGCGATATGATGGCGTAAAATGGGAAAAATATACTTTACCCAATAAAACAATTATTCGTTCCATCATGGTCGATGGAGATAGAATCTATTCGGGTTCCTATCAAGAATTTGGTTATTGGTTCCGCAAAGATGCCAAGATGCATTATGTTTCTATTACAAAAGGGAAAAAGATTTTTGATGCAAATGACAATGAAGAAATCTGGAAGATTTTCAAGTTTAATAACAAAATTTACTTTCAGTCATTTAATAGTATTTTCGTTTTTGACGGAAAAGTGATAAAGGGAAAAAAGATTCCTTTTTTGATTTCATATTGTTTTGTTGTTGACCATCAGTTATTGATTGCTTCAGTTGGGAAAGGGATTTATAGGTGGACTAATGGAAAAATCGAGAAAGTAGATGGACTCTCTCTTTTAAAAAATAATGTAATTCATGCGATTCAAAAATACCAAGACAAAATCTATTTTTTCACCAAAAAGAATGGTGTTTATGTACTTGAAAATAATATTTTGAGTCCTTGGAAAAATGGTTTAAATGACATTTTGAAATCGGCTAATATTAATATCGCCCAATTCATCAAAAACAATAAATTGATTATTGGCACAGCAAACAAAGGAGTTTACGTGCTGGATTTAAATGATGGTTCCTATAAAAATATTAATCGGAATAATGTTCTGATGAATAACTCAATTTTGAGTATTGGTCAGGATAAAGACAATGATTTGTGGTTAGGACTCGATAATGGAATAGCCCATATTGAGGTCAATTCCCCTATTTCAATATTTTATGACAGCTCTGGGATTTTGGGCTCGGTGTATTCTGTCGCGAGTATTCCAAGTGGTTATTTAATGGCTTCCAATCACGGTATTTTTAAATATGAAGGAAAGCAGCTTTCACTAATTCCGAATACGCAAGGCCAAGCCTGGAACATCAGTAAAATAAATAATCAATACCTTATAGGTCACAATGAAGGAACTTTTATTTATCAAAATGGTTTGTTTACTAGATTGAGTGATATTAACGGAGGTTGGAATTTGGCCAAAAGCAGTATTAATAATTCATATTTGCAGGCAACTTACAGTGGCGTTGTTATTTACAATAATACTAATGATTTAAAACAAAAAAATGCAATAAAAGGAATACTGAAACCAATCAAATATCTTGCGCAAAACGGGAAAAATGAAATTTGGGCTGCTGATAATAATAGAGGTTTGTATCGCATTCTGTATAATGATGACTACGTGACTACCAAAGTTGATAATGTCACTCAACGCAGTAAAATAAGCAATGACTTTGGAGTTAAGATATTTGAATTCCGAAATGAAATTCTTTTTTTGATTGACAATTCTTGGTATACTTTTAATTCCATTACTAATCAATTGGAAGCCAATGAACTGTTTAATGTTAATTTCAAAAATGTTACCGACATTGTTTCTATAGATGAGGATCATTTTATGGTGCTCCAGGACGGGCTTTTGTATCATATTTATGCTCAGGGAACTAAATTCATTAGGAATAGTATTCAGGAGAAGTATTACAAAGGAAAGATCATTAACGACAATTTGAAAGTATTCAAGGATAAAAATAATTATCTATTAAATCTGGATGATGGTTTTATTACACTTGAATTAAAATACGATACTAAGAAAAAAGCAAATGTAAAGGTAGAAGCTTTTAATAACGATGTTTTGGTTGGAAATAATTCTAAAATTGAAAACAATTCTGAACTTAGAATAAACGTAATATCCGGAATTTATGGGGCAAGAAAACCGGATTTGTTTTACAGAATTAACGATACTAAAGGATTTATCCCAATCAAAGAAGGTTTGATTCTTTTAAACAATCTTGCTAGTGGTTCTTATGATATCACTATTTTTAGCAATGATGGTTTGAATTATAATAAAATTTCCAATTTCCAATTTGTTGTAGCCAAAGCATGGTATTTTTCAATTTGGATGATATTTATATATCTGATTTTGGTTGGGCTTATTCTGTATCTTTATTATAAATGGAATAAAATGAAATACATTCAGAAGCTTAAATTGCAAAAAGAAGAATTAAAGCATCAAAAGGAAATTCTGGAAATGGAATTGAAAGCCGAAAATGAATTGAATGTACAGGAATATGAAAAGCATATTTTGGAATTGGAGTTGCAATCAAAATCTTCTGAAGTGGCAGGTAAATCACTTTCTATAGCCAAGCAAAGTGAAATGATTGAAAACATTCAAAATATCTTGGATACCGAATCCGATTTTAATAAACTTAAAAGTGAGATCAAAAAAGCCATAAAAATTAATGCAGTTAATAAACACGAATGGGAAGTTTTTGAAGCCAATCTAAATCAAATCAATAATGAATTCATTATTGCCCTTTCTAAGAAATATCCAAATCTGACTCCAAAGGATATTAAGCTGTGTGTGTACTTAAAAATGAATCTTTCTTCCAAAGAAATAGCCCCAATGATGAATATTTCTTTCAGGGGAGTAGAGTTACATCGTTATCGTTTAAGAAAGAAATTGAACCTTTCTCAAGAAGAAAACCTTTCGAAGTTTTTATTATCTGTATAAAAAAGCGTATTTTTTTACTAATAATTTACTTTTTATGTTGTTTTATTACGGAATAACAACACATCATCACTACATCATCACTCTATGCTGTAGTACTTCATTGCCTTTATAAGGTATTGTTAAATAAGGATTTATAGGTCAATTATCATGCTTTGATGTATTCGTGTAGTAGTGACGTTTTGGTTACTACAACGTTGTATTGAACTAATTTAGCTGCACTAACTTAAACGTTTAACAAACCTATGAGAAATTTTATTTTTAGCTTTTTAGCACTCATTCTACTTCCAGCCTATATGTCTGGTCAAGTAATCAAAGGAAAAGTATCGGATCAGAATGGAATGGGAATTCCAGGAGCATTTGTTGTTGTGGGAAATTCTAGTGTTTTTACCTACTCTGATTTTGATGGAAGTTTTAGTATCAATGCCAAAGTAGGCGAGATATTAAAAATTAGTTTAGTCGGTTTTGACGCTATATCTGTAGCTGCTACTTCAGAACCTATGATGATAACTATGAAGGAATCCAAAGACACTGCATTGAAAGAAGTGGTTGTTATTGGGTATGGAACCGCAAAGAAAAGAGATTTAACGGGTTCTATTGTTAGAATTGACGCAAAGCAACTAGCAGACAAACCTAATGCAAATCCGATAGTTTCTGTACAAGGTAAAGTAGCTGGATTGTCTATTGTAAACTCCGGAAAACCTGGTGAAGATCCAGATGTTAGAATACGTGGTACCGTAAGTAGATATCAAACCAAACCTTTGTATGTAGTGGATGGAATATTTTGCGACGATATCAAATTTATGAATGCTTCTGATATTGAATCGATGGAAGTTTTAAAAGATCCATCTTCTTTGGCAATTTTTGGTGTTCGTGGTGCAAATGGCGTAATCATTGTAACATCCAAAAAAGCAAAAAATGGTAAAACTACTATCAACTATAATACTTCTGTTGGTTTCAAAAATGTTGGAGATACTCCATCTTTGACAAACGGGGATCAATTCAAAACATTGTTTGATGAACAAAGAAGCAATCAAGGTCTTGCTCCTTACGCATACTACAATAAATTTAATGTAAATACCAATTGGATTAATGAAATAAATAATGACAATGCCAAAGTGATTACCAATAACTTGAGTATTTCTAACGGGACAGAAAAAAACAAGTTCTATATGGGTGTTGGTTTTATTGAAGATGAAGGTCTTATTGATTATGAAAAATATAAAAAATTCACTTTTAATGTCAATAATGAAACCCAATTATCAGAATCAATTAAAGTTGGAGTAGCCATGAACGGATATCAATCTTCACTTCCTCAGCTTCATAATTTTGAAAGTGCTTTAAGAGCTACGCCTATCGTTTCTCCTCGAAATGCAGATGGAATGTACAATCAATTGCCATTGGAAATTGGAGCAGCGCAAATTGGAAATCCACTTGCAGAAGTTGAAGGTAAAAAACACACTCAATTGAATGAAGAATCTAAGTTTATTGCTAATGTTTTCTTAGAAATAAAAATTATTGATGGTTTAAAATTTAGAGGGTCTTATTTGTCAGACAATAGCTATAGTAAAGGAAGAGGATACAACCCCGTTTTTGATGTATTTGTAAGCGAGACAGATCAAATTACCTCTTATGGAGGAAATAATCTTACTAGTGTGAATGAATTTAAAAACAATTTTAATAAATCCCAGCAAGATTATAATTTGACATATAACAAAACTTTTGGCAAACATGATTTTACGCTTTTGGCGGGATATAATAGATTAGAAGAAACTTTTGAAGGAATGAGTGGTACCGTAAATCAATTTGTTGGCGGAGAGCCAATTCCTTATGATAAAAGATGGTGGTATCTAAATGTTTATCCTTATGGTGATCCAACCACGCGTTTTGCTAATTCAGATCAATGGGATAGAGCTAGTGTATCTTATTTAGGGCGTATTTTGTACAACTACGATGGAAAATATACCTTAAATGCTTCGTACCGTCGTGATGGTTCATCAGAACTTAGTAACGAAAACCGTTTCCAAAATTTCTGGTCTATTGGAGCCGCTTGGGATGTAGCTAAAGAAGATTTCATGAAAGATCAAAAAATATTTGACCAATTGAAAGTCAAAGGTTCTTATGGTGTATTAGGAAATCAATTTTCTTCAATTCATTACCCTTCTTATCCTGCTTATACAACTGGTAGTTCTGCCATTTTTGGAGAATCGGTTGTACCTGCTTACGTGCTGGCTTACAGAAACAATCCAAATTTGAAATGGGAAACAGTAACTTCTTATGAAATGGGTATCGAAATGAAACTTTTGGAAAACAGATTGAGTTTTGAAACTGCTTACTTTGACAAAACGACTAAAGATTTATTGACATTTGTTGACCTTGGTAGTGAGAAGTTTTATACCAATGCAGGAGAAATTGAAAATAGAGGATTTGAGTTTACTGCTGCATGGAATGATAAAATAAATGATAATTTCAGTTATTCAATTAGTGGTAATGCTACTACTTTAAAAAACGAAGTGAAATCAGTTTATGAGCCAGGATTCCAAGTTTTTGAGGGGCCGTCAATACTTACGGCTGGCGCTCCTATTGGTTCATTTTATGGATACGTAGTCGAAGGGGTTTATCAATCTTATGCAGATGTATTGAATTCTGCTCCAAGCTCTTTGGGTGATTATGGTCCAGGTGATTTGAAATACAAAGATATAAATGGTGACGGTAAGTTAAATACAGAAGACAGAACGGAAATTGGTAATCCAACACCAGACGTGATGTATGGTTTTTCTATGAGTGCAACTTACAAACAATTTTCATTGTCACTTGATTTTCAAGGTGTTTATGGTAACGAAATTTACAGAGATTGGGGGAATGGTTCAACTTTTGCACAGTTCAATTATAGAACAGAACGATTGGACAGATGGACAGGAGCAGGAACTTCAAATTGGGAACCAAGGCTTAATGATGGTTCGGGTTACAACAAATTGGCTTCTACTTATATGATTGAAGATGGTAGCTATCTTAGACTTAGAAACGTACAATTTGCTTACGACTTTAGTAGCGATTTACTAGCTAAAACTTTTATTCAAAGTTTAAGATTATACTTAAACGCTCAAAATCCAATTACTTGGGCGCATAATTCGGGATTCACTCCAGAAGCAGGAGGTTCTCCTATTTCATTTGGAAAAGATACAGGGGGATATCCTCTGCCAGCTGTTACATCTATTGGTTTAAACGTGACTTTTTAATATTAAAAATTGAATAAAAATGAGAAATTTTAAATCTATACTATATATATCGCTACTGGCTGTAGTTTCATTACCTACTTTAAATTCGTGTAATGATGATGAGTTTTTGGATAGAAAACCATTAGGAACAGCAGTAGAAGGAGATTTACCTGCAGGAGGTTTTGAAGAGAAAGCCTTTGGTTTATATGGTAAATTGAGAACACAAGGAGGAATTACAGATTGGGACAGATACTGGTTTCAAAATATTCGTTCCGATGATGCCATGAAAGGAAGTACACCAGGAGATGCATCTGCTAGAGGAAACATAATGGATGGATTTGTTTATTCTCCTACTGAATTTGCTTCAAATTGGGACGGTCATTTTAGCTTAATTTATGCTTGTAATGATTTGATTGCTGATGTTGATGATTCAGGGAAAACAGATTCAGGAAGTATTATCAACAAAGCCGAAGCCATGGCCATTAGAGGGTTTGCTTATTTTGAATTGCGCAGAGATTATGGTGAAGTACCTATCATTTTGAAACGAATAGTTACACCAAGCGACGGTATCAAAGCAAAGTCTACTATAGCTGAAGTTGATGCACAAATTATAAGTGACTTGAAATTTGCTGCTGATAAATTACCAATTAGTTGGCCTGCTTATCCAGGAAGAGCCACCAGTGGTTTTGCTAATTCAATAATGGCCAAACTTTATTTGTACCAAAGTAATTGGGCAAAATCACTTGAAAAAGCTGAAGTTGTAATCAATTCTGGGCAATATGCTTTGTACAATTCGTATGAAACTTTGTTCAAAGAACAAGGCGACAATTGTATTGAGTCCATTTTTGAGGTTCAGTTTCTAAGACAAGCAGGTGTAAATTATTCGAACAATTATTTTGAATCACAAGGTATTCGTGGTTCTGGAGATTGGGATTTGGGTTGGGGATTCAATGTTCCTACTCAGAATTTAGTTGATGCTTATGAAACCGGCGATCCCCGCAAGAACTCGACTATCCTTTTTGAAGGGCAAGATGATGGATATGGCACGACTATTCCAACAGGATTGGCTCAACCCTATTGGAACAAAAAAGCCTATTCTACTCCGAGTTATAGAGCACTTCAAGGCACTGGAAAAAATCAATGGTTTAATGTGAAAATTATACGTTATGCAGATGTGGTTTTAATAGCTGCAGAAGCTGCAAATGAATTAGGAAATACTACTAAAGCGGCAGATTATGTTAATCAAGTTCGTGCTAGAGCAAGAGGAAATAATGCCGGTGTGCTTCCAAATGTAGTTGCGGGCGCTGGTCTTAAAGCTGCAATAAAACAAGAAAGAAGAGCGGAACTTGCAATGGAAGGAGAAAGATTCTATGACTTAGTTCGTTGGGGAGATGCTCCAACAGTATTAGGTAGTTTAGGATACCAAGACAAAAATAAGTTCTATCCTATTCCTCAAACTGCCATTGATCAATCAGGCGGAGTTTTAAAACAAAATCCCAATTACTAATAACGATTCGATTTAAAAAAATATATAATATGAAAATCAATATATCAATGATTAAGAAAGCTTTCGGAATTGTATTTGTTTCGATTGCGTTTATAGGTTGTCAGGAAATGGACAGACCTACATTGGGAGATTATCCAAAGGATCAAAATCCTGTTGGAGGACCATTAAAATTCTATGTTCCTTTTGATGACAATACAACAGACCCTTTGAAATTTGCTGTAGACAATATTCGTGCAAAGTTTCCTAATGACAATCAATTTACTCAAACAGATGGTATTACTGGAAAAGGGGCTCAAGGACCAGCTGATCATATTCAAAAGTATATAACCTATTCAAAACCAAATGATTTTGCTGCTGAAGCCAAAAGTTTTACGATTGCTTTTTGGGAAAAACACAATGGAGCAACCAAAGGTGCAGAATATCCTTTCAGTCTGCCTTCTTCAAACGGTCACTGGTCTGGAGGAACAATGATGCTTATGTTTGATGGTTCAGAAATTAAATTTGTGATAGTAGATAAAAACATGAGTGATCCTTGGTTTGTATGGAATGAAGCAGGTTTAATGGCAAGTTTGACGGATAACCAATGGCACCATTGCGCATTTGTGTATGATGCAAGCACTTCTGCTTTTACTTTTTACAAAGATGGCGTTGTAGTGAGCACAAAAATGTGGACAGACCACGGAAATGTGAATCTGGACGATTCAAAAGTTGCCGGTTTGCGTATTGGATCTGGACCAGGAAATACACCAAACGACTGGCTTTCTAATAATTGGCTTGGAAGCTTAGACCAGTTCAGAATGTATGCAACTGCTTTAACTGCAATCGAAGTAAATCAACTAGTTACCGGGAAACTTTAATGTGAAGTAGAATATATCTTGCCAAAGCACAATTGCTTTGGCAAGATTTTAAACAAAAACCATGAAGAAAATAAAATTTTTACTAATTCCATCTTTTGTTTTTCTTATCTGCTGTAGTAATAGTGCAATAGACGAAACAACTCCTGTAATACCAACAGCTCCGGTTACAGTTTTGACAGATGAACAAGCAATGGACCAAGTTCAAAAAGATGCCATAAAATATTTTTGGGACTATGCCGAACCCAATTCAAAATTAGGGAGGGAGCGCTATCATACCGATAATCCTGGTTTTGAAGCAAGTAAAGTGACCACAGGAGGTTCTGGTTTTGGACTAATGTCTTTGATTGTTGGAGTAGAAAGAGGTTTTATTCCAAGAGCCGAAGCCGTTACTCGAATGACCACCGCAATGGATTTTCTGGAAAAAGCCGATCGTTTTCACGGAGCTTGGGCACATTGGATGGATGGAAACACAGGACATGCCATTTCTTTTGGGAATAAAGATGACGGTGGAGATATAGTCGAAACTGCTTTCTTATGCCAAGGATTGATTGCCGTTCGAGAGTATTTCAAAAATGGTAATGCCCAAGAAAAAATATTATCTGCCAAAGCGGATAATCTATGGAAAGGTGTAGAATGGAGTTGGTACACAAATGGTGAAAACGCAATGTATTGGCATTGGTCTCCTACCTATCAATGGGAAATGAAATTCAAATTGGAAGGATACAACGAGTGTTTGATTGCTTACATTTTGGGAGCTGCTTCCACAACTCACCCCATTCCTGCTGCAGCTTATCACGAAGGATGGACACGAAATGGAACTATTGCAACTGGAAAAACGCAGTATGGAATTCCATTAGTATTCAAATACAATACCGCTAGCGGAAATGCTGGACCTTTATTTTGGGCTCAATATTCTTACTTAGGATTAGATCCTTCTCAATTATCGGATAAATATGCAAATTATTGGGAATTAACCCAAAATCAGGCAAAAATCATTTACAGCTATTGTGTTGATAATCCTAAAAAATGGAATGGCTATTCTGAAAAATGCTGGGGTCTAACAGCCAGTTATTCCCGGAATTCTGATGGTACAACAGGATATTCTGCCCATGATACCGACAATGATTTAGGTGTAATTACACCAACTGCTGCATTATCTTCTTTTCCGTATACTCCAAAAGAAAGTATGAAGTTTTTGCATTTTTTGTATGATGAAAAGAAAAGTACTTATGTTGGAATTGCAGGTCCTTATGATGCTTTTTCTCCTCAATTTAATTGGGTTACACCACGTTATTTGGCGATAGATCAAGGAACCATAGCTCCTATGATTGAAAATCATCGTACTGGTTTGATATGGAAATTGTTTATGAATGCTCCCGAGGTTAAACAAGGTTTGTTGAATCTTGGTTTTCATTCTGGAAAATATGGGTTTTAAGTTAAAAGATATATAATAATAAATTAATTGAAATTTTAAGCCTTATATAATGCACAAGTATTCTTAGAACTAAACAGTAATAATAGAGCTGTTTAATACCAATACTGTTGGTATTTATAACCAATAAAACAGGTATTTAGCACTAATATTATTAGTCTTTATAGCTACTAATAGAGGTGCTTAATGCCTATTCTATTGGTCTTTGTAGCCAATAATAGAGGTTCTTTACACCAATACTATTTGTCTTTATAACCAGTAATAGAGGTAATTAATACCAATGCTATTGGTGTTTAATGCCAATAATAGAGTCTAATACATATTAAATAATGTTTGGAATTGTAGTTTTCAATTTTTGATAAATAAAAAAGAGATTATAAAAAATAAATTGTGTGATGGTTTTAAAAACAGATAAAAAATGAAAAAGACATTAATTATAATATTCATAAGCTCCATTTTTTTGGGCTATGGCCAAAAGAAAGAAAATAAAAAAGCCGTTGCAATTAAACCCAAAACTGAATTTGTAGCCGAGTTGTTATCAAAAATGACTTTGGATGAAAAATTGGGTCAGTTGAATTTACCAACATCGGGCGATATAACCACCGGTCAAGCCAATAGCTCTGATGTTGCAAAGAAAATCGAAGAAGGCAAGGTCGGTGGATTATTTAATATCAAATCAGTTCAAAAAATTAGAGAAGTACAGCGAATTGCAGTCGAAAAAAGCCGCTTGAAAATTCCTTTGATTTTCGGGATGGATGTAATTCATGGCTACGAAACAACCTTTCCTATTCCTCTTGGATTATCGTGTACTTGGGATATGAAATTAATCGAAAGAAGCGCTCAAATTGCCGCACAGGAGGCAAGTGCTGATGGAATCAACTGGACGTTTTCGCCTATGGTTGATGTTTCTCGTGACCCTCGCTGGGGGAGAATTTCCGAAGGTTCAGGTGAAGATCCATATTTAGGAAGCCAAATCGCAAAAGCAATGGTAAACGGTTATCAACAGCATGATCTTTCCAAGAATAATACAATTTTGGCCTGTGTTAAACATTTTGCCTTATATGGAGCGCCAGAAGCGGGTCGTGATTACAACACGGTTGATATGAGTAGAATAAGAATGTACAATGATTATTTCCCTCCCTACAAAGCGGCTGTTGATGCTGGAGTAGGTTCGGTTATGGCTTCTTTTAACGAAGTGGAAGGAGTTCCTGCCACTGGAAACAAATGGCTGATGACAGATGTTTTGAGAAAACAATGGGGATTTAAAGGTTTTGTGGTTACCGATTTCACTGGAATTCCAGAAATGATCGACCACGGTATGGGGGATCTTCAAACCGTATCAGCACTGTCACTTAATGCTGGAGTTGAAATGGATATGGTAGGGGAAGGATTTTTGAATACTTTGAAAAAATCATTGGATGAAAAGAAAGTTACTATTGAACAAATAAACAATGCTGTAACACTTATTTTGAATGCCAAATACGATTTAGGATTGTTCCAAGATCCTTATAAATATTGTGATGAAAAAAGATCAAAAACTGAAATTTTTACTGCAAGCAGTAGAGATGAAGCCAGAAAAACGGCCGCTCAATCATTGGTTTTGCTAAAAAATGAAAACCAATTATTGCCTTTGAAAAAAACGGGAACCATTGCTCTTATCGGACCATTGGCAGATGCCAAAAACAACATGTCAGGAACTTGGAGTGTGGCCACAAATGGAGAAAAATGTATTTCACTATTGGCAGGAATCAAAGAAGTAGCGGGCAAATCGACTAAAGTACTTTACGCAAAAGGAAGTAATTTAGACTATGACGAAACTTTTGAAACCAATGCAACAATGTTCGGAAAAACGTTGCACCGTGACAATCGCCCTAAAGAAGAATTAATAGCAGAAGCTTTAAATATTGCAAATCAAGCAGATGTTATTGTGGCTGCATTAGGCGAATCTGCCGAAATGAGTGGAGAGTGTAGTAGTAGAACTAATTTAGAAATTCCTCAAGCACAAAAAGATCTACTAAATGCATTACTTAAAACTGGAAAACCAGTGGTTTTAGTTTTATTTGATGGTCGTCCATTAATACTAAACGATGAAAACGCAACTGTTCCTTCTATTTTAAACGTTTGGTTTGCCGGTAGTGAAGCGGGTTATGCTATTGCCGATGTTTTGTTCGGAGATGTAAATCCTTCCGGAAAATTAACAACCACTTTTCCTAGAAGTGTAGGTCAATTACCAATTTATTACGCTCATAAAAATACAGGAAGACCTCTCTTGAACACAGAAGGCAAATTCGAAAAATTCAGATCTAATTATTTGGATGAAAGAAATGAACCATTATTTCCTTTTGGTTACGGATTAAGCTATACCAAGTTTAATTACTCAAACATGAAAATTTCATCGGATAAAATGAATTCGGTTGGAAAAGTAAATGTCAGCGTAGATATTGCTAATACTGGAAATTATGACGGAAAAGAAACGGTTCAATTGTATATAAAAGACGTGGTGGGTTCTGTAACCAGACCTGTCAGAGAATTGAAAGGTTTTCAAAAAATAGCCCTTAAAAAAGGCGAAAAACAAACAGTGACATTCGAAATTAGCACAGAAGATTTGAAATTTTACAATTCTGATTTGCAATTTGTTGCTGAGCCTGGACAGTTTGAGGTTTTCATAGGAGGAAACTCAAACGCAGATAATAAAGTTAGTTTTAATTTAATAAATTAAGCTTGGTTAGTTTGTTTGGATGCCCTTCGTTTTTGGTTAGACGAAGGGCTTTTTTTTAAAATTTAAAACCACTCAGCACTGAAAAACTGGGTAGTTATAAATTAAATAATTTTTTTAAAAGTTTCAAAAAATGAGAATACTATATTTAATATCACTGTTGTTACTATTGTTGTGCAACCAAATCGGTACGGCACAATCTAAAACCAATAGTATAGGAAAAACAAAATGGTTTGACCCAAATAAATCGGCTTCAACATATTGTAATCCAATCAATATCGGTTACAATTATACTACCGAAAACCACAATGGAATTCCAGATTCTCGTCGTTCGAGTGCCGATCCATTAATTATTGCCTATAAAGGAGATTATTACCTGTTTGCAACCAACCAAGCCGGATTCTTTTGGAGCAAAGATTTGTCGGATTGGAAATTTGTTTATGGTAGTTTTCAACGTAACCCTAGTGATGACGACCAATGCGCGCCAGCCGCTTGGGTAGTAAATGATACTTTGTTTTACGTAGGTTCAACTTGGAAAAAAGACCACCCAGTATGGAAAACTGCTGACACAAAATCGGGTCGCTGGGTTCGTCACGTCGATACCGCGATGTTGCCTACATGGGATCCTGCAATTTTTCAGGATGACGACAAAAAAGTATATATGTATTATGGCTCAAGCGGAAAATTACCGCTTTGTGGTGTAGAGGTAGATTACAAAACATGGTTGCCAAAAGGGAATCAGGCAGATTACGAAAAGTTATATACTGCAACCGAAGTTGAAGATATTCAACGTCCGTATGGTGAAATAAAAGCAGTCGTAGGTTTAGATCCTGCTAAACATGGTTGGGAACGCTTTGGACCTAATAACGATATGGAACCAGCTCCATGGGGAAATTTTATAGAAGGAGCTTGGATGACGAAACACAACGGTAAATACTATATGCAATATGGAGCTCCTGCCACCGAATTCAAGGGCTATGCCAATGGTGTTCACGTTGGGAATAGTCCGTTGGGGCCGTTTACGTACCAAAAACACAATCCAATGTCGTATAAACCAGGTGGATTTGTAATTGGTGCAGGACACGGAAACACCTTTGCCGATAACTATGGTAATTATTGGAATACCGGAACTTGCAAGATTTCAGTGAAAGATCGTTTTGAACGCCGTATTGATATGTTCCCTGCGGGATTTGACAAAGACGATGTCATGTATTCGATTACTTCTTATGGGGATTATCCAACTTTGTTGCCAAATAACAAACGGGATCAAACCAAAGGAGCTTTTTCAGGATGGATGTTGCTTTCGTATAAAAAAATAGCGACGGTGTCTTCATCAGAAGAGTGTATGGATGTACAAACACACAGAGTGGATACAGGTGGGAAAAAAGTATTTGAAAAAATCTGTTACAACCCCCAGAATTTAACTGATGAAGATATTCAATCTTATTGGTCGGCAAAAACAGATAAGCCAGGCGAATGGTTACAAATTGATTTGGGAAGAAAAATGAGGATTAATGCTTTGCAGATTAATTATGCCGATCATAAAGCTACGCAACATAACAAGGCAATGGATATTTATTATCAATACCAAATTTTTATGTCGGATGATAATCAAAATTGGACTTTGGTAGTCGATAAATCCAAAAGCGATAAAGATGCTCCTCACGATTATTTGGAATTAACAAAACCTATTGAAGCTCGTTATGTTAAGATGGTGAATATTCACAACGCATCAGGATTATTTGCCGTTTCTGATTTCCGTGTTTTTGGCAATGGATTGTCCGAAAAACCAAAATCAGTTACTGGATTTAAAGTGGATAGAAGTGTTGCGGATTCTCGTAATGCCATGATTAATTGGGATGCACAGCCTGACGCTGTCGGTTATAACATTTACTATGGAATTGCCCCTGATAAATTATACAACAGTATAATGGTTTATGAAGGGAGTTCATATGACTTCAGAGGACTTGACAAAGGTACAGGCTATTATTTTGCGATTGAAGCTTTTAATGAAAATGGAATTGGGCCTAAAACCAATCTTACTGTTTCGAATTAAATTTAGCATCAAAGAGAAATATCTGTTTAAAAAAACTATTACCAAAAAATCAATTCTTTAGATATTTTAAAGAATTGATTTTTTTTATAAAATCGAAAACGTTTTCGTCTTTACTACAAGGTGGTAGTTTGGTTTTATTTAGAATTTCATAATCTAAATAAGTATTTTTACTATCTATATAAATATACAACCAAATGAAGAAAATATTTTCTATTATTCTCGTTTTTGCTTTGAGTTTGCTACATGCACAAAGCGTTAAATCCCCTTCCAGCGCCCTTGAGGTCAATTTTAAATTAGTAAATAATGGGCAACCATCTTATACTGTAAATTACAATGGCAAACCCGTAATTGTAGAAAGTGCTTTAGGGATAAAACTCAAAGATAAAACTGCTCTTAATGCTAATTTTGAGATTCAATCTTCAAAAGCAGATACTTTCAATGAATCTTGGAAGCCTGTTTTAGGTCAAAAAGCATCAATTGTAAATCATTATAATGAACTTACCATTGCTTTGGTTCAAAAAGAAACCAATGTGAAAATGAACATTGTTTTTAAAGTCTATGATGAAGGTGTAGCTTTTAGATATGAATTTCCAAAACAAGAGAAGCTGAATTATTTCATTATATCTGATGAGGAAACCCATTTTAATTTGACCGAAGATTATAAAGCCTTTTGGATTCCTGGTGATTTTGATACTAATGAATATCCTTATAACGAAACCAAACTTTCTGAAATTGATAATGCTAAATTGGATAAAAATACAGGAATTGGGATGACAACCGATCTAGGTAAAAGCAGAGTTCAAGCTCCTTTAATGATGAAATCTCCTTCGGGTTTGTATGTCAATATATTTGAAGCTGCTGTTGTGAATTATCCAGTTATGCATTTGGATGTTGATGTTACCAATTATAAACTTACTTCACATTTGGTACCGAATGCAATTGGCGATAAAGCCTATTTGCAAGCAGCTTGTGTATCCCCTTGGAGAACAATTATGATAAGCAAAGATGCAAGAGATATAGTGGGTTCTCAAATGATTTTGAATTTAAATGAGCCTTGTAAACTTGACGATGTTTCGTATATAAAACCAATGAAATATGTTGGAATTTGGTGGGAAATGCATGTTGGAATATCTACTTGGGATTACGCAGGTTCACAAAATGCTCAAAATTTATCGTCTCAAGATTTAATTCCGACAGGTAAACACGGCGCAACGACAGCAAATACTAAAAAATATATTGATTTTGCTGCCAAAAATGGTTTTGATGGTGTATTAGTGGAAGGTTGGAATGTAGGTTGGGAAGACTGGGCAGGCAACTGGAAAGAAGAAGTATTCGATTTTACTACTCCTTATCCTGATTTCAATCTGGCAGAAGTTACGGCTTACGCCAAAGAAAAAAACGTAAAAATGATTATGCACCATGAAACTTCGGGATCTGTTGCAAATTATGAACGTCACTTAGATCGTGCTTTTGATTTGATGAAAAAATATGATTATCCAGCCGTGAAATCAGGTTATGTAGGGAAAATTATTCCTCGCGGTGAATTTCATGACGGTCAAACGATGGTGAACCATTTCAATTTTGTTGCAAGACGTGCTGCAGATTATAAAGTAATGTTGAATTCTCACGAATCGTCTCGACCAACAGGTTACAGTCGAACGTACCCAAATTATATTGCTGCTGAAGCCGCACGTGGTAATGAGTTTAATGCTTGGAGTAATGGTAATCCACCAAGCCACGAAACTATTTTGCCTTTTACAAGACAGCTAGGAGGACCGATGGATTATACTCCTGGTATCTTCGAAATCAAAATGAGTTTCTACGATAAAAATAAAAAAGAACAGGTTCATACTACTTTGGCTAAACAGTTAGCATTGTATGTAACGATGTATTCGCCTTTGCAAATGGCTGCAGATTTACCTGAAAGTTATGAAAAACGTATGGATGCCTTTCAATTTATCAAAGATGTGGCGCTGGATTGGGATGACACCAAAATTTTGGAAGCAGAACCCGGAGATTATTTGACTATTGCCAGAAAAACAAAAGGAAAAGAAACATGGTTCTTGGGAGCAATCACCGATGAAAATGCCAGAAAAACAGAAATAGCATTAGACTTTCTAACCAAAGGACAAAAGTATAAAGCCATTATTTATGAAGATGCCAAAGATGCCGATTGGAAAAATAATCCAATGGTTTATAAAATTAGAACTGTTGAGGTTACCAATAAATCTAAATTAAATTTGGTTTTGGCTCCTGGTGGAGGAACTGCTGTTAGTTTTGAACCAATTAAGTAATAAACTTAGTTGTGATTTCATTAAATCCTGCAAACTTTTAAAGTGTGCAGGATTTTTTTTTTGATTTTAACATCAATTTTATTTTAGAATTTCGAAATTGCACAACGATTAATTAAAACTATAAATTAAGAATAACCCAAAATGAAAAAAAAACTATTTCTTTCTTTACTTTTTGTAAATAGTGTTGCTTTGTTTGCCCAAAACAAAGACGAACAGTTTTTTAAGGAAATTTACAATTCAGCATTAACAAAATCACAATGTTATTCTTGGTTGGATCATTTATCAAATGATGTTGGATCTCGTTTATCTGGCTCTGTGGGAGCTGAAAAAGCGGTTCAATATACCAAAAGTCAAATGGAGGCATTGGGTTTTGATAAAGTTTTTTTGCAAGAGGTAATGGTGCCTCATTGGGTTCGTGGTGAAAAAGAAACGGCTTATATTCAAGATAATAAAACCAAAATTAAAGTGCCGATTTGTGCTTTGGGAGGTTCTGTAGCAACACCTAAAAATGGTATAACTGCCGAAGTGATTGAAGTTCATAGTTTTGAGGAAATGAAAGCTTTGGGAACGGATAAAATAAAAGGAAAAATTATATTTTATAACAGACCTATGAATGATGGGGCCATTGAAGCTTTTGATGCCTATTCTGGAGCGGTTGATCAACGATATGCCGGTGCGAAAGAAGCTGCGAATTTGGGAGCTGTTGGAACAATCGTGCGTTCAATGAATTTAAGACTGGATGATTATCCACATGCTGGAGGACAAAGTTACGGTGATATTCCAAAAGAAAAATATATTCCAACAGCTGCTATTAGTACCAATGGTGCCGAATTATTAAGCAAAACGTTGAAGAGTAATCCCAATTTAAAATTCTATTTCAAGCAATCTTGTCAGCAATTGGAAGATGCACTTTCTTACAATGTTGTTGGTGAAATTAGAGGAACTGAGCATCCAGAAAATATTATGGTTGTAGGTGGTCACCTTGATTCATGGGACTTGGCTGATGGTTCACATGACGATGGGGCGGGAGTAGTGCAAAGCATGGAAGTGATTAATATTTTTAAAAATTTAAAATACAAGCCTAAAAACACACTTCGCGTTGTGCTTTTTATGAATGAAGAAAATGGATTAAGAGGAGGAAAGAAGTACGAAGAATTGTCATTAGTAAATAAAGAAAACCATATTTTTGCTTTAGAGAGCGACGAAGGTGGTTTTACTCCAAGAGGGTTTTCATTGGAATGTGACGATTCTAACTTTAGTAAAATCACAAATTGGAAAGCTCTATTTGAACCTTATTTAATTCATAGTTTTATAAAAGGCCATACTGGATCAGACATCGGACCATTAACAGGGAAAAAGATTGTGAAAGCCGGCTTAAAACCGGATTCACAGCGTTATTTTGATTACCATCACGCAGCAAACGATAAATTTGATGCCATTAACAAAAGGGAGCTTGAACTTGGAGCTGGTACTATGGCAGCTTTAATCTATATGATGGATCAAAATGGCATCGAATAATTGGTTTTAAAACCAGCATAAAAGTAAATAAGAAACCTGTAAGCAATTCAAAAACTTACAGGTTTTCTTTTTAAAAAAAAAATTACTGATTTTCATGAATAAGTAGTAATTGAAAGTATAAGTTGTCATAAATAAATGTGAAATTCCAATTTTTTAAAACGTACTTACTTTTTAATACACAAAATTAATCCTACTTTAGCGTCTTATTAAAAGAAAAAAAATGATTAGCGAAGAACAGTTTCAAAACGAATTAATTAGCCTAATTGCAAATGCTATAAGAGAGGATGTTGGACCTGGTGATTATAGTTCATTAGCCTGTATTCCTTCAAGTGCGATGGGTAAAGCAAAATTATTGGTAAAAGAAGACGGTATTATTGCAGGAGTTGCTTTTGCAAAAATGATATTTGAATATGTAGATCCTAAAATGCAAATCGAAAACTTTATTGAAGATGGAACTCGAGTCAAAAAGGGAGATGTGATTTTTCATGTTTCAGGCAGTTCTCAATCGATTCTAAAGTCCGAAAGAGTAGTACTTAATACCATGCAACGTATGAGTGCCATTGCGACCAAAACGAATAGTTTTGTACAATTATTGGAAGGAACAAATACAAAAATATTAGATACTCGAAAAACAACTCCAGGATTTCGTGTGGCTGAAAAATGGGCAGTTAAAATTGGTGGTGGAGAAAATCACCGTTTTGCATTGTACGATATGATCATGCTAAAGGACAATCATATTGATTTTGCGGGTGGTATTACTTTGGCGATAGCCAAAACACAAGCCTATCTAAAAGAAAATAATTTAGACTTAAAAATTATCGTTGAAGCAAGGGATCTTGCCGAGATTGAAGAAATTTTGAAAAGCGATGGTGTACATAGAATATTGATTGATAATTTCAACTACGAAGATACTCGTACAGCAGTAGCCTTAATAGGAGACAAATGTCAAACTGAATCTTCGGGAAATATAACCGAAGAGACTATGCGTAATTATGCAGAATGTGGTGTCGATTACATTTCGTCGGGAGCTTTGACACATTCTGTTTACAATATGGATTTAAGCTTAAAAGCAATTTAATAGTATGAGTTTAATAATTGAGGCTAAACTCGAAAAAATACCCGTTATAAGAAACTTGGTGCATGTCTTGAAGAAGGTAAAAATGCCAGGTTTGGGAGGTTTTTCATTCTATGATTTGTTAGAATTGTATTTCGAAGGTATCATCGATGGAGCATTTTCCTATCATGCTAGTGCGGTTGCTTTTAGCTTTTTTATGGCTTTGTTTCCATTTGCATTGTTTATCCTTAACTTAATACCCTACATACCCATTGAAGGGTTTCAGGATGATTTCCTTCAATTTGTTAAGGAGGGTGTTCCTCCCAATACGTATGATGCGATTGCCAATATTATAAATGACATCCTTAATAATAGTCATTCTGGATTAATGTCTTCTGGGTTTTTGTTATCCATTTTTTTGATGGCAAATGGTATCAACGGTATTTTGGGTGGTTTTGAATCTTCCCGTCATGTAATAGAAAAACGAGGTTTTTTAAACCAATATTTTGTTGCTTTGGGGATTTCGTTAATTTTGTCAATTCTTTTGCTTTTGACTGTTTCGATTATTGTTGTTTTTGAGGTTTTTATTCAAAAAACAATTATTCAGGATGTATTAAGTGATCGAATTCCGTTGATTATTTTGGGAAGATATATTTTTGTGATTTTGATGATATTAATTACATCTTCAATTTTATTGAGATACGGAACAAAACAATCACATAAGCCTCCATTTATAAGTATAGGTTCGGTCTTTACAACTATACTGATTATTATATCCTCCTATTTTTTTGGGATTTGGGTGATTCGTTTTTCAAAATATAACGAATTATACGGCTCTATTGGAACATTGTTAATCATGATGTTTTACATCTGGATTAACTGCATGATTTTGTTACTTGGATTCGAATTGAATGCTACTATTCATAAACTAAGAAAAACAAATCGCAGTATTAAAGTTTAGTTATAAATAACATTGTTTATATGAAATTTTGTATTCTTGTCGGAAAGTAATCCAATTAGCAAAATTTCATTGTATTTTGGAATAAAAAAAAAGTGAGCCAATAATTTAAGAAAAAATGAAAAAAAGTATCATATTTAGTTTAGTTGTGTTTTTTGCTATGATTTTTAATGCCCAAAGCCAAACTGTTTTAGGGAAATGGAAAACTATTGATGACGAAACAGGTCAAGCTAAATCTATTGTTGAAGTTTATGAGAAGTCAGGTAAAGTTTATGGGAAAATTGTTGATATATTAAATCCAGAAAAAAGAAAAAATCTATGTTCTAAGTGTTCTGGTGAAGATAAAAATGCTCCAATTTTAGGCTTAATTATAATCAAAGGTCTTGTAAAGGACGGTGATGAATATAATGGAGGTAAAATTTTAGATCCTGTAAAAGGGGAAGAATATAAATGTCTTATCGCACTTGATGGGAAAGACAAACTAAAAGTAAGGGGTTTTGTCGGTGTTTCTTTGTTCGGAAGAACCCAATATTGGTTCAGGGTAAAATAAAAACGATTTATAACTTTAGTGGGTAAATCTAAAATATCCAATCTAAAACCTGTAATCTAAAATCTAAAATTATTCAATGCATTTTGTAGAAGTTGTTTTACCGCTTTCTCTTGCCAAAACTTTTACATACAGAGTTTCGGAAGCTGAATTTCTTTTTATAAAAAAAGGAATGAGGGTGACGGTACCTTTTGGGAAAAGTAAAATCTACACTGCTTTGGTCATTGAAATTCACAATAATAAACCTACGCTATACGAAGCCAAAGAAATTCATCAGATTTTGGATACTACTCCAATAGTAACCGATTTTCAAATTAATCATTGGATTTGGATCGCAGATTATTATATGTGTGCTATTGGTGATGTGTATCGTGGTGCCATGCCAAGTGCTTTGTTATTGGAAAGTGAAACGCTTATTACAAGAAAAAATGATGCAATTGTAGATGAACGTTTGCTTTCAGATGATGAATATCTAGTTTGCGAAGCTTTACAACAGCAGAGTTCATTAAAGGTTCAAGATATTATTTCAATTCTGAATAAAAAAAATATCTTTCCTGTTATTCAAAAATTGATTGATAAAAATATTCTGGTATTGCAAGAAGAAGTTCAGGAAAGTTACAAGCCAAAGTTGGTGCGATACGTTCGATTGCATTCAAAATATGATGATAGCGAAGGTTTAAAAGAGTTACTTGAAGTTCTTAAAAATGCCAATAAGCAAAAAAAAATAGTTTTAAATTATTTTCAATTAAGTGCCACTGAAAAGACTCCAATTACGGTTAAAAAACTGGTTGAAGCGGCTCAATCGTCATCGACTATTGTTAAAGCATTAGTAGAGAAAGAAATTTTTGAGGAATATTTTCTGCAAGAAGATCGAATCAATTTTGTTGGTAATGGAAGGGATGAAGAACTTCAATTGAGTACTGCTCAACAAAAGGCTTTTGAATCTATTAAAGAAAGTTTCGAGCAAAAATCTGTGTGTCTTTTACATGGAATTACTTCAAGTGGTAAGACTGAAATTTACATTAAACATATAGAGGAATATTTGGCTACAGGAAAACAAGTGTTGTATTTGTTGCCCGAAATTGCTTTGACAACTCAACTGGTTTCCAGATTGCGAGCGCATTTCGGAAATAAAGTGGCTGTTTTTCATTCAAAATATAGCAATAATGAAAGAGTCGAAGTTTGGAATCAGGTTTTGTTAAATGCAGAAAAAGCGCAGATTGTAATTGGGGCTAGATCGGCTTTGTTTTTACCTTTCTACGATTTGGGATTTGTGATTATTGACGAAGAGCATGAGCAAACGTTCAAACAATCAGATCCCGCACCTCGATATCATGCCCGTGATGCTGCTATTGTTTTGGCCAATGCGCATCAAGCCAATGTGCTTTTAGGATCCGCAACACCAAGTATTGAAACTTATTTTAATGCACAATCTAATAAATTTGGTTTTGTCCAGATTTCAGAGCGGTTTGGGAAAGTAAGTCTACCGGAAATAGAATTGGTAGATTTGAAAGACAAGTACTTTCGAAAAAAAATGAATGGTCATTTCAGTGATGTTTTAATCGAAGAAATCACGTCGGCTTTGTCATTGGGAGAACAGGTGATTTTATTTCAAAATAGGAGAGGTTATTCGCCAATTATCGAATGTATTACGTGTGGGCATGTACCACATTGTCAGTCCTGTGATGTGAGTTTGACGTATCATAAACATAAGAATCAATTGCGTTGTCATTATTGTGGGTACGCCATTTCAAAACCTACTCATTGTCATGCTTGTCACAGTGTTGACTTAATAACAAAGGGTTTGGGAACGGAGCAGATTGAGCAGGAGTTATTGACTATTTTCCCAAATGCAAAAGTTGGCAGGATGGATCAGGATACAACCAGAGGAAAATTTGGTTTCGAAAAAATTATTGATAGTTTTAAGAATCGGGAAATTGATATTTTGGTAGGAACCCAGATGTTGGCCAAAGGATTGGATTTTGATAATGTCAATTTGGTTGGAATTATGAATGCTGATAATATGTTGTATCATCCGGATTTCAGGGCTTTCGAAAGGAGTTTTCAAATGATGACTCAAGTTGCTGGGCGTTCTGGACGATCCGATAAAAAAGGGAAAGTAATTATTCAGACCTATAATCCTAATCACAATACCATACAACAAGTTACGAATAACGATTATGCTGGAATGTACAAGGAACAATTGTATGACAGGCAAATATATAAGTATCCGCCATATTTTAGAATTATAAAATTGACATTAAAACAACGTGATTTTGATAAACTTAAGGAAGGATCAATATGGTTGTATCAAGTGTTGAGCCAAAATTTGATTATGCCGGTTTTAGGTCCTGAAGAACCTGCAATTAGCAGAATCAGAAACGAATACATCAGAACTATCATTATTAAAATACCGCAAAGTACGTCGATGGTAAACGCAAAAAAAACTATTCAAAAGATACTGAATAGTTTTGAAGCGGTTCCGCAATACAGAACTGTTAAAGTTACTGTAAATGTCGATTTTTATTAAAAAAAAAGTAGAGTTTTAAGAATAGGCAAGTGCTTTTACTAAATCTTCTTTTTTGTTTCTGCTCAAAGGTATTTTAGTTACCCCAATTTCGGCAAATTTACTATTGAAGCGATCAATCTTATCAATATTTACAATGTAAGATTTGTGTACCCTTATGAATTTATCTTTTGATAAATCATTTTCGAAAGATTTCATTGTAGAAAGAACAAGATTGCTGTCATCTTCAGTAACAACTTTTACATAGTCACCAAAAGCTTCAATCCATTTGATTTTGGAAGTGAATATCTTTAATTTTTTTAGGTTGCTTTTGATGAATATATGTTCACCTTCGTCTTCCTTGTTTTCTTTCTTAAGAAGAAAATGATCAATGGCTCTGCGGACTGAAGCATTAAAACGCTCAATTGAAATTGGCTTTTGTAGGTAATCCGTTGCATCATAATCAAAAGCTTTCATAGCATATTCTGCTTTTGAAGTGATGAAGATAATCTGGGGTTTGGTTTTTAAACCGTCAAGGAAATCAAAACCACTAATGACTGGCATCTCAATATCAAGAAATATTAAGTCTACCGTATGAACCGTCATACAACTTTTAGCTTCTATTGCATTAGAAAAATCACCAATTAAATTTAAGTTAGTGTGATTATTAACTAACTTTGCAATAATCATTCTTTGAATCGAACTATCATCTACGACTACACAGTTTAGTTTCATAACATTTATTTTTTTTGATTTGGTAAAGTAAAAATAGTTTTTTTTTTGATTTAATTTCGAAAAATCAAATCTTTTTTCGTCATTCATCGATTATAGTATTTTTGTGCTTGCATGTTCCAAAAAAAAGATTACTTTTGCAGCCAATTTAACAAATAAATAAATTTTTTATGAATCATTATGAAACTGTTTTCATTTTAAATCCCGTTTTATCTGAAGTTCAGGTAAAGGAAACAGTAAGCAAATTTGAAGATTTTCTTACTAGTAGAGGAGCAGAAATGGTATCGAAAGAAGATTGGGGTCTGAAAAAAATGGCTTACGAAATTCAAAACAAAAAAAGTGGATTTTACCACTTGTTCGAATTCAAAGTTGCTGGTGAGGTTCTTATCGCTTTTGAAACTGAATTTAGACGTGACGAAAGAGTTATGCGTTTCTTAACTGTAAGTCTTGACAAACATGCTATTTCTTGGGCTGAAAGAAGAAGAGCAAAACTTAAATCTCAAAAAGCTTAATTATCATGGCAACATTACAACAATCTGCTTCAGGAAAAAAAGACGGGGATATCAGATATCTTACGCCTTTGAACATAGAAACTAACAAAACTAAAAAGTATTGTCGTTTCAAAAAATCAGGTATCAAATATATTGATTATAAAGATGCTGATTTCTTATTGAAATTCGTTAACGAACAAGGAAAAATTCTTCCTCGTCGTTTAACTGGAACTTCATTAAAATACCAAAGAAAAGTGTCTGTAGCTGTAAAAAGAGCTCGTCACTTAGCTTTAATGCCATACGTGGCCGATTTATTAAAATAATTAAAAATTAATGGTTGTTGGTTTTCTGAAATATGAAACCTAACTTCTCAAATAAAGGACAACAACATGGAACTTATTTTAAGAAAAGATGTTCAAAATTTAGGATTTAAAGATGATGTCGTAACTGTGAAAAACGGGTACGGACGTAACTTTTTAATTCCACAAGGATTTGCTCATTTAGCTACTTCTTCTGCAAAGAAAGTATTAGCTGAAAATCTAAAACAAAGAGCACACAAAGAAGCTAAAGTTGTGGCAGATGCAAAAGCATTGGCGGAAGCTTTAAAAGCTATCGAAATTAAAATTTCTGCAAAAGCGGGTGGTGAAAAATTATTTGGTTCAATTACAAACATTGATATCGCTGAAGCTTTGGCGAAAGGTGGTCAAGTAATTGATAGAAAATTTATCACTTCAGGTATTGTAAAACGTACAGGTAAATATAGCGCTTCTGTGAGATTGCACAGAGATGTTATTGTTGAATTACCTTATGAAATTATCGCTGAAAAATAACATTTTGTTAACATTTTGTTGGTAAAATTTAAAAATCACTCTTCGGAGTGATTTTTTTTTGGCTAATTTTGACCTCAAACACAACTAAATCTAAATAGATGAGAAAAATTATTACATTATTCTTTTTTGTTTTCGGACTCTTTGCGGTGTCTGGACAAACTACAACTTCGAGTATAAAAGGAGTTGTAAGAAACATAAAGGGTGAATCAGTTAGTGGGGCAACCATTAGTGCTGTTCATACTCCTACGGGAAGTAAATATTCTGCAATTTCAAATGCTGACGGAAGATTTAATATCCTTAATATGAGGGTAGGTGGTCCGTATAAAGTTAACGTGTCATATGTAGGGTCACGCAACGAAGAATTTAAAGATGTTTTTCTTGAATTAGGTAAAGCGTATAATCTGGAAGTCGTTTTGACTGATGAAAGTCAACAATTACAAGAAGTTAAAGTGGTTACTGTTAATAGCAAAGTTTTTCAAAACAGTAAAACTGGAGCTGAAACTACAATTGGCAGAAAAGAATTAGCAACTTTGCCGTCTATTTCCAGATCTGTGCAAGATTTTACACGTTTGGAGCCAACAGCGAGTGGAGGTTCTTTTGGAGGAAGAAACGCTCAATACAATAATTACTCCTTGAATGGAGCGGTGTTTAACAATCCTTTCGGATTAGATGCTCCAACTCCTGGCGGGCAAACAGGTTCTCAGCCAATTTCATTGGATGCCATCGATCAAGTCCAAGTCGCTACAGCTCCTTATGATGTGACTTTGTCCGGTTTTACGGGGGCTTCCGTAAATGCGGTAACTAAATCAGGCTCAAATGAGTTTCATGGAACGGCCTATGGTTATTTCAGAAATGAGAGCATGACAGGAGACAAAGTGCATGGTGAAAATATTTTTGTTCCCTCTTTAGAGCAAACTCAAGCTGGTTTTAGTATCGGTGGGCCAATTATCAAGGATAAATTGTTTTTCTTTGCTAATTATGAAATCGACCAAAGAACCGATTCAGGGTCAAATGTGGTTGCAAACGATGGTAATACTACAACGGGTGTAAACGAATCTAGAGTTTTGGCTACAGATTTGATGCATGTTTCTACTGAATTGGATAAATTAGGTTATAAAACAGGACCTTACGAAGGTTTTACCCATAATCAAGATTCTAAAAAAGGGATCGTGAAATTGGATTGGAATATTAATGATAACAATAAGCTAGCAGTTATCTATAACTTCCTAGATGCTTCAAAAGATAAGCCAGCTCACCCAACCGCAATATTTCGTAGAGGCCCTGATGCCAATACTATGCAATTTGAAAATTCTGGTTATGAGATGAATAATAAGATTAATTCAGTTTTAGTTGAATTAAATTCTAAATTTAGTGAAACGGTTTCTAATAAGTTGCAGGCAGGTTATACACATTTTAATGATTTCAGAAATCCTTTTTCTGCTCCTGCTCCAGTAATTACAATTACAAAAGATGGTTCTCCATATATAATTGCAGGACATGAACCTTTTTCTATTCATAACACATTAGAACAGAATGTTTATCAAATTACGGATAATTTGAATATAGTTAAAGGCGATCATGTTTTTACTGCTGGTTTTTCATTTGAAAAATTTATGTTTAAAAATTCTTTCAACTTGAAAGGATATGGTTTTGATGTTTTTGGAAGTGTTGATATGACTGGTTTTGATGCTAATATTGCAAACGGTTATTATGCTGGTCAGCTTGCGGCAGCTCAAAATACTTTTGACACAAAAAATGGATTAAAACCGGGTACCGATGGAGGATGGAATTTAGCTGAATTAAATGTGGGCCAATTGGCATTTTATATTCAGGATGAGTGGAATATTAATGACAATTTTAAATTGGATTTTGGTTTGAGAGCTGATAAACCTTTATATTTTAATACTTCGGAGTTAATTCAAAAGTTTATTGATACCGATAATTCTGAAGGATATGTTCCAGGTATTAAATATTATGATCCAAAGACTGGTGCTGATCATTATTTTGATTCAACAAAATTACCAGGAAATGCTTTGTTATGGTCTCCTAGATTAGGATTCAATTGGGACGCAAATGGAGATAGTACTACTCAATTACGTGGAGGAACTGGTATTTTTACAGGAAAACTTCCATTTGTTTGGATTGGAAATCAAGTAGGAGGAATCGATCCGTTTTTCTATGAGGTGGTTGATGAGAATTTTAAATTTCCACAGGTTTGGAGAACAAGTTTAGGTTTTGACCATAAATTTGAAAATGATTTCATTGTAACAATTGATTTGTCTTACAATAAAGATATAAATGCTGTCCATGTTCAAGATTGGGGATTGAAACAACCAACTAGCCAATTAGTAGGTGCAGATAATAGAGCAATATATGGAGCTTCTGATTATGGTGTGTGGACTGACTATGGTTTTCCCGCTAGAGCCCATGCGTATGTTTTAACAAATTCTGATAAAGGAAGTGCATTTAACTCTTCTATAAAAGTGCAAAAGAATTTTAAAAATGGTTTATATGCTAGTGTGGCTTATAATTATTTGAAATCATTAGATGTTAATTCTATTGAAGCTGAAATTACAGGTGATGCATTCAATTTTAATCCTGCTTTAGGAAATGTAAATAATGATGTTCTTTCTAATTCTAAATATGGAGATAACAATCGTTTCGTTGGTGTAGGTTCAAAAAAATGGAAATATGGAAAAAATAAATGGGCTACAACTGTTTCTACAGTATTCGAATATGCTCAAGGAGGGCGCTTTAATTATACCTACGGAGGAGATATTAATAATGATGGTTCTGCTGGAAATGATTTACTTTATATTCCAACTTCGGCACAAATTAGTACGATGAATTTTTCTGGTGCAGGTCAGGCAGTTGCTTATGACAATTTTATCAATCAAGATGATTATTTAAGTGACAGAAGAGGTCAGTATGCGGAACGTTATGGTGCTTTGTCTCCATGGAGAGGAAAATGGGATATGAAAATATTGCAAGATTATAATTTTAAAGTATCGTCTGCTTCTGATAAAACAAATACAATTCAATTCAGTATTGATATTTTAAATTTCAGTAACTTATTAAATTCTGATTGGGGATTGGTTCAAGTTCCTGTAAGTGTACAGCCAATAGGTGTGACTGTTGATGCTGCTACAAATATTCCAACTTACACTTTCAATGGAACACAAACTAAAACATTTGCATACGATTCTAGTTTAGCTTCTAGATGGCAAATGCAATTTGGAATTAGATATATTTTCTAAAACAAATAAACAATTATCTAAAAAGGCCTTCTTTAAAAAGAAGGCTTTTTTTTGATCTAAAAAGTATAAATTTGCATTTTAAATTATATTAGTAGAATTTAACAATAGTACATGAAATACACCAGACTTACAAAAGAACAATTTGAAGAGTTAACACAAGAATTTACTAATTTTTTAGCAACTCAGGCAATTGATAAAGCAGAATGGGACAAAATTAAAGTCGAAAAACCAGAAGTAGCCGAACAGGAATTGGATGTTTTCTCGGATTTGATTTGGGAAGGCGTGCTTACAAAAGCTACTTATTTGGAATTTTTTTCCAAAAATCATATTTTTCTTTTTCATTGTTTTGATACACATGTAAAATCGATCGTTTTAAAATCATTGATTCCTGAAACTGATTTTTTGACAAAAGAGGGTTTGGAATGGCTTAGTGATAATATGTTTACAGAAACAATTGAAATGAAAGTGGGTAAAAAAGAATTTACTGAAGAGCGAAATCTTTCTATTTTTCAATTGATACAACAAGGCTCCTTTTTGAGTGATGGTCAATTATACAATCAAATTAATTCGATTATCGAGGGATAAATTTGATTTTTACAGTTTAAATTGGTTATTTTAGTAGATTATTTAATACACTAAAATAGCCAATTTTTTGTTTTATGGATATACTGCAAACCATCCAAACACTTAGGGAAGAACTCAATCTACACAATCATAATTATTATGTGTTGGATAAACCAACATTGTCTGATTATGAGTTCGATATGAAATTAAAGGAACTTCAAGATTTAGAAAATAAACATCCCGAATTTTTTGATGCTAATTCTCCAACACAGAGAGTAGGAGGAACAGTGACTAAAAATTTTGAAACTGTTCCGCATGAGTATCGCATGTATTCTTTGGATAATTCCTATTCCAAAGAAGATTTGATTGATTGGGAAAATCGAATTCAGAAAGTTTTGGGCGATGTACCTTTAGAGTTTACTTGTGAATTGAAATATGATGGAGCTTCGATTAGTATCACTTATGAAAACGGAAAATTAAAACGTGCAGTGACTCGTGGTGATGGTTTTCAGGGTGATGATGTGACCAATAATATAAAAACAATCCGGTCTATTCCTTTGCAGTTGAAAGGGAATTATCCTGAGCAATTTGCTATTCGAGGTGAAATTATTTTACCTTTCGCCGGATTCGAAAAAATGAATCAGGAATTAATCGAAATTGGCGAAACTCCTTATTCTAATCCAAGAAATACTGCTTCTGGAAGTTTAAAATTGCAGGATAGTGCAGAAGTGGCAAAACGACCTTTGGATTGTTTGCTTTATTTTTTAATTGGACCAAATTTACCTTTTAGTACTCAATTTGAAGGACTGGAAGTTGCTAGGAATTGGGGATTCAAAGCTCCAACCGAAGCCAAGTTGGCAAAGAGCATGAGTGAAGTTTTTGAGTTTATTGAATATTGGGACGTACATCGTCATGAATTGCCTTATGAAACGGATGGTGTGGTTATAAAAGTAAATGATTTTCGCCATCAAGAAGAGTTGGGTTATACGGCCAAATCGCCGCGTTGGGCAATTGCTTATAAATTCAAATCAGAGCAAGTTTCCACAAGGCTTAATTCTATTTCGTATCAAGTCGGTAGAACCGGAGCTATTACACCTGTTGCTAATCTTGAGCCTGTGCAATTAGCGGGAACTATTGTGAAACGCGCTTCGTTGCATAATGCTGATCAGATTGAGAAACTTGATATTCGAATACATGATACTGTTTTTGTTGAAAAAGGGGGAGAGATTATTCCTAAGATTATAGCTGTGGATCTAAGCAAACGTCCCGATAATTCAGAGCCTACAAAATATATTACCCATTGTCCTGAGTGTAATACCGAATTGATTCGTGGTGAAGGAGAAGCCAATCATTACTGCCCGAATTTTTATGGATGCCCTCCACAAATTATTGGAAGAATTCAGCATTATATTTCTAGAAAAGCAATGGATATTGAAGGGCTTGGTGGAGAAACGGTTGCGTTACTTTTTAATAACGGATTGGTGCATAATTACGCCGATTTGTATGAATTGACAGTTGAGCAAATTCTGCCTTTGGAGAGAATGGCGAAAAAATCGGCTGAGAATTTAGTAAAGGGAGTCGAGAATTCTAAAAAGATTCCTTTTGAAAGTGTTTTGTTTGCTTTGGGAATTCGGTTTGTAGGAGAAACTGTTGCCAAAAAGCTGGCGAAACATTATAAAAACATTGATGCGTTGCAACAAGCAACTCTTATGGATCTGATCATGGTGGATGAAATTGGAGAAAGAATCGCTCAAAGCGTGATTGATTTTTTTGAAAATGATGAAAATAAAATCATCATCGAAAGATTAAAAAGTTACGGTGTACAATTTGAAATTATCGAAAAAATTAATCCAAATGCAACCGAGAAATTCTTAGGTAAAATTTTTGTTGTTTCAGGGGTTTTCTCTTCTTTTTCAAGAGACGAATTAAAGAAAACAATTGAAGATAATGGTGGAAAAGTAGGGAGTTCTATATCAGCTAAGACTGATTTTGTTGTTGCCGGAGATAATATGGGACCAGCTAAATTGGAAAAAGCGAACAAACTTAATGTAACAATAGTTTCAGAAGACCAATTTGTAACTATGTTGAATGAAAGCTAGTACGCCGTCACTAATTTTGTTTTTTGCAACTTCTGCTTTGGTTGTACTGTTTAAATTGTTGAACTATGATACTTTAGTGTTATGTGGTAAATCAATTATAATTCCCTCTTTATTTATCTATTATTTGGTTTCAAACAATTATAAATTATCAGGTTTGAAGGCGGTTGTTTTCTTGTTGCTATTTATTAGAGATATATTTACCACACTGAATATCAATAAATCTGCAATGGGATCTTTCATATGCGTTTTGATCGTTTATATTTTGCTTTTATATTTTGCTCTGAAAGATTTTAAATATTTAAAATTCAAATTTAGAGATAATATTTTTATTGTTATTTTGATTTTAACAATAGGGACGATTTGTTATTCTGTTTTAAATTTAAAGCTTGAAAACTTAGAGCTTGATTTCTCATTATATGTGGTTTTTGGGATAATTTTAAGTGTCCTGAGCATTGTTTCGATTATAAACTATAATAAAAATGGGAGTTATGCTTTTTTTAATGCTATGTTGATGTGCATTTGTTTTATAATTACAGATATCTTTTTTGTCCTGTATAAGTTCTATTTTTATAACTATGTTTTTATATTAACTAGTATAATAACTCAGTTTTTATCGTACTTTTTTTTGGTAAATTATTTTATAGAAAAAGATAAAGTAATTGAGGATTTAAGCGATTATTGATTTTGCTTGAGTTGCTTTTTGCTTATTGAGATTATGATAAAAAGCATTTTTGACTATTTTTTTTCTTGATTAGATTGAGTTCTTTCTCGAAATCTTTATTTGTTTTTTATAAAGTGTTCTAAAGTTTTTAATTTCAATATTTTACTTTTTATTCTGGGTAATTGGAATAAGATTGCTTTCATTTTTATTACTGAATAGTTTTTGGTTCGGCAAAACAACAACAAAATAACTGTTAAGAATATAACAAAAAGTTTTAAAAGGTCGTTATAGTTTTTTAGATTTACCATCTTAAATGTAACTTAAATATTTAAATTTGTAACCTCGTAAATATTATGTTTTTAAAATGCTTAAAGAGCTTTCTTTTAAATAAAACTTTAAAAAACATCCTGTGTAATGTTAAGGAGGAATCATTAAATTTTCCTATTACACGAGTTGGTTTGATTATAGATGAAAGCCTTTTTTTTGAAACAGCTGCTTTAAAACAAGAAATTGTTTCTTATGGACTTAAGGAAGAAAGTGTGAAAGTTATTGTTTATAGAGATGTTTTAAACAGTAAAGCAGTTTATTCTGAGCCTACATTTGGGTTAAAAGATTTAAATTTTAAAAGCGAGTTTACACAACAGCCAATAAATGAGTTTATCTTGGATGAATTTGATTTGTTGATTAATTATTATAATGAAGAGAAGCCTTTTTTGTTGCTTTTAACACATAAAACTAAAGCAAAATTTAAGGTTGGTTTTTCATCTGTTGATAAAAGACTTAATCATTTTTTAATAAACATTGATTTAGGGAATTACAAAGGGTTTACTCATGAGTTATTCCGATACTTAAAAATATTAAACAAACTATAATTAAAATTATGCAATCATTAATAGGAACAGGAGTTGCTCTAATTACACCGTTTAACAAAGATTTTACAATAGATATTGAGGCTTTAAGAAGAGTTGTGAATTTCTCAATAGACGGCGGAATAGAATATCTTGTTGTATTGGGGACTACTGCAGAAAATGCAACCTTATCACAAGAAGAAAAAGAGTTGGTGATCGATACCGTAATTGAAGTGAATGCAGGTAGATTGCCATTGGTTCTTGGTGTAGGAGGAAATAATACTTTGAATGTTGTTGAGGAGTTACATGCGAGGGATCTGTCTGCTTTTGTTGCTATTTTATCTGTCTCTCCGTATTACAATAAGCCAACACAGGAAGGGATATATCAACATTTTAAAGCTGTTTCTCAAGCTTCACCTATTCCAGTGATTTTGTATAATGTTCCGGGAAGGACTTCAAGTAATATATTGCCTTCTACGGTTCTTAGATTGGCAAATGATTTTGAAAATATTGTGGGGATAAAGGAAGCTGCTGGCGATTTGGTTCAAGCGATGCAGTTGTTGAAAAATAAACCTAAAGATTTCTTAGTGATTTCTGGTGATGATATGATTGCTCTGCCAGTGGTTTTAGCTGGAGGGGCAGGAGTTATTTCTGTAATTGGTCAGGGTTTTCCAAAAGAGCTTTCAGAAATGATTCGATTGGGTTTGAACAGAAAAGTAGATGATGCTTTTAAATTACATTATTTGTTGGCAGATTGTATTGACATGATTTTTGAACAAGGTAATCCAGCTGGGATCAAAGAAGTATTCAGTATTCTTGGGATTACCGAAAATGTTGTTCGCTTGCCATTGGTTACTGTCGACGAATCTTTGTCAAATCGATTGGATATTTTTGTTAAAAAAATGGTAAAAAACACTTAAATTAGAGCCCTTTTTTTTAAACAAAGAAATATTTTGTAATAGCTAAATTAATAACTAAATTTGCCACCTAGCTTTGGTGACTTTTGTTGTCTGTAAATACTGGACAATAAAAATAAAATCAGTGAATAAAATGAGAAAATTAATATCTGTATTGCTTGTTGTCCTTTTTTTTTATTCTTGTAGCGAATATCAAACTGCATTAAAAAAGGAAGATGTCGCGATAAAGTTTGATGTTGCAACAAAATTATATGATGCAGGAAAGTATTCAAAAGCCATTCGTCTTTTTGAACAGTTGGCACCTGCATACAGAGGTAAACCTCAAGGAGAAAAGTTGTTTTATATGTATTCTCAATCTTGTTATAAAACAAAACAATATTATTTAGCAGGATACCAATTTGATAGTTTCGTTTCGGGGTATCCGAAAAGTGAAAAAGTTGAAGAATGTGCTTATTTAGGAGCTCAAAGCTATTCGATGTTATCTCCTGTTTATAGTATAGATCAAACAGATACATTCAAAGCTATAGAAAAGATTCAAGGATTTATCGATCGTTATCCAAATTCGCAATACATAGCTGAAGCAAATGCTACTTCAAGAAAATTAAATGACAAGATTGAACGTAAAGTTTACGAGAATGCTTTAGAATACAATAGGATTTCTAATTATAAATCAGCAATTATTGCATTTGAGAATTTTATTGCTGACTATCCTGGAACTGCATACAAAGAAAAAGCATTGTATTACAAATTAGATTCGGCTTATTCATTAGCTATAAATAGTGTTCCTTCAAAGATGGAAGAAAGACTAAATACAGCCAAAATCTATTACACGAATTTGGTTAAGTTTAAGCCAAATACTGAGTATAAAAAGAAAGCAGACGGAATGCTTGCGCAAATTGATGTTGAATTACAAAAATATAATAAATAAATAAAGGTCATGGATTTAAAAAAGACAAATGCTCCGGTAAATACAATAACGTACAACAAAACGATTATTGAAGAACCTACTGGAAATGTGTATGAAGCGATAACAATTATGGCTAAAAGAGCAAATCAAATTAATTCAGAAATCAAAAAAGAATTGACTGAAAAATTAGAAGAATTTGCAACTTACAATGATAGTTTAGAAGAAGTTTTTGAAAATAAAGAACAAATTGAAGTTTCAAAATTCTATGAAAAATTACCAAAACCTCACGCATTAGCTGTTCAAGAATGGTTAGATGGTAAAATCTACCATAGAGACGCAAATAAATAATCTATATATAATGTCAGTTTTAAGCGGAAAAAAGATTTTGCTAGGAATTTCTGGTGGAATTGCTGCATATAAAACGGCTTCATTAGTTAGACTCTTCATAAAAGCAGGTGCACATGTCCAAGTGATAATGACACCTGCTTCTAAGGATTTTATAACCCCACTTACTTTATCCACACTATCGAAGAACCCAGTTTTTTCTGAATTTTACAATAAGGATGAACAAAACGAGGAATGGAATAGTCATGTAGAGTTAGGTCTTTGGGCAGATTTAATGGTTATTGCACCTGCGACAGCTAATACTTTATCAAAAATGGCAAATGGGTTATGTGATAACCTTTTAATTGCTTGTTATTTATCTGCAAAATGCCCTGTTTATTTTGCTCCTGCAATGGATTTAGATATGTATATTCATCCGTCTACTCTTGAAAGCTTTAAAGCTTTAAAAGCATTTGGAAACACAATGATTCCTGCTGAAAATGGAGAATTAGCCAGTGGTTTATCAGGTGAAGGACGAATGGCTGAACCTGAAAACATTGTTTCATTCTTAGAAGCGGATCTCGAAAGTAAATTGCCTCTAAGAGGAAAAAAAATACTTATCACTGCAGGGCCTACTTATGAAGCAATTGATCCGGTACGTTTCATTGGAAACCATTCTTCGGGTAAGATGGGATTCGATATCGCCCAAAGTGCTGCCAATTTAGGCGCAACTGTTGTGTTGATTTCAGGACCTACACATTGTAAAATACAAAGTTCTTTAGTTCAACTCATTCCGGTGGTTTCTGCCCAAGAGATGTATGATGCCTGTCATCAATATTATGCGGATGTAGATGTGGCTATTGCCGCCGCCGCCGTAGCCGATTATAGGCCCAAGAATGTGTCTTCGCAAAAGATAAAAAAATCAGCTGATGATTTTACTATCGAATTAGAAAAAACCAAGGATATTTTGGCTTCGTTAGGGGAATTTAAGAAAAAGCAGTTTTTAATTGGTTTTGCTTTAGAGACTGAAAATGAAATTGAAAATGCTAAAGCGAAAATTCAGAAAAAAAACTTAGATTTGATAGTTCTTAATTCACTGCAAGATCAAGGAGCTGGATTTGGAAAAACTACCAACAAAGTTACTTTTATTGATAGTTCATTTCATATAAAAGCAATGGAATTGAAATCTAAAGAAGCCGTAGCAGATGATATTTTAAACAAAGTAATAGCGCATTTTTATGGTTAGATTTGTTTTGTTTTTATTCTTTTTGGGTTGTGGCTTTATTCAAGCTCAACAGCTGAACTGTACAGTGACTTTAAATACTCAAAAAATTAGTAATGCTAATCAACAGGTTTTTAAAACGTTGGAAACTGCCATAAATGAATTTGTAAATAAAACCGATTGGACTGGACAATCGTTCACACAAAAAGAAAAAGTAAGTTGCTCAATGTTTATCACTATATCCAGTTATAGTTCGGATCAATTTGTAGCTAATATCCAAGTGCAATCTTCCAGAAGTATTTACAATTCTACTTATTCCTCTCCCGTACTAAATATAAATGATAAAGATTTTACTTTTAATTATTCCGAGTTTGAGAATTTAACATACATTCCAACAAGTTATGATTCAAATCTTGTTTCTGTTCTATCTTTTTATTCCTATATAATTTTAGGTATGGATGCAGATACTTTTATTCCAATGTTTGGGGATCGGTATTTTAAAGAAGCAGTTAATATATCAAATTTGGCTCAGCAAGGAGGATATAAAGGTTGGAATCAGTCTGACGGAACACTTAGTAGGTATGCTTTGATTAATGATTTAATGTCGCCAACATATTCCGAAATAAGACAGTCCAGTTTTCAGTATTATTTAGGTTTAGATACGATGAACCAAGATCTTAAAAAAGCAAAAGAAATTATTAAAGGTTCTTTGATTAATTTATCCAAATTGAATGAAACTAAACCTAATTCCTATTTATTGCGTGTTTTCATGGACTCAAAAGCAGATGAAATCGTATCTATATTTACTGGTGGTCCTAGCATTCCCATAAACGATTTGGTTGATAGTTTAAATAAGACATCTTCATCAAACTCAAGTAAATGGCAATTATTAAAATATTAGTTTTTTATAATATCTTTTATTTAACCCATTCTATTCATAAAATTCTATAAATGATAACTTCACTTGCTATAAAAAACTATGCGTTAATCGAAAAATTAACAATCGACTTTTCGAAAGGTTTTTCGATAATTACAGGAGAAACAGGAGCTGGAAAATCAATAATATTAGGGGCGTTAGGTTTGGCTTTGGGGAAAAGAGCCGATTTAACTTCGCTTAAAAATAAAGAAGAAAAATGTGTTATTGAAGCTCATTTTGATATATCTAAATACAATTTGTTGCCATTTTTTGAAGCAAATGATTTAGATTATGAATCGGAGACAATTATTAGGAGGGAAATTTTGCCTTCCGGCAAATCCAGGGCTTTTATAAATGACAGCCCTGTGAATTTGCAGGAGTTGCAAGAGTTAAGTTTGTATTTGATAGATATTCATTCGCAACAACAAACTCAAGAATTATCGGATGAGGATGTGCAATTCAAAATAATTGATGCTATTGCTGGTAATGTAGATGCAATTGTAGCTTATCAATCGGTTTTAAAAAAGTATAAATCAGATAGATCTAAATTGAATACTCTGGTCAAAAGAAAAGCCGAAGCTTCAAAAGAGCATGAATATAATACCTTTCTTTTGGAGGAATTAGTATCTGCCAAATTAAAATCAGATGAACAAGAAATTCTGGAAGAAAATTACGTGCAACTGAATAATGTAGAGATTATCAAAGAAGCACTCGATAAATCTTTGGCTATTGCCAATGAAGAGCAAATAGGCGTGCTTCATAATTTGAATGAAATAAAAAATGGCATTCAGAAAATTGCCGGATTTTCTGCAGATTATAATTTGTTATTTGAACGTATTACCAGTTTAAAAATCGAGTTTGAAGATATTGCAATTGAATTGAACCGTTGTACTGAAAAATTAATCAATGACCCAGAACAACTAAATTTAATAAATCAGAAGTTGCAGCTGATTTATAATTTACAAAAGAAACATCAAGTAAAAACAGTTAATGAGTTATTAGAAATTCAAGCCAATTTGGAAAACTCAGTATTAGAATTGGGAAATATTGATGAAGAGATTGTAAAACTAACCGAATTGGTTGAAGATAATGTCAAGGAGCTAGACCAAATTTGCGATGGCATACATAAAAATAGGCTAGAAGCAATTCCTGTTTTGTCACAAAAACTAATTACCATTTTAGAGACTTTGGGAATGCCTAATGTACGTTTTAATATGGAAATAAAAAGCGCCTCAACGTATTTAGAAAATGGAAATGATGAGTTGCAATTTTTAATTTCCGCGAATAAGGGAACCGATTTTGGTTTGTTAAAAAAAGTAGCTTCAGGTGGAGAGATGTCACGAATTATGCTGGCAGTTAAAGCAATTTTGGCCCAATATTCCAAATTGCCCACATTGATTTTTGATGAGATTGATACAGGTGTTTCAGGGGAAATAGCCAATAGAATGGGAGAAATCATGAAAGAAATGAGTACTCAGATGCAAATATTTGCAATAACCCATTTGCCTCAGATTGCAGCTAAGGGAACGGAACATTTTAAAGTGTTCAAATCAACAATTGGTGAAGAAACCCAATCCGAATTGAAATTGTTAACCAGAGAAGAACGAGTTGTGGAAATCGCACAAATGCTATCTGGAACTGTTATTTCAGATTCGGCCTTAAATCACGCAAAAGCCTTGTTGAACTAAATAATTGGACTATATTTGCCCATTCAATTTTAAAAGCTTTAAAAATTCAATTAATTGAAAATTTATAATATAAATTAACGTACAGACTAATATGATTATAGAACCAAGAATGAGAGGGTTTATTTGTTTGACAGCCCAACCAAAAGGATGCGAACAAAGTGTTAAAAATCAAATTGAATATGTAAAATCAAAAGGAACTATAGCCGGAGCTAAGAAAGTGTTGGTTATTGGAGCTTCAACTGGGTTTGGTTTGGCTTCAAGGATTACAAGTGCTTTTGGTTCAGATGCCGCAACAATTGGTGTGTTTTTTGAAAAAGAGCCTGCTGAAGGTAAAACAGCTTCACCAGGTTGGTATAATTCTGCTGCTTTTGAAAATGAAGCGCATAAAGCTGGTTTGTATGCCAAAAGTATTAATGGAGATGCTTTTTCGAATGAAGTAAAAAGACAAACATTAGATCTTATTAAAGCTGATTTGGGTCAAGTTGATTTAATTATATACAGTCTTGCTTCGCCAGTGAGATTAAATCCAAATACAGGAGTTTTGCATCGTTCCGTTTTGAAACCAATTGGAAGTACTTTTACCAACAAAACGGTTGATTTTCATTCCGGAAAAGTTTCTGATATTTCTATTGAGCCATGTAATGACGAAGATATTGCCAATACAGTTGCTGTAATGGGTGGTGAAGATTGGGCTATGTGGATTGATGCTTTAAAAGCCGAAAATTTATTAGCTCCAGGCGCTACAACTGTTGCTTATTCTTATATCGGACCATCATTAACTGAGGCTGTTTATAGAAAAGGAACAATTGGTCGTGCCAAAGATCACTTAGAAGCCACAGCATTCACTATTTCAGATAGTTTAGCCGATATTAATGGTAAAGCTTATGTTTCTGTAAATAAAGCTTTGGTAACCCAAGCAAGTTCTGCTATTCCAGTTATTCCATTGTATATTTCTTTATTGTATAAAATAATGAAAGAAAAAGGAATTCATGAAGGGTGTATCGAACAAATTCAACGTTTGTACCAACAAAGACTTTATACAGGAGAAACGATGTTAACAGATGAAAAAGGAAGAATTCGTATTGACGATTGGGAAATGCGTGAGGATGTGCAGGCTCAAGTAGCGAAACTTTGGTTGGAAGCTACAAGTGAAAATCTAGCTGAATTAGGGGATTTAGAAGGATACAGAAGTGATTTCTACAACCTTTTTGGTTTTGGGTTTGATGGTGTGGATTACAAAGCGGACACAGATGAAATGGTTGCCATTCCGAGTATTGGATAAAAAGAATTAAATAGTTATAATTTTTAAAGCACCTTATTACTTGATGGTTAAAAATCAAGAGAATAAGGTGTTTTTTTTATAGCTTAATTTTGATTAATTAATTTTGGAGCAGAAAAATTTGGCATTTTAGGGAATATCGTCCCGCTTTTCGTTACAATCTTGTAAGTCTCGTCCCAAAAGACGAAACTTACAAGGATTTTCACTGCAATCGGGGCTAAAGGGAGAAATATAGCTTTTTTGACATCATTCAAAAAAGAAAAAATACAATCTCATGGTTATAGTATAATTTTAAAATATTATTTTATGTATAATTTATTAAAAGGAAAAAGAGGAATTATTTTTGGAGCATTGGATGAAAATTCAATTGCATGGAAAACAGCAGAACGTATTCATGAAGAAGGAGGGATTTTTGTTTTGACAAATGCTCCTGCAGCAATGCGATTGGGAAATATTGATGTATTGGCAGAAAAAATAGGATGCCAAATCATTCCTGCCGACGCCAGTTCGGTTAATGATCTGGAAATATTGGTTGATAAAGCAGTTGAAATTCTTGGCGGTAAAATTGATTTCGTTTTGCATTCTATCGGAATGTCGGTTAATGTTCGGAAAGGGAATCATTATACAAATCAGAATTATGAGTATACTGAAAAGGGGTGGAATGTTTCAGCTGTTTCTTTTCATAAACTAATGCAGGTATTGTATAAAAAAGACGCTATGAACGAGTGGGGAAGTATCATTGCATTGTCCTATATGGCAGCGCAACGTGTATTTCCAGACTATAACGATATGGCAGATAATAAAGCATTCCTTGAGTCTGTAGCGCGTAGTTTCGGCTATTTCTTCGGGAGAGACAAAAAAGTACGAGTAAACACCATTTCACAATCACCGACTGCTACCAGAGCTGGCCAAGGAGTGAAAGGATTTGGCGGTTTTATTGCTTTTGCCGATAAAATGTCTCCTCTAGGAAATGCAACTGCAGCAGAATGTGCTGATTATATTGTTGTTATGTTCTCTGATTTGACTCGTAAAGTGACTTTGCAGAATTTATTGCACGATGGAGGATTCTCGAATATGGGAGTTAGTCAAGAAGTGATGGAAATGTTTGAGTAAAGCGATAAGACACATGTTGCAAAAAAAAACATCATTATTTATTTGATGTTTTTTTTTATTGATAAAGAGTACCTTTGCCAAAATTTAAAAATAAAGAATAAAAAATAAAAACTCAATACTATTATGTTGTTTTCATTGATCATTCCCGTTTATAATCGTCCTGATGAAGTTGATGAATTATTAGAAAGTTTAACTAAATCTACTTATGAAGAAATTTATGAAGTTGTACTTGTAGAGGATGGTTCTACAATTCGATGTCAAGATGTTGCTCAAAAACACGGCGATAGATTAGATATTTCGTATTACTACAAAGAAAACTCAGGTCCTGGTGACTCCAGAAACTACGGGATGAATAAAGCAAGGGGAGATTATTACATCATATTCGATTCGGATTGTATTATTCCAAGCAATTATTTGTCTGAAGTGGACAAAGCATTAAAGGAAAATTATGTGGATTGTTTTGGTGGGCCGGATAAAGCATTAGATAGTTTTTCAGATATTCAAAAAGCGATTAATTTCGCAATGACATCTTTCCTTACTACTGGAGGCATTAGAGGAGGTTCAGAAAAAATAGGCAAGTTTCAACCCCGAAGTTTTAATATGGGGTTGTCTCGAAAGGCATTTGAAGCTTCTAAAGGTTTTGGAAATATACATCCAGGGGAAGATCCAGATTTGTCTATTCGTTTGTGGAATTTGGGTTTTGATACCCGACTTTTTCCGAATGCATTCGTATATCATAAAAGAAGAATTGATTGGGGAAAATTTACTGTCCAAGTAAATAAATTTGGCAAAGCTAGACCAATCCTCAATAGTTGGTATCCACAATATAATAAATTAACTTTTTTCTTCCCAACGTTTTTTATAATAGGATTTTTTGTATCTTTAGTATTATTGGTTTTTAATCAAGATTTTCTGCTTAAATTTTATTTTGCTTACTTTCTGGCATTGTTTTTGCTTTCTTCTATTCAGAATAAAAGTATTAAAATTGGCTATTTATCGATTATTGCAGTTTGGAAACAGTTTTATGGATACGGATTAGGATTTTTAAAGTCTTATGTTAAAGTAATTATTTTGAAGCAAGATCCAAAGATTGCTTTCCCTGAATTGTTTTTTAAAATATAGATATGACAAAAATAATTGGTTTAACGGGAGGAATTGGGAGCGGTAAAACCACTGTTGCCAATGAGTTTGTTTCTCTTGGAATCCCAGTTTACATTACAGATCAAGAAGCTAAAAAATTGATGCAGTCTGATATTGTTTTGAATCAGATTAAAGAAGAATTTGGAAATGCTATTTTTGAAGAAGGTGTATTGGTACGGGAGAAATTATCCGAAATCGTGTTTAAGGATGCCAATAGGTTAGCTAAACTCAATAGCATTGTACATCCAGCAGTTAAGCAACATTTTAAGAAATGGCTTTTAGAGCATCAAAATGATCCATTTGTTATTTATGAAAGCGCAATTTTATTTGAAAGTGGTAGTTATAGAGAATGTGACTTTGTAATAAATGTAGTGGCACCACTAGAAACAAGAATTCAAAGGGTTATAGAAAGAGATAAAACTACCCGAGAAAAAGTTTTGGAAAGAATGAAAAATCAATGGAATGATGAAGAAAAATCATCAAAAAGTGATTTTATTATTGAAAACACTAGTATGGAGGTGATAAAGTTAGAGATTGTTAAAATTCTTAAATTTTTAAGAATTAATCAAATCAAGTCTTAAATGTTAATCTTTGGTTAATGTATTATTTACTATATTGTTAAAATACTAATTTTGCTTAAATGAATAAATTATTTTTTAGATTACTTGTCTTGTTAATGAGTTTATCCCTAATTGGGATAATTCTTGTGCAGGTATATTGGTTTAATACTTCTTTTAGAAATAATGACGAGCAGTTTAAGTTTCATGTTAAGCAAGTAATTGGCAATGTTGCAGAAAAGTTGCACAATCGAGAGGCTTACAGTTTTTATGATAAATACAATCATTATAAAGACAGTACTGGTAAAGTACCAAAAAGGAATGATTTATTAGAGTTCTATTATGTCCAAAAAAACCCAAGAACCAATAAAACTATCATTTACTCTAATAGTATAATATCAGAAGATTTTAAAATTTCGTCTGGATTATTTGATAAGAAATTTGATACTGAAAGTTTTAAAAACTTCAATTCCAAAAGGGTTACTGAGGTCTATAATAACAATAATATTGATAATTCCAGTTTACAGCAAAGTTTGATTCCTGATGTAAAAATCGAAAAATCAGGAAATTTAGATATTTTAGATAATGCGCAATTTGAAATTTTCTTTAAAGATATTGCTTCTGCAATGCCACTTCAGGAAAGAATTTCAAAAGAGGTTTTAAGAGAGATTATAAAAAAGGAATTAGAAGAATATGGTGTGAAAACCAAATTTGAGTTTGGAATTTACAGCAATGGGATTGCAACAAAAGTAAAGTCGGATAACTTTAAATATGATAAAGAAAATTCATATTCTATACCAATTTTTACAGATAATGAAGGAAATGAAAAGTATAAGTTATACGTTGAGTTTCCGCATAAAAAGAAATTTTTATTATCTCAATTAGTAAGTATTACGATATTGTCCATCATTTTTACGTTAATTATTATAATTGCCTATACAAGTGCTTTAAATCAGTTAATACGTCAAAGGCAAATTTCGGAGATTAAGACCGATTTTATTAATAACATGACGCATGAATTTAAAACACCTATTGCCACAATAAATTTAGCTTTGGATGCCATCCGAAACCCTAAGATTATTGATGATAAGGAAAAGGTTTTTAAGTACCTTGATATGATAAGGGATGAAAATAAGCGCATGCATGCACAAGTGGAAAATGTATTGAGAATTTCTAAATTAGAAAAGAAAGAATTAAATATTATAAAAGAATCAAGTGATATTGAAGAGGTTATAAATGATGCTATTGAGCATGTGAGTTTGATTCTTGAAGACAGGGAGGGAAGTATAAATACTCATTTTGGAGCAATTAGAAAAACAGTATTGTTAAACGATGTTCATTTTACGAATGTAGTGGTGAATATTTTGGAAAATGCTATAAAATACACACCAGGTATTCCAAAAATAGATATTTACACCGAAAATATTAAGGATATGGTTCTTGTAAAAATAAAAGATAATGGTGTTGGTATGAGTAAAATAGCTCAAAAAAGAATTTTTGAAAAATTTTACAGAGAACATACCGGGGACATACATAATGTAAAAGGCCATGGTTTAGGTCTTGCTTATGTAAAAAGAATTGTAGACGATCATAATGGTCAAATATATGTAGAAAGTGAAAAGGGAAAAGGAAGTACCTTCATAATAAAATTACCTTTAATAAATTAGAGTATGGAAAACACAAATAAAAAAATACTATTAGTAGAAGATGACCTTAATTTTGGTGCAGTTCTTAAAGACTATTTAATGCTAAATGATTTTGATGTTGTTTTGGCTAAGAATGGTATGGAAGGTTTTGAAAAGTTCAAAAAGGACTCCTATGATCTATGTATCCTAGATGTCATGATGCCTTACAAAGATGGATATACTTTGGCTAAAGAAATAAGAGAAAAAAATAATGATGTGCCTATCATTTTCCTAACAGCAAAATCTATGAAAGAGGATGTTTTAAAAGGATATAAAGCGGGTGCTGATGATTATTTGAACAAACCTTTTGATTCTGAAGTTTTATTGATGAAAATAAAAGCGATTATTCAAAGAAAAGCATCTGATGTGAAAACGGAAGCAGTTCAATTTGAGTTCAATGTCGGTAAATTTCATTTGAATTCAAAACTTAGGTTCTTAACGTTTAATAACGAAGAGCCTATTAAGTTATCTCCAAAAGAGAATGAACTGCTTAAAATGTTGATTCTGCATGAAAATGACTTAATGCCCAGAGAATTGGCTTTGACAAAGATATGGAGAGATGATAACTATTTTACATCAAGAAGTATGGATGTTTACATCGCTAAACTAAGAAAGTATTTAAAACAAGACGAGGATGTTGAAATTTTAAACATTCACGGAGAAGGATTTAGATTAGTTGTAAAAGCTAAATAATCCAATTTGTATATTCATAAAAAAAGCTTCGAAATTAATCGAAGCTTTTTTTATTTCCAATTGAGTTGTAATGCAAAGCATGTTTTGTCTTCTTTAGTAATGCTAAAAACAGCATCTGTATTGTTTATGTTTTCATGTATAATCACTTTATCCTTGAGTGAAAGTTCCTTTAAAAAATTCATTTCGAAGCTTTTTATTTCCTGAGACAATATTTTAGTTTCATCAACCAAATCCAAACACCATTCTAGGTATTTTACATTATTGGCATGATTAACAATGTCTAAATCCGATAGAAAAACGGTTCTCTCAAATACCATTTCTTTTTCGTGGTTTAAATTTATTTTTGAAAAGCCCAATTCGGTGGCTTTGTTTTCAGGATACAATTCAAAATGTTGGTAAGGAAGTGCTAAAGGTTCGGGTCTGCGAGCTTTGGTGTTGAAAACTGCCCAAAAAGTTTCGGACCCTACTATTTTTTTACCATTTACATGCATTTCAAGAGCCCGCACCGAACGTGAATTTTCGAGTGAATTAATCCAAGTTTTTACCGTTACAACGTCTCTCCATTTGGGGAGTTCAGTAATTTCCACACGCATTCTGCTCAAAACCCAAGCCTGATTGAATTCCTGCATATCGGTAAAACTGATACCTCCAACTTCGGAATGAGCAGCAGCTGTTAATTGCAAAAGATTGCATAAATCGGTGTATTTTAAGTATCCAGTGGGAGTACATTGCGTAAAATTGATTTCCCAGTTTTTACTTAAAACAGAAGTGAAATTTGGATCTATTGGCATATAAATAATTATGAATTATGAATTATGAATTATGAATTATGAATTTGTTCATTAATATAACTAATAATTTTTGCTCTATCAGCTAAATAATCAAACCATTTAGTGTTCTCTTTTCGTCTGAACCATGTGAGTTGGCGCTTTGAAAATCGGCGAGTATTCTTTTTGATCTCTTCGATGGCAAAAGGTAAAGTAAATTCTCCGTCAAAATAACTGAATAATTCTCTATAGCCTACTGTTTGTAGGGCGTTTAGTTCTTTGTTTGGATATAAAGCTTCGGCTTCCGCCAAAAGTCCTTCATTGATCATGATATCCACTCGCTGGTTGATTCTATCGTAAATTACATTTCTATCTGCTTCAAGACCAATGATGATGGATGTGAAATTGCGGTTGTTTTTCTTTTGGTTTAAAAAAGAAGAATAGGGTTTGCCAGTTCCCAGACAGACTTCCACAAAGCGCATCATACGTTGTGGGTTTTGTAAAGTTTGTGGATTTTCGGAAGTTATTCTCTGAAAATAGATAGGATCCAATGTTTCTAATTGCTGTTGAAGGTATTCTATCCCTGAAGTTTCATAATTTGAATTTACATTTTCTCGGATCGAAGGATCTAAGGGAGTAAATTCGTCAAAGCCTTTTATTATGGCATCTACATACAATCCTGAACCTCCTACGAGTATGGCATAATCATTGGTTTGGAATAGTTCTTCGATTTTAGTCAGCGCTTCTTTTTCGAAATCACCAACGGTATAAGTATCAAAAATGGATTTGTTTTGAATAAAATGATGTGTTGCAGCAGCCAATTCTTCTGGGCTGGGTACAGCTGTTCCAATAGTCATTTCCTTGAAAAATTGTCGGCTGTCACAGGAAATAATTTCACAATTATAGTGACGTGCCAAGTCGATACTTAAGGCTGTTTTTCCTATGGCTGTTGGTCCAACTATGGTGATTAAGTACTTCATCTTCTTTTTTAGCCCAGATGGTAACGAAAACCCCGGAATTATTCTAGTTTGTTTTTCTTGTTATAAAAGAGCGACTGAAAGAAGCTCCTTTTATACCTTAGAAAAACTACAGCAATAATGAGGAGTTGTAGTGTACAGCTGGATTAGCTACTGATTGTTATTTAATTTGTTACCACAATGATAACAAAATTTTGCTTCCTTGTTTTGTGTGAGTGCACCACATGTTGTACAAGTAATTTTAGTATTATCTACGTTTATGTCTTGATTTGTGTTTCTTTTTGCAAATTCAGCGGTTACAATACCGGTAGGAACGGCTATGATTCCATATCCTAATATCATTACCAATGCTGCTAAAAATTGTCCAAGAGGAGTTTGAGGGGAAATATCACCATATCCAACGGTTGTTAACGTTACAATAGTCCAATAAATACTCATGGGAATACTTGTGAAGCCACTTTCTTTACTTTCAACAATGTACATCACTGAGCCAATTATGATGGTGCTAATAAGGACAAAATAAATAAAAACAGTTATTTTTCCTCTGCTGGCTTTTAAAGCCTCTTTCATATGGATGGATTGACTGGTAAATTTTGGATGATTAAGAATTTTGAATAACCTTAACAAACGCAATGCCCGAATAACGGATAAAATTCTTGTTCCAGGAAAAAAAATCGACAAATACATTGGTAATGTTGCGATTAAATCAATTATCCCGTAAAAACTGCATATGTATTTTATAGGTTTGTCTGTAGAAATTATTCGTAATATGTATTCGAGTGAAAAGAAGATTGTAATCGCCCATTCAAAAAATATGAGTTGGTTGTGGTATTTTGCATCAAAACTTTGTACCGTTTCCATCATTACCAAAAAGACACTCAAAAGAATGATTCCTAAGAGGATCAAATCAAATAATCTACCAGCTTTTGTACTTGTGCCATAGATTATGATTTGAGTTTCCTTTCTGAAAACTTCATATTTGGAATTGATTTTTTTCAATTATGAATTGTTATTTTTAAAAATTAATAATTTTCAGTACTCTGTTTTTTCTCAAATAGTTTTGAATATAAGCTCTAGTATCTCTATTGTTTGGCATAGGAACCAGTATGTTCTTTAGAATTTCGGGGTTGTTAATTTGATAATTCAAATCATAAAATGCATATCCTTTATAAATTCCTTGTTCAATCAATATTGCGCTGTGTTCTCCTGTTTTTCGACCTTTGTCTATGATAATCATGTTTTTGTTGTCAAAAAGGTTTTTGTCAATAAAGACCTGAACTCTGGAATTGTATTCTTCGGGAGTTATTTGTCCTATACATGCGCCATCACATACATTGTTTGGATTTTCTGAACAAACACTTTTTGCATCCAAAAGCCCAGTTAGCTTTGGGCATAGCAGGTAGTTGGTTGTTATTCGGTTCAATGCGCCTTTTCCTTCTTGTTGATTAGGAAAAGAGGTGACTTCTTTCTTGCGTCCATCCGCTTTTTGAAGTTTTAAATTCAAATATCCATTTAGGTCTTTTTCGGCATAAATAGCCCAGGCCATTGTGTTTTTGCGCGCCATTCGATTGTAAATGGGGCGATTTTTCTTTATTTCTTCGGATTCTTTTAAGAGTGCAATCAATTCACTTCCAGTTTCTTCGTAGGTTACGGTGAATACTTCGTTTTGGATTTTCTTGGCACTGGTGGTTATTCCTGTAAAATGCTGATTGACTCTTTTCTTTATGTTCTTGCTTTGTCCGATGTATATAATTTTGCCATCTTCTCGATGGATGTAATAGATCCCTGTTTTGGAAGGAAGGCTTTCTATTATGTCTAATAATTTAGGTGAAACGCCTTTGATAACTTCAAATTTGATGAGTTCTTTGGTGATGGTTTTCTCCAAATCTTTGTCCAAAAGCATCTTAAAAAGTTTGACTGTAGCCATCGCATCGCCACTGGCTCTGTGTCTATCTGCCATTGGAATTCCCAGCGCTCGCACTAGTTTGCCTAGGCTATGTGAAGGTTGTTCTGGTAATAATCGTTGCGATAATTCTACTGTACAGAGGGTTTTTATATTGAAATCATAACCCAAACGACGAAACTCGGTGCGAAGAATTCTATAATCAAAAGAGGCATTATGCGCCACTAGTACGCAGTCGTTTGTCATCTCAATAATGCGTTTGGCGACTTCAAAAAACTTTGGTGCAGAGCGGAGCATTTCATTATTGATACCCGTAAGTTTGACTACAAACGGTTGAATGGGAATTTCAGGATTAATTAAACTGATGAACTGATCTACGATTTCATGTCCATCAAATTTGTAGATAGCAATCTCCGTTATTCCTTCTTCGTTGAATTGTCCTCCTGTGGTTTCTATGTCGAGTATTGCGTACAAAATTCAGTATTCAGTTTTTAGTATTCAGTTTTAAATCTGGAACAAAATCTTTTTATCTTCCTCCAAAGATACTACTTCCAATCCGAACCATTGTGCTACCACATGCAATTGCTAATTGGTAATCGCCTGACATACCCATTGAAACAGTTTGCAGTTTAAAGTTTTCAGTTTGCCGTGATTGTAATCTATCAAAAATAGATTTCAAATGGGTGAATTCTTTCTGGATTTGGTTTTGATTATCTGTAAAAGTTGCCATTCCCATTAAGCCTAAAATTTTGATATTTTTCAGCTCTTTGAATGTAGAAGAGCTTAGGATTGCTGTTAGTTCTTCTTCATCAAGACCAAATTTAGACTCTTCTTCAGCGATGTATATTTGAAGTAAACAATCAATAATTCGATTGTTTTTTTTGGCTTGTTTGTCAATTTCTTCTAATAATTTCAAACTATCGATTCCATGAATCAAACTCACAAAAGGAGCCATGTATTTGACCTTATTGGTTTGTACGTGACCAATCATGTGCCATTCGATATCTTTGGGCATTTGTTCCCATTTGTCGACCATTTCCTGTATTTTGTTTTCACCAAAAATACGCTGACCAGCAGTATAGGCTTCCATCAAATCGACAACAGGTTTGGTTTTGGAAACCGCTACCAAAGTAACATGTTCCGGAAGAGTCGATTTTATATTGAGGAGGTTTTGTTGGATGGACATGAATTGATTTTGTTAAAGATTAAACAAATTGTTTTGAAATCTTTTCTGCTTTTTTACTTTCGCTATAGTCGTAAAATCCTTCTCCTGATTTTACACCCAATTTTCTAGCTCTTACCATGTTTACCAATAAAGGACAAGGCGCATATTTTGGGTTTTTAAAACCGTCATACATTACATTCAATATCGCAAGACAAACGTCCAGGCCAATGAAATCAGCTAGTTGTAAAGGTCCCATTGGGTGTCCCATTCCTAATTTCATCACGGTGTCAATTTCATAAACACCTGCAACTTTATTGTACAACGTTTCGATCGCCTCATTAATCATTGGCATCAAAATTCTATTGGCTACAAATCCTGGATAGTCATTTACTTCAACTGGAGTTTTACCCAGTTTTTCGGATAACTTCATGATGATGTTTGTCACTTCATCACTGGTGTTGTATCCGCGAATGATTTCTACCAATTTCATAATGGGTACAGGGTTCATAAAATGCATTCCAATTACACGTTCTGGATGTGTTACCACGGCTCCGATTTGAGTAATCGAAATGGATGAAGTATTGGTCGCCAAAATAGTATTGTGGGAACAAGCTTCGTTTAATTGTTTGAAAATATTGAGTTTTAATTCTACATTTTCAGTGGCAGCTTCTACAACTAAGTCAACTCCTACGACACCATCTTTAACGTCAGTATAGGTGATAATATTGGTAATTGTTTTTGCTTTATCTTCTTCGGTAATGGTTCCTTTTGAAACCATTCGGTCGAGATTGGCAGCAATAGTTGCCATTCCTTTATCCAATGATTTTTCGGAAACATCAATTAATTTTACGGTAAAACCACTTTGTGCAAACGTATGGGCAATTCCGTTACCCATAGTTCCAGCTCCGATTACAGCTATAATTTTCATTTTTTTTTATTATTTATAAGTTAAAAAAAGTTTAAAATTTAAAGACGGATGATTGACTTTAAACCTTAAACTTTAATGGGATTTTTTTATTTTTTATTTCTTAAAACAATCTATAATTTGGTACGCCACTCTTAAAGCGTCAGTTGCTTGTTCTAATGTTACCACTGGAATAGTGTCGTTATTGATGGCATCAGCAAATGATTCCAGTTCGTCAAGGATGGCGTTATTTTGTTCGACATCAGGATTTGAGAAGTAGATTTGTTTTTTTACTCCTTCGGCATTTTGTAAAATCATATCAAAATCACCAGGTACTTCAGGAGCATCTTTCATTTTCACCACTTCACATCTTTTTTCCAAGAAGTCAACAGAGATGTATGCATCTTTCTGGAAAAATCTTGATTTCCTCATGTTTTTCATCGAGATGCGGCTCGCGGTCAAATTGGCCACACATCCATTTTCGAATTCAATTCGGGCATTGGCAATATCAGGTGTGTCACTTATTACGGAAACGCCGCTGGCATTGATGTTTTTTACTTTCGATTTGACAACACTCAAAATGGCGTCAATATCGTGTATCATTAAATCCAAAACTACGGGTACATCGGTACCGCGAGGATTGAATTCGGCCAATCGATGGGTTTCAATGAACATGGGGTTTTCGATCATGTTTTTGGTGGCGATAAAAGCAGGGTTGAATCTTTCGACATGACCAACCTGGCCTTTTACCTTATATTCTTTAGCTAGAGCAATGATTTCTTCGGCTTCTTCAACCGTATTTGAAATGGGCTTTTCGATAAAAACGTGTTTGCCGGATTTGATAGCTACTTTTGCACATTTATAATGCGAAAGGGTAGGGGTAACAATATCGATAACATCAACAGCATGAATTAATGTTGCAATGGTATTGAAATTTTTATATCCAAATTCCTTACTTATTTTTTCGGCGTTTTCTTGATTGGGGTCATAAAAACCAACTAATTCATACTTTTCAGATTGTTGTAATAAACGCAAATGTATTTTACCTAGATGCCCAGCACCCAATACTCCAATTTTCAGCATAATAATGATGTTTCCACAAAAATAGTAATAAAATAAGAAATTCCAATTTATAAAAATACTAAATTCTAGAGATTTGTATTATTGCTTGGAACTAGAATTAGATTCTATTTTGAATTGAAAATTGATTTAGTTTTCTATTTTTGTTCTATAATAAAACCATAAATTTTGAAAGATACAGCCAAGCATCAAGGACTTCGTAATCAATTAGTAACCGTTTTGCAGCAAAAAGGGATTACTGATAAACTAGTTCTGGAAGCTATTAAAAAAATCCCGCGACATTTATTTTTAAATTCAAGCTTTGAAGATTTTGCTTATCAGGATAAGGCTTTTCCTATTGCAGCAGGTCAGACAATTTCCCAACCTTATACGGTCGCTTTTCAATCTCAGCTATTAGAAATAAAAAAAGGGCATAAAGTGTTGGAAATTGGTACCGGTTCTGGGTATCAAACGGCCGTTTTGTGTTTGATAGGTGCACAAGTATTTAGTATTGAAAGACAAAAAGAGTTGTTCAAGCAAACATCGGCTTTATTGCCTAAGCTTGGTATTCGTCCTAAGCATCTTTCTTTCGGGGATGGTTATAAGGGATTACCCAATCATGCTCCGTTTGATAGTATTATTGTAACTGCGGGTGCTCCAATAATTCCAAAACCCTTAATGGCGCAACTCAAAATTGGAGGAAGGCTTGTAATTCCTTTGGGGGATGATATTCAGATTATGACCCTACTAATTCGTATCAATGAAACGCAATTTGAGAAACACGAGTTTGGCGAGTTTCGTTTTGTTCCTTTATTAGAAGATAAAAATTAATTTCAAATTAAGAAGATATATCATTGTTAGGGAGATTTTGGTTCTAAGAATAAGTCTTTTAGAATAGGGAAAAAAGAGCATAAAAAAAGCAACGCTAAAATTCAGTGTTGCTTTTTCTTTTGTATTTCAAAAAAATGAAATTAAGGCTTATTTTGATTTTGGAACCATATATCCATCAGCTCTCATTTGTTGCACACAAGCTTCCATGATTTCGTCAACTGTAGTATTTACATCTGATACGTCAAGAGATTTTGTAGTAGCACTCCAAACCAATTTATTATTTTTCAAATCAAAAATATTAGTTTCAATGTAGTAGTATACATTTTCTTGGTAATATCCAGGAGAATAGTATGCGGGAGCATAAGCACCGTACCATCCGCCGAAACCTGCACCATAACCCATACCGTAACCACCTACATAGCCATATCCCATTCCAGGATAGCCCATACCGCTATAATAGTTTGTAGTTCCAGGAACATATTGTGTTTCTTTATCAGCTCTAATAAAACGCATTGTGATAACACCATCAAATCCTTCAGATTGTACAATGCTAATTTTTTGTTCCTGAGTAAGATTTAAATTTTGTTGATTCAAATAATTATAAGAAGGATTTAAAATCGCAGGATTAATAGCAGCAATCCTGTTTTCTGTAGATCTTCTGGTACTTTCATCTTTTACTAAGGCTACCACTAATACTTTCTTGAAGTTCTCTTTGGCAAGTGTAGAATTTGGATCTCTCCAGCTAGATACGATAGACGTATTACTTCCACAACTTACAAAACAAATGCAGATTAATGCAATAAATAAGTTTTTCATAGGTTTGTTTGTTTTTTAGTTATAATGTAAGTAAAAGTAATTATAATTTCACAAAAAAAAACTATGAAATACATTAAGTTTTTAACTTTATTTTTGTTAAAAAGCCTTTTTTATTCGGTCTAAATCTCTTTTAGTGTCCTGCTCCTTAAGTGATTCTCTTTTGTCGTATGTTTTTTTACCTCTGCAAAGACCTATTTGTAGTTTGGCCAACCCCTTTTCATTAGTAAATAATTTTAGTGGTACAATAGTAAGTCCTTTAGCTTGAACACTTCTAGCCAATCCCTTTAATTCTCTTTTATTCAAAAGCAATTTTCGCTCACTTCGCGCCGCATGATTGAATTGATTTCCAAAACTATATTCTTCAATATATGTATTGATGGCAAAAAGCTCATTGTTACTAAATTCGCAGAAACTTTCAGTAATATTTGCTTTGCCTAATCGAATGGATTTGATCTCGGTTCCAGCCAAAACAATTCCAGCTGTATAGGTTTCAAGAATTTCATAATCGAATCGGGCTCTTTTATTGAGTATGTTGACAGTTTTTTGCATAGTAGCGCAAATTTAGGAACTAATTAATGAAAGACCAATTGTTTTTAAGAAAATGCTATAAATTTGCACTATGGAAAAACAACAATCAAAAGATCCACTTCACGGCGTTACGCTCCAAAAAATAGTGGAAACATTAGTGGAATATTATGGATTTGATACTCTGGGAGAACTGATTAAAATAAAATCGTTTAATGAAAATCCGAGCGTGAAATCAAGTCTCACTTTTTTGCGAAAAACGGATTGGGCCCGAAAACAAGTCGAAGAACTGTACATTAAAAGCCTTCCAAAAATACAATCTAAGTAATTAGGAGCTATTTCCTGCTATCCGCTTAAAGCTTGTAGGCTGAACCCTGGCTCACATGGATTTTCGCTTCACACGAGCTACTCGCGAAGCAATCAGGACTAGGGTTTTTATATTCAAAATAAAGTTTATTTATTCAAAAGTGAATAGATCATTGAATCCAGAAAGCGGCCTTCATAGAATTCATTTTCAATCAAATGTGCTTCTTTTACAAAGCCATTTTTCAATAAAACCCTTTCTGAGCCTATATTTTCAGGATCCAAAATCGCCTCTATCGAATGCAGTTGCATTTCTTTAAAACCATATTGCACCACTTTTTGCAATGCTTCTGATACGATTCCTTTTCCATTGTATTCGGGAAATAGCATATAGCCCACCTCTGCTCTATAATGTTCGGGTTTCATTCGGTAATATCCAATGATTCCCAATAGCTTTTCGGGTTCGTCAAGAAAGTAGATCCCCCAATTAATACCAATGCCGTTTTCAATTTTGTCATCAAACATAGCAATGAGTTCCAAAGCATCTTTCTTGGTTTTAAGATAAGGTCGCGGAATGTATTTCATGACTTTATCATTTGAACGCAATGCCAAAATGGCGTCGGCATCATTTGAATTGATTTGTTTTAATAGTAAACGTCTTGTTTCAAGGTTTGGAAAAGGAGAAAAGCAGATGTCTAACATTATTCGTTTTTATTTAAAAATTCAACAACTATTTTATTTGTATTTTCAGATTGATCAATGGATAAAAAATGCCCGGCATCATGGAGAACAGCAGTTTCAACGTTCGGAATATACTTGTGCGCTTTTACGAATATTTTTTCGCTATTCACAATGTCATGGTCGCCTATCAAAATCAGCACAGGGATTTTTATTGATCTTAATTCTTTTTTTGAAAACGGCATCATGTTTAATAGTCGAGGTTTGCTATTGCCATACTTGTAGGCAAGATAAAGTTGGTTTTTAAAAACACTGTTGATTTTGTCAGGGCAATAGGAAAAAGCATTAAAAAATTTATCGGTACTTTTTGGGCTAGGATACATTTTAAGATTTATTCCGGTGAGAACTTTTCCTAAGTTTGCAACACCACCAAAGGTTTGTGCAGGACTTAACAGAATTATTTTTTTTATTTTATTATTGGGCTGTAGAGCTAAGTAGGTAACCATCCAACCACCTCTTGATACACCTAATAAATTGATGTTTTTCATTTGAAAGTGTTTAAAAATTGCATCATAAAATACGGCGGTCTGCTTGTTGTTTAATTTTATACAATTTGAAATCGACTTTCCCGCTTCCAACGGGAAATCTATGGCATAAACTCTGTATGTAGCACTAAAATCTTTTACATTAGGATACCACATTGTTGAACTTGCATCTGTGCCATGAAATAAAACCAAAGGTTCACCTGTTTTTGGCCCACTAATGATAACGTGTGCAATACCATAATTTGTCACTACATCAGTCTCTTCAAACGGAACATTCCATAATTTTAAAGTTTCGTCATATGATTTAACGTATAGTTCTTTTTTATTTGTGGAATCAAATACATAATCTGGAACTATTTTAAAACTGGAACACCCTAAAAACAAGAAAATAGTGAATGATAAAAAACTGAAATTGCGCATGGAATTTTATTTACAAATTTCGGTCGTTTAGTTTTATTTAAGTTTTATAATTTTTAAAATTTCTTATATAATTACAATACTGAAAACAGAATGAAAAGTAGTGTTCGCTTCGAGTACTTGAACGCCCTCCTTTTCAAAAAGGTTTCCAAATTTATCTACTTTATCAGAATATCCAAACCAAGGTTCAATACAGATAAAAGGAGCATTCGGCGGCGTCCAGATTCCTAAATCCGGAAAATCTGAATAGCTCACTTTCAAAAACGGATTTGAATTTTCTAAAATGATTATCGATTTGGATGTGATTTTTTTGAAAACCAAAGCGTCATTTTCGAATAGTTTGTAATTGAGATGCAATTCATTTTTATCTAATGTTAGTTCATTTGTAGTGTTCGAAATTAAACCGTCTTCCAATAAATAATAATTTAAAGGCTCTTCTTTTTCAAAAGCTAAGCTGTAATTCTCAAAATTCCCAGGCAAATCAAATGCAGGATGTGCTCCAATTGAAAAAGGCAGTTTTGATTCTCCCTTGTTGAAGACTTTGTATTCTATTTTTAATGATTTGTCTTTAAGAGTATAAATCAATTGTAACTCAAAATCAAATGGGTATTTCTCTTTGGTTTCTTCGGAGGAAACTAATGAAAATGTAGCACTGTTTTCTTGTTTGTCAATCAATTCAAATTCCATTTCACGTGCAAAACCATGACGGGATAAGTGATATTCGGCATTCTCATATTGGTAGGTATTGTTTTTTAAGGTACCTACAATTGGAAATAATACAGGGGAGTGCTTTCCCCAAAATGTTGGGTTCCCATTCCAAATGTATTCTTTATTGGAATTGTCTTTTAAGGAGCATAATTCGGCTCCTGTATGTTTTATTTGGGCAGTTAAAATCGAGTTGGATATAGTTGTAATCACCATAATAATTGGTTTTTGCTGTTAACAATTAGTTTCGTAAAGATATTTTATAATTCTTGTTTCATGAAGAAAAAGTGAATTAATTTAGACTTAAAAATCAATCAAATTCTTAATTTTAAGCGGAAATCTGATTTTTTTTCCATTAATTTGTTTTAGAAACACTCAAAATATGAAATAAGCACAAAGTTATTGGTATTATAAAGCAATAGCCAAAATGCAAATTTTATAATCATCCCAAATAAAAATATTAAAATTAACCATATGAGAAATTTTCGTTTTGGAGCCTTATTTCAACTGGCTTTCTTAATTGTATTTAGTACATCATGGAGTCAAGACACTCCTTCAACTGGTACACCTGCTCCCAATCCTGTTTCAAAATACGACTATCATGATGCCTTTGGACCATTTTTTTATGTAAACAATGGTACGTCTACACGATCTGTTAGCGGTGAGCCAGGTCATGAATATTGGCAAAACAGAGCAGACTATAAATTGACTGCAAAATTGAATGAAAAAAACAATGAAATTGTCGGGACTGATATTGTTACTTATACCAATAACAGTAATGATAAAATGTCTTTTGTATGGATGAATTTGGATCAAAATTTATTTAAATCTGATTCTCGCGGGAATGCACTTATTCCATTATCAGGAAGTCGTAATGGTGCTCGAGGAGAAATTTTTGATGGAGGTCATAAAATCAAATCGGTAAAAATCGTTTCTACTTCCAAAGGAAAGGCTGTTGAAAAAGAGGCAAAATACATCATTACTGATACTAGAATGCAAGTTTTTCTTCCAGACGATCTGAAAGCTAAAGGCGGAGTGGTAAAAATCAAAATTGATTTCTCTTTCATTTCTCCAAAAGAAGGTTCGGATAGAATGGGAGTTTTGGATACTAAAAACGGTAAAATTTTCACTATAGCACAATGGTATCCTCGCATGTGTGTGTACGATGATTTAAGAGGATGGAATACCAATCCATACCTTGGAGCCTCTGAGTTTTATTTGGAATACGGTGATTTCGATGTAAATATTACCGTTCCTTCCAATCATGTTGTCGTTTGTTCAGGTGAATTGGTAAATCCAACAGCCGTGTATTCTACCGAGGAACAAAAAAGAATTGTGCAAGCCAAACAAAGCGAAAAAACAGTAATGATTCGTACTGCTGAAGAAGTGGCTGCCAATGCATCAAAAGCGGGAACTACTTCTGAAAAGACATGGCATTTTAAAATCAAAAATGCACGCGACCTTTCCTGGGCATCTTCACCGGCGTTTATATTGGATGGGGCTAGAATTAATTTGCCAAGTGGTCAAAAATCACTGGCATTATCGGCATATCCAGTAGAAAGTGCAGGAAAAGAAGCTTGGGGACGCGCTACAGAATATACCAAAACTTCGATTGAGAATTATTCCAAAAGATGGTTTGAATATCCTTATCCTGTAGCAACCAATGTAGCCGGAAATGAAGGTGGAATGGAATATCCAGGTATCGTTTTTTGTGGATGGGAATCCAAAGGGGAAGATTTATGGGGAGTTACGGATCACGAGTTTGGACATGGTTGGTTCCCAATGATTGTTGGTTCGAATGAGCGTTTATTCGGTTGGATGGATGAAGGATTTAATACTTTTATCAATTCATTGAGTTCAGTTGATTTTAATAATGGAGAATATAAAAGCAAGGTGACTGATCTTCATCAAAATGCAGAATACTTTACCGACCCGAAGAACGAACCAATTATGAGTTCTCCTGATAATATGAAGGAGAAAAACATAGGTCTTTTGTGTTATTTCAAGCCAAGTTCTGGATTGATTATTTTACGAGAACAAGTTTTAGGACCAGAACGTTTTGATTTGGCTTTTAGAACCTATGTTGACCGTTGGGCTTTCAAACACCCAGCACCAGATGATTTTTTCAGAACTATGGAAAATGTGGCTGGCGAAGATTTGAGTTGGTTTTGGAGAGGTTGGTTTGCCAATAACTGGCGTTTGGATCAAGGGGTAAACTCAGTTAAATATGTAAAAAATGATCCAACCAAAGGAGCCGTAATTACGATTGAGAACTTCGAAAAAATGGCAATGCCTGTTGTTTTGGATGTAAAAACTAAAAGCGGAAAAGTTACTCGCGTTAATTTGCCAGTTGAAATTTGGCAGCGTAACATAGATTGGTCTTTCAAAGTAAAAACAACTGAAGAAATTGAAAGTATAGTTATCGATCCAGGCCACGTATTTCCTGATGTAAATGAAAGTAATAATACATGGAAGTCCGATAAAGGAGTAATAGAAAAAGATCTTATTTTGGACGGTTATTTAGGTAAATTCTCCACCAAAGCAGCACCATTGAAAATTGAGATTACCGAGAATAACAGTGTACTTTTTGCTGAAATCACCAATTATCCAAAATTTTCACTCACTTCAATTGGTAAAGATGCATTCGAATCAAAAGAGGCGGGAGTTACATTCCAATTTAACGAAGCAAAAAACGGATTTGATATGATTATTAGTTCAGATCAAAAATTGCCATTTACGAGAGATTAAAAAGGATTGTATTTAATAAAAAAGACTTGTAGAGATATATTTCTACAAGTCTTTTTTTATAATTGAACTTAAATGAATTTATGTTTCTTATATATTTTGAATAAAAATATAATTATTCTGGTATTTGCTGACTCAAACAATGTAACGTTCCAAATCCCCAAATGAAATCAATAGCGCTTATTCCGATGATTTCTCGATCAGGAAAACATTCAGCCAAAATATTTAGAGCAACCCTGTCATTGGCATCATTAAACGTTGGAACCAAAACACAGTTGTTCAAAATTAGAAAATTAGCATAACTTGCAGGCAAACGCAATCCCTCAAAATTAATTCGTTTTGGCATTGGCAAAGCCACTACTATTGGAGCTTTTCCATTTTCAAGTTTGGCATTTTGCAATCTTTTCAAGTTGTCTTGCAACGGTTTGTAGTTGTTGTCGTTTGGATCCAATTCTACGATAGTGACAATGGTGTCCTCATTTACAAATCGGCATAAATCGTCGATATGTCCATGAGTATCATCACCTTCAATTCCGTCTCCTAGCCAAATTACGTTGGTAACTCCTAGGTATTCTTTAAAAACAGCTTCGTAATCTTCTTTTGTAAAACCTTGATTACGAACCTGAATAGTAGGGTGCATCAGACATTCTTCAGACGTTAACAAAGTACCCCGTCCGTTTACATCAATAGCGCCACCTTCAACAATAACAGGTTTTCCTTTGTACATTACCTGGGTAACAGGAATATTAAGAAATTCACCTATTTTATTTGGAACGTGCTTATCTAAATTGATGTTTTTATATTTGGCCCAACCATTAAAATTAAAATTCAATGCTTCTCTGCTTGTACCATTTTTAACAATAATTGGTCCAGAATCTCGCATCCAACTGCGATTGGTTTTATGAATAATGAAAGAAACATTGCTCATGGCTACATGTGCCGTTTCTAACATTTCGGCAACTTTATCCTTTTGATTTTCATCAGCAACGACCAAAAAGACTTGCTCATGGAAGGCAACTTTTTTTATAAATTCAACAAAAGCCCATTGTACGGCTTCGTATTTTCCAGGCCAATCTTTTCCGTTATGTGGAAAACACAATAAAATTCCTTGTTGTTTTTCCCATTCTGCAGGGAATCGTCTTGTAAGTGTAGTCATAATAAATGCTAATTGTAATGCGTGCAAAGGTAAGCAAACACGGGAATTAATAAGTAGTTCTGACGACTTCATTTTAGTCTAGGATATGATTAGATGAATAAAACCAAGATATTTTTTGTTAAAGATTTTATAATAGTATCGTAATATGTAATGCTCGATTGAAAGTTATTTTTGAAAAAATTAAAACAAACAAAATGATAAAGAAAAGTGTAGCTGTACTTGCAGTGTTATTTTTAATCGTAGGTTGCCAAAACAATAATGACTCCAATGAAACTCCGGAAGTAACAGTAAACGAAAATCCTTCCACTTTCAAAGAAATTGGGTCGTTGACTATTGGGGGAACGGGTGCTGCTGAAATAAGCGCTTATGATGAAATTTCCAAAAAAATATTTACTGTAAACAATAGCAGTGCCAATAAAATAGATGTGATAGACCTTTCAGATCCGTCGAAACCACTTTTGATTGCCAGTATTGATTTGGTTCCTTATAATGGAGCTGCCAATAGTGTGACTACTTTTAATGGGAAATTGGCTGTAGCTTTAGAATCCAAAACAAACAAACAAGATCCTGGTAAAGTTGTCGTTTTTGAAACGTCAAATTATGCTTTGGTTAAAGATATTACTGTTGGTGCATTGCCAGATATGATTACCTATTCGCATGATGGGAAATTCATATTGACAGCTAACGAAGGAGAGCCAAATGACGATTATTCACTTGATCCTAATGGATCTATTTCTATAATAGAAGTTGCAAACAGCTATGCAGTAACTACTTTGAGTTTTGAAGGATTTAGCGGTCAATTAGCAGATTTAAAAACCAAAGGATTCAGAATATCAAGTCCAACCAATAATTTTGCTGCCGATATTGAACCAGAATATGTAACTATTTCAGCTGACTCAAAAATAGCTTGGGTTACTTTACAGGAAAATAATGGAGTTGCCAAAATTGATTTAGCGACAAAGAAAATTGTTCAGATTTTTCCTTTAGGATATAAAGATTATAGTTTGGCTGAAAACGCTTTGGATATAAGCGATAAAGATGGAGGTGTTGCTTTTAATCCTTGGAAACTAAAAGGAATGTTTCAACCCGATGCCATCAGCAATTTTGAAGTGAATAGCGTGCAGTACATTGTTACTGCAAATGAAGGTGATGCTAGAGAATACAGTGCTTTTGTAGATGTTAAACGAATTAACAATGCTGCAGTTGTATTAGATCCAACCATTTTTCCGAATGCTGCAGTGCTAAAAGCGGATGCAAGTATGGGAAGATTGAATATCAATACCAAAATGGGGGATACCGATGGAGATGGTGATTTTGATGAATTAGTTGGATTTGGTGCTCGTTCCTTTTCAATTTGGAATGGACTTACAGGACAATTGGTTTTTGACAGTAAAAACGAATTGGACAAAAAAGCTCAAGAATTTGGTGTTTATGATGATGGAAGAAGTGATGACAAAGGAGCAGAACCAGAAGCGGTTTATGTTACAAAAATGGGAGATAAGCAGATTCTTTTTGTAGGATTAGAAAGAGCTGATGCTTTTATGGTGTATGATGTAAGCAATCCAACAACTCCCAAATTTTTGCAAATGCTAAAAACAGGTGACGCTCCAGAAGGTTTATTGTTTATTCCGGCTTCCAAAAGTCCAAACAAAAGAAGTTTAGTTGTTGTAAGTAGCGAAGGAGATGGAACTGTCAAAATATTTCAACCTGATTTGAATTAGTATAACTTATGGAATGAAGAGGTGCTAAGACCCTAAGGTCTAAAAGATGATTGTCTGAATATTTAGTTAACTAGTGCCTTTTATTTTATTCCATATTTGATTGAAATAAGAAAAATCTACCAAAAGTAAAAAATAACTCTTGGTAGATTTTTTATTTATAGTTGTTTGTTAAAACAATTGGTCGATTGCTCGTTTGGTAATATCTCCAAAAGCATCGATTCTTCTGTCTCTAAAAAACGGCCAGTTCTGACGCACATTTTCCTGTAAATCCAAATCAACTTCGGCAATCAATATTTCCTCTTTATCGTGTGAGGCTTGCGCCAAAATTTCACCTTGTGGGCCTGCTATAAACGATGATCCCCAAAACTGAATTCCAGCAGTTCCTTCAATATATTGTTCCAAACCAATTCGGTTGGCAGCTGCTACATATACACCATTTGCGACAGCGTGACCTTTCATAACACTCATCCAAGCACCATGTTGGTTTTCGCCGTATTGCTCTTTTTCTTGCGGATGCCATCCAATTGCTGTTGGGTAAAATAAAACTTCAGCTCCTTTCAAAGCAGTTAAACGTGCTGCTTCTGGATACCATTGATCCCAACAAATTAAAGTCCCAATTTTTCCTTTTTGAGTTGGTATAGTTTTGAAACCTAAATCGCCTGGAGTAAAATAGAATTTTTCATAAAAATGAGGGTCGTCCGGGATGTGCATTTTGCGATACAAGCCAGCTTCCGATCCGTCTGTGTCGATGATGTAAGCACTGTTGTGGTAAATTCCAGCCATTCTTTTTTCGAAGAAAGGAACAATAATTACCACACCCAATTCTTTTGCCAAAGCACTAAAAGCAATAAATGAAGTGCTGTACAATGGTTCTGCCAAAGCAAAATTATCGACATCTTCACTTTGACAAAAATAATGACTGCTGTATAATTCAGGTAATGAAATCACTTCAGCTCCTTGATTGGCAGCATCGCGAACCCAACTCATACATTTTTTAAGGTTGTTTTCGGCAACGTCGTTAAGATTCAATTGAATGACTGCTATTTTGTATTTCTTCTTTGACATGGTAAAAAAATTAGACTGCAAAAATAGTTATTTTTTAAAAGAGTTGGTGTAATCACTTTTGGATTTTTTGAAGCTACAATTCCATTTGTTGGTTTAAAAGCCTAGATTGCACTAAAAAAATATCAGAATTTGTATTCTATTGGTACGGATTGAACTTGTACAATCTATTTTTAGTAAACAATAATTTTGTGATGTTGTAGTATTTCTGTGAATTATCAGGCAGATAAATATAATATTGCTTTTTATATATTTTTACAAACTGAATTTTTCCAGATAGGCAGATTTACTCCTTTGAAAATGAGCCATAGACTAAATGATAATTCGGCAATAAGGCAAGGCATTAGCAATACGATACTTGAAAGTTGTGGCACTAAGAGAAGTGCAAAACTATTTGTAAGGTAACATATTCCAGCAATTAACATTAGAACTCCAATAGTTTTGGGGAAATAATTGGATTTAAAAAGGAGATACCCTTCGATTAGACACACAAAACCAAAAAAGATTAAACCAATTCCAAAACCAAAATCATGTAGTTTGATAGAAAGATAAGATAAACTGTGCAGTTGTTCAGGGCTAAATGATTTTAGGTATTCAGCATCGCCTAAGAAGAACAATGCGGCCAAAAGATTTAACTTGTTGGCTACCAAAACAGCAGTTTGTATTAAATTAAATGATAAGTTGAGTAACGCCAATTTTTTACTTACAGGTCTGAGAAGGTAATACAGAATTATCATTACGGGCAAATCACAAATTTGCATAACCAAATCGGCACTAATGCCCATTCGCCATAGCAATTCTGATTTCATAATATGGGTTGCAGTTGCGTTTGCATCTCCATAAACGAGTAATTTATTGCGAACCAAAAGTTCTCCAAAAATACCCGCTACTATAATTAATAAATATAATATTCCAGCAATTCTTGCATAAAGTTGAGGTGAGTCTTCTAATTTTTTGAGAGATAGTTTCATATTTGGTTGTTTAGTTCAGGGTATGACGTTTTCTATTTGAAATTGTTACTAGTGTTTTTTATTAAATAATCGCAATATCGTTATGCAACTCTATTCAATGGATAATTTGAATTTATATTTTTGAGGTACTAATAACCAATTGTAAAAGTTTTGCTGAAAAACTAAATATCTAGTCTAATCCTGATGGGAGCAGATATCCTTTTGTCTTATTCTTTACGAGGCAAAAGATATAGTGGACAGCGGGACAAATGTTGATGTAATTGCAAATACTTCTGCTCCCATTAATAAAAAAAACTCCTTAGAATATTATAATTCAATTAACATCTCGTTCTAAATTCCATCAGCGTTAATGACTATTTTTGTGTAAACTTTAAAAGAAGATGAAAACCCCAATTCCGATTTCCTTACTTGAACTTGCGATAATTACACAGGACAGCAATGCTAGCGAAACGATGCAAAAAACCAAAGAGTTGGCGCAGCTTGCCGATATTTTGGGCTACAAACGATTCTGGTTGGCCGAGCATCACAATATGGCGCACGTTGCGAGTACAGCAACGGTTGTTTTGATTGGGTATATTGCGAGCCAGACGCAACATATACGTGTGGGTTCAGGCGGAATTATGTTGCCGAATCATTCTCCTTTGATTATTGCCGAGCAGTTTGGGACGTTGGGGATTTTGTATCCTGACCGAATTGACCTTGGTTTGGGAAGAGCTCCAGGAACCGATTCGTTAACGGCGCAGGCCATCAGACCTGATTTTTTTGCCGAATCGCAACGATTTCCAAAGAATGTTTCGGCTTTGCAGGACTATTTTTCAGAAGCGAATGCTACCGCAAAAGTCCGTGCTTTTCCGGCTGAAGGTACCAATGTCCCGATTTGGATTTTGGGGTCGAGTATGGACAGTGCCACATTGGCGGCAGCTTATGGATTGCCGTATGCTTTTGCGGGACATTTTGCCCCTAGGCAGATGATTCAAGCTTTTGAGTTTTATCGAGATAATTTTAAGCCGTCGGTATATTTAGATAAACCCCAAACGATGGCTTGTGTGAATGTGATTGCCGCCGATACGGATAATGAAGCCGAAGTTTTATCGACGAGTTTGTATCAAATGTTTCAGAATTTAGTTCAAAATACCAGAAAACCGTTGCAGCCTCCAGTGGCTTCCTTGACGAATCTTATGAATGATATGAGTGAAGAAGCTCGTTTTCATGTCAACCAAATGACGGCTGGCTCGTTCATTGGCAGTAAGGTAACGTTGATGAAAGAATTGAAAAAATTCATCGAATATTCCCGTGTGGATGAATTGATGATTACCAGTCCGATTTTTAATCATCAGGATAAATTGAAGAGTTTGCAGATTGCGAAGGAGGTTGTTGATTTAATTTAGTATCTCACTGATTTTATATCTCGCAAAGACGCAAAGAAAAGTGTGAACTTTGCTTCTTTGTGTCTCCGCAAGAATAAATAGCTTAAAGCATTTTTTTTATTCAATGTTTCCCGTTTGCTCTCTCTTTTTCTGTTCCGACAGGATAGCATTTAAGAAAGGCTTTGTTGTGTTTTCTATTTCGGCAGCAGAAATGTTCAATGCTTTTGGGTTTTGAACCAATTGCAGCCAAGGTTTTGGTTTACCAAAAGGATAAGTGCCAAAAATAATTACAGGAGTTCCTTTTACCAATACGTTTTCATCGTCTTTCAATATCCATTGATCTGCCCAATTGTAAAGGTATTTGGCATCTTTTTCTTGAAGACGTAAACAGGAATGCGAGGCTGGATAACCCGGCAATTCATACTCATGCCAACCCACACCTAATTTGTTGGCAATGTTAAAATTCCAACGCAAATCCCACTCATCATTGAAAGTGCTGGTTGTTTTTTCGGCTTTCCAATTAGTGTAGAAAAGTCCAGTAGGCGTGGGGTCTTTTTTGCGTCCCATATTGGTGGGGCCAGTGTAAATCAAGTCACCGTTTTCGTAGGCAGCAAAGGTCTGCGTTGAATATGAAAAAAAGATAATCTTATTGATGTCTTTTAAATAAGGAATTTCTAAAGGAAACGGAAGGTAAAACTCCCGATCTCCTGTTAAATCAACTGGAATAAGGATTGAATCCATCTTGGTGATATTGTTTTTGTCGGTTCGATTAATGGCAAGAACGATTCGGATTTGTGTGCTATCGGTATTCTTTGCCAACCATTCTTTCGATTTTTCGAAATGAAACGAAATGGTTTTGGGCTGTTTTCGGATAATTGTTTTTTTGGTTTCCATAACCTCTTGATTCTTCTGTTTGCACGAACAGAAAAGGGCAAGAAGGATTACTATAAGGATTGTCTTTTGCATAGCTAATTTCTTTAGTGTAAAAATGAGATTTAAAAAAATAGTGGTGTTGTATAATAACAAGAATTTGTTGTGTTATTATTGTGCTAATTTTATTTTTTTGAACCCAATAGTCGTAGTTTTGCATTCTAAATATTTTAAATAAATCAATGAAAATTTTATATACCTACATCAAAGAACACAAGCCATTATTGTTTTTAGCCTTATTTTTGGCTGCTATTAACCAGTGTTTTTCCTTATGTGACTCCATTATTATTGGTAAATTACTGAACCAATGCGGTGTTGGAGTGGAAAATTTTAATCATAATTTCCCCAATTTCACCAAAGCGGTTTTGGGTTGGCTGGCACTCTCGTTAGGAGCTGCCATGATGTCCAGAATTGCCAAGAACTTTCAAGATTATTTTACGAATATCATTATTCAGCGAACTGGAGCCAAAATGTACACAGACGGGATCCAGAAAGCACTGGAGTTGCCTTTTCAGGATTTTGAAGACCAACGAAGCGGTGAAACATTGGGAAAGCTTCAAAAAGTAAAAATTGATTGTGAAAAATTCATCACATTATCTATTTCATTGGTTTTTCAATCCCTTATCGGAATTACATTTGTGGTGGTTTACGCTATTTCCATTGATTGGTTGCTGGGGCCTATCTTTTTGGCAACAGTTCCTGTTATTGCCTTTATCAGTTCATTTTTGGGTAAAAAAATCAAGAAAGTATCCAGAGAAATTTTGGGTGAAACCACTGCTTTGGCTGGCGCTACTACTGAATCATTACGCAATATAGAGTTGGTGAAAAGTTTAGGTTTGACTGAACAAGAAGTGAACCGTTTGAACAGCACAACCATAAAAATTTTAGGATTAGAGCTGAAAAAAGTGCGTTTTATTCGTTCGTTGAGTTTTATTCAAGGGACAACAGTTCATTTTATGAGAACGGCTTTGGTTTTTGCTTTGTATATGTTTATTTTTAAAGGAATTATCAAGCCGGGAGATTTGATTACACTAATGTTTTTCTCTTTCTTTTTGTTTAATCCGTTGCAGGAATTGGGAAATGTAATAGCGACTTATAACGAAACAAAAGCTTCGATGGATAATTTTGGTGATCTGATGAACGCCAAAAGCGAAGAGAAACCTTTGTTTCCAAAAACAATCGGTTTTATCAATAATTTGAGATTTTCTAACATTTCATTCAAGCATCAAACTGCCACTTCTTATGCTGTCAAAGACATTTCTTTTGAGGCCAAAGCGGGCGAAACCATCGCATTTGTAGGGCCATCGGGAAGCGGAAAAACGACTTTGGTCAAAATGTTGGTTGGATTGTACACTCCAGAGGAAGGTGCGATTTTTTACAACGATATCAACGCCAAAGAAATTGATTTGACTGAGTTGCGCCAACAATTGGGTTTTGTGACTCAAGATGCACAATTGTTCTCAGGGACTATAAAAGATAATTTACTGTTTGTGAAACCCAATGCAACCGACGAAGAAATCAATGATGTCTTGCAAAAATCGGCTTGTCAAAATTTATTGGAGCGAGCCGAGAAAGGCTTGGATACCACTATTGGCGAAGGCGGTATAAAAGTATCTGGTGGAGAAAAACAACGATTGTCGATTGCTAGAGCGTTATTGAGAAATCCAAGATTGCTGTTGTTTGACGAAGCGACATCTGCATTAGATTCTATCACCGAAGAAGAAATTACACAAACCATTCGAAGCATATCTTCCAAACAAGACCAAATTACGGTATTGATTGCTCACCGTTTATCTACGATTATGCACGCCGACAGAATTTATGTATTAGAGCAAGGAAATATTATCGAGCAAGGAAAGCATCAAGATTTATTGGATGAAAAAGGATTGTACTATGCCATGTGGAGGCAACAAATAGGGGAGAGAAAAATAGTTTAAATCTCAGTTTTTGGAGCAGAAATATTTGGTATTTTTGGCAGCATGGGTCCCGCTATTCGTTGCAATCTTCCGATGAAAAATCGGAAGGATTTCCACTTCTATCGGGGCTAAAAGCGAATATTTTGCATTTTTGCCGTCATCCCAAAGAAAAAAATAAAAGCCGAGTCCAATAATTATTCGTTATTGGACTCGGCTTTTATTTTTGCTATTTTCTCCAAGAGTTTCTCTGGAATTGGTCGGCATTGGCAATTCTTTTCGTGTTCCAAATGCCATTGGATTCTTTGTTTTAAAGTTGGATTTTTAGGCATTTTATTGTTTAAATGCCATTCACGATTAATGTTCATCTCAATTTACTTTTGTATTGATAATTATGACTATCGTCTTATTTAAGACTGGTAAATTCATCTAGTTGAAGATTAATATTCTCAATCATTTCATTCATCTCATAACAATCATTTTTGAAGATAAAACCTAAATTATAATTTATATTTTCTTCCTGAATTTGATATTCTAAATTAAGTTTTGAAAATTCCTTAGTTTGAAACTTTTTGTACCATTGGTCAAATAGTCTTTTTCTATAATCTTGTTTCAAATCCATACTGTCGCAGAAATAATGTAGTATTGAATTTGGATGGCTCTTGAAATAATTACAAATAATGGTTGTAATTGTAATTTCAATTTTAGCGTCTTTGTAAAATTTTTGATTACCCATTTCCTAAAAATCTACAGAATATAAATTTTGAAAATAGGCATTGCCAAAATCCATTTTTCTGAAAGCTATAAAATAGTTTAGACCGTGTTTAGTCGTAAATGAAAAAAGAGGATCAACGCCCTCTTTTAGAATATATTCATACATAAAGCTTCTACTTTACTTTGTCTTTTTTACTGTTTTTTCCATAACAACCTTACGGTACTCTTCTTTCAAAGTAACCATTTTTTTCAAAACAGCAGTTGTTTTTGAATTTGGTTTTAATGTGATTGTTTTTTCCATGATTATTTTAATTTAAAGTACAAATATAATAAATGTTTTTATTGTTTGTAAACTATTTTAATTCATTGTTTTATAATGTGTTATGAGCTGGTAATTGGCGCATATAAAATTATTCTATTTCCCTTACTTTTTCCCAAACATCTTTTTGAATAGGTTTACGATTCCTAAAACAATCAGTCCAACTATAAGTCCGATGCTGAATTCTTTTATAATAGAAGGCAATTTCGGTAATACATGATGTAAAAAATCAATATTATGTACAAATATGCCACCAGCTACTAATAGCAAAGCAATTGTGCCAATAATAGCTAGACTTTTAATGACTTTTGGTAGTGCTTGTACCAAAAGGTTTCCGATAATTTTTGATGGGCTGTTTTCTTTGGTGCTCAATCCGATAAGTTTAAAACCTAGTTCATCCATCCTAACAATTAGGGCTACAATTCCGTAAACACCAACAGTTGCCAATATGGCAATAAAAGAAACTACGACAATCTGAGACGTTAGAGTTTCCTTAATTACGGTTCCCAGTGCAATAATTACAATCTCCACCGATAAAATAAAATCGGTTACAATGGCTGATTTTATTTTTCCCTTTTCGAGAGTCAAAATTTCTTCTTCGCTAAAAGTTTCCATTGTGATTTCGGTTGTAGAATGGGAATGGGAAAAAAAGTATTCGTATATTTTCTCGGCACCTTCATACGCCAAAAAAAGACCGCCAAGCACTAATATTATTATAATTGCCAATGGGAAAAAAGCACTTAGCAGAAAGGCTATTGGCAAAATAATTAGTTTATTGATAAAAGAACCTTTTGCAATTGCCCATAATACAGGAAGTTCTCTTGAAGAAACAAAACCGGAAGCTTTTTCGGCATTAACGGCTAAATCATCGCCTAAAATACCTGCCGTTTTTTTTGTTGCAATTTTGCTCATTACGGCAACATCATCCATGATTGCTGCGATATCATCTAATAGTGCGAAAAAACCTGATGCCATTTTAATTGTTTTTTATGCTAATCTACCACTTTTTGGTTGAATCTAATTATGAAATTATTATTAGAGAAACTGAATTTCTCGTTTAGCCCCGATGGAAGCAAGTATCCTTTTATGCCGGGGTTCGGCATAAAAAATACTGTGTACAGCGGGAGTAAAGCTGTTATGGAAACCACGGCTTTGCTCCGAAAAAAAAACACCAGCCTTACGATTAGTGTTTTATTTATAGTTACTTGTTGAAAATGACGTTTTCTTGTTCCAAAACTCGAATAAACGTGGTTCGTTTGGTCAATTCCTTCAATTTGGAAGCGCCCACATACGTACAAGTGCTTCTAATGCCGCCAAGTATATCTTTTAGGGTAACGATTACATCTCCTTTGAAAGGAACCTGAACCGTTTTTCCTTCACTGGCTCGGTATTCGGCGACACCACCAACGTGTTTGTTCATAGCAGTTTCCGAACTCATTCCATAGAATTTTTTGTATTTTTCACCTTCGATTTCGACTAATTCACCACCGCTTTCTGTATGACCAGCAAGCATCCCGCCCAGCATTACAAAATCGGCACCGGCACCAAATGCTTTGGCAACATCACCCGGGGTGACGCATCCGCCATCGCTTATAATATGCCCTCCCAAGCCATGAGCGGCATCGGCACATTCGATAATAGCCGAAAGTTGGGGATAACCCACACCCGTTTTTACTCTTGTGGTACAAACCGAGCCAGGACCAATTCCAACTTTTACAATATCGGCACCGGCCAAAAGTAATTCTTCGACCATTTCGCCGGTAACTACATTTCCGGCTATAATTACTTTATCGGGATATTGTTCGCGTGCTTTTTTGAGAAAACTCACAAAATGCTCCGAATAGCCATTGGCAACATCGATGCAAATGAATTTTAACTGCGGATTGTGTTCGAATATTTCGCCTATTTTCTTGAAATCATTTTTTCCGGTGCCGGAACTTACTGCAATATAATCGGGAATATTCTCGGGTGAATTTTTCATAAATTCATTCCATTGTTCCAGAGAATAATGTTTATGAATGGCTGTAAAAAGATTTTCTTTTGCCAATGCCAAAGCCATTTCAAAAGTGCCTACCGTATCCATGTTGGCTCCCATAATAGGGACACCTGACCAAGTAGCGGAACTGTGCAAAAACTTGTATTCTCTCTCCAACGAAACCTGTGATCGACTCTTTAAAGTAGAGCGTTTGGGCCTGATCATTACATCTTTAAATCCTAATTTAAGTTCAGTTTCTATTCTCATGATTTTCAAATATGGTTACCTAACAAATGTAAAGTTTTAATGAAAAAAGAGAGGCAAATTAGCGTTAAATGTTTGTAGAATTTTAAAGGATTATTTCAATCCTGAAAGCGTTTGTTAATTTTTTTGTTTGTTGAAAAAATGCTTCAAGAGATTGCCTGCAATTGTTTTAATGGTGTCTGAATGTTTTGAAACCAGATTGGCTATGGCAAATTGAGCTACGGTTCCAATCATTTTCCTTAAAGGACTGTGTGAACCATCAGCCATGAGTTTTTTTGAAAGAAAACCAGTACCCAATCCGATGACATTGTTGGCCAAGTCATTTTTTATTTCTGGAGAGGCAGTTACTTCGTGAAATACACTTTTGATAAGGTTGATAGGCCTTAAACTTTCATAAGCAACATGAAATTGCTCTTTTAAGAGTTCCAATTGCATATCATATTGCTGCTCCTCAAGAATTATCAATTCATTTAATGAATCCGTTTCGTTTTTGCTTTTCATACTATTTTCTCTTTTAGCATTTGTTTGATGATAGAATTGCTAACAGGATATTTTAGCCATTGTTCACGAAACAAGTGAAGAATAATGGCAAGGAGCATGTAGAAAGCACCTACTATAAAAAAACCGCAAAATAAATCTCCAAGTATTTTTCCTAACCATAATGCAACTCCTATACTACTAATTAAAACTGAGAATACAACAGTCATAATAACTGCAAGTCGTGAAACGAGAGATGAAGCTACATCGGCCGATTTGTCTATGGCGTTTAGTCTAAACAACTTTAGAGTAGTTTTGCTGTAATCTTCTGCGCGTTCAAAAAGTGTTGCTATGGGTGTTGTATCGTCAGTCATATTTTATTTAATTTGGAGTTAATATTTTGTTGCACTATGATTGACTTCATTTTTTGCTTCATCAAACTCAGCTTTTCCGTTTTCGACTAGTTCTTGTGCAAAATCTTTTGCGCTTTGAAGTTTTTCTGAAATAGAATCTGCAAACTCGTTATATTTTGATTTTAAATCATCTGCATAATCACCTCCTTTGTCCATGATTTGTTTTCGGGTTACCGAACCTTTTTCGGGTGCAAAAAGGATTCCTAAAATTCCGCCTATTGCAAGACCTGCCACTGTTCCTAATACTACTTTACCTGTGCTCATAATTGTTTTGTTTAAATTGATTGTAAATGTTTTCTTTGAATAGAATTTAATTTTTAACTGCATTGCCCCAAAAGTGCCCAAATGATTATAAAAACTAAAATTGTGCCGAAGCACCCTCCTCCTAGTTTATTTGCACCATAGCCCGCTAATAATCCTCTGAATATATTGTTCATTGTGTTTTAGATTAAGTTGTTTGTTCTTATTTTGGGTTTAATTGTGGGAACAGTTTCAACTATGTAAAGTTGAGAATCTTCATTGGAGATTGTTTTATACTACTTTTAAGAAAAGTTGCATGATTCACAGGTAGTGAAAAGTGTACTTTGTGGTTTGTTTTTAATGTTTAGAATGTCTTTGTCAGAAAGATTTCCTATTTTAAGAAATAGCAAATTGAGTTTTGCAATAGAAGCCTTGTAAGTATTATAATGGGCGTGTACTTCTTTCGTTAGCGAATTCTCGCTATTGCACTTATTTAATGTGTGTGATTTTGGGGAGTAGAATTCTCAGAGCAGGTTTATAAAAACTGGATTAAATCCAAGGGATGGTCTAATACTTGTTTAGCACCATTTTCTATCAATTCTTTTTTTGGTCTGTAACCCCAAGATACACCCACTGCAAACATATTTGCATTGGTAGCCGTTTGCATATCGATGCCGGAATCTCCTAAGAAAATTATTTCTTCTGGTTTTAGTCCCATGCTTTTGCTTATTGCCAAAGCTTCGGATGGATTGGGTTTTTTGAGTGCTTCAGTGGTTAAGCCCACTACAGATTGAAAATAGTTAGGAAAAAGAGCTGTTGTAATTTCTTTGGTAAGTGCATCCGCTTTGTTGGATAATACGCTTAATTTTATGTTTTGTGAAATTAAGTGGTCCAATAATTTAATAATTCCCTCATATGAGGTTGTTTTTCGGGTACAATTATCGCGATATTCTACAATCATCAAATGGTAACAGCTGTCGATGTTTTTTTTATCATTATGTGATTCGGGCAACGATTTACTCACCAAATTTCGAAGGCCACTACCTATAAAATATTGATAATCTTCATAACCGTGAATAGGGTAGTTGAGGTTTCGAAGCACACTATTCATGGCATCTGCAATGTCTTCCAATGAATTAACGAGCGTTCCGTCTAAATCAAAAATAGCACCTTTAAATTTCATTTTTCATTTTTTAATGAATCGAAAGAAAATACATTTCGATTGTTGTTTTTGTACAGTGCCAAAGGTAGGAGTATTGTTTTTTAAACAACGGAACAATTATCGTATATCGAAAGGAGTTTGATTAATGAATTGTATTGGCTCTTTTGTTTGTGTGCTAAAATCAGTAGATTTTGTAGAGCGAATATTAATAGCCCATTTTACATATTCAAATAAAAAAAATATAAAAGCATGTACTAAATCATAAAGGGAGGCAAATAAATCAATGACCAAATCATAAAGAGATGCAAAAAAAACAATTAGGATATTCACTGGAGTTGTTTTTTTATTTTTCAATGTAATTTTCATAATAATATAGTTATGTTTTTTATTTCTTTTGTTAATGCTAAGAGCTAAATAACTCTTTTGTTTTTAAATTCTTTGAAAGAAAAAGATTTGCTTTTTTTTTAGTTTGGTATATTCTTTCAAGCGCTGCGCTAAATTTAGTTAAACTTTATTAAAATATCGATAAAATACATTTTTTTTATATTAAAGAAAGAAAAAACATATTTATTTTCAATTGCAATATAGTAAATAATCTTTACCCAAGAACAAAAAAATATCTCACTTTATATTTTATTTTCGATGATTTTTATTTCGGCCTAGTATTGTTTGCCCAATGCATGTGACGAGACAAGGTGACTTTGCATAGTAATTATAAACTCAAAAAAGCTTGGTAGGGAGCTACCGTCTGGACACAACTTTTTTTATCTTTGAGATAAAAAAATGCAGACAAGACATTTTGAAGATTTAAAAGACAAGCGATTGTTGAATAGAGGAAATTCTATTCTCAATCGCTTGTTTGCTA
>NZ_JAHWYN010000012.1 GCF_019351435.1 Flavobacterium taihuense
AATAATTCGTCTTTGTCAATCATAACTATGTAATTTTAAAAATAGCAAAAAAGTTATTTCCAAAAAATATTTTTGAGCTTTTTAAATTAGCTCAAATATTTTTCAGAATAACTTTTCAACTTACACAGTTAGTGAGACACTACCTAAAGTTTAAAAACTTAGCTTCATTTTCTCTTTTATTTCCTCCAAACACAAATTATTAATACTTCCTTCGTGTGTGTGTTTCGTTTCTTTTGGAGATTGATAGGTTCCGTTTTCCAATTGCTCGGCAACGGCTTTGTAGGCGTCTCTAAATGGCATTCCCGCTACCACCATTTCGTTTAAGGTATCAACTGTAAACAGATAATTGTATTTTGGGTCATTCAGGATATTGTCTTTTACTGTGATGTCTTTGATAGAGAATATAGCAATATCCAAACAGGCTTTCAGGTTTTGAATAGCAGGAAACAATCCTTCTTTCAAAAGCTGTAAATCCCTGTGGTAACCGCTTGGAAGATTGTTGGTAATCAAAGTTATTTCATAAGGCAAGGCTTGAATTTTGTTGCATTTACCGCGAATCAATTCGAAAACATCTGGGTTTTTCTTGTGCGGCATGATGCTGGAACCTGTTGTAAGATGTGATGGTAAACCAATGAATCCAAAATTCTGACTCATGTATAAACACACATCCATAGAGAATTTTGCCAAAGTAGAGGCAACACTGCTCATGGCAAAAGCAACGGTTTTTTCTGATTTACCGCGACTCATTTGTGCGGCAACCGAATTGTATTTTAAAGTGTCAAAACCTAACTCTTTAGTCGTGAATGTTCGGTTTATGGGAAATGAACTTCCGTAACCCGCAGCAGAACCGAGTGGGTTTTGGTCCACAATTTTTAGAGCCGCATTTAGCATTGTGATGTCATCAATCAGGCTTTCGGCATAGGCGGAAAACCACATTCCGAAAGAGGAAGGCATTGCAATTTGAAGGTGTGTGTAACCCGGCAATAATACATTTTGGTATTTCTCTGCCGATTCCATCATTAAATCAAAAAGCATTTTTACCTGCTCTTTCAATTCTTTGACCACATCTTTAAGGTATAAATTTACATCGACCAAAACCTGATCGTTACGGGAACGTGCGGTGTGGATTTTTTTTCCGGCATCGCCAAGTTTTACTGTCAGTAAATATTCGATTTTGGAATGCACGTCTTCAAAACTGTCTTCAATTTCGAAATTCCCGTTGACTATGTCTTTTATGATTTCGTCTAATACTAAAACCAATGAAACGACTTCGGCATCTGTTAGCAGCCCAATTTGTCCTAACATTTTGGCATGGGCAATAGAACCTAATGCATCGTATTTGGCCAAAACCAAATCGAGTTCTCTATCGTTTCCTACTGTAAAATGTTCGATTTGTTTGTCAGTTGGTATTCCTTTTTCCCAAAGTTTCATAAGATGTTTTTTTTATTTCACAAAGATTCGCAGAGGAAGCTCAATCCCGATAAATATCGAGACACAAAAGATTGTAGCGGATAGCGGGATTAAGCTTCTTCCTTCGACTGCGCTCAGGATGATTATTATTGTTTCAAGAAGTCTCCAAGTATTTTGATGTATAACTGGATACCTTCTTCAATTTCGTCTATATATATAAATTCGTCTGCCGAGTGCGACCGAAGTGATTCTCCTGGCCCCAATTTCAGGGACTGGCAACTCAAAACCGATTGATCCGAAAGGGTAGGCGAGCCATAGGTAGTTCTTCCCAATGCGATTCCGGCTTGCACCAAACCGTGTGAAATGGGGATTGACGAAGCATTCAAATGCATCGAACGTGGTGTTATTTGTGCAGTTAAATTCTTGTTGACGGTTTCTAAAATCTCGACATTACTGTAACAGTCATTCACACGAATATCGACTACCAAATGGCATTCGGCGGGAACTACATTGTGTTGTTTTCCGGCATTGATTTGCGTAACGGTCATTTTTACAGGCCCTAAAACTTCCGATATTTTTTCGAATTGGTAGCTGTTGAACCATTGGATAACAGGCATTGCATTGTAAATAGGATTGTCAGGGTTATTGTGTGCCGCGTGGCTGGCAGTGCCTTTGACTACAAGATCGAGTACCAGCAGACCTTTTTCGGCAACGGCCAATTGCATTAATGTAGGTTCGCCCACGATGGCGCAATCCAACTCGGGTAAATGTTTTAAAACACTGTTAAGTCCTTTTTTGCCGCTGCTTTCTTCCTCGGCAGAGGCAACCATTACGATATTGTGTGATAGGCTTTTTTTGTCATAAAAATAAGTGAAAGTCGCCATAAGGGAAACCAAACATCCTCCAGCATCATTACTGCCCAATCCATATAATTTACCGTCTCTTTCGATAGCTTTGAACGGGTCATTGGTATAGCCTTGATTCGGTTTTACAGTGTCGTGGTGCGAGTTGAGTAGCAGTGTGGGTTTGGATTTATCAAAATGTTGGTTGTAAGCCCAAATGTTGTTGTTTTCCCGTTCGAATGGAATACTATTTTGACGGAACCAATTTTCGATTAACAGCGCTGTTTGGTCTTCTTCACTTGAAAAGGAAGGAGTTTCAATCAACGATTTTAATAGCGCAATGGCTTCTTGTGTAAGGGTTTCTATGTTCTTCATATATTTTCCTGAAACCTAACCCGCTTTAAAAACGGGTTAGGTTTGTTAGTGTTTTTATAATTCGATACTCGTATGGACTACTTCTGCGTTTTGCAACATTCTGTGGTGTCCAATTTTTATTTTCTGAACACCTTTGGACAAACTGTTGAAACAGTTGTCTAATTTAGGAATCATCCCGGAATGTATTGCTTTTTCGGCCTTTAATTTGGTATATAATTCATGGTTGATTTGTTCTATAACTGAGTTGTCATCCTCAGCATCATATAAAACACCCGGTTTTTCGAAACAATAGGTCAGGGTTACTTCAAAAACTTCCGATGCGGCAATGGCCAGTTCACTGGCAATCGTATCGGCATTGGTATTCAGTAATTGTCCTTTACCATCGTGTGTGATGGCGCAAAAAACTGGAGTTATTCCGCTTTTTAGCAGTGTTTCCAATAAAGGGGTATTTACTTTTTGTACATCGCCCACAAAACCATAATCGATAGTGGGGTGATTTCTTTTGGTAGACAGAATCAAATTTCCGTCGGCACCAGAAAATCCCATAGCATTGGTGTGATTTCCCTGCAATTGAGCCACTACATTTTTGTTGATTTCACCTGCATAAATCATTACCACTACGTCTAGCATTGGGGTATCGGTGATGCGGCGTCCATCGATCATTTGGGGCACTAATCCAATACTTTGAGCCATCTTGGTAGCTGATTTTCCACCACCGTGAACGAGAACTTTGTATCCTTCAATTTTAGAAAAATCAGTAAGGAATTGTGCCAATTCGGCTGGATCGTCGATGATGTTGCCACCTATTTTTATGATTGATAATGGAGTCATATTGATAATGGAGTCATATTGATTTATGATTGTTGATTAACGATTTTAGATTTGTGTTTACTAAAATGTCTATTATCTATTTGTCTATGTTCTATTTTCTTTTCTCTAATTTTTTCAAAATCTTTTGCAATACCAATTGAGCTGAATAGGTTCTGTTATTGGCTTGTTGTATCACAATCGAATTTTCACTGTCAATTACTTCATCTGTTACAATTACGTTACGTCTTACAGGCAAACAGTGCATGAATTTGGCATTGTTGGTCCCTTTCATTTTATCGGCAGTAATTGTCCAATTTGGGTCGGAATTAGTGATTTTACCGTATTCTTTATAGTTACTCCAATTTTTGGCATAAATATAATCAGCATTTTCAAAAGCTTTGTCTTGGTCGTATTCGATTTTAGAATCTTTGGTGATTTCAGGATTTAATTCATAACCCTCTGGATGTGTAATCACAAAATCCATTTCGGTTTGCAATTGCATCATTTCTACAAATGAATTAGGTACGGCCTGAGGTAACGCTCTCGGGTGCGGTGCCCATGACAATACCACTTTTGGGCGGTGCTTGGTCTTGTGTTCTTCCATCGTGATAGCATCGGCAAGGGATTGCAATGGATGTCCTGTTGCACTTTCCATATTTAGAATTGGCACAGTAGCGTATTTCAAGAAACCACTCATTACTGTTTCGGCATTGTCTATTTCTTTGTCAACCAAACCAGCAAAAGCTCTGATAGCAATGATGTCGGCATATTGAGAAACCACTTCGGCTGCTTCTTTGATATGTTCTGATGCGCCTTGATCCATAATGGTTCCGTCTTCGAATTCGAGAGTCCAGCCCTCGCTTCCAAAGTTCATTACCATTACATTCATGCCCAAGTTTATTGCCGCTTTTTGGGTACTCAAACGTGTTCTTAAACTCGAGTTGAAAAACAACATTACTAAGGTTTTGTTTTTTCCTAGTTTCTTATTCTTAAGTGGATTTTGTTTTATTTTTATCGCTTGTTTCACCCATTTTTGGAGTGAGTCTATTTCTTTTATTGAGGTAAAGTTCATGGTTTTTTTCTTTAGTTATCCGTTAATTTGTTTAATCGATTAACCGAATTAACGATTAACAAAATAAACATTTTTAAACAATCTTTGTAAATGCAATTTCATTATTCAAAGCCTTCAGCATAAAATTATCTTCCAGTCCATTTACAATCCATGTTTCGATGTTCGCAGCTTTGGCAATGGCAGCCGAATCGATTTTGGATTGCATACCGCCTGTTCCGTGAGACGATTTTTTGTCGCCAATTTCTTTTTGCAACAGCGATAAATCGATTACCAATTCTATTGTTTTTGGAACTTCATCGTTTATTGATGATTTGGTGTAAATTCCGTTGGTATTTGTTGCAATAATCAGAATATCAACATTTAATAAAACAGCTGTTAAGGCCGCCAATTTATCATTATCCCCAAATTTGATTTCGTCAGTTGCCACTGTATCATTTTCATTGATAATAGGTATATAACTGTTTTTGACTAATACATTGATGGTGTTTACGATGTTGACTTTGGATTGTTGTTTTTCAAAATCAGAGTAGGAGAGTAGGCACTGGGAAATATGCAAACCTAAATCACTGAAATTCTCATGGTAAATTCGCATCAAATGTGGCTGTCCAATCGATGCCAAGGCTTGTTTTACAAAAACATCCTGATCATTGTTGTCCAGTTTTACAAATTGTTTGGCGGCAGCAATTGCTCCTGAACTCACAATAATGAATTCGTATTCGTCTTGTAAAGCGGCTATTTGCACCCCAATGTCTTCAATTTTTCCTCTCGAAATATGATTGGTTTCTTTGGTTAAGGTGTTACTGCCTAACTTTAGTAATATTCTTTTTTTAGCCATTTTTATGTTTTTTTACCGCTTGAGGATTTTACCGCAAGGGGCGCAAAGGTTTAATATTTGGAACACATAAAAGCGCAATGTTCGCAAAGCTTTATCTTCCTAAAAATCTTTATTCTATGTTCTTTTCTCTTTATTCTGAAATCAAAAATCGTTAATCAACAATCTGCAATCTTATCTTATCTTATTTGTCCGTCACCATAAATATACCATTTATTGGTCACCAAATGTTGTAATCCAATGGGACCGCGTTGGTGCAATTTATCAGTGCTAATCGCTAATTCTCCACCAAGGCCAAATTGTCCTCCATCGGTAAATCGGGTAGAAGCGTTTTGATACACCGCTGCCGTATCCACGTTTTCCATGAATTCTTGAGCAATGGCATCATTTTGAGTGATGATGGAAGCCGAATGTCCACCACAATATTTGTTTATTTTTTCAATCGCTTCTTCATCAGAATTTACAACTCCGATAACAATTTTATAATTCAAAAATTCTTCGTACCAGATTTCCTCGTTTTCAATTGCAGGCACCTGAGTTGCATTTGCGAAAGCGGTATCGCCTAAAATTTCAACATTATATTTTTTTAATTCTGCTACCAATTCCGTTGCAAAAACTTGCCAATTAGGTAATTTAGTGTCAATCAAAACTTTGTCTAAGGCATTGCAAACACCAATATTGGTTGTTTTTCCGTTGATGATAATGTCAAGCGCTTTTTTCAAATCGGCTTCTTGATTTACATAAACAAAGTTATTTCCTCGTCCGCTTACTATTACAGGACAAGTAGCGTGTTTTTTAGTAAATTCAATTAATTGTTCTCCGCCGCGAGGTACGATTAAATCGACTTTTTGCGTTGGTTTTTCTAAGAAAGCTTGCGTTTCAACACGGTTGTAATTCAAGTATTCTACCCAATTTGTATCAATTTCATTTTCCTCTAAGGCTTGGTGCCAAAGCGAAACAATTTTCAAATTGGATAACAAAGATTCTTTACCGCCTTTCAACAAGATTTTATTTCCGGATTTGAATGCAATTCCTCCCGCTTCAACAGTAACATCAGGTCGGGATTCGTAAATAATCATTATTGTTCCGAAAGCAGCAGTTTTATTAGTTACTTTCATTCCGTTTTCGTGAGTAAAATCAAAACGAATTTGTCCCACAGGATCTTCCTGACTAGCCAATTGTTGCATAGACAAAATCATGCCATCAATTTTAGTATCATCAACTAGTAAACGTTTCTCCATAGCTAAATCCTCTCCAGAATAATTGCTCATATCCTGTTGATTAATCGCTTTAATGTTGGCTCTTTCTTGTTCTAAGAGTACAGCCATTCGATTCAGAACTGCGTTTCTTTTTTCTATGGATAATAAATGGTTCATTGGTTTTTTGGTTAATAAAGCAAAAAATAAAATTTAAAACATATAAATCATATAAGTTTATTTTAAGCTAGTTGGTTGTTAAAAAAGTGAACCATATAAGTTATATAAGTTTTTGTAATTTACTCTTTTTTTGTTCAGTTTAAATGAACTTATATGACTTATATGGTAATTAATTTTACGCTTTCAATTCAGCTAAGCTTTCTTTTAATGCAACTATAAATGTATCAATAGCTTCCTTTTTGACCGTCAAAGGCGGAAGGATTCTCAATAGATTTTTATTGTTGGCACTTCCTGTGAAAATCAGTTTTTCGACAATCAGTTTTTTGCGTAAAGCACCCACTTCAAAGTCAAATTCCACGCCCAACATCAATCCTTTTCCTTTCACTTTGACAATTTCAGGAACTTGTCTAATTGCTTCAAGAAAATAGGCGTAAACGTCATTTACATTGTCTATCAGTTTTTGATTTTCGATTACATCCAAAACGGCAATACCAGCGGCGCAAGCAAGATGACTTCCTCCAAAGGTAGTTCCCAGCAATCCGTGACTAGCGGTGAATTTTGGAGAAATCAAGATTCCACCAATCGGGAAACCGTTCCCCATTCCTTTGGCAAGCGTAATAATATCCGGTTTAATATTGTGGTGTTGGAAAGCAAAAAACTTTCCGCTTCTTCCATAACCTGATTGTACTTCGTCCAAAATCAAAACTGTTTCGTATTGACTGCAAAGTTTCTCCAATCCTTGGAAAAACTCGGTTGTTCCTTCGTCCAATCCACCAACTCCTTGAATTCCTTCAATAATAACGGAGCAGACATCACCTTTTTTCAATTCGGCTTCCACCAAATCAAGATTGTTCAATGGCAAGAAAGTAACCACTTGCTGTGCATTGATTGGAGCGACAATTTTTTTGTTGTCGGTTACGGCAACAGCTGCCGAAGTTCTTCCGTGGAAAGAGTTGTCAAAAGCAATCACTCTCGACTTTCCGTTATGGAAAGAAGCAAGTTTTAGCGCATTTTCATTGGCTTCAGCCCCAGAACTGCATAAGAATAAGCTGTATTCCTCGCATCCTGAAAGTTTGCCTAATTTTTCTGCCAATTCCACTTGCAATGGATTTTGAATGGCATTCGAATAAAATCCCAGATTGTCCAATTGATTTTTCAGTTTGGCTACATAATCCGGTTGTGTGTGTCCTATCGAAATTACTCCGTGGCCACTGTATAAGTCTAAATATTCCACACCATTTTCATCTGTAATTGTGCAATCTAGAGCTTTTACAGGAGTGATGTTGTATAATGGGTAAACGTCAAATAAGTTCATTTTTATTTAGTTTTTGGTTGGTTGTTGCTGGTTGTTGGTTAAGTTGGTGCTTCCATCAACTTTTGACCAACAACCATCAACTTTATATTAAAATCCGCTTGGTTTCAAATGCAATCCCGTACTTTCTTCCAATCCAAACATTAAATTCATGTTTTGGATGGCTTGTCCTGAGGCGCCTTTTACTAAATTATCGATTACCGAAGTAATCAAAATCCGGTTTCCTTTTTTTACTAAACTAATAATGCATTTATTTGTCTGAACCACCTGTTTCATATTGATGCCAGTTGTGGTAACCGTTACAAAAGGCTGATTTTTATAGAATAATTCGTATTTGGTAACAATATCTTCTAAACTTTCATTGCAAATGGTATATAATGTTGCAAAAATTCCCCTTGGAAAATCCCCTCTGTTTGGAATGAAAAGCAATTCGTTTTTGTAATCATTCTGCAATTGGTGTAAACTTTCTGAAATTTCGCCCAAATGTTGGTGATCAAAAGCTTTGTAATGCGACATATTGTTGTTTCTCCAACTGAAATGTGACGTTTCTGCAAGTCCAACTCCAGCTCCGGTGCTTCCGGTTGTGGCGTTGATATGCACATCGCTGTTCAATAATTTGGCTTCTGCCAATGGCAATAAAGCCAATTGAATAGCAGTGGCAAAACAACCAGGATTAGCGATGAACTGAGCGTTTTTAATCGCCGCTTTGTTCAATTCAGGTAAGCCGTAAACGAATTTTTTACCATCAAAAACTTCATCTTTGTGCAATCTGAAATCATTTCCTAAATCAATGATTTTGGTGTGGCTTGCAAACTGATTTTCGGTCAAAAATGTTTTTGATTTTCCGTGTCCCAAACACAAGAAAACCACATTTACATTAGGGTTTACAGTATCGGTAAAGTTCATTTCGATATCGCCCAACAAATCGTGGTGCGCTACTGAAAGCGGTTTGCCAGCATTAGTTGTACTGTATACAAAATCGAGTTTGGCATTGGGATGAAACATCAATATTCTGATGAGTTCTCCAGCAGTATAACCTGAACCTCCAATTATTCCAACATTAATCATAATTTTTACTTTTAATTTTTTTTATTTCACCATTAAGAAATTAAGTCTCATTAAGCTTAATGTCTCTTAATTTCTTAATGGTTTAAAAAAAGGAGTGAAAGTTTTTATAAAAACTTCAATTTTTATATTTTCTTTTAATGAAAATTACTCGTAAGTTTCATTGTTTACAGATGAGAAGATATTTTGGGCATTACCAAGTATTTTGATAAATCCTTTCGCATCGTCAGAAGTCCAAGCATTGTTCATTTCTCCGTATTGGCCAAAACCAGTGTTCATCAAATCATTTTTGGACTCAATTCCGTCCAACGAGAAGTGGTATGGTTTCAAGGAAACAGTTACGGTTCCGTTTACCGTTTTTTGTGTGTCTTCTAGGAAAGTTTCGATGTTTCTCATTACTGGATCCAAAAACTGACCTTCGTGAAATAACATTCCGTACCAGTTTCCTAGTTGTTCTTTCCAGTATTGTTGCCATTTACCAAGAGTGTGTTTCTCCAATAAATGGTGCGCTTTGATAATGATTAAAGGAGCGGCGGCCTCAAAACCAACTCTTCCTTTGATTCCAATAATGGTGTCTCCCACGTGAATATCTCTACCAATAGCGTAAGCACTAGCTAATTTTTCTAAAACTACAATATTGTTTGAAGGTTTGTCAGCTTTTCCATTTACAGCAACTAATTCCCCTTTTAGGAATTCTAACGTAACTTTTTCTTCACCTTCTTTTTGCAATTGCGATGGATACGCTTCACTAGGTAATGGTTGTCCTGAAGTTAAAGTTTCTTTTCCTCCAACACTTGTTCCCCATAAACCTTTGTTGATAGAATATTGTGCTTTTTCCCAAGAATAGTGAACACCATTTTTTGCTAAATAATCCACTTCTTCTTGTCTTGAAAGTTTCAAGTCACGAATAGGAGTGATGATTTCGATTTCGGGAGCAATGGTTTGGAAAATCAAGTCAAAACGAATTTGGTCATTTCCGGCACCGGTACTTCCGTGAGCGATAGCAGTCGCACCAACAGATTTGGCATATTTTATGGCTTCGATAGCTTGAAAAACACGCTCAGCACTTACTGATAATGGGTAAGTATTGTTTTTTAATACATTTCCATAAATCAAATATTTGATTGCTTTGTCATAATATTTATCAACGATAGTTAGGTTGGCGTGCTTTGCGCTTCCTAACTCGTAAGCTCTGTCTTCAATCGCCTTTAGTTCGGCATCGTCAAAACCACCAGTGTTAATCAATACGGTATGAACTTCATATCCTTTTTCATTTTTCAAATATTTAAGACAATAAGAAGTGTCTAATCCTCCGCTGTATGCTAATACTACTTTTTTCATGGTCATTGTGGTTTTTCTTTTTTCTTAATTCTCTCCGAGGATGAATTTGAGGAAAAGAATTATGTTTATATTGGTATGTTTATTTGTTTTCTTTATTGTTTTTTAGACTGCATTCTGAAATCTAAATTCTAACTTTTCTCTTTCTCTTTTTGAGGGGACAAAAACAAAGCTTGTTTTATGGCTTTCAATCGGTTTAAGATTTTTACATTAAAAGGGTGTTTGGGTGGGTCTTTCGGTTTTTCTTTCGGGTCAAAAAGCATTCCGGTGCACAAACACATTTTATAGTCTTTACTTTTTAGTATTTCAAAGTTGGTGCAGGTTTGGCACCCTTTCCAAAAACTAGGGTCGTTGGTTAATTCTGAAAAAGGAACTGGTTTATAACCCAAATCCGAATTTATTTTCATTACCGCCAATCCTGTTGTGATTCCGAATACTTTGGCGTCCGGATATTTTTGCAGCGAATAATCGAATACAAATGATTTTATTTTTTTTGCCAATCCTAAATTTCTGTAATCCGGATGTACGATTAAGCCAGAGTGCGCCACAAACTGACCGTGCTGCCAACTTTCGATATAACAAAAACCAGCAAATATTCCGTTGTTAAGCGCTATAACAGCATCACCTTTTTCCATTTTTTTCTGGATGTATTCCGGTGTTCTTTTGGCAATTCCAGTACCTCTCAACAGGGCAGATGATTCTATTGTATCGCATATTTCCTGTGCATACTTATAATGTTCTTCCTGAGTTACTACAATAGAAATATTCATTTCAATAGTTATATTTTAGGTTAAAAAATGCACTGCAATCCAATTTGAAATGTTCTGGTTTTGTATTATCAAATATAAGATAAATGCAAGAAAGTACAATCCAAGATATTGAATTACAGATAGATAAATTTTGTTTGGTGGTATTTTTTGGATGTATAAATCCAAATAAAAATGGAAATAATTTCAAAACGATAAAATAAGGAAATGAATAAATATATTACTAATACACTTTGGAAGCTATAGTTATAGCATCCGTACTTCGGGAGAAGTCGTAGGTGTGATTATCCGAGAGATAAATGTTATATATGTTCCTATATTTTTCATTGGTGCAAATGTATAATTATTTTTCGAACCAAATACTAAAATTTTTGTAAAAGTCAAATTTTTAACAAATAAGATTGTTTTTGTATTAAAAAAGAAAATTTGGTTCGAAAAGCTATTTTTTTTTGTTATATTTTTTTTTTCGACCTGTGTGTGGCTTTTGATTAGATAATTAGGTTTCAAAATTATTTACTTCGTCAATTCGCAAAAAATCGTTTCGGCTTGTCCCCATTGAGAAAAGGAGCTTATTTATTGGTGCCGTGTATATAGTACCTATCCTCAACTGCGTCGAGCTATACACTTACTTCGGTAGCTAGTTTCTATCCTTCGCGTATGCCAGCTTTCGGAAAAACAGAAAGTTTTCAGGTTAAAAGTGTCTAACAAATCAGAGGTTCTTTTTTAAATTTGTAAGAGATATTAGTATATTTGAAAAATATTAATGAGTCTTCACTACTCTATTCTAGTACTAGAGTTAAAGGAAGATTTTATTTAGTATATAACGTTTATATGCAATTTTTAATGCGCAGAATATTTATGAAAAATATTTTTTACCTTCTAATGGTTCTTCCTTTATTTAGTTTTGGACAAGAACCTAGTCAAATCGACAAGAAAATATCTATTGGAACAATACAAACAATTCATTCGGCCATATTGAATGAAAAAAGAGAAATACTGATTTATGTTCCCAGCTCGGGAGGTGGTGGCAGTGCAACTAGATATCCGGTTATGTACCTTTTAGATGGTTATTCTTTTTTTCATTCGGTAACCGGTATGTCACAATATTTGAGTGCTATTGGTAAGATGCCAGAAATGATTATTGTAGCCATAGTTAATACTGATAGAGTTAGAGATCTTACACCCACTCATTCGATATCATGGTCAGATGGAGGACAAGATGAAAATTTTTTAAAGAATTCTGGTGGAGGTGAGAAGTTTATTTCATTTATTCAAAAGGAGTTGATTCCTTATATTGATGCTACCTACAAAACAGAACCTTATCGAATGTTTGTTGGTCATTCGTTAGGTGGACTAACCGTTATAAATACTTTAATTAATCATGCTGAGTTGTTCAACTCTTATGTTGCGATTGATCCGAGTCTATGGTGGGATAATCAAGTCTTAATTAAGAAGGCTGAGCAAGTTCTAAAGAAAAATGATTATACGGGCAAGAGCCTCTTTTTTGCCGCTGCAAATACTAAGGAAAAAGGAATGAACATTATGCAAGATGGTATTAATGGTAATAAGCCTGCTATTGACAAGCTCAATTTCCAGGAAATACTAAAAAACAATAAGAAAGACGGTCTTATCTGGGATTGGAAATTTTATCCTGACGACAATCATTCTTCGGTTCCGCTTATCTCCGAATACGATGCTTTGCGCTCAGTTTTTAAAAAGTATGAATTAGATAAAGAATTGAGTGATACTACAATCACGATGGAGTATATAAAAAGACATTACAATACCTTGTCTTCTATGCTAAAGTATACTTTACTTCCTGCACAAAGTACTATTAACCTATTGGGGTATAATTTTTTGGCAAGTAAGCATTATGAGAAAGCGTACAGTTTTTTTAAAATGAATATTGATAATTATCCATTAAGTTCAAACGCATATGATTCAATGGGTGATTTTTATGTTGAGAAGGATGATACAAAAAAGGCTATAGAAGCATTTGAAAAGGCATTGTCCTTGAAAGAAATTCCAGAAACTAGAAAGAAACTTGAGAAGCTGAAAGCAAACAAGTAAAATAAGATTTTAACGTCACTATTTTGAGTATGCCCTAAGTTTTGCTGGCGCAAATATTTCACTTTTGGTAAAAACAGGGAAATTTAAAATTTAGTTGTAAATATAAAATACCGCTAGCAATGGAAGAAAAACAAAGAAAAAAGAAACTGCTCATTCGAAAAATAATCAAAATCATTTTAGTAATAATTTTGATAGGTGTCGCTCAATACTATTTTGAAAAGGAAAAACCTGCCAGTAATGAACTCAAGGCCTTGGTAGCCAAATATAATACCGTTTGTCCCATAATGATTAGCGATGATATTCGTATGGAAAGCGTAAATATATTACCTAATAATACAATTCAATACGATTTTACTTTGGTACATGTTCAAAAAGATAATAATATTGATTTTATTACTTTGAAAAAGTCTGTAGAAAATGAAATATTGGCAAGTTCGAAAACAAATCCAAGTCTTCAGGCTTTTAGAGACAATGATTCCACCGTGATTTATCACTATATGGACAGCAACGGAAAGAATCTGTTTGTTGTTACTTTGACTCCCGAAATGTACTAATAAAGTCTATTTGTCTGCTAATTCATAACAAAACATATTAACAATATCGTTTGAGAATAATAATCAATTTCTTTAGATACAATTAATCCGCCAAATATGATAAATATCAATATTTGACTAGTTTCATGTCCCTACATTTACAACCTCATTGAAAAGGATAAGTTTGTCTAAATTTTTCTGGATAGACTTAGGTTTGTTACAATTTAGGAAAACTATCATGATTAAAAAAGGACTGCTTTATCTACTATTTATAAGCGCATTATCAGCTTGTAATCACCCTGAAAATAACAATTTATCGCCACTTCAAAAACTCGAAGAGGGAAGCAGACGCTTCGCTTCGGGTAAACCCGTGCATCCCGACGAAACCCTCGAAAGAATTCGGGAGCTTAAAAAAGGACAGCACCCATTTGCCATTGTTGTAAGTTGTTCGGATTCCAGAGTACCAGCCGAACTTGTTTTTGACCAAGGTCTGGGTGATATATTTTCCATTAGAACGGCAGGAAATGTGATTGGAGATTACGAATTGGGAAGTTTGGAATATGCGGTCGAACATTTGAACTGTAAATTGATTGTGGTTATGGGACACAAAGATTGTGGTGCCATAAAGGCTTTTATCAATTCCAAAGGGCATTATGACCATGCGGATCACATTAAGAACATAATCAATTATATCGAAGACGAGAACGAGGAAAAAAATCTAACCAGTGCCGATAAATTATCAATTGATAAAGCTATAGATGCCAATATTGCTCACGGTGTTGCTTTTTTAAGAGGTGCTGAACCAATTTTAAAAGAACGTTTTGTCCAAAATAAAATTACGATTATCGGTGCTTTGTATGACATTGAATCCGGTAAAGTGACTTTCAAAAAATAAAATATCTTATAATGAAAAAGTACTTTATTTATTGGACACTTCTTTTATTACCCATTTTTACTTTTGCACAAAAACAAACACAGGAAGGAAATTCAGTCGTAACTCCTTTGATACCAACTTCAAAACTATCCTTGTTAAAAGATGTGGATGTTGTCTTTAATACCCGTATGGCTTTTGATAACTATTTTGTCGATGGTAATCATACCAATTCTCTTTTTTCGGTGAACCAATTCCGTTTTGAAGTGAAAGGAAAAATTCATGACAAAGTTTCTTTTCGATTCCGAAACCGATACACCAAAATTGCCGATCCAAGTACTGTGGACAACATCAGCCGTTCGGTGGATATGGCATATGTCGCTATTGATATCGCTCCGCAAACGAAACTGACAATAGGGAAAATGATTGGTGATTGGGGAGGTTACGAACTCTTGACGAATCCAATCGAAATTTTATCTTATAACACTATTAATGATAAAGGAGACAATTTTTTGGTGGGAGCAGCTCTTTCGTATGCATTAAACGATCATAAAAATAAGTTTAATCTACAGCTGTTGAATTCCAGAACTAAAACTTTTCAAGAGCAGTTTGGAACAACGGTGCCTCCTGGAATTACTACTACCAAAATACCTTTGGCTGCAGTAGGAAATTGGAAAGGCAGTTTTTTTGACGGTAAATTGGAAACTACCTATAGCTACAGTTATTTTATTGATGCCGAAAATACCAACCGAAATTTTATTTCTCTTGGGAATAAATACAAAAGCAATAAATTGGTATTGTATTATGATTTTCAATACAGTAAAGAGGATTTAGATCAAAAAGGAGTTGTTTCAAATATCATTAAAAGCAAGTATCCTTATGCGGCTCAAGATGTTTTCTATATTGAAAACTGGATTAGGGCAGAATATCAGATTCGCGCAAAAGTAAATTTGTTGCTTACTCTTATGAATGACAATTCTTACTGGAACGGCAATCCAGATATTAGTAAAGAAAACCATTTATTGGCTTCTTATGGTATTATCCCAACAATAGAATATTCTCCTTTCACCGATTTTAATATGAAGTTTTACGTAGGTTATGTTGCTAAAAAATACAATTATTCTGCTTATGCTGAAAATAATTTTAATGCAATCGATGGGACGATTGGACAACTCAGTTTTGGTATAATTGCACCGTTGTTGGTATTATAAAAATAAGAGTGTTTGTTTAACTGCAAAGGGGGCAAAGAATTTTGCAAAGTTCACTAAACTTTGCGGTTAATTTTAAGATATAAAAAAAGCAACTCAATTTTGAGTTGCTTTTTTAGTAATATTTAAAGGTCTTATTTCCTAAACTGATTGTTAGTGATAACTCCATTGATTTTTGATTTTAAATCCTCGCCAGTATCATAAACCATTTGTTCACTGGTAGGAAAAGGAACTATTTTGTTGTAAAAATTGGGGCCGTAATTATCATCGGCAGCACGAGGATCACCTTTGTAAGTCGCAAAAGTACTTTCAAAAACGAACTGACTTGTAATTGGGAATGATCCTATAGATTGTTTAGTTTTATTGTCAACGTAGTCTACTTTGGCCGTGATTTGACACGATTTAAATTGTTTGACTTCGTTAATTTTTACCATAGCATTAATCGTGTTATCAATCATTATAGGTTTTCCTTGATTGTCCAAAGCGATTTTTCCATTAGCATCGAGTTGTTTTCTTTTCCCGTCAACTACTTGACGTTCTTTTGTGAATTCTCTTTCTTTTATTTGTTCTGGAGAAATTAAAATCGATCTGAAGTTAATGAGCATACCGTAATCGTAGGTAATGTCTTTTTGTTTTTCGCTATGATAAATAGTCCATTTGTCATTCAAATTATAACTTTTGAAATCCAATAAGTCGTTTTGAAGTTCCACAGGGATAATCATATTGGTTTCATTTTTTGTGTATACAATCACATAGTCAGTTCCCTTCAACTGAACTTCATCAAGCATATCGGCAATATCCTTGTAGTTATGATTTATTTTGTCCAAATAGATTAAATCATCATAAACCCTGCGGTAATTCATTTTGTCTTTGGTCAGCATCAAAGCTTTTGCATTGGTGTACAAATAATTGGATAAAGCATTTTTGCTGCTGATGATTTGGTCATTATAATCATCAAATGGGAAAATAGCATTTCTTTCTTCTTTGATTAATTTTAGAGGAAGCAATGGTTTAATTTTCTCTTGACGATCATGTAACGCCAAATAGGTATTGTAAATTTTTTCTAAATTACGTGGATTGTTCTCTTTTTTCAAAAAAGAAACGGTGTTCAAATCTCGTTCTTTGACTTTGGCGAAAGCCTCTTCAAGCAAATAGATATAGTCTTGTTTTCCTTTCTTATCTTTATTGGAACGTAAATTGGAAAGTGCGATGTCAATTGCGGCGTCATAATTTCCGGATGCCAAATTGTTTTGGGTTTGTTTTACACCACAAGAAGTAATTATTGTAAAAAATGCAATTATAAGAGTAATTTTTTTCATTTTATGGAGGTAATGAATTAGGTCAATTATTGGCTTAAAAATATTTTTTGCAAACTTACTATTCCTTTGGTGGATTCTGTATAAAAAATTTCAAAAAAAAAACCGACAACTATAAAATTGTCGGTTGGTATAAAAATTGTTTGTTTATTGTCTTACAAAAGGAGGTAATAATTTACTAGAACATTCTCCAAAACCAATACGAACTTGTCCGTTTTGACTATATCCTTTAATAATTACAGTATCACCGTCATTTATGAATTTGCGTTCGGTGCCGTCGTTTAATTTAATTGGATTTTTTCCGCCCCAAGTCAATTCCAGCATCGATCCATAGCTATCTGGTGTTGGTCCGGAAATAGTTCCGGAACCCATCATGTCACCAGAGTTAACACGGCATCCATTTGACGTGTGGTGTGCCAGTTGCTGACTCATCGTCCAGTACATGTATTTGAAATTGGTTCTGGAAACAACAGTTGGTGATGCATTTTCAGGGGCAATGGCTACTTCAAGATTAATGTCAAATGAGTGTTTTCCTTTTTGTTGTAAATAAGGAAAAGGAGTTGGTTCTTGTTTTGGTCCTTTGGTTCTAAAAGGCTCAAGAGCATCTAAAGTGACTATCCATGGAGAAATTGATGAACCAAAGTTTTTAGCCAAAAATGGTCCAAGTGGTACATATTCCCATTTTTGAATATCGCGTGCACTCCAGTCATTTAGTAAAACCATTCCGAAAATATAATCTTCGGTTTCACCAATAGGAATATTTTCTCCCATGATATTAACGTCTGTTGTAATAAAGGCAGTTTCCAGTTCGAAATCGACCAAACGAGAAGCACCAAAAACAGGCATAGTTTCACCATTTGGTAAAGTTTGTCCCATTGGTCTGTGTACCGGAATTCCAGATGGAATAATAGTGGAGCTTCTACCGTGGTATCCTACTGGAATATGAAGCCAGTTTGGTAATAAAGCATTTTCTGGATCACGAAACATTTTCCCAACATTGGTAGCGTGTTCTCTGCTAGAATAGAAGTCAGTATAATCACCAATTAATACAGGAAGTTGCATTTCGACATCTTCCATGTTAAAAATTACGATATCTCTATGTTTGGGGTTATCTCTTAATTCGGGATTTGTTGCATCAAAAATTTCGGCAATTCTATTTCGTACTAATCGCCATGTTTTTTGACCATCAGATATAAAGTCATTCAAGGTATCTTGCATAAACATATCGTCTGTCAATTCGATTCCTTCAAAGTAATTTAATTGTTGTAGTGCACCTAAATCGATTGCGAAATCGCCAATTCTAGAACCTACCGTGACGATATTTTCTTTGGTAAGAAAAACTCCGAACGGAATGTTTTGAATGGGGAAGTCACTGTCTGGCAGTACCTCTAACCATGATTTTCTACTGGTATCGTTTGCTGTTATTGGCATGGTAATGTTAATTGTTTGTTGAAAATTACTTGTCAAATATATTATAATCTAACAGTTAAACAAACGTTTTTTTGTATTTTTGCGTCAAATTAACGAAAATCAAAGAAATGCAACGCGACGAACAAATTTTTGACCTCATTCTTGAAGAACAAGACAGACAAATACACGGACTAGAACTTATTGCTTCTGAAAACTTTGTAAGTGACGAAGTTATGGAAGCAGCTGGATCTGTTTTAACGAATAAATATGCCGAGGGTTATCCAGGCAAAAGATACTACGGAGGATGCGAAGTAGTTGATGTAGTTGAACAAATTGCTATCGACAGAGCCAAAGCATTATTTGGTGCTGAGTATGCAAACGTACAACCTCACTCAGGTTCACAAGCAAATACAGCCGTATTTTTTGCTTGCTTGAAACCAGGTGATAAAATTTTAGGTTTCGATTTATCTCACGGAGGACACTTAACTCACGGTTCACCAGTAAACTTTTCTGGACGTTTGTACAATCCTGTTTTCTATGGTGTAGATAAAGAAACCGGTCGTTTGGACTATGATAAAATTCAAGAAATTGCTACTAAAGAACAACCAAAATTAATCATTGCAGGAGCTTCGGCTTATTCTCGTGATATGGATTTTGAGCGTTTCAGAGTGATTGCTGATAGTGTTGGTGCTATTTTGATGGCCGATATTTCTCATCCTGCTGGGCTTATCGCCAAAGGTTTGATGAATGACCCAATTCCTCATTGTCATATCGTAACAACTACAACTCACAAAACGTTGCGTGGACCACGTGGAGGTTTGATCATGATGGGTAAAGATTTTGAAAATCCTTGGGGTTTAACTACACCAAAAGGAGAAATCAGAATGATGTCATCTTTATTGGATCTTGCTGTTTTCCCAGGAAATCAAGGTGGACCATTAATGCACATTATTGCGGCCAAAGCAGTTGCTTTTGGTGAAGCATTGCAAGATGAGTTTTTTACTTATGCTAGACAATTGCAAAAAAATGCAAATGCTATGGCAGATGCTTTCGTAAAAAGAGGGTACAACATTATTTCTGGAGGAACTGACAATCACATGATGCTGATTGACCTTAGAAATAAAGGAATTTCTGGAAAAGAAGCCGAAAATGCATTGGTAAAAGCTGAAATTACCGTAAATAAAAACATGGTTCCATTTGATGATAAATCACCATTTGTTACTTCAGGAATCCGTGTGGGAACTGCTGCAATTACCACTCGCGGTCTTGTTGAAGAAGATATGGAAACTATTGTTGCTCTAATCGATAGAGTTTTGATAGATCACACTAACGAGGATGTTATCGAAGAAGTAGCTAATGAAGTAAATGAAATGATGAGCGAAAGAGCGATCTTTGTGTTCTAAATTTTTGTTTTAAAGTTAAAGAGTTTAAAGTTTAAGGTTTTGTATTGTGCAAAAGTTAGAACTTTAAACTCTTTTCGTTTTCAAGAAAAACTTAAGCTTTAAACAAATTTTTAAACCTTAAACAAATTTTATAATGTCAGTACTAAGATTAAAATTGCCAACCGATCCGAGATGGGTCAACATCGTTGAAAAAAACATAGAAGAGATTCTTACTGATCATGCTTGGTGCGAACAAAAAGCGGCTACGAATGCCATTACCATAATCACGAATAATTCGGAGCACCAGGATTTAGTAAAGGATTTATTAGCTTTGGCCAAAGAAGAAATTGATCATTTTCAACAAGTCCACAATATCATCATCAAACGCGGTTTGAAGCTTGGTCGTGAACGCAAAGACGATTATGTTAATGAATTGTATTTGTACATGAAAAAAAGTGGTGACGGTAGTCGTGTTTCTGGTTTGGTAGAGCGATTGTTGTTTTCGGCTATGATTGAAGCCAGAAGTTGTGAGCGTTTCAAAGTACTTTCTGAAAATATTCAAGATGAAGAACTGTCTGTTTTTTACAGAGATTTGATGGAAAGTGAAGCGGGTCATTACACCACTTTTATTACCTATGCCCGAAAATATGGAGTGGGAATAGATGTCGAAAAGCGTTGGAGAGAATGGCTTGAATTTGAAGAATCCATTATTGCCAATTATGGTAAGAATGAGACGATTCATGGGTGAGAATGGTGTTCACTGTTCAGGTCTATAGTGATCACTTGATTACTTCTTCTGAGTTTTGGTTTTTGATTTCTCAATTCTGAGTCTATACTCTATTTTCTTTGTTCTATATTTCTGTATTCTTATATATTTCTAACCTCCAATGATTTCAATAGTTCCCGCTACAGCATACGATTACACAATAATTCGAGAAATCGCGTTTCAAACTTGGCCTACTGCCTATGGAGCAATCCTTTCGAAAGCGCAATTGGATTATATGTTGCATGCTTTTTACAATGAAGAAGCCTTAAATGATAGTGTTACCAATAAAGGACATCATTTTGTACTAGCCAAAGAAGGCGAGGAGACTTTAGGTTTTGCTTCTTATGAGCATCATTACAACCAAAAAACGCAAACCAAGATTCATAAAATTTATATTTTACCCCAAACCCAAGGTAAAGGAATTGGCAAAAAGCTAATAGATTTTGTCGAAAATGCTGCCAAAAAAAAGGATTCGACGGCACTTTCATTAAACGTAAACCGATTCAATAAAGCATTGTATTTCTATCAAAAATTAGGATTTGAAATTGTAGAAGAAGTCAATATTAAATTGGAACATGGTTACTTAATGGAAGATTATGTGATGGAGAAATCGATTAGTTCTCCTATTCAATATTGAATTTGTTACAATCTTAAAATACGTTTAAAGAACCCTTTTGAAAATAACGCATTCGATTTTATCTATAAAGTTCAGGATTGATCTATTACCTTTATTTTTTAAATCGTGTTTACTCAAACCAAAGACTGTTGAAGTTACGGGAGAAATAAGTAAATCAATTTTTTTAATATATTAATTTAATGTAACATTCTGTAGTACAGAAAAATGAGTATATTTAATGTTCTATTTACGAGAGTGATTTATTAGCTAAATAATAACTTAAAAAAATTGAAGACATGCAAACATCACACATTTACCCGGGAGCGCACTCTTTGAATGCTTACATAACAATCAACGGATGCAGTGACGCTATTGAGTTTTATAAAAAAGCTTTTGGAGCAATAGAAAAAGGTCGATTGCTGATGCCAGACGGTAAAATTGGTCATGCAGAAATAGAGATTGAAGGCTCTTTACTGATGATGGCCGACGAGAATATCGATTGGGGAAACAAAAGTCCATTAACCATTGGGGGAAACCCAATGTCTTTTGGTTTGTATGTAAAAGATGCCGATGCTGTATTTCAGCAAGCACTCGATTCAGGCGCAATCTTAGTGATGGCAATCGAAGATATGTTTTATGGAGATCGAGTAGGGCAGGTTATGGATCCATTTGGATATAAATGGATGATTAGTACGCACAAAGAAGACGTGAGTTTTGAGGAGACCAAAAAGCGATTTGACAACATGATGTCTGTACAATAATCATTTTATCAAACTGTTGATTAAAGAGTAATTATGCAATAATCATTGGTCTTTTGCATATTTTTAAGTCGTATATTTATGTCAGTTTTCGTATGTAAATAAGCGTCAAAAAAATATAAAATGGATTTCAAATCAATACTTGTTTGTGGATCAGCTTTTTTTATGATAATAGCTTGTTCCAAGAAAGATAACGGAGAGATTAAGCCCACTTTAGGAGATGTAACAGAAAGTGTTTATGCGTCAGGTGTAGTAAAGGCTGAAGGGCAATATATTGTTTATGCTACAGTAAATGGGAATTTAAAAAAAATAGATGTAACGGTTGGACAAACAATATCTGTGGGTCAAAAGTTGTTCGAATTAGACGAAGACCAAGCTAATTTGAATACTCAGAATGCAGCATTAGTCTACAAACTCAGTCAGGAAAATAATCAATTTGCTAAAGATCGACTTGCCGAAATTGAAATGAAAATTCAAACTGCAAAAAACAAACTGCTTTTGGATGAATCTATTCTGAAAAGGAATAAAAAAGTCAAAGAGTTAGAATATATTTCGGATGTAGAATACGAAAGATTAGTACTCACTTATAAAACTTCAAAACTAGAATATGAAGTTGCAGTTAAACAATTGGCACAACTCAAAGCTCAATTGAAAAATGATGAAAGTAGAAATAACAATACACTAAAAATCAATCAAAGAAACCAAAACGATTTTACTGTTAAAAGCGCTTTCTCAGGACAATTATTTGATGTGTTGGTTCGAGAAGGAGCTTATATTACACCACAAATTCCGTTAGCAACCATTGGTAAAGCCAATTCTTTTTTGTTGGAACTTGAAGTCGATGAAAACGATATGGTTCGAGTAATCCTCGGGCAAAAAGTATATGTTACTATGGATAGTTACAAAGGAGCCGTTTTTGAGGCAATAATTGATAAAATTTATCCAATTATGGCCGAGCAATCCCGTACTTTCAAAATTGAAGCTCACTTTGTAAAACCACCTGCTAAGCTTTATCCTAACTTGACTGCCGAAGCGAATATCGTTATTAAAACCAAAAAGAATGTAATTACAATTCCAAAAAACTATTTGATTCAAAACAAATATGTTCTGGTCAATAAAAACGAAAAAAGAAAAGTAAAAACCGGCTTGAGCGATTATCAAAAAGTCGAAATTTTGGAAGGTCTAAAACCAGACGAATCTATTTTTAAACCCGAATAATGAACTTCAAACTCATTTTAAACATTGCATTGCATTTGCTTAAAGCAAGGCTCAAACAAACTATAGTTGCCGCTATTGGAGTGACTTTTAGTATTGCGATGTTTATTGCTCTGGTTAGTTTTATGAATGGATTAAATGACCTTTTGGACGGTTTGATGCTCAACAGAACACCTCATGTGCGTTTATATAACGATATAAAGCCATCAGAACATCAGCCGATAACTTTGACAGAAGCTTATAAAAACAGCACTAATTTTATAAGATCCATAAAACCAAAAGATATTGGTAAATCGATTTACAACAGTAAAGCTATTATTGCTTATTTAAAAAAAGACCCGCGTATTATTGATGTGGCACCAAAAATAACAACCCCCGTTTTTTTTAATTCAGGAACGATTGAAATTTCGGGAGTTATAAATGGAATTGATGTTTTGTCAGAAGAGAAAATATTTAAAGTTAGCGAATACATTATTGAGGGAAAGGTGACTAATTTGCTGCAAAATAACAGCATTATTCTTGGAAAAGGGCTTGCCGATAAAATGATGCTCACTGTAGGTGATATTATTAAAATTACTTCTCCCAGTGGGAATTTATCTTCTCTTAAAATTGTAGGTATCTCTCAAATGGGTATTGCCGAGGTAGATGATGTTTTGAGCTATACTTCATTGGATACTGCTCAAAAATTACTAGGTGAACCCACCAATTATATTACCGATATTCAAATACAATTGCACGACAAAACAATTGCACCCGAACTTTCCAAAGAGTTTCGAGAGAAATTTAATTTGGATACCATTGATTACAAAACAGCTAATGCACAATTTGAAACAGGAAGTAGTGTTCGGACTATTATATCCTATGCAGTGGGAGTTGTGTTGTTGATTGTGGCTGGTTTTGGGATTTATAATATTCTAAATATGATGATTTATGAAAAAATGGACAGTATTGCAATTCTAAAAGCTACAGGCTTTTCAGGGAATGATGTAAGGTGGATTTTTATTTCTCTTTCGTTAATTATTGGATTTGTGGGTGGCATCTTTGGATTGTTGTTTGGTTTTATTTTTTCTTCAATTATAGATGTGATTCCGTTCAAGACTACTTCTTTGCCTACTATTACAACCTATCCTATTTATTATGATGGAATTTATTATGTCATAGGAATCATTTTTGCCTTATTTACAACCACAATTGCGGGCTATTTTCCAGCTTCAAAAGCAAGCAGGATAGACCCAGTAGAAATTATTAGAGGAAAGTAATTATGGAAAATAATAAAGTATTGGAAACCATAGGGCTAACAAAATATTTTTATGATCCTGTTAAATTTAAAGTGCTATCGGCAATAGATTTGAGTATTGACCATGGCGAGTTTGTTTCCATTGTGGGCAAATCGGGTTGCGGTAAATCGACCTTATTGTATTTATTGTCTACTATGGATACCGATTATGAAGGACAGATATTTATTCATAATGAGCTTGTAACAGGGAAGGCGGATAAAGTATTAGCTCAAATAAGAAATGAAAATATTGGTTTTGTATTTCAGTTTCACTATTTGTTAATTGAATATAATGTTTTAAGGAATGTAATGTTGCCTGGACTAAAATTAGCAAAATATTCAGAGCAGGAATTAGAGCATCGCGCACTAGAGCATTTAAAAACGTTGGGTATGGAAGATCAAGCGCTAAAAATGCCAAATCAATTGAGTGGTGGACAAAAACAGCGTGTTGCCATTGCTCGGGCTTTGATAAACGATCCTTTGATAATAATGGGAGATGAACCAACGGGGAATTTAGATAAGAAAAATAGCAATCTGGTTTTTGATATTTTTAAAGAATTGACCTTAGAAAAAAAACAAACATTACTCATTGTTACTCATGACACCGATTTTGCTAATAAAACCAATAGAATTATTACGATGGAAGACGGAAGAATTATTTCTTGATGAAATTACACAGTTAATTCTTGTTTTGATTTTATTTAAAGCGATAATCGAAATCCTAAATAGGGAATTTCAATTTTTATAAAAGCCCAAACCATCGGTTTTTGATTTTAAGTAATATTTTTTTGTTTTTTTAAATTAAAAAATTGAAATATAAACAATTGAAAGTCTTAACTTTACTTAATATTATTGTAGGATTGGATAATCTTTTTTAATTTAAAAACAGATTAATTATGGAATCACAAATTGCAATTTATGATACCCACGAGAAAGCGATTAATGCTATCAAGGAGTTAAGCCAAAATGATTTTCCCATGGAAAATGTTTCGTTGTTAGGCAAGGCAGAAGTGATTGAAGATCATATTCAGATCAAGTCACTGGATACCATAAAAAAAACGCCCGCTATGGTTGGTATGGGAGCAGGAACGTTAATTGGTTTGCTGACTGGAATTGGTGTATTTGCGATTCCGGGTTTCGGCTTTTTGTATGGAGCTGGTGCACTTATTGGAATCATTGCGGGACTTGACTTGGGGCTAATTACAGGTGGTTTTATTTCACTTTTAGCTTTTACCGGGATAAAAGAAGAACAAGTAGTTAAATGCCAAGAACATCTGAAAGAAGGAAAATTTGCGGTGCTAGTAAATGGTTCCGTTAAAGAAATTGAAACTGCAAAACATATTTTGCACACCGAAGGGAGTCATCTTGAGTTTATTAGCTGAAAGGGTTGATTTAGATTTCATTTTTTCAGTCAGTACTTTTAGGGTCTGGGATGTGATTTTCTTTTTCAAAAAATTAGTTCACGATGATTTCATGTTTATAAAGCAAACCTTTTAAGCCTTCCAACGAAAAAATGGCTTTCTTCAATTTGGTGGTTTTTGGGTCAATGGTATAATTGTAACTAGTTTTAAAATCAGCTTTGTTGGCGGTAGCTTTCGCAAATTCGGCTCGGTATAAATCGCAATTTTCAAAAAGAACTTCAGTCAAATCGGTTGCCATAAAATCTACGGCAATCAAACTGCAGTTGATAAAGGGAGTCCCTTTTATTTTCAAAGTATAAAATTTAGAAAAATCCAGGACACAATTGTTAAAACGAACTTCGAAAATGAGTTTGTTGCACATCGCAAAATTCACGTCCTTAATTTCACATCGATTGAATGTTGCGGTTCTCAATGCCACATGATTGATTTTAGCTTCACTAAAAATACATTCATTAAAAACACAATCAATAAATGTGACATCAATAAAGTTACAAGCCGAAAACGTACAGTGATTAAATGTACAACATTCAAACTCCTTAAAATTGACTTGATCCACGCCATAAGTGAGATTATTGTACTCGATGTCTAGAAAGTATTCTGGCATTAATACGTTTTGTTTTTTTGAGTTGAAATTATAGATATCGGCAAAGAAACGAATTTTCATTATTTTTAAAGACTGGAAGGGAAAAAAACACTAAAAAAGAAGACTATTTGAAACAATTACATTTTTAGGAGCACAGCATTCCGCAATCAACAGCAATATTCCCGCTGTACATTATATCTTTTCATCTCGTCTCGTTCCTAAAAACGAGGCGAGATGAAAAGGATGCCATTTCCATCGGGGCTAGGAGACGAGTGCTGTTGTAATAACTACTTTTCATATAAAGAAAAGCCCTTTTTTATATGAAAAGATTAAGAAAATATTTTTTTGTAGTTTTTTATTGATTAATTTAATAAGAAATTATTGTTAACATAACACAAAGCATACCTGATTATCAACGAAAGAAAACGTTTTCGTTGACTTTTTTCAGTTTTGCATGCCAAAAAAAAGTTTTTTTATTTCAATCTTTTATTATTTTCGCAGCCAAATGAGAGTAATTATAAATTTCATATGTCTGTGTGTTTTTCTGCTAGGTGGTGGACAGTATCTTCATGCTGCTGCGCATCCTGGTACTATCAGCGACTCTCCCTCTTGGAATTTTGTAAAAAAACAACATGTAAAACTTAGAACTGCTGAACCTGGAAGTGTCTTAATTGAAGATGCTGACGTAGATTTAGACGAAGAATTCCACAGAAGCGATGATCTTAAAAATGGTGGTGCCAATAAAACTTTAGCTGTAAAACATAGCTTGTTAGACCACTGGTATTTGACATTTTCCAGTACCTTTATTTTCAAGGATTACTCTAAACTACTTGAAATCTTCACGCCCAATTGCGGCTATTCTAATCCTATTTACCTAAGAATAGGAGTTTTAAGAATTTGATATATACTATACATCGGTTACCAAAAGTGTGATCCTGTATGCCTATTGGGTGTATATTAAATTTATCTCATCTCGTATGACGGTTCAGGTCTCACGCTGGTAACTGATGGTTTTTTATGCCTTAAGGAATTTCTGTATTCCATCTGTTTAATTGCTTAATTATCATTTTTTATCATGAAGAGAATTATCGTGTTCACGGGTTTAATTGCCCTGTTGTCCCTTGCTAGCTGTACAACTAAAAAAGAAGAAAAAGAAGAAGCCGGTACATTTACCGTTACCAATCCAGTACAAATTGACACTTCGTTTACCAAGCAATATGTTTCGCAGATTCGCTCCGTGCGAAATATTGAAATTCGTGCCCAGGAAAAAGGATACCTGCAAAATATTTATGTTGATGAAGGTCAATTTGTAAAAGCAGGTCAAGTTTTGTTCCGAATCATGCCAAAAATGTATGAGGCCGAATTGTTGAAAGCTCAAGCTGAAGCTAAAGGAGCAGAGATAGAATTGCAAAACGCAAAAAGTCTTGCCGATAAAAATATAGTTTCAAAAAGTGAACAGGCTATGGCTCAAGCAAAACTGGAGCAAGCTAAAGCCGAAGTTGCTTTGGCAAAACTCCATTTATCCTTTACCGAAATCAGGGCTCCATTTGATGGAACCATCGACCGAATCCCTAAGAAATTGGGAAGTCTTATTGATGAAGGTGAATTGCTGACCAGCCTTTCAGACAACAGTCAGGTGTATGCTTATTTTAATGTTTCAGAGCCTGAATATCTCGAATATCAAACCAATGTAAAAGGCCGTGCTGATAACAAAGTTGGTTTACTTTTGGCTAACAACGAAAATTTTAAATATAAGGGTAATGTTGAACTTGTAGAAAGTGAGTTTGATAATGAAACCGGTAATATTGCCTTTAGAGCAAAATTTCCAAATCCAAACAAACTTTTAAAAAATGGGGAAACAGGTTCGGTGCTTATGACCGTTCCAGAGAAAAATGCGTTGGTTATTCCACAAAAAACCACTTATGAAATACAGGATAAGATATATGTTTTTGTAGTTGATAAGAACAATGTTGTAAAATCAAAAGAAATTACCATTGCTGGTTCCATGCCAGATATCTATGTGGTTAAAAGCGGTATTACCAAAAATGATAAAATTCTGCTAGAAGGAGTTCAAAAAGTGAATGATGATGACAAGATAGAATACACGTATCAGAAACCAGAAGAAGTGTTATCTCATTTGAAATTAAAAGCAGAATAGTTTTAATACTTAAATCATAAAAAATGTTTAATAAATTTATAGAAAGACCCGTACTTTCAATAGTAATATCGTTGATGATTGTCTTGCTTGGTATTTTGGCTATGACCCATTTGCCTGTTACACAATTGCCTTCTATTTCGCCTCCAAAAGTAAATGTCACTGCGGAATATCCTGGAGCCAATAATGAATTATTGATTAAATCTGTGGTAATTCCATTAGAAAGAGCGATTAATGGTGTTCCTGGAATGAAATACATTGCATCGGACGCAGGTAATGACGGAGAAGCTTCGATACAAGTAGTGTTTAATCTTGGTACAGATCCAAACCAAGCATCGATTAACATTCAGAACAGGGTGGCATCGGTGGTTAATAAATTACCGCCACTTGTCGTTCGTGAGGGTGTTAAAATTACGAGAGAAGAATCTAATAATTTAATGTACATCAACGTGTACAGTAAAGATCCAACGATGGATCAAAAGTTCTTGTATAACTTCACGGATATCAATATACTTTCGGAACTTAAAAGAGTAGATGGAGTTGGTGATGCCGATATTATTGGTAACAGGGATTATGCCATGCGTGTTTGGTTAAAGCCAGACCGAATGTTAGCTTATAAAATCTCTGCCGACGAAGTAATGGAAGCATTGAGCCAGCAAAGTTTGGAAGCTTCTCCAGGTAAAACAGGAGAAAGTTCAGGGAAACGTTCCCAATCATTTGAATATGTATTGAAATATTCTGGACGATTTACCACTAAGGAACAATATGGGAATATTATTTTAAAATCGAATGCTAACGGTGAAATACTGCGTCTGAAAGATGTTGCTACTATAGAATTCGGAAGTTCGATGTACGATATCTATTCCAACTTAAATGGTAGACCTTCGGCTGCAATCGCCATTAAACAATCATACGGTAGTAATGCAACTCAAGTTATTAAGGATGTAAAGGAAAAATTAGCAGAAATTAAAAAATCTTCATTTCCAAAAGGGGTAGAATACGAAATAAGTTATGATGCTTCAAAATTCCTTGATGCTTCTATCGAAAAAGTGGTTCATACTTTAGTTGAGGCATTTATATTAGTGGGATTGGTGGTGTTCTTATTTTTGGGAGATTGGCGTTCGACAATTATTCCTGCCATTGCAGTTCCTGTTTCACTTGTTGGAACATTTGTTTTCATGCAGTTTTTCGGAATTACAATAAATCTTGTTACTTTATTTGCACTTGTTTTGGCAATTGGTGTCGTTGTTGATGATGCCATTGTCGTAATCGAGGCTGTACATGCCAAGATGGAAGAAGATCCTCATCTGGGGCCACTCAAAGCTACTAAAAGAGCCATGCATGAAATTAGTGGTGCTATTATAGCGATTACATTTTTGATGGCAGCAGTGTTTATACCTGTTGCGTTTATGTCTGGTCCAGTTGGGATATTCTACAGACAGTTTTCTATCACAATGGCAACAGGAATTATTTTGTCAGGTGTTGTAGCATTGACGCTTACACCTGCATTGTGTGCTATGATGTTGAAAAAATCGCACGGTATTGTAAGAAAGAAAACCCCGTTGAACAATTTCTTGGATGGTTTCAACAATAAATTCAACCAACTTACTGGGAGATATCAAGGTGCATTGGGGAAAATCGTTAACAAAAGATCCATCACTTTTGGAATGTTTATTACTTTTTGTGTTGGAATATTTTTCTTGAACAATAATCTTCCAACAGGGTTTATTCCAAACGAAGACCAAGGAATGTTCTACGCTATCATACAAACACCTCCTGGTTCCTCTTTAGAAAGAACCAATGATGTCGCTCTAAAATTGCAAAAAGTTGCAGAAAAAATAGAGGGTGTAAAATCAGTATCGGCATTGGCTGGATTCGAAATTCTAACCGAGGGAACAGGGTCCAATTCTGGAACTTGTTTGGTTAACTTAAAAAGTTGGGAAGATCGTAAACATTCTGCCAATGAGATAATGAAAGAGCTAGAAGAAAAATCTAAAAACATTAAAGGTGCTACACTTGAATTTTTTCAACCACCAGCGGTACCGGGTTATGGTGCTGCGGGAGGTTTTGAATTGCGTTTGCTTGATAAAGCAGGATCTGGCGATTACAAAAAAATGGAAACAGTGACCAATGATTTTGTAAAGGTTTTGAATAAACGACAAGAATTAGCATCAGTATTTAGTTTTTATAGCGCTAGTTTTCCGCAATATATGATGCGAATAGACAACGATATTGCTCAGCAAAAAGGAGTTTCAATCGATAGTGCGATGAATACGCTTTCTACATTAGTGGGTAGTAACTATGAAATCAGTTTTATTAAATACGACCGACAGTACAAAGTCATTGTTCAAACATCTCCCGAATATAGAGCTATGCCGGAAGATATTTTGAAATTGTATGTAAAAAACAATCGCGATGAAATGGTACCGTTTTCAGCATTTATGCATATGGACAAAGTATATGGATTGTCTGAAATTACAAGGCATAATATGTTTAATTCTTCTGAAATAAGTGGTCAATCTGCACCTGGATACAGTAGCGGAGAATCTATTAAGGCAATTCAAGAAGTGGCAGAAAAATCATTGCCAAGAGGATTTGGTATTGATTGGGCAGGTATTTCCAAGGATGAAGTAGGTCGCGGTAACGAAGCTATTTATATTTTCTTAATCTGTTTGCTTTTTGTTTATTTAGTTTTAGCGGCACAATATGAAAGTTTTGTATTGCCATTCGCGGTAATTCTATCGCTACCTGCGGGTATTTTTGGTTCATACTTATTACTGACAATCTGCGGATTAGAAAACAATATTTATGCTCAAGTAGCCTTTGTAATGCTTATTGGATTGTTGGGTAAGAATGCCGTTTTGATTGTAGAATTTGCTGTCCAAAAACACGAATCCGGATCAACAATAATAGAAGCTGCTATGGAAGGCGCCAAAGTAAGATTCCGTCCGATATTAATGACATCATTTGCATTTATTGCGGGGCTAATACCGTTAGTTTTTGCTTCTGGTCCAGGTAAAATTGGAAACCGAACAATTGGTACAGCGGCTCTTGGCGGGATGCTTCTAGGAACTGTTATAGGAGTATTGCTAATACCTGGCTTGTATTACATATTTGGTAGTATTGCAGCAAAAATCAAGATGGTCAAAAAACAAAATAATAATCCATTAACCGAAGAAATTGATCACCATGTATAAAATAAAGTTATATCAATATCTTATCCCGCTGGGCATTTGCCTGGCGGTGGTAAGTTGTGCACCAGCTAATGCGCCATTGGCTGAAAACAAGACTGTTCCGGAATCTTTCGATAAGAGTATGGGGACAGATACAACCAATACATCGACCACCCCATGGCGTACTTACTTTAAAGACTCAAATCTGGTAAATTTGATTGATACAGCCCTGAAAAACAATCAGGAATTGCTGATCACTTTGCAGGAAATTGAAATCGCCAAAAACGACATCCGGGTAAAGAAAGGCTTGCTTTTACCAACCGTTGGTATTGGAGCAGGAGCAGGAATTGAAAAAGTGGGAAGGTACACCAGTCAGGGAGCCGGAGATGCATCCACAGAAATAAAACCTGGTAAGGAAATGCCAGACCCGTTGAGCGATTTCAAACTGGCGGCTTATGCCCATTGGGAAGTTGATATCTGGAAAAAACTGCGTAATTCCAAGAAAGCGGCAGTGAGCCGATATTTATCAACGGTTGAAGGGAAAAACTTTGTGATAACGAATCTTATCTCTGAGGTGGCCGATTCGTATTATGAATTACTGGCTCTAGACAGCCAGTTGGAGATTGTTAGAAAAAATATCGAATTGCAAACAAACGCTTTAGAAGTTGTGAAAATTCAGAAGGAAGCTGCTAGAACGACCGAATTGGCCGTTCAAAAGTTTCAGGCTGAGGTCTTGGCTTCCAAAAGCATGGAGTTCGATATTCTTCAAAACATAAAAGAAACAGAGAATAAAATCAATTTCTTACTTGGACAATATCCACAGGAAATAAGAAGGGACAAAACTAATTTCATGGGTTTGATGCCTTCGGTAATCAATTCTGGGATTCCATCGCAATTGTTGGCCAATCGTCCCGATATCAAACAAGCCGAATTAGAACTAGAAGCGGCAAAGTTGGATGTAAAAGTAGCACGTGCTGAGTTTTATCCTTCTCTTGATATTACAGCGGCTATAGGTATTAATGCCTTTAAACCGTCTTATCTTTTTACGCTTCCTGAGTCGTTATTGTATTCATTAGCTGGAGATTTGGCTGCACCGTTGATTAACCGAAATGCCATCAAAGCGGAGTATAGCACTGCCAATGCGCGGCAACTTCAAGCTTTGTACAACTACGAGCGTACCATTCTAAATGCGTATTTGGAAGTATCAACCCAACTTTCCAAAATTAATAATTTAGAAAAAAGTTATGATCTAAAATCGCAGGAAGTGGTTGCAATGAATCGTTCGATTGATGTGGCTGGAGATTTATTCAAGTCAGCCAAAGCCGATTATTTTGAAGTTTTGATGACTCAACGCGATGCATTAGAATCGAAACTCGAACTCATAGATACGAAAAAAGAACAACTCAACGCCTCCGTACTTGTGTATAGAGACTTAGGTGGAGGTTGGAAATAATTCGGTTGTTATAATTGTGATTAAGCCTTAAACATTGAAAAATGTTTAAGGCTTTTTTTTTATTAACAGTTATTATGTGCAATTGAATTTTAGGAGCAGAAAATTTTGCAATCAACTACATCAGTCCTGCTGTCCACTATATCTTTTTATCCCGTCTCGTCCCTAAAGACGAGACGGGATAAAAAGGATGTCGTTCCCATCAGGGCTAGGCGACACATTTTCAGTATTGTTTTAGTTCTACAAAACAGTTGTTAAATATGGACTTACAGCTACACATTTTTTCTATTTTATTAATTCAGCAGAGTAACAGTATCTAAAAGGTTTGTACTTAGTGACCTGTTAGCACAACCCACAAACTATTTCAGGAATGATTTAAAGAGCTTGTCTTTTTTTGTACATTTGGTTACTTGATAATTATTTCGATTCCTTCAAGAAAACTTTTTTCTTGTATTAGTTCTACTTCTTCAAAATAATCCGATTATTGTATGCATCTTAAGAAAAGGAACGAAAAGAATGTTTGTGATAGGGCTAATAATCACATGGTTGATTTCAAAAAAAAATATAAAATCCTTATTAAATTGAAAATTAAAATTATATTCGTCAGCTTTATTTTTGCAGGATTTATTTCATGTGATCATAAAGAGAATACTTCATATCGGGATAATCGATTGACTAAAAGAATCGAGATTAACAATAAACTAATTTTAGATTCATCCAAGACTTCAGATTTAAAATATTCGTTGGAGCAATTGGATAATACCAAAGGTTTGTCCAATAGTTCCGTTAATGCTATTTTTCAGGATTCCGAGAATTTACTTTGGATTGGAACCTGGGATGGATTGAACCGATATGACGGAAATAGTTTCAAGATTTTCAGACCTGAGTTGGACAATGAAAACAGCCTGAGTAATCAGGTAATCCTGAAAATAGATGAAGATAATGCTGGTCAGATTTGGATATTGACCATTCATGGTATTAATCGTTATAATAAAAAAACAGATGCATTCCAGCGATTTTACTTTTCCAGAGAAAATAAACCGCCATTATCAGAATCAGAATTTAACATGGCATTGGATGCTTCCAAAAAAGTGTTTTGCGCCGTAAAAGAGTGGGGGATTGGTTATTTTGACGGCACTGCTTTTAAATTGTTGACAGGTGAAAAATTTTCGACAAAAGCGGTCAAAAAAATGAAATTTTCTCCAACAGGAGAATTATTGGTCTTGTTAGAGAACGATGAACTCTATGCTTTGTCTCTTAAAAAAGCCAATGATGGGAAAAATATAATTTCAAAAGTAGAATTAATCTCAAAAAGAATTCGAACGTTTGAAGTGATTTCCAATCAAAAAGTCTGCATCATTCCAAATTCAGGAAATGCTTTTTTACATTCTTTATCCGATAATAAAAATCAAATTCTTTCAACTCAAAAAATTGACAATATCATTGGTCATATTCCAGAGGGTATTGTACTTTCTGATAAATCTGGGTATTTTATACTGGATAATTCCGGAAATATCGTTTCCAAACCATGGTTAAAATATCTGAAGAGTCAAAAGGTTACCACATTATTGCAAGGAAGTGAAAATGTGCTTTGGACAGGAACCGATGGAGATGGCTTATTTAAAATATATCCACAGAAAAAAGCTTTTAATTTAATTTCAAAAGCGCAAGTTCCTGAGCTGGATGGGGGAATTATCAGAACATTTCTGGAAGTGGACGGGAATTCTTTTTTGGTTGGTACAAAAGGAAAAGGATTGTTTCGTTTTTCCTCTAATTTTTATCTAGATCCGGAAAAAGCATTACAGTATCAAAACTTCAACGAAAGTAACAGCTCAATAAATAATGCTGTATTTGCTTTATGCAAGGGTCAAGATAATCTTGTTTTTGTTGGTACAGATGGAGATGGAGTTACGGTTTTTGACCTTAAAAAATCTAAACTTATTAATTGGTCAGCTATAGATGGGAATGAAAAATGTGATTATTTTAAGTCAACTTACACTATTTCGCAGGATATAAATGGATTTATATGGCTTGGAACTAATGGCTATGGAATGATTCGCTGCAAAATTGAGCGTTCTGGAGACAAATTGAAAGTAACGGAATTCAAGCGATATCTTGCCGATAGCAACAAAGCAAAATCACTAAGCAGTAATATTATTTTCTCCATAGTTCCTAGGAACGACAATCAGCTTTGGATTGGAACGCGATTGGGGGGCCTTAATCTTTTTGATAAAAAAACAGAAGAATTTTACACTTATAAAAATATCAAAAATGATCCAAAAAGTTTATCCAACAATGATATTTTGTGTTTGCAGACAGACGTAAATAACCGACTTTGGATAGGAACAAGTTTTGGTTTGAATGTATTGGAAGATTTAAAGAACAATGGCAACGCCGTTTTTAAGAGCTTTACCGTCAAAGAAGGATTGCCCAATAATACCATCCATGGAATTGTTGCCGACAAAAAATCCAATCTTTGGATAAGTACAAATTTTGGTTTGTCCAATTTTAATCCTAACAGTTTTAAGTTCATTAATTACACTAAAAACGAGGGTCTTCAGAATAATGAATTTGCTGATGGTGCATTTTATCAAGATCAGAAGTCTGATTTTATTTTTATGGGCGGAATAAAAGGATTTAATTATTTTTTGCCCCAAAAAATAAAAGAATCTTCCGTTATTCCTGATATTTTGATAGATAAAATCAGTGGCCAAAATCAGCCTATTCCATATTATCAAGGACTTGTGATATCTCCCGATTCCAAGACAAATCCCTCCATTGTTTTGGACCATAATCAAAACTTTTTTGATATTGAATTGGCGGCTCTTACCTATGTTAACAGTGAAAAATGCCAATATGCCTATCAATTAATGCATTTCGATAAGGGTTGGAACACGATTAATAATCGAAGAATTATTTCCTTTACAAACGTTCCAAAGGGGAATTATTCTTTATGGATAAAATGGTCCAATAGCGACGGGGTTTGGAGTAAACCGGTTCATGCTATTGATATTAGGGTTAAACCCGTGTTTTGGCAATCCAATCTGGCTATTGTAATCTATTTGATACTAACAACCCTTTTTGTGCTTTTTGTGCTGAGTTATTACAAAAAGCGTCAATCATTGAGCCAAAATATTCTTTTTAGAAAAAGAGAGGAAGAACTGCACGAAAACAGGCTTACTTTTTTTACGAATATTGCCCATGAATTTCAGACTCCTTTGACTTTGATTGTTGGTCCTGTTCAAAAACTATCTGAAACGGCAAATCTTAGCGAACGCAATCAAAAGTTTCTGCAGATGATTCAGCGCAATTCGTCACGGTTATTGTTTTTGACACAACAATTATTGGAGTTTCGAAAAGCGGAATACGATTATCTGGAGATAACAGCAAGAGAATTTGATCTTGTCAGTTTGGTAGAACAAATCGCCGAATTGTTTGATGAATGGGCATTGGATAAAAAGATTGATTATAATCTTGACATTCCATCTGCATTACAAGGCTGGTTTGACAAAGATAAGATCGAAAAAATAGTTTTTAATTTGATGTCAAACGCATTCAAATACACTCCAATAAAAGGGAAAATTGATGTTAAGTTTACGCTTCAGGATGATTCCAAAAGGTTGAACATTACAATAGTAAATACTGGGAGCGGAATTCCGAAAGAGAAATTAGACTCGTTATTTGATCGATTTTTTCTGTCGGATACAAATAAAGCGCCAGACAATGATTTGTTTAGGACCGGTATAGGATTGGCTTATATTAAAAAACTGGTGACCGTATTGAGAGGTGAAATTCTGGTTTCAAGCATAGCTAATGAACAGACCACTTTTACCGTTCTCATTCCTTGTAGTAAAGAATCTTTTACCGAAAAAGAATTAGATGTAGAAGTAAGCCCGATTTTGATTTCGCATCATCTTAAAAATATTCTAGAAGAGATTCCGAACAAGTCGGATGATACACCTGATAAAATTGTTTCATTAGAAGATATTCAAGACACTCGCCAAACAATTTTACTTGTTGAGGACGAGAAGGAAATTCATTTGTTTCTTAATGATTTATTAGGGGAAAAATACAAAATCATACCTGCTTATAATGGACTGGAAGCCCTTGAGATTCTTGAAAAGGAAATGCCCGACATTATTATCAGCGATGTAATGATGCCGATGATGGATGGGGTAGAACTTTGTAAAAAAATCAAGCAGGATATTAAGACCTGTCATATTCCCTTTATTATGCTTACCGCAAAAGATTCCGTTATCCATAGAATTGAGGGACTGGAAAGTGGTGCCAATTCTTATATTCCGAAACCTTTTTACCCGGACCATTTGTTAATACGAATACAGAAGCTTCTTGAAGAAAAAGAATTAATACTAAAGCATTTTACACAAGACACACTTACAGAAAATCTGTCTACGCTACCGATAAATAATGATGAAAAAGATTTTGTAAAAAAAGTGATTGAACTGATTCGTTCCAATATTGACAATGAAAATCTTCAAAGCTTGTTTATTGAAAAAGAATTAGGCATCAGTAATTCGCAATTGTATCGAAAAGTGAAACAGATTTTTGGCTTTACTCCGGGAGATTTAATTCGAACGATACGATTAAAATATGCAGCAGAACTTTTACGTAAAAATGTACTTACAGTATCTGAGGTGTGCTACCAATCCGGTTTTAATAACCGTTCCTATTTTTATCGTGAGTTTAATAAAATGTATAATACAACGCCTAAAAACTATCAGTTGAAGTACAAAGGAAAGTACTAAATAAGTTTTAAAATACTGAAAATCAACACTTTTTTAAAAGGTGTACACTTTTGATGAAATAGTGTACACCTTTTTTTGTGTCTACTGAATAAATTTACGAAATCGTTTTTTGATTATAAAAAAAACTATTAACGCATTTAATCAACCTAATTTTTATTAACATGAAAAATTTAACTCGAATTAGCAATCAATTTAATAATTCCTTATGATGAGAAAGAAAATTATTTATAATTTGTTCCTGTTTGGAATAATAGTGTCAGGAAGCATAATGCATGCTCAATCGGTAAAAGGGAACGTTTCGGATAGCAGCGGTCCAATACCTCAGGTGAATGTTGTTGTAAAAGGAACCTCTTTAAGTACTTCAACAGATTTTGATGGAAACTATAGTTTAAATAATGTAAGTGCTGATGCTGTTTTGGTATTTAGTTATATTGGATACAAAAACAGAGAAATTGCTGTTAATGGACAAGCTGTAGTGAATGCTAAATTAGAAAGCGACTCGCAAAAATTAGATGAAGTAATTGTTGTAGGGTATTCAAGTCAAAAAAAGCAATCAATAACAGGTGCCGTAGCACAAGTAGACATGGGTGAATTGGCTAAAACAAAAGTGGCTGATGTAGGTCAGGCTTTGCAAGGACAAGTTGCCGGTGTTTCTGTTTCTGCGAATACAGGTGCTCCTGGAGATGGCCTTAAAATACGTATTAGAGGAGAAGGTACACTAGGGAACAACGACGTACTTTATGTTGTTGATGGTGTTGCAACCCGTGATATTTCTTTCTTGAATATGTCTGACGTAAAATCGATGACTGTATTAAAAGATGCTGCTGCTACCGCAATTTACGGTTCCAGATCTGCAGGTGGGGTTGTAATTCTTACGACTAAAAGTGGTTCTAAAGGGAAATCGAATATTGATGTAGAATATTACTCCGGAACCAATTTTGCTACAAATCTTCCTAAAATGCTAAATGCTAATCAGTATTTGACAGTAATGGATCAGGCTTGGCATAATTCTAATAATAATCCGGCTGGGGCAATTAGCCCATATAAAACAGATCAAACTAACGGAAACGTTAATGGAATACCATTATCGGATACCAATTGGTTGGACCAATTATTTACTTCTGGAAGAACTAATAATTTACAGCTTTCGGTTAGTGGAGGTTCAGAGAAAACACAATATTTAATATCTGGTGGTTATTTTGGACAGGATGGTATAGTGGTTGGTGACAATGACACCTACAGACGTATTAATTTTAGAACCAATATTAATACCGAAGTTACAGATCGTTTCAAAGTTGGAACAAATCTTCAGATAACTAGTACTAGACAAGATAAAATGTCTTCAAGCGGAGACGCTCCAGGGGTAATTAGACATGCTTTATTGCGTCCATCGGTTTTAGGAGTTTATAAAGATGTAAATAATCCAACTTATAAAGCAAATGATCCGTACACCGATTTACCTTTTTATTTGAATAACAATCCTAATGGAGGCTGGAGTCAAAATTATGAATTTACGTCAAATCCACTTGCAATAGTTCATTTTACAGATGATGTACGTTCTGCTTTTAAAACTTTTGGGAATGTATATGGTGAATATGCGTTCTTAGCTGATAAATCACTGAAATTCAAAAGTAATTTGGGAGCTGAAATCACTTTCGATCATAACAAAGCTTTTGGAGAAAATTTTGGAGATGATAACGACAATAGTGCAAATGAAACGTATCCTGGACAAGGTAGGCAAAATAGACCTTCAAGCTTGAATGAAAATAGAGGTGAAGCGACTACGTTTACTTTTGCAAATACTTTGAATTACACTAAAACTATTGCTGACAAACACAGTATTAGTGCATTATTAGGATCTGAAACTGTATCATACGACCAGTCTGCAGTAGGTGGAAGCAGACAAAATTATAATAATACCACTGATCCTTTCCGTTATCTTGATTATGGAAGCGATGTCAATAAACACAGTTCAGGATCTGCAGAAAGTTGGAATCTTATTTCTTTCTTTGGATCTGCTAATTATGGATATGACAATAAATATTTAGTTTCAGGTACCATAAGAGCTGACGGTTCTTCTCGTTTTGGACCTAACAACAAATGGGGTTATTTCCCTTCTGTTTCTGGAGGATGGGTAATGTCTAAAGAAAAATTCATGGAAAATGCAAAATGGATTTCTAATTTAAAATGGAGAGCCAGTTGGGGACAATCAGGTAATCAAGAAATCCCTAATAATGCCTATGAAACTCTTGTTACCGAAACAGGCGGTATCGTGAATATAGTTCGTTACGGTAATCCAGATTTAAAATGGGAAACTACTACACAAACTAACTTTGGTGCTGATTTGAGTGTATTGGATAATAAACTGACTTTCTCAGCAGATTATTTTGATAAGACTACCGATGATATTTTATTGACTGTAGGCTTACCATCATCTACCGTTGGTCAAATTAACAGAACTTATGTTAATGCAGGTGTAGTAACTAATAAAGGTTTTGAATTTGGAGCTAATTTCCAAAATAACGACCACGATTTTAAATACGGAATCAATGCAAACATTGCCACACTAAAAAATAATGTGGAGCAACTTCAGCAATATGTTACGGAGATTGTTGATGACAAGAGCCATACTAAAACGGTAGTTGGACAACCTATCAGTTCTTATTACGGACTACAATTTGATGGAATTTATCAAAATGCTGCCGAAGTATCTTCTACTTTATTCTCTAATGAAAACGGAGCAAAACCGGGTGATATTAAGTTTAAAGATTTAAATGGAGATGGTCAAATTAATGCTGATGACAGAACGTTCATTGGAAGTTCAATACCAAAAGTAACATACGGTTTCTCATTTAATGCCGAATATAAAAGATTTGATATGTCATTCCTTTTCCAAGGGGTTTCAGGTGTAGATCGTTACAACGATTTAAAACAAATTTTGGATTATGATAGCCGTCCTTTCAATTCTACTACTGCAGTATTGGGAGCATGGAATGGAGAAGGAACAAGTAATACCACTCCACGTAATACACTTAATGATAATGGAGGAAGCCAAGTTTCCAGCGTTTTTGTTGAAGATGCGTCGTATTTACGATTAAAAAATCTTGAGATCGGTTATACTTTTGATCCAAAAATCATAGGTGATACGTATTTAAGAATGTATGTATCAGGTCAAAATTTGTTGACTTTCACGAACTATACTGGTTTGGATCCAGAATCGACTTCTTTCATAGATCAAGGAACTTATCCTCAATCTACTTCAATCCTAATAGGTTTAAAATTTAAAATTTAATAAGCGAACCATGAAATATACATATATAACAGCGATTATGATTTCGCTAGCGTCATTAACAAGTTGCCAAGATGAACTTACCACAGAACCTGTAGGTGCGTTAACTTTGGAACAGGCGAATTCTAAACCAACATTGGCCTCTGTAGAAAGTTCAGTAACATCGTCTTATGATATGTTATCCAATAAATTGAACCAGTTGGCCGAATGGGATTGGAATGGTGGTTTGGTGTTTCAAAATGATATTGTAATAGATGATATCGCATCCGATGATATGGAGAAAAAATGGTCTCCCGATGGAGATCAGCCTTGGATGGATGAGATTAATAACTTTACTTTTACTTCGACAAATGGAGGGCCAAATGGACTTTGGAAATACGATTACGAAGGGATAAAAAGAACCAATATTGCATTAAGTTTTCTATTAAATGAAGATATTGAGAAAATTACCGGAATCACAACCGAAAGAAAAAATCAATTGATTGGTGAAGCTTATTTTTTACGTTCGTACTATTATTTTTCGTTGGTGACTAATTTTGGAGATGTGCCTTTACTTCTTTCCCCTGTAAAAACATATCAAGAAGCTTTTGATTTGGCAGTAAGAGCACCAAAAGAGACGGTATGGAGTCAAATTAAAACGGACTTGGAAAAAGCAAAATCACTTTTACCAAATTCAAAATACGGATCCGATACAGAAAAATGGAGAGTTTCTAAAGGAGCAGCCATTGCACTTCTTGCCAAAACTGCTTTGTACAATAAGGATTGGACGGGTGTAACTACATTAGTGTCAGAATTGGAAGCTACTGGTTTTTTTAGTTTGGATGCCAATTATTTTGATAATTTCAGTACTGAATATGCAGACAACGAAGTTATCTTCTCTTATAATCACGTTAAGCAAGCAGATCCAAGAAAAGGAAATGGAATTTGTGCTCCTCTTGGATGGGGATTCTTTGCTCCAAGTGATGATTTCTTGGCTTCATTTGAGCCTAATGACCCTAGAAAGTTATATACCGTGAATGCACCTCAACAGTGGGTTAATAAACTTTTAGGTACCACAGATGGCAGCAATAAAGGAGATGATGATGCGTCAAACAACAAAGTACTTATTCGTTATGCCGATGTTTTGCTTTGGAAAGCAGAAGCACTTAACGAAACGGGTGATTATTCAGGTGCTATTAGTATCATAAACCAAATTAGAACAAGAGCCAGAAACACAGTTACTGTTGACGGAACTCCTGTACCTGCAGGAACACTGCCAGACAGAGGTGCATCTACAGATAAAGCGACTATTAAAAATTGGTTGATTTCTGAAAGAAGAGCTGAACTTGGTTTTGAAAATCAAAGAATGCCTGATTTAAAAAGATGGGGGATTGCTAAACAAGTGATGACTGCACATGGCAAAAATTTCCAAGACAAACATATGTTGTATCCTATTCCTCAATCAGAAGTGGATGCTTCGGCAGGACTTTTAAAGCAAAATCCTGGATATTAAATTGTTAGTTTAAATGAATTTGGTAATTTAAATATGTTAGTTATGAGAAGCAGCAGTTGCAATTAAAAAAATTGCTGCTTCTCTTTTTTAATAAGACAAAATACCCATCTAACAAAGACGAATCCAGCTATAATGTAGAGCTCTGATTAGCCTAATAAATAATAAAACATTTTACTATGTGTAAATTTTTAAATACCCTTTCTATTTTACTATTCTGTTTTGTCGGAACGATTTCGTCAAGCCAGAATATTAATTTAAAAGTTGTAGGCGATGATATACAAGGTTATAATGTTGCTGTTTATAATGGAAATCAGCTTTTGGTTAATAATACAGAAGAGTTTTCGCTAGATATGGCAAATACTGATTTTAGTGAAAAAACCAGTATAAAGAATTGGACGGGAGCAGAGTGGAAGGGGGATTCAAATACTATAGAACTAACCCGAAAAACCTATCTAGCAGACTTTGATTTGAATATTTCGGTTATCGTTTCGTATGAAGTCATTAATAAAAATATTGTAAAAAAGAGCATCGACATTACCCAAACGGGGATGCCAATTATATATTATACTTTGACCGAAACGTCAAAACCTGCACAGGTACCTTCAAAATATGTAACCTTTGAATATGATAATTTTCAGGGAGGTTTTGCACATGAAATGTTTCCTTCAGCTGGATTTGTTACGCCAGATAATCAGGTAGTTGGTTTCTTGATGGACGCAGGCTATAAAAATCATTATACAAGAACCACACGAAGACGCTTTAACGGTCATGGCGGCGGATTTGTTGGGATGAGAAAACTTCCAGATCCTAATTTAGTGTCGGTGGCAACTTTAGAGGAAAGAGCTAGAAATCAAAATTATATCAAACAAAGCTTTGGTGAACTTTATAATTTAGATTCGGGAAAAGAACTAAAATTACAACTCAATAATCAATATAAGAAAGTTGGTTCAGTTGAAATTAGTAAAAATGACAGTATTTATAAATTAAATATTAATTCAAATGAGCAATCTGGTTTTGAAATGATTGCTCCTTTCAAAGATCAAAAAATATATACGGTTTCATTCCTTTCTAAAGGATCTACGCCACTTGCATTAAAATTGTTCAGAATCAAAAACGGTAAGAAAACAGTTGAATTAGAAAACGGAATAAAATACATCGATAAGTTTCCCACTCAAGAAAAGGAGTGGACACTTTTCAAAGGAAGTATTTTGGTTCCTTATATTGAAAATGACAGCGTTTCGTTGTTTATTGGAGCAAATGATGCAAAAGACTGTTCACTTCAGATAAAGAATCTTCAAATTGTAGCACATGACCCGTCCATAGAGCCTTATAATAAAATAGCTATGGGCGAAACGGTGACAAAAACAACGTACATTTTTGTTGAGCCATTTACCAATCATCATGATTTTGTTATTTCTTCTCAAACCCGTTTGGCGGAAGCCAAAAAATTTGAAGGCTCTGAAATAGAAAAAATGATGTATGCTAATTTTAATATGCTTACCTGGATTACTTCGATTGACGATTTTTCGCCTTTCAATGTTCCAAATATGAACTATTCGCCTGATATGTATAATAGAGATTCTTTTTTTTCGATAGTGTCAAGTTATAATAAGGAACTCAATCTGTCTATTTGGAATAAATGGGCGCAAACCCAAAATCAAAAAGGAGCAGTTGGTACCATTATAACGCCTTATATGGGTTCGATTGAAGTAAAAGACAACGAAGCCACTATTCAATTTCTGATTTGGGCTATGATGAATAAGAGACGTTTTGGTGTTGAATTGCCAAAAGATAAAATTCAGAAAGCTGTCGATTTTGTTTTGAATGAGTTTGACGATGACAAAGACGGAAAATGTAAATCGCATTTCCCTTTGTGCCAGGTGGATGTTCTTGATTTTAATCCAAAAACGGACAGACTTGCCGTCAATCAAGGAATGCTGGCGATTGCTCTGCGAACCATCAAAGAATTGGGTTATGAAATATCTGATTCCTATATTGAAAAAGCAGAAGCAGAATACCGTAATTTTTATGATGTAAAAAGAAAACACCTTTTATACGACAAACAATTCCCAGACATTATAGCAATAACTGATCTAGAGCCCGAATTCTATTCTCTTTGGTTGTTCAAACGTACTATTTTGACAGATGAAATGGTCGTAAATCATTTGAACCAAATTCCATTGCTCAATAAAGTGCCCAATTCTCCCCATCCGGAATACGGTACAACGGCACCTTTAATTATTCAACTGACTAAAGATAAAAAAGGATATTCGTTTATGAATACCGATTACCAGCCTTTTGGTGAATTTGGAAAATCAAATTATGTTGGAGGGGCTAATGACGGGATATATTACAATGGAGGAAGTTGGTTTCGTGCTGAATATTGTGCTTATGTAGTCGGAGCAAAACATGGATGGAAGAATGCCCAAAAAATGATGGAGAATAGAGCTTGGGCCGAGATTAATCTCAATCCACAATGGCCTTACAGCAAAGAATTTATACCAACAAAATGGACAACAACCGATTCATGGTGGCCTTCAACGAGAGGTCTGTGTTGGAATGTATTCATTCTGATGGCAGATGAAGTTATAGGCAGCAGAACACCAAAGATGGATCCAGACTTTAAAAACTAAGATGTAAAAAATAAAAAACTAAAATTGAAAAGAATGAAAGACATAGCAAAACGATTCGAACAAAACCCATTATTATCACCAAAGGATTTGCCGGCGAGTACCGATGGCTTGCAAATTACTTGTTTGTTAAATCCAGGTGTATTTCAATACGAAGGTAAAACTTGGCTATTGGTAAGAGTTGCCGAGAGACCCGAACAAAAAGAAGGAGTGATTTCTTTTCCCATTCTTACCGAAACCGGCACCGAAATTATTGAAATTCCTACCAATGATCCCGAGTTAATCGCTACCGATGCCAGGGTAATTAACTATAAAGGCGTTGATTATCTTACGACACTTTCTCATTTAAGATTGCTGTGCAGCGAAGATGGAATCAATTTTTACGAACCAAAAGGTTATCCTCTTTTAGTTGGTGAGGGAATGCTTGAAACTTTTGGAATCGAAGATTGCAGAGTGGCATTAATCGACGGAAAATACTATTTAACTTTTACATCAGTTTCAGACAATGGGGTTGGAGTAGGGTTACGCACGACCACAGATTGGAAAACATTTGAGAAACACGGAATGATTTTGCCGGCTCACAATAAAGATTGTGCCATTTTTGAAGAAAAAATAAACGGTCTGTTCTATGCTCTTCATCGCCCTAGCAGTGTGGATATAGGCGGAAACTATATCTGGATTGCCTCATCACCGGACGGGTTGCACTGGGGAAATCATAAATGCATTATCAAAACTAGAAAAGGGCTTTGGGACAGCAAAAGAGTTGGCGCCGGTGCTGCTCCAATAAAAACAGAAAAGGGATGGTTGTCAATTTATCATGGTGCCAATGAAAATCATCAGTATTGTTTGGGTGCATTCTTAATGGACTTAGAAGATCCTTCAAAAGTAATTGCCCAAACAGAATTACCTATTATGATTCCTACAGAAGAATACGAATTAAGCGGTTTCTTTGGGAATGTAGTGTTCACAAACGGTCACATTGTAGAACCAGACGGAGATACCATTACTATTTACTATGGTGCTTCGGATGAATTTGTGTGTGGTGCTAAATTTTCAATAAAAGAAATCTATTCACTTTTAAAATTTAACCATGTTTAAAAAAATCCAAACTGAAATTGATCATTTTCAAAGCCAGACCCGTAATTTTCGAATCCTAATTTTTACCAATTTGGTGTATGCTTTGGTGTTGCCTGTAATTGATATTTTTGTGGCAGCCTACATCATGAGAAACTCCAATGACACCTCCAAAGTTGTTATTTACCAATTGGCCATTTATACCGGAATACCGCTTACTTTTTTATTAAATGGTTTTTTGCTGAAACATTTTAATATCCGTAAATTGTATTCCTTGGGAATGATGATGAGCGGTGTTGCCATGATTATCATGATGTCGTTCAAGATATTGGATTTAACCGGTATCGGAATCGCTGGGATCACGATGGGAATGTCGTTCGGTTTGTATTGGTCAAACAGGGATTATTTGGCATTGGCTATTACAAATGACAAAAACCGTAATTATTATTATGGCTTGGAGACTTTTTTCTATACCATAATTGCCATTGTAATTCCCGCCACTATAGGTTGGTTTATTCAATCCAAAACTGGAGAAGCAGAAAAACATAGCGCTTATATTATTATTACGGGAGTTGTTTTTCTTATTACAATTGTGGCTTCAATTGTTTGTTTTAGAGGTAAATTTGAGAACCCCGCACAGAAACAATATATTTTTTTCAAGTTTCATCCGTTATGGTATAAACTATTATCTTTAGCTACCTTCAAAGGTTTGGCACAAGGATTCTTGGTAACCGCTCCTGCGATGCTTATTTTTAAATTATTGGGAGAAGAAGGCGCATTGGGGAATGCACAATCGATAGGAGCAATTTTGGCAGCAATCGTTATTTACCTTATAGGACGTTTTTCTAAACCATCAGACAGAATAAAAATATTCGCCGTAGGACTTATACTTTTTGCTCTAGGCGCTTGTTTAAATGGATTCTTTTATAATAAAACTGGTGTGATCATATTCTTGCTGCTATTGTTGATAGCCAAACCGTTAATGGATTTAGCTTATTTTCCGATTCAGTTGAGAGTTATTGATATTGTTTCCCATATTGAAAAAAGAGGGGAATTCACTTATATATTAAATCACGAAGCGGGTTTGTATGTTGGTAGACTTTGCGGAGCTGGAACATTCTTGGTTTTGTATTATACTCTTTCCGAAGATTTTGCCTTGCGTTATGCCATTGGTATTATTGCGCTTTTACAATTGTGCTCTATTTATATCAGTAAAAAAATAATTGCCGAAGGGAATATACTTTCTCCGGAAAAAGAGGAATCTATTGATCTTAAAGTTCTAGATCATGTGGCAGAACATATTGTTTAAAAATCGTTAATCTTTATTCTAAAATTTAATTGATGAAAACTTATTTTAAAATTGCCATTTTGGGGTTGCTATTTTTAAGCACCAGTATAAAAGCACAAGTTGCACAAAAAAAGATAGCTCGTGTAGAGCAAATGCCCAATATTCCTGCTCATTTGGAAATTATTGATTATAAGGAATTGGCACTTCGTTTTGATAAAACGGTGTTTGATTTTAATGCCAAAGGAAAATATTGGCCTTTAGTTTGGAAAGACAATAGCCGAAAAAATTACCCGCAAGAAGTAGTGGGATTATATACAGCAATGGCAGATGTGCGTCAAGGAACGAACAATAAAGGAATGTTTCACGAGGCTCTGGCCACTATGGGAGCTACTTTGGGGGCCAGTTTGGTAGGGATTGACAAAACAAATCAGCAGAAATTGAACTATGTCGGAATGACCAAAAATTATTTCAACAGCGAAACCAGTTGGGATATTATGATGAATAATACATGCCCCGAAGTAGCTTTATTGGGAGGTGGTTATGGACGAGATTGGTGGTATGATGTTTACCCTAATCTATTGTTTTATGCTATATATGACAAATATCCAAACGAGCCTGGATTGGAAAAAATGGCTAGAAAAATTGCCGATAAATTTTATGAGGCCGATGTGGTTTTGAATGGCAATTATGATTATTCCTATTTTGATTACGCCAAAATGAAACCCATGAAAAACACTATCTGCGCACAACCGGATGCTGCAGCGGGACATGCTTGGGTTTTATATTCCGCCTATAAAAAATTTAAGGATCCAAAATATTTAAAAGGAGCAAAAAGTGCGATGGCTGCTTTAGAATCGCAAAAAATAAATCCAACGTATGAATTATTAATGCCGTTTGGAGCATATTTATCAGCAAAAATGAATGCCGAAGAAGGAACGCATTATGATACCGATAAAATGTTGGGTTGGACTTTTGATGGAACCGCTGTATGTCGCGAAGGTTGGGGCGTATTAGTCGGAAATTGGAATGGGTTTGATATTTCAGGTATTGTAGGAAGTACAGTGGATCATGGAGGTTATGGCTTTTTGATGAATACCTATGATATGGCTTGGCCATTGGTACCAATGGTGCGATACAATCAATCATATGCATCCGCTATTGGAAAATGGATGTTAAATGCAGCAAATGCATCTCGTTTTTTTTATCCAAAATACATGCCAGATGAGCATGAAACAATTCCGCAATTGGCCGAAGCAGGAAAAGGAGTAATAGCCTATGAAGGAATGATTAAAAAATCGAATTACGATAAATATGATTATGTACCAGCTCCCGTTGCACAAGGAGATGGACCGCTTTGGGTTCCCGGTAAAAACCCAGAAGAATCACAATTAAGTGTGTATGGTAGTGCACATGTGGGAATCTTTGGCAGTATTATCAAGACAACTGATGTTGATGGAATCTTGCAATTGAATTTACTGGCAACCGATTTTTTCCATGACAAAGCCTATCCTTCGTTCTTGTATTACAACCCATATACGACGGACAAAACGGTTTCTTTGAAAGCTGAAAAAGGTAAAAAAGTGAATTTATACAATACCGTTTCTGGAACTTTTGTAGTCAAAAATGTTTCAGCATCCGCAAATATTAAAATCGCGGCATTAAATTCAGCTGTAATTGTAGTCGTTCCTGCTAATGGAAAAATCACTTACTCGGGCTCTAAAATGTTGGTAAATGGTGTTGTGGTGGATTATAATTTTCAACTGAAAAATTAAAAGTTTTGCTTATGCAATCTAAATTAATAATTATAGTGCTCCTTTCTTTCTTTATATCTGACTCGGCTTCTTTAAAAGCACAGAACACAGAAAAGAAATGGTGGAAAGAATCTGTTTTTTACCAAATCTATATGCCAAGTTATGCGGATAGCAACGGCGATGGTTATGGTGATTTTAGAGGAATGACTGCGAAGTTAGATTACTTGCAATCGCTAGGTATAAAGGGTATTTGGTTGACTCCTTTTCTCACTTCGCCAAAAGTGGATAATGGATATGACATTGCTAATTATTATGAGGTTGATCCCACTTATGGTAACAAAGCTGATTTTGATGTTTTCCTGAAGGAAGCCCACAAAAGAGGAATAAAAGTGATAATGGATATGGTTTTGAATCATACTTCAACCGATTGCAAATGGTTTCAAGAATCTCGAAAATCAAAAGACAATCCGTATCGGGATTATTATATATGGAAAGATCAACCAAACAATTGGGAATCATTTTTTGGAGGAACGGCTTGGGAAAAAGAGGCAGAGACGGATCAGTATTACTATCATAAGTTTGATGTAAGAATGGCAGATCTCAATTGGTCGAATCCAAAAGTGGTGGCTGAGGTGCAGAAAGTGCTCCGATTTTGGCTGGATACCGGTATAGATGGATTTCGATTGGATGTTATTAATTTTTTAAACACTGATGGAATTACAAACGACAATCCTTTTAAAGATGGTCAACAACAGCACCTAAATGATATTGATCAAGCTGGTGTTAAAAATGCCATGCGAATCATAAAATCGACCGTGAACGAGTACGATAATCGTTTTATAGTTGGAGAAATTGGAAGCGACAAAATTGAAGTCCTGAAACAATACCAATCACAGGAATTACTGGATGTAGTTTTTAATTTCAACTTTGGGAGCATCAAAACATTTTCGTCACAACGCATTTTTGAAGAGTTGCAAAGCATGGAGAAAAACATGAGTAATTATCCAACCTTGTTTTTTGGAAGTCATGATATGCCCAGAATGATTGATCGATTGGCAGATGGAAATCCAGACAGAGCTTTAGCATTAGCGACCTTGATGCTTACCGCCAAAGGAGTACCTTTTGTTTATTATGGAGAAGAAATCGGGATGCATAATATTATCGCGAATAATCTGGAAGAAATGGTTGATATTCAAGGAAAAACACATTATGAATTGGCACTTGCCAAAGGGAAAAATCCAGTTGAAGCACTTTTGGAAGGAAATGAACACAATCGTGATAAATCACGTAGTCCGATGCAGTGGAATGATAATCCTTTTGCTGGATTTTCAAATCAGAAAGCATGGATTAAAATTAATTCTGATTATCAAAAAAACAATGTAGAGGAGTTATTAAACAATGAAAATTCAATTCTTAATCGTTACAAAAAGTTGATAGCCTTAAGAAATAATGAAAAAGTCTTGCAATATGGCAATTACAATAGACTTGAGTATAAAGACAACCAAATTTTGTACACCCGATCTTTTGAAGGTGATACAATTACGGTTGAAATTAACTTTGGTTCGGAAAAGAAAATAAACCTTCCAAAAATGAGTAAAATTTTAATGGGTAGCATCAATTTAAAAACAAATGATTTTATTATTTATAAAAACTAGAATTAGAAAATGGTAATTCTCTAATTAGAATATTTCAAATTTTGCATGTAAAAAAGGCTTATTATGAATTAATTATCTATATTTTAAATGGATAAGGGGGGCTCTGATCTTTTAGAAAGCAGAGAATCTGAACCATGAATCTGCAAATTAAAACGATTCAACTATTCATTTCTTTGCCTTGCTTTGTCAAAATGATGATTTTGATAATAGTCTAGATTAATTAAAATTGTCTATTTTGAATAAGTACTTGATGCGTATTTTACTTCCCATCTATCTGTCACCCGAGGATTACCATTCAAAAACAATTTTTAATTGTGTTTAAATCCTATATATTTACGTTGTATTTAATAAAATATAGTTCGTTTGAGGTTCTTTAGACGAACAGGAGTTACTAATAAACGGCTATCGAAATTAAAATAAAGATGGAAAAATACTTACGACAATTGATTTCAATAGAATTTGAAGACAAAAAAGAAATCTTTAGCGGCTTTCTTATTGATTGGACAGAAGATTGGATTTTACTAAAAAATAATCCTTTTGATTTTATTATTGATGGTTATACGATATTAAAAAACGTAAATGTAAAGTCAATCATTCAAGACAAGGATCATGAATTCACAGAAAAAGTAATTAAACTTAAAGGTTTAAAAACTAGTGCGGAGGAAATAATTCCGCTGAAAGATTTGTCTTCAATTATACATTTTTTAGCCAAAAAATATGAAATTTTTCAGATTGAAAAAAAGTCTGATAAAGCTGTTTATCTCGGTAAACTCATAGAACTAAATGAGAAAGAATTGGTAATTGATTTTTTGGGAACCGAAGGGGAATTTGAAGGTGAAATGAGTTTTAAGCTAAACAAAATAAGAGTTATAGAATTTGATACTGATTATATCAATTCTTTGAAACTAATTGTTAATGAGGGAAAGAAAAAGCAATAGATTAGTAATACGTTATCTAGCAGCTTTTTTTAATCCGATATTCGTAAATAGAGTATTGCGTAGCCTAAACTGAAATATCTTCAATCTGGTATACCATAGTGAGTAGCCATCGGTATTCTTTTTTCATTGCAGGGTAATCCAAATAGCTTTTATCGGTTTGTTTGAATCCATATTTCGCATAAAGATATTTCGCTGGGCTGCTTTCCATAACCTTAAGCCAAACAACGGGGCGACAGTGTTCCTTAGACAGAGAAATTATAAATTTTATTAGGGTCTTTCCAATTCCTTTCCCGGTATATTCTTTTAGGAGGTACAGTTTTTCTATTTCAGTACAGAGCTCTTGTGGATAGGGGGGAATTGCATTCTGTTTTAATTTTAGATAGCCTATTATCTTGCGCGCATCATATACCAAAAAATAAAAAACATTGGGTGCTGAAAGCTCCTTTTCAAATTCTGTTTTTCTATAAAATGCGTCTAGATACCATGTACCTTCATCCGACCATAAATACGGATAGCTATCGTTATAGGTTTGTAGGGCAATTTCAAATAATAAATCAAGCTGACTCTTTTGGCATTCTTTAATCGTAATCAATTGTTGCATTTTTTTTGTTCAGGACATTACTTAGAGGGTAAATGTATAACAATAGTAGTTGGGAATTAAATTTATTGCTGACCTCATATTAGCTGGATGTGTAAATAAAAATTCCCTAAACCTTGAAAATCAAGTTTTAGGGAATTTTTTGTGACCTTGACTGGATTCAAACCAGTAACCTCTTGAGCCGTAATCAAGTGCGCTATTCAGTTGCGCCACAAGGCCATTTTGCTTACTTATTCATTGTTTTTAATGCTGTACATTGAACTTGTTTGCGGGTGCAAATATAGGAATAAATATGTATCTTGCAAGCATGAATTTGCATAAAAATTAAAAAAAATGAGCTTAAAGAATTATATACGTGATATTCAAGGATTTCCAAAAGAAGGGATTGTATTTAAAGACATCACTCCATTGCTAATCGATGTAAATGCAAGGAAAGAATGTTTAGAAATATTGCTTTCCACGGTAAAAGATAAAAAAATAAATAAGGTTATTGGCGTAGAAAGCCGAGGTTTTTTCTTTGGGATGCTTTTGGCACAGGAATTAAATGTGGGTTTTATTCCTGTTCGAAAACCCAATAAACTGCCTTTTGATACTATTTCGGCTTCATATGATTTAGAATATGGTAACGATACGCTCGAAATTCACATCGATGCCATTCAAAAAGGAGATAGAATTTTGATTCATGATGATGTTTTGGCTACTGGAGGAACGGCAAAAGCAGTTTGCGAATTGGTTGAACGATTAGGAGGCGTAATTGTACAATGCAATTTCCTGATGGAAATCACTTTCTTGAAAGGAAGGGAAAAGATAGTAGGAAACGAGATCTTCGCGGCAATGACGTATTAGTTTTCAGGTAACAGAATTTAGAAGGCAGATTATACTGATTACTGCAGACTGAAATCTGCATACTGCAATTTAGCCAAGCGCTCTGGTTGTAACGTAATAACGATACCCTATAATCGCCATTTGCCATTTGTTAGCTTTAGATATGTCCAGTCTTTGTTTGGTAAAACTTGGTAAAATAAGTTTGTTGATTTGGGCAAGGATTTTAAACATAGTTCTATTTTTTTCAAAGATATAAAAAAGACGGTCTTGATAGTGACCGTCTTTTTGAGTTTTATGGGATTAATTGTTTTCTTTATCCAATTTGGATTGATATTCCTCCATTTGTTTTTCGTAAACTTTCATTTTTGCTTCGAAAGCTTCCATTTCTTTGTTGTAAGGTTCCATTTGTTTGTCAAATTCAGCCATTTGTTTATCAAAAGCTTCCATTTGAGGTTCCATTTTTTTCATTTTGGCCTCATAGTCTTCCATTTTATTTTCGAACTCTTTCCATGCTTTTTTGTCTCCGTTTATAGGATCTCCTTTTGGCGCTTTAGGTGCTTTCGGGAATGCAGGAGGAGCTGGAGTTTTAAATTTCATGACTGGAGGAGTAGGAGGTACTGGAGGAACAGGCATGTTTTTATCTTGATTATAGGTTCTGTTTTTTGTTATAATTCGGATTGTTTTCCCCTCCTTATTTACATCCATTCTTTCGATTGTACCTTGGTCTAAATGGTCTAATTCATCTTGATTTACTTTTTTATCATTGATGTAAATATCATTCTCGCTACCTATTTTCGCAAACTTTTTTGTGATAATTCTGATTTCTTGTTTGTTATCATTTTTGTTAACATTTACAGTTGCAATTTCGTTTGGATCTAATTTATCCATTTCGGCTTTATCTGATTTTGATCCGTTGATATAAATTTGAGTGTCGGCTGGAATAGATGTATTAGAAACTATAATTTCGTTTTCTTGAACTAATTTATCGTTCGTTTTATTTTTCTCTGTAACGATACCAATATTGGTGGTTCCATTATCATTTTTGGAAATGGCTATTGCAAAATCTTTTATGGGTTCGCTACTATTCACTTCCATTACGGTAGCTATTTCTTTTCCTTTTTGTAGTTTAATTTTTAAACCAATTAATTCATTATTTGAGTTTCTTTTTACTTTTGAAAAGGTAGTTTTTATATCATATTTTTCGCTAAGAATTTCTGCTTTTTGTTTCAATTCCGCTTCGGTGGTATTCTTAGTGATTTGGTAAACATCTTCATCTTTTGAAGTGGTTTGTTCTATTTTGGGATTGTGATTTTTTTCCTTTGCTATAACTTCCATTTGAAATAATAACACAAAGCCAACTAAAGCCGGAAGTATCAAAACATACTTCCAGGAATTCCATTTTTTTGATTGATTTTTGTTTAACATAACGATTCGTTTTTTGATTAATGATTGATAAAAATGATTGGTAAGCACAACACAATTTTCGTGCGCTGTTATTTTTAAAAGCGTGAGTTGGTACGCTTTTTTGTCGGATAAATTTTTGGTAGCTTCATTGTCGGCGATGAATTCCAAGTTTTGCAAAATGGCTTTTTTGTACAACCAAATAAAAGGATTGAACCAAAAAAGGATGCAAAAGAAACGTGTGATTAAGACGTCTATAGTGTGGTATTGCTCGCTGTGTACTTTTTCATGTTCGAGTATGCTTTCCATTTCAGACTCGTTATACAGTGATGAGTTGTAAACAATAGTGTTGAAATAGGAAAAAGGAGCGATATTCTCTTTTACATCAATGAATTTATGGTCGGCTTGTTGCTGAATGTTTTTGCCTTTTAAAACGCGATTAAGATGATAATAGTCCAATCCAAACTGGATTAAAAATAACACAGTTCCAATAGCATAAGCTGCTGCTAAAACAATATACCAGTTGATTTCAAAACTTTCTTTTTGTATTGGAACACTATGAGGGACTTTGGACCAATCAATAGTGCTTGGTGTTGGTTCTACCCAAACAATAGTGGTAAAAACTATCCAAGGCAAAATCACGGAGGTTAGCAAACCGGCTAAAAGATACCAACGATTTGCGGTAAAAAAAGTCTCTTTTCGCAACAGAAAATAGTAGGCGATGTAAAACATGGCTATCAGTCCGCTGGATTTTGCAATATATAGGAATAGTGTTTCCATGTTTGTTATTGTTTTTGTTCAATCATGTCCAGAATTTCTCTTAGCTCAGCCGCAGTTATTTTTTCTTCTTTGGCAAAAAAGGAAACCATATTTTTATACGAACTGTTGAAATAATTATCAATGGCAGTACTCATAAATCGTTTTCTGTAATCTTCTAATGTCACTATTGGGTAATATTGATGGGTATTTCCAAAGGCATTATACGAAACATATCCTTTTTCTTCAAGGTTACGTATAATTGTGGATAACGTATTGTAATGCGGTTGGTCCTCTGTGATTTCGGCCATGACTTCTTTTACGAATGCTTTTTTGAGCTTCCATAAAATGTGCATGATTTCTTCTTCTTTGTTTGTTAGTTTTTGCATGATGATTTAATTTGAAACAAACTTACAACTATATTTTTAGTTTGCAAACTATAAATATAGTTATTTAACTAAAATTTTAGTTTTATATTGGTTTTATTGGGATTGGGATGTGGTTTTATCCTAAAAGGTTTCTAAAACTTGTTAAGATTTATGTATAGTAAACGGTAAAAGCACAAAATATCTTTTGGAATACAATAGTTGTGGTTTACTGCGTGAGGGGTAGGAGCAAGCTACCGAAGTAGCGCGGATGACCCGACCGCATTAAGGAAAAGAGCCGAATATGCATTGCTATAAGTTGGCTCTTTTTCTTAATGGGGTCACGCCCAAACGTGCCTTGAATTGTTGCTGAAGTAGATTGTTATTTTTGCTCGTGCTGTATCATTTTGTTGAGCCAAATGCCGCAAAGTAATGCTAATATTCCGAGGCTTCCCATTATAAACCAATTCACGAAATAACCAAAATGAGCAATAATTTCGAGTCCTGTTTTGGAACTGGCAATGTGTGCCAGACTGAAACTCATAGTGTAAAGTCCCATATATTGACCTTCTTGGCCTTTTGGTGCTCGATTGATGGCAACGGCATTGGCAAAAGGGAAGGAAAATATTTCGCCCAAAGTAAGCAATACAATACTGATGACTAAAATACCTACCCAAGAATCGAATAACAAAATGTAATATCCTGCCGCAATGCATAAGGAGCCATAGCCGATGTTCTTGATTTTGTTGGCTTTTTTGCGTTCCAATCTACTGACGATAGGCATTTCTAAAAGGAAAACCAATAGTCCGTTGACGGAAAGGAGCATTCCAGTTTGGAACTCACTAAGGCCAAATTTCTCATGGTGATATAAAGGAAGTGTGGTGAATATTTGGAAAAAGACCATGGCCGTAATAAAACTGATGAACAACAGCAACCAAAAAGGTTTGTCTTTGTAAATGGATCTGGGAGCGATTTTAGTCGCAGCATCCTCTATGGCAATTGGGATTTTCTTTTTCTCTTTGATGTAGAAGGCAAATATCAAAATCGCGATGATACACGAGCTTCCATCGACCCAAAACAGACCGCGATATCCCATTCCTAAAATAATCAACCCGCCTAATGTGGGGCCGGCCGTAAAACCCAGATTGACTGCCAATCGTACTAGGGACAAGGCTCGAACTCTGTTTTCAGGTTTTGCATACACGCTCAAGGAAACGAACATGGCGGGGCGAAACATATCAGAAATTGCCATGATGATAAACATTCCAAAACATAATCCCCAAAAAGAGGTGATGTATTGCAGGATAAAAAATAAAATTCCACTCGTAAAAAGGCTAAAAATCATGATTTTGTAAAACCCAATTTTATCGGTCAATTTACCTCCTAGCCAAGAACCCAACATAGACCCCAAGCCAAAGGCAACCATAATCCATCCCACTTCGCCATAGGTAAAGTGTAAATTTTCCTTTAAATATTTGGATAAAAACGGTAGTACCATCGTACCCGCTCTATTGACAAAAGTGATCAAAGCCAGTATCCAGACTTCGCGTGTGAATCCTTTGAAATTGTTGATGTAGCGACCGAGAGCAGTTTTGAGCATGTAGTAAATTCTTATATTGCAAATCTACAAAGTTTTTTAGGAGCTATTTCCAGCTATACACTGCAAATGTATTCACTGAACACAAAAAAAATAAAAGCGAGTGAAGTAATCTTTTTATTTTTAAAGAAAAAATAAAAAGGATTTTCGTTTCAAACGAAGTTCACTGAACTCCTGTGAAAATAAAATCTAAGTGAAGTAATCTGGGCTAGAGAGATATTTATAGTGTTTCAAGATATTTGTTTCTCTAAATATAAACTTTGTGGCTTTGTAACTTTAAACTATTTTTGCTTAAAATTTTGAAAAATGAGAATTATACTGGCTTTAGTTTTATTAGCTTCATTTAATGTAGGTTTCACTCAAGAAAAATTTGATACGGCAGTTGTCGAAAAATTTCAAAAAGACCTCAATGCCGAATATGCAGATGCCAAGACAAGTCCGTTGTTACCTGAAGATTTAGCCCATTTCAAGTCGTTGGACTTTTATCCTATAAATGAAAAAGCTTTTGCGTTTGCTCAATTCATCAGAACTGAGGATGAAAAACCGTTTGAAATGCCAACTTCAACTGCCAGAAAGCCATTGTATGTAAAATACGGTGAAGCCCGTTTTCAGCTTGAAGGAAGAGAGTTTAAACTGAATATTTACCGCAATATTGAACTCTCCAAAAAAGAGGAATACAAAGACTATATGTTTTTACCCTTTTCGGATTTGACCTCCGGAAAAGAGAGTTATATAGGAGGGAAATACATTGACTTGAAAATTCCATCTGGAAATACCATAATTATAGATTTCAATTTATCGTACAACCCGTATTGTGCTTACAGTCATAAATATTCTTGTCCAAAAGTACCTTTGGAAAACGATTTGGCTATCGAAATCAAAGCGGGTGTAAAGAAATTTCATGACTAATGAAATATTTTAATTTACACACTCACAAATTTACGAATCAGGACACGGTTTTAGAACTCGTCAATCAATATCCACAGGAATTTGATCCAACGATCTCGTTTTATTCTATTGGGATTCATCCCTGGTATATCGATAAAGAAAGATTGGATTCTGATTTGCAAATCATTGAAAGCAAATTGCAAGAGCCCAATTGTATAGCTCTAGGCGAATGCGGATTGGACAAACGCATCGAAATTCCGTTAGAGCTGCAGCAAATAGTTTTTGAAAAACAATTACTTTTGGCACAAAAACAGAATAAACCAGTTGTAATTCATTGTGTGGCTGCTTTTCAGGAGGTAATTGCAACCAAGAAACGTTTAAAAATTGCAGTTCCGATGATTATTCACGGTTTTTCAAAAAACAAACAAGTGGCTAAGGAATTGATTGATAATGGATTTTATATTTCGTTTGGAAAATACTTATTGCGCAATCCGGAATTAGAAATAGTTTTCGAAAGTATTCCCAATGATCGATTTTTTTTGGAGACCGATACTGTTGAAGAAGGAATTGAAGAAGTATATGCCTTGGCAGCCAACTATAAAAATTGGAGTATGGAGGTACTCAAACAGCAAATAAACAGTAATTTTGCAACCGTTTTTAAAAAGCAACTTTAAGAATAAAATTAAAACGAATAAATATGGCAGAGTGGACAGAAAGAGCCGAACTATTATTTAAAAAAGAAGGATTACAAAATTTACAGAATGCCCACGTAATGGTCGTGGGACTTGGCGGTGTGGGGTCTTTTGCAGCCGAATTTTTAGCAAGGGCAGGAGTGGGGACGATGACCATTGTAGACGGAGATGTTGTGGATATTACCAATATAAACAGACAATTACCAGCTTTGCATTCAACTGTGGGGCTGCCTAAAGTGGATGTTGTGGGGGACCGATTGATGGATATCAATCCCGAATTGAATTTGATAAGAATAAAAGAGTTTCTTTCACCAGAGCGTGCCTACGAAATTGTTATGCCTGAATATGACTATGTTTTAGATTGTATTGACAGTGTTACGCCAAAACTAAATTTGATTATCGCTGCCAAAAGAAAGCGTGTAAGAATCCTAAGCAGCATGGGAGCTGGTGGTAAAATGGACGCTTCCAAAGTAAAGGTGACTGATATTTCTAAAACAATCAATTGCTATTTTGCTAAAACCATCAGAAAGCGTCTAAAAAAAGAAAAAATCAATAAAGTGAAAGTGGTTTTTTCTTCTGAAATTCAGGATGAGTCAAGTTTAAAAATGACCGATGGTTCCAATTTCAAGAAATCGTTCTACGGAACCAATAGCTATATGCCAGGATTATTCGGATTGTATGCTGCAGAAACGGTGATTCGATATTTGCTTAAAAAAGAGTAAAAAGTTTGCATTGTTTAAGAGTTAAAAAGTTTGAGGTTGGGGTAAAACGAAATTTCAGAGAATGTTTTATCAATGTTAAACGACTTTCATTAAACAATTTGAAACAAAATAAAACTTTAAACAATTTAAACTAAAATTTTAATGATACAAACCGTAATTTTCGACATGGATGGTGTAATTGTTGATACAGAACTCGTACACCGTTATGCTTATTACAAACAATTTGGTGAACTCAATATTGAAGTTCCAGAGGAAATGTACACTTCTTTTACAGGATTATCGACACGCAATACTTTTCAGAAATTGAAAGAACATTTCCAATTGGAACAGGATGTGGAAGATTTAATTTTGAGGAAAAGATCCATTTTTAACGATGCTTTTGATAGTAAAGAAGACTTGGCATTGCTGGAAGGAGTAGAGCATTTAATTAAAGATTTTCATCAAAACGGAATGCAGTTAATTGTGGCTTCATCAGCTTCAAAAGTGACTATTGACCGAGTTTTTCGCCGATTTGATTTGCATCAGTATTTTACTCATATAGTGAGTGGCGAAGATTTCCCAAAATCAAAACCACATCCTGCAATTTTTTTGCACGCTGCTTCTTTGTCAGTAGCTCCAAAAGAGAATTGCATCGTTATTGAAGATAGTACCAATGGTGTAAAAGCAGCTAAATCTGCCGGTATTTTTTGTATTGGGTACAATAGTTTTCATTCCAAAGACCAAGATTTAACATTGGCAGATGTGGTTGTCAATCATTTTGATGAATTGAGTTTTGAAAAAGTATCACAGTACTAATGAGTTTATAAATTAAACATATATCGAATTTCAAAACAGTAGAACATGCTTTTAAAAAAAAGATATTTTACTTTTTGGAGTATTATTTTTTGATTTTCCATGATAGTAGTTTTTTATAAAGTTGACTATTGTTAAAAATAATCACGTCATTATTAATTAAATTTGATTTAATTACATTGCAAACTTAAACTGGAACCTCTTTTCTGTTGTTACATAATTTTTTATAAAGCTTATATGATTTCTTAGTTTGCTGTTGGGGTGTTTTTTTTGTTTTTTGCAGAGATGGAATTTAAAGAAAACAGTGTAATAACTATTTTTTGAATTAAGGAAATATTAACATTTAAAGCTTTTTGAATTTGTAAATTTGAGGAAACACTTAAACCAATAATAATGAAAAAAGCACTTATTGTATTAGCATTTATTATAGCACCCTTTATTACTGAGGCTCAATTGAAAACTCCTCAAGCAAGTCCAAAAGCAACAGTTTTTCAAACAGTTGGATTGACAGACGTAGAAATCGTTTATTGCAGACCGGCGGCGCGAGGAAGAGCGGTGTTTGGTAATTTGGTTCCTTTTGGAAAAGTTTGGAGAACAGGTGCCAATGAAAATACTACAATTTCTTTTAGTGAAGATGTTGTAATCGACGGTAAAACGTTGCCAAAAGGAAAATATGCTTTGTATACGATTCCTAAAATTGAAAGTTGGGAAGTGATTTTTTATTCTACTACAAACAATTGGGGAAATCCGGAAGTTTGGAATGAAGCTAATGTAGTTTTGAGAACTACGGTAAAAGAAGAATCCTTGCAAAAACCAGTGGAGTCTTTTACGATTGGTATTGGAAATTTGACTGCTGATTCTGCAGACTTAGATATGGCTTGGGAAAATTCTTCAGTTTCGATGAAATTTGAGGTGCCGACCCAAAAAGTAACATTGGCTAATATTGAAAAAATCTTGGCGGGGCCAACATCAGCGGACTATTTTTCGGCAGCGCAATATATTTATCAATCAAATGGTGATAATGCAAAAGCGTTGAATTACGTTGATAAAGCTTTGAATATGAGTACCGAAAAACCTTATTGGTACACTCGTTTGAAATCATTGATTCAAGCCAAATTAGGCGACAAAAAAGGAGCGATTGAAACGGCTACTATTTCTCTGGCAGCTGCTGAAGCAGCCAAAAATCAGGATTATGTAAAAATGAATAGAGAAAGCATTTCAGAGTGGAGTAAAAAATAAACAATAAAATGAATATGAAAATCCCGTTTCTTCTTAAGAGGAAACGGGATTTTTTTGTGTTAACAGTTTTCTAATATTAATTTACACCGTTACATACTGTCTTAATGATAATTGAATAATCTGGATTTAAAGGTTCATTGGTTTGTGCCAACCTTTGAGATCCTGTATTTGCTGGGCAGGCAATATCATTTGTTGCGTCATAAATAAGGCTTTTTCCTTTTAAACCATCAATGAGTTCTTTGGGAACGTAAATCTGAACTTTGGTTACTGAATAACCTGATGGGATGTAACGTATATAATACCCATCTGGATGCAAAGTCCATATCCCGCTGGGGTAATCTGTTCTAGGAGGTGCAAATCCAGCTAGAATGGCATATTTTTCCATTTCCTGATACGTATAATTTCCAGAAGTAATTAAGCCACGAATATTGTTTTCTGCTTCAAAGACAGTTTGTACACTTTCGGGTAGCTTTGATTTGGCTTCATTGATAATATCATCAGGCAAAAATCCAAGCGCTCCATCCTCCAGTTGTGTTAATTGTTTTTTTGTAAGTAGAGTAACAGCAGTCAGTTTTACCTCAGTACTAAAATTGATGAATTTTGTTTTGGCAATGATGGCCCATAACAAAATTTGTATATCATGTTGATGAATTTCCGGATGATTTTCAGCACTCTTTAGTATCGCCGTAACAATTTCTTTTTTTGAACCATTAGTTGGAGCATACATATACCCGTCACCGGTTGATGGCGCAAATGTACCAGCATGCAAACAGTAACTTTTATTAATCATTTCATAATAGCCGGCGCAAAGTACAAAACCGCCATTGGTCGCTTTTGGTAATAAATATAAAGGCTGTGCTACTTCTAATTTGAAAAAATTAGGCATTTGCGAACCATCTTTATTCACATCTTCGAAAGCCGTCGTAATGGCTGCTGGTTTTTTGAATATTTTATCAATACCTAGGGTTGAAGCCCCAAGTTTTAATATATCAGTTGAAATACCAAATTGGGCATAAGTGGTACTTCCGCAGAGCAGTTGAAAAAATAAGGCAAAGCAAAAAAGATTTATTGATTTCATTACTAAATAGTTTAGTTAAAATTTGAAGCCAAATTTATATTTTTTAAATTATTTTTTAATATTTTTCGTATTATTTTTTATGAATAATTCAATAATCTTTAAATCCTAATATATTCTAAAAAGGATTTAAAACAGAAAATCCCGTCTCGTCTTTTTTAGAACTTGGCGGAATTTTGTTTTGTAGTGTATAAGATTTTTATGCGACCCTATTTTGATCTCCTAAAGTGGTTTGTTTTTCACTCTTAAATAGTGTAGTTTGCAACAAATAAGACAATATTATGGTGAGTAACGCCCCAATAAAATTAAGCCATAAATATCCTAGTTTTTCGGCTCCACTTACATAAATGAAATTGGTGAAATAATAGATGATAAAAATAGCTATTTGGCTAATGATAGCACTATAGTAGATTGATTTTCCGCGTATTTTTTTGGTATAAAAACCAACCAAGAAAATTCCCAAAACAGTACCATAAAAAATGGAACCGATTATGTTTACAAGTTGTATTAGATTTTCAAAAAGCGTGGCGATACAAGCAAAAGCAATAGCAATAATTCCCCACATTAGAGTAAAAAGTTTGGAAGCATTAAGGTAATGTTTCTCGGTTTTTTCTTCTTTGAGATTACGCTTGTAGATATCAATGGCTGTTGTCGATGCTAGTGCATTAAGGCCTGAAGCTGTTGAAGACATAGCTGCAGAAATGATTACCGCCAGCAATAAGCCAATAAGCCCTTTTGGTAGATAATGAAGTATGAAATAGAAAAAAACATAATCTTTATCATTGGTTTCGGCTTTATTATCCGCTTTTGAAATGATTTCTCTGGCCTTTGCCCTTAATTCTTTTTCTTTGAGTGCCAAATCGACTAATTCTTTTCTAAGGGTGGGATTGTCATAATCCTGATTGAGTTGGTCAATATATAACAGATTAATTACTTTTTCATCTTCGGATAGTTTTTCTAAATCCTTTTGTAAATTTTGGTACTCTTTCTTGTAAATAGAGTTTTCTACAATTATTTTATTGTTTGGATTAAAATTCAAAGGCGTTTCATTGAATTGAAAAAATACAAAAACCATAACTCCCGTAAGTAAAATAAAGAATTGCATGGGTACTTTTAAAAGCCCGTTCATGATTAATCCCATTTGGCTTTCTCTAACCGATTTCCCAGATAAATATCTACCTACTTGCGATTGGTCAGTACCAAAATAAGCTAGGGCTAGAAAAAAACCACCTGTAATTCCGCTCCAAAAAGTGTATTTCTCATCCAAGTCAAAAGAAAAATTCACAATATTCATTTTTTGATTGGCTCCAGCAATATGCAACGCATTATCAAAAGTCATATCATTGGGCAAATAGTCAAGAATAAGGAAAAAAGTAATTACCATTCCGGCTAGAATGACAAACATTTGCTGTTTTTGAGTGACATTGACAGCTTTTGTACCACCTGAAAAGGTGTAAATAATAACTAAAATACCAATGATAATATTCATATAGGTAAGATTCCAGCCCAACAATGCCGATAAAATAATAGAGGGAGCGTAAATCGTAATGCCAGTTCCTAAACCTCTTTGGACCAAAAATAAAACAGCAGCCAAGGAACGGGTTTTTAGATCGAACCTTTTTTCTAAATATTCATAAGCAGTATAAACTTTGTATTTGTGGTAAATAGGTATAAAAGTGAGGCAGATTACCACCATTGCAATAGGTAATCCAAAATAGAATTGGACAAATCCCATTCCGTCATGATAGGCTTGTCCTGGCGTTGAAAGGAAAGTAATTGCACTCGCTTGGGTTGCCATAACCGAAAGTCCCACGGTAAACCAAGGCGTTTCGTTGTTTCCAAGAATATAGTCCTCAACATTTTTGCTGCCGCGTGTTTTCCATGCACCATAAATTACAATAAATAATAGTGTTACTATCAGTACAATCCAGTCAAATATTTGCATAGGTTATGAGTATAATTTCATGATTAAATAAAAAATAATTATAAACAGGGCGTTGGCAACCAGAACTAAAGTATAGTTTTTTGACCAAATTTTATGCTTTTTTGAGTCCATGTTTTTGATTTAAGGTTTCATTTTTTGATTCGGAATACTTACTGAAGGTTTAATCGAAATCATATTCGATAACAATTTATAAGCTCCAGGTACACCTTCCGGTAATTCTCTGAATAGACTTAATCCTGTGTAAATGTAATTTCCTTTCCCGTATGGAGCGATTAGTAAAGCACCTTCTTTGGCGCTTTCTCCTTTGTCATTCGATGATATGATAGGAGTGAAGGCTTTATCGAACTCCTTTGGATAATACAATCCCTGTTCTTGTTTCCAGCCTTTGAAATCATTTTGGGTAATCATATTCGGATAATTCAAAGCGGGATGATTTGGCGCCAGAAAGCGAACTTCAGCATTTTCTTCGGTTACTCGGTCTCTGGATATTTTTAGCGGATAAGGGGCAATGTTTGTGGTAACCAAATCATCGGTTGTGTTGTATTGTACAATCATTGTTTTTCCGCCTTTTACAAAATCAAATAAAATATCTTGCTTGTTTGCCAATGCCTGAACCGTGTTGTAAGCACGCACGCCGGTCATAACCACATCAAAAGAATCGAGTTTTTCGGGGGTTATTTCTTCGGGTTTTACTTGGGTTACTTTATATCCCATTTGAGTTAAACTTTTGGGAACTTCATCGCCTGCTCCCATAATATAGGCAATTTTTTCCTCGTTGGTTTTCAAATCAAATCGAATGCATTTTACTTCTGCTGTTTTTAAAACCTGCTGTTTGGTAATATGCTCATAATTAATGTTAATTTGTTCTTTGTCATAAGTGACTCCTTCAACAGTTGCAATACTTTTTCCAACTGCTTCACTCATTTGGGCAGGAGGAGTAACTTCAAAATAAACAGTTAGTTCCATTCCCTTTTTGTCCAATTGAAAAGGAATAGAGGTAGGTGATATTTTCCAGTCTTTAGGTAAGTCCAATTTTAAATTTCCTTTGAGGTTGTTTTCACCAGATTTTATGTTTACCCCAACGTATTTGGGTTTGGTGTTTGGAAATAGGAGGACTTTGTCTTGAATTGTCGTTGTTACTTCTGGAACTATGTCTAAGAAATTATACATTTCACCTTTTACGTCATCATTGTATTTGTAAACCACGGTTCTCTCAAATGGAATTTCAATACCATTAATTTTTACATTAAAAATTACTTTGGTCTCTCTAATAATATCAGGAATTCCGATGTTTTTTTGGTCTTCCACCGTGTACAATCCTACTGTTCCTTTTTCTTTTAACCAATAAGGTTGCGTGTAGTTTATGGATTGGGACAATTGTAAATCGAGAGCACGGCTTTGTAGTGTGTTGTTTTTTAAATCGGTGTTCAATACCGTGGTTTTTTGGTCGGGTAGAGTCGTAACACTTGATAATTGCATGGCTACGGGACTTCTATTTATAGCTTCCAAATTCAGTTTTAGAATACTTCCAGGAGTTGCTTCTTGGGAGTTGGAAACAGCTTCCAAATACAAACCGGAACAAGCTGAGATGATTTTTTTTATTTCTTCAGATTTTACTATTTTCCAATGATTTTCATCCAAAGCTTGAATCATAGTATAGGCTTTTACCAAATTTGGAATACTAGCCGATGGATTTTTAAAATCGTACTGATTGGCAATAATGCTAACCAATTCACCAATTAGTTTTCCTCCTTTTACACGGTTCCAACTTGTATCGATTCCATCAAAAATTGATGATTTGTCTTTTAAGGGTTCTCCTTTTAGAAATTCAAGATATTCAGTGTCTTCACCACGAGTTCCTGTGCTTCCAAATCCTTGAGATTTATGACTACTGCGACTTAAAGCTGCTATTTCCTGATTGGATTTTCCTAAAGTTGGGTAATAAACTCCGGTTGAAACTGAGATTAGATTCGTTTTATCAGCTGAATCAAACTTTTCTTTACTGCCATAAAACCACCAAGAGGTATTAAAAAACACACGTTTGGGTTGCCAAGGCTGTATGAGTTTTAATTGTTCCGGAAAAGAAGCGGGATTGTTCGCCAAGTCAAATCCTTCAACACTTAGCATTGCTGATGAAGTGTGATGTCCATGAGTTGTTCCTGGTGACCGATGGTCAAAGCGATTGATGATAACATCTGGTTGGAATTTTCTAATGGTCCAAACAAGATCTGCAAGCACTTTTTCTTTGTCCCAAATTTGTAACGTTTCTTCAGGGTTTTTGGAATATCCAAAGTCATTGGCTCTGGAAAAAAATTGTTCTCCACCATCTATTTTTCTTGCTTCCAATAGTTCTTGAGTTCTTATGACTCCGAGCAATTCCCTTAATTGTGGTCCAATTAAATTTTGACCACCATCTCCTCTGGTTAGAGATAAATAACCTGTTCTGGCATGAACATCATTGGCCATGTATGAAATTAAACGGGTGTTTTCATCATCGGGATGTGCTGCTATATAAAGTACAGTACCGAGAAAATTTAGTTTCTGAATTTGATTGTAAATGTCGGCCGAATTTGGCTTTTGAGGTTTTTGAGCGTTTATTATTTGTATAGAGAGGACTAAAAGAAAAAACGATTTAAAAAAAAGCTTTCGCATATAAGGGGAATTTATTACTTCTAAAAAAAAAAGAAAAGTATGGATTAGTTCAACTCCAAAAATACTAATTTAATAATGGGAATATTTTGACATTATTCTAAAATTTATGTTAATGTTTGGGATTTATAGGATGTTTTTTTTTAAAAGTATGGTGTTGAAGATTAACAAATTTGATATAAAATAATAGTTTTCTAAATCAATTATTTAAAATTAGAATGCTAAATTTGAGAATGTTGTAATAAATATATTTGTATCAATAAAAAGACCCTTTGTCTACAATTAACCTAACCAAAATGAATATGCAATACGAGGAAGATGTTTTGAAAAATGGTTTCGAACAAATGACCATTATTCAACCCAATGATTTTGAAGGTAAAGTTACTGCTACTCTCATTCGGAAGAGAGGTTCTTCAAGTGTAAACAAAGCAATTTTATGCATTCATGGTTTTAATGATTATTTTTTTCAGGATATCATTGCTGAGGAATTTCTAAAGAAAGGATTTCATTTTTATGCTTTGGATTTAAGGAAATATGGGAGGTCTATTTTGCAAAATCAAAGAGCAAATAATGTGAGGGACTTATCCGAATATTATGGAGATATCGACCGCGCACTGGGCATAATTAGAGAAGAAAGAAATCAGGAAATTGTGCTATACGGCCATTCTACAGGCGGACTAATAATAACTTTGTATGCTTCGGATAGAAAAGAATCGACACTTTTTGATGTGTTGATATGTAATAGTCCTTTTTATGATTTTAATGTACCTTGGATTCAAAAGAAAACGGTTATCCCTCTACTTTCTTTTTTGGGTAGGTTAAATCCAAATATAGCTTTACCCATTGGGTTTTCAAAATTTTACGGAAAAAGTTTGCACAAAAATGATTTTGGGGAATGGGATTATAATTTGAAATGGAAACCTCATGTTGCCCCGTCTATCAACGCAGGATGGATAAATGCCATACATGATGGACATTTGAAAATTGCAAATGGTATTTCAGTTTATAAGCCTATATTGATTTTACATTCTATTCAATCAGTTAATCCAAAGCATTGGAGTGAAGAAATGTTTGAAGGAGATGCTATTTTGAATGTGGATGATATTACAAAAAAGGCGAAATTAATTGATTCTCCACACAAAGAGATCATTGGTTTTAAAGGTGCTATACACGATTTGGTATTATCCAGAAAACCAGTACGGAATTTGGTATTTGAAACTATTTTTGAGTGGTTGAATAAGTATATGAAAAATTAATTGTCTGTATAAAAGCAAAAAAAAAACTATAACATTTTGAGATTTTAATAAAAAAAGAGCACCATGTATAGTGCTCTTTGTGTTCAATGGAAATATAAGATTAATGTTTACCTCCTTTGCCATTTCCATTATTTCCTTTTCCTCCATGATTGTCGTGATGTCCATTATCATGATGGTCGTTATCATGATTGTCATGATCTTCATAACGTACTTTGTATTCTCCTCTATTTTTTTGAGGTTTCCCTTTATATCCTTTATAGTATTTCACTTTGTGTGTATTGAAATATGTATAAGGGGCATGACCATGATAATCATTCAAAACTACTTTGTAGCCATGATATAAGTCGTAGTTTCTACAATGGCTTGGTAAATATCTGGAACGGATCCATTGTCCATTTCCAAAATAAATATACTCCGCTAATCGAATATCGTAATAAACTTGGATATCCGGTAAATAGTAATATTCTACTTCATCATAACCGACAGGTCCCCAAACAGGAGGCGTTCCTACACGTACATTTACATTTGGGGTTCCTATGTTTACATTAACAGACACTTGAGCCTGTGTTGAACTCGCTGCGAAAAGCAGGAGCGCAATAAGAAATAATTTAATTGTTTTCATTGTATTTAAATTTAGAGTTGGGTTAAGTGATAAAAATGACATCTGAAGTTAATCAGTAAACTCGTCATTGTTGTTTGAAGGTTTTTTAATAATTGAAATCCCTTTTTGGAAAAATAAGTTATTGGGATAGATAATAATTTCTCCTTGTTTTGATCTTATGGTAACATGAAAGGCGCCAATGTCTTCTATTTCGCCTTCTTCAAGAAAATCTTTATCGTGAATTAAGATAATATCCCCAATTTTGAACGGAAACGAAAAAAACAAAATAATCCCGGAGGTAATATTACTCAAGATGGACCATTGTGCAAACATTGCTACTCCAATAACCGTGGCTACTGATGAAATTGTAATAAAAATATCTTTGGGTTGAACTCCCCAAATTAATATTAAGGTTATTAGGGCCAAAATAGTAATCAAAATATTAATATATTTGATAACCAAATTGGTTCTTCGTTCAATAATATGACTTGTTTTGGCATAACGTCTTACTAATTTTGAAACAACAGTGCGAGACAAAAAGACAATCACTAATAAAACTCCAGTACTAATTTGCTCTTTTAGATATTGATCAAAGAAATCCATTAAATTTTTTATTTTTTTTTATAAATTAATTAAATAATCATACACTTTGTCCGTTGGCATTCCCATTACATTGGCATAAGAACCTTCAATTTTTGAAACTCCGATAAAACCAATCCATTCCTGTATTCCGTAGGCTCCTGCTTTATCATAAGGTTTGTAATTATCCAAATAATAAAGAATTGCTTCATCGGTTAACGTATTAAAGGTAACTTTTGTTGTTTCATATATCAAATTTGAAGACAAATTTGTCTTAAAACAAACCGAAGTAATGACTTCATGCGTCGAATTTGATAATGACTTTAAAATTTCAAAAGCATCTTTATAGTCCTTAGGTTTACCTAAAGCACAATTTTTGTGCCAAACTATCGTGTCACTTGTGATTAAAATTTCATTGGGTTGCAATTTACCTTCAAAAGCATTGGCTTTCAGTTGTGCGAGGTAATTTGTGATTTCTTCGGCTTTCAATTCGGGCGGAAAAATTTCTTCAATTTCTTTCAATCGAATTTCAAAATCCAAATCTAAATCCTTAAAAAATTGTTGTCTTCGAGGAGAACCCGAAGCTAATATGAGTTTGTAGTTTTTGAGTTTTTCTTTAAGCATGGTGAAGTATATTATAGGTAACAATGGCAATAGAGAAGAGTCCGAATAAAATAATGAGTTTTAAAACCGTACTCAAATGATGAAAATCTTGGCTTTTTTTTGCATCAGCCATTTTAACGGCAAAATAAATTAATGGAGCCACGATACATATTAAGGTATATAGTGTTGCAACATACAAATCAAAAGCAAAAAAATAGTTTTTGATATAGAAGATCACCAATACCAGCGGAATTAAACTCAAAATCAACACTAATTTCGATGTTCGGCTGATGCCCAAAGCAATAGGTAATGTATTCATTCCCTGATTGTAATCGCCATTGACATCTTCGAGGTCCTTTACAATTTCTCTAATAAAATTAATGACAAAGGCAAATAAGGCATAATCTAAAAGAACGGAAAACAGTTCGGACATAACGATTTGGTTTTCAGGATTGATTACAGGTAAAAGATCAAAAATTGGAATGATGAGTACACTAAACGCCAATAAAAGTGCTACAACAAAATTCCCTACAAGTAGCATTTGTTTTAGGCTTGTGGCATAAAGATATAAAGTCGCCGATATGATAATAAAGATGGCTGCAAAGCCAGGTTTTGCAATCACATTCGACAAATAAAATCCAACACCAACGCCCAAAACGGTACAAGCAAAATAAATAGTATAAGCATTAGTTTCGGATATGCTTTTACCTACAACCACTTGATTGGGTTTGTTGTCATTGTCGGTTCCCTGATCCATAATATTGTTAATCACATAACCACCTGCAGCAATCATCACTGTAGCAAATACTAGTAAACAGTATTGCCAATCGTTTAGCGCTAAAGGAATATTTTGAAATTTTAAAAAACCATAACGAAAAAGGAGCTGCATTAATGCAAGCATTAGTAGGTTTTGGTAACGTATGAGTTTGAGATACTTCATGCTAAGTGGTTCAATAGTTGGTTATGAGTTGTGAATTAGAAATTATGAATTAAAAAAATCTTAACTCTAAAATCTACAATCTTAATTCTGCAATCTTAATTCTGCAATCTAAAATTAATCAAGTTTCCCGTCAAAATAAGCCATCCATTTTCCTTGTACTTTCATTACTTGCTCAATCACATCACGTGCAGCACCTTTGCCACCATTTTTATGCGAAATATAGTTAGAAATAGCTTTGATTTCTGGACTTGCATCTTGTGGACAAGTAGGTAATCCTACTAATTTCATCACATGATAATCTGGAATATCATCACCCATATACAAAACTTGTTCTGGGTCAATGGAGTAAACATCAGTATATTCTTTAAACGTTTCCACTTTGTCGGGAGTTCCTAGATGAATATCGGTAATTCCTAAATTACGGAGTCTCACTCGGACACCTTCGTTGCTTCCACCTGAAATGATGCATACATGATACCCACTTTCAACGGCAGCTTTCATAGCGTAACCATCACGAATATTCATTGTTCTAAGGATTTCACCTTCATTGGTGACAAAAACAGAACTGTCAGTAAGTACGCCATCTACGTCAAACACAAACGTAGTAATATCATTCATTATTTCTTTATAGCTTTTTGCCATGATTTTGTATAGATTGGGTTAATATTTTATAAATAGTAGATTGATTTTCATTGGATAAAAAGGATTCATGTGCCTCAATTGTCGAAATGTCATTGCGTTTTGCGGGACCGGTTTGGGCATCTTTGGGTGAAAGCGTCAAAAGTTTTTCGGCAGTTTCAAGAATTAGCGGTTTCAGAATGTCAAAAGGAACATGATTTTCCTGGCAAATGTCGTTTCCTAATTGGTACAAATAATTAGTGAAATTATTCACAAAAACTGCTGCCACATGCAGGGCTTTTCGTTGATGTGAATCGATTTTGTAAACATTGTCAGAAATAGAAGAGGCTACTTTTTCTAATAAGGCATAATCGTTTTCAAACTGGGTTTCCAGACAAAAAGGAATGGTTTTAAAATCAATTGGTTTTCCTTTGGTAAAAGTTTGTAAAGGATAAAAAACACCTTTGTGATTCTTGTCGCTTAGCGAACTCAAAGGAGCACTTCCGGATGTATGGACAACTAATCGATTCTCGAAAGGCAATTGAGATGAAACACTTGCAATAGCATCATCTGAAACGGCTATTATGTATAGGTCCGCTTCTTTCAAAGCATTCCAATCATTCGTTATTTTGTCCGAATCGAGTAGGGGGGGGATTTGTTTTTGGCTTCTTGAAAAGACTTGAATGATTTCGATAGTATTGCTTTTTGCAAAAGCATCAATCAGGTGTTGTGCTACATTTCCGGATCCTATAATCGTTATTTTAATCATTTGGCAAAATTAACAAAAAAAAATGAAGAGTTGGTTTCAATTTTTTAACTCTAGATATAACAAGGATGCGTATGATTTATTGTTTTTTGCATAAAAAAGCATCCTTAATTTTGGATTAAATTAACAATTGTGCTTTAAAAGAAGTGGACAATTTTGAGTACTTTTGCCACACTTTATTAAACTGAAATTTACTTCCAAATGGATAAAAAATTATTCTCTGTCCTATTTTCTACCCGATTAATGGCTCTTTTATTCTTGACTTTTGCAATTGCAATGGGAACAGGAACTTTTATTGAAAGCAAATACAATACCGATACAGCTCGAATTTTAGTGTATAACACTTGGTGGTTTGAAGCTATAATGGGATTTTTTATGATTAATTTCATTGGGAATATCAAGCGTTATCAATTGCTTAAAAAAGAAAAGTGGGCGACTTTGATGCTTCATTTGGCTTTTATATTCATCATTGGCGGAGCTTTTATTACGCGTTACATTAGTTTTGAGGGAATGATGCCAATACGAGAAGGCGCTGCCGAAAATCAATTTTATTCTGACAAAACATTCCTGACTCTTTTTGTTGACGGAGAGTACAAGGGGGAAATGAAACGCAGGGTTTTTGAAAAGGCGGTTTTGTTATCGCCAGTTACTGATAATAATTTTACAATTAAAGGTGATTTTGCAGGAGATTCATTTGAAGTAAAATACGAAAAATACATTATGGGTGCCAAAGAATACGTAAAACCCGATCCAAAAGGGAGTTTGTATTTTAAATTGGTAGAAGCAGGTGCAGGTGGTCGTGAAGAACATTTCTTGAAAGCAGGAGAAGTACAAAATATTCATAATGTACTTTTTTCTTTAAATAAATTTACTGAAGGTGCAATCAATATTAATACTACAGGTGAAAGTTATACCATTCAAATGCCTTTTGAAGGTGATTTTATGCGAATGGCAGATAAGCTACAGGGAAAAGTGGTAAAAGATGTTGTGCAGCCTTTGATGATGCGATCCTTATACAGCATTGGGGATATTCGTTTTGTATTTCCGGAGCCAGCAGTTACCGGTGTAATTGATTATGAAACTAAAAATGATTTCAAGGAAAAAAGTCATGAAGATGTTTTAGTGGTTAAGCTTATCGTCAATGGCAAAGACGAATTGATAACCTTATTGGGATCTAAAGGAAAAATTGGTGATTCTAAAACTGTTAAAATAGGTGAAAAAGATTATACTTTTTTCTATGGAAGTAAAGCCTATGTTTTGCCTTTTAAGATAAAACTAAATGATTTTATTGCTCAAAAATACCCAGGAACCGAGAAAAGTTATTCTTCTTTTGAAAGCCAGGTTACTGTTCAGGATTCTGTTAAACCATTTGATGCCAGAATTTATATGAATCACGTATTGGATCACGGAGGCTATCGTTTTTTTCAATCATCATTTGATCCGGACGAAAAAGGAACGGTTTTGTCCGTAAATCACGATTATTGGGGAACTACCATAACTTATATTGGTTATTTTATGTTGTTTTTTGCAATGATGGCGATTATGTTTACCAAACATTCCCGCTTTGCTGATTTGAAAAGAAAATTAGAAGTAGTGAAGGATAAAAAAGCAAAGTTGATGACAATTTTGGTATTGTTGTTTAGTTTGACTGGTTTTGCACAACAGCATAATCATTCTGAAGATGAAACCGAACATTCGCATAATGAAAGTACAGGTCATGTACGAATAAAACCAACCCAAATGCAATTGGATTCGGTGTTGACAGCTTATACAGTTACACCAGAACATGCAGCAAAATTTGGAAGGTTGGTTATACAAGATGCTGGTGGCAGAATGAAACCAATTAATACTTTTTCATCTGAATTGTTGCGTAAAGTAAGTCACTCGGATACTTACAATGGAATGAACTCTGATCAGGTATTTTTGTCAATGACGCAAAGCGCCCAATTGTGGATTGAAATTCCGCTTATTTATATCAAGCCTGGAAACGACAGTATTCGCAAAATTATTGGAGTTGACTACAAAGATAAGTATGCTCCTTTCATCTCTTTCTTTGATGAAAAAGGCAATTATAAATTATTACCTTATTTGGATGCCGCGTATAAAGCCGGGAATCCAAATCAGTTTGAAAAAGATTTTATCGAAACCGATAAGAAGGTAAACTTGATGGAATCGGCTTTGAGCGGAAGCATATTGAGGATTTTTCCAATACCGAATGATCCGGGCAATAAATGGATTTCGTATCTAGAACTGGAGCATGCTGGTTTAAAAGGAATGGATTCTACCTATACCAAAAGTATTTTACCTCTTTATTTTGGAACACTAGGTCATGCGATCGAAACCAAAAATTATAAAACGGCCGATGAATTATTGGAAAGCATCAACGGTTTTCAAAAAAAGTTCGGTAGCAAAGTAAGACCAAGTGACGATAAAATTAATTTGGAAATTACTTATAACAAATATGATTTATTGCAAAAATTACCTTTTGCCTATCTATTTGCTGCTATTTTGATGTTGTTTTTTACTATTCTTAAAATCTTTAAAGAGTCTAAACTATTAAATATTTTTGTGAATTCGATGCACGTAATTATTGCTTTGCTTTTTGTATTGCACACAATCACATTGGGAGCGCGTTGGTATATATCGGGGCATGCACCTTGGAGTAATGCTTATGAAGCTATCGTTTATGTGGCTTGGGCGACGATGTTCTTTGGGTTGGCATTTGATATTAGATCAAAATTAACAGTAGCTTCGGCGGCGTTTGTAGCTGCGATGATACTCGCTGCAGCTTATGCCAACTGGATTGATCCGGAGATTGCCAACTTGCAACCCGTTCTTAATTCCTATTGGCTGATGATTCACGTGGCAGTTATTGTGGCCAGTTACGGACCATTTGCTTTGGGAATGATATTAGGTTTTGTGTCACTGGTTTTAATCTTTTTTACCAATGAAAAGAACAAAGCCAAAATGGATTTGAATATCAAAGAAATTACGTATATCAACGAAATGTCATTGACGATAGGTTTAATAATGTTAACTATTGGAAACTTCCTTGGAGGACAATGGGCTAATGAAAGTTGGGGGCGTTACTGGGGATGGGACCCAAAAGAAACTTGGGCATTGATCAGTATTATGGTGTATGCTTTTGTGATTCATGCTCGATTTGTGCCTTCATTGAGAGGAAAATGGATATTTAACTTAATGAGTATGTTTGCGTTTATCTCTATTTTGTTCACTTATTACGGAGTTAACTTTCATTTGGTGGGATTACATTCATACGCTAGTGGGGAAGCACATTCATTGAGTTGGATTTGGTATTCATTAGGAACAATTTCTTTAATTGGAGCTATTACTTATCCAAAATACAGAAAGTTTTATAAGAAGTAGCTTCAGTAATTGTCTTAAAATTAAAAAAGGTTCAGCTTAACTGTTGAACCTTTTTTTATAAAACCTTTTCAATTGCTGTAAAGTCTTAATAATTAAATGCTGAAAAACTTACTTTCTGTTAATATAGTTGTAATTAATCGATTAAATATGAATTTTATAGATTTTTTTAGTGTTTTATTATTATCTTTAAATATCTATTCAAAGGTAATTTTATTAGGTATTTTTATATTTTAAATATCAGTAGGTTATGTTTTACATTGGGGATCTCCTAATAAAATTATCAATTATTTGGTTAAAAGATGTTCTGAAAGGAACATCTTTTTTTTTTTAGCATTAAATATTAAAAAAAAAAACACTCATTTCAATAGCTATTGAAATGAGTGTTTTTGAGAAAAAGGTTTCGTCAACTGAAACTAAACTTTTCCAAGTGTGTACAATTGTTCCATTGTTGGTGTCAAACTTCCTCCTGCAGGTTCTAATGTAATTCCGAAAGCTTCTGCACTACCAACATCTTCAACTGCAAATATTTTTTGATTATTAGTATTGTAATCTTCTAACAAACCAATACTTGTAGGGGTTAACGGATTCAGTTTTAAGGCCCAAACCTGATAAACCATTCCTTTTGGCGGTTCAGGTAATCCAGCTGCATCTACGTAAACTACTTTGGTTTCTTTGTTCCAATAGACTTTAGCAAATGACTTCGGATTTACAGCCTGTCCGCTAAGGGCCACCACTGTATTTTTTTGATCTCTAATTACTGCTAAACTAGTTTCTGCTGCTTTATTTTTTTGTTCTAAAAAGTTTAATTCTTTAGTGAGTTTCTCTTTTTCGTTACCAATAGTCACTACTTGATTATTGGTTTGTCCTAATTTTTGGTACTGGTAACCGATTCCAATCAATAATAGAATGGCTGCAGCCCAGCCCATATAATTGGACCAATTTCTCTGTTTCATTTGGATAACACGAGAATGTTTGAGTTCGAGTTTGGCTTTTATCTTTTCAAAATTGGCAACCGAATGGAAAGGAGAAAAACTAGAGGATAAAGCAACAATTCCTTTCTCAATAGCTATGATTTCATCGTTTATTTCGGGATGATTTTTTGCCATAGTACTCACTTCTATGTTTTCGGCTTCACTGAGTAAACCGTACACATAAAGTTCTAAAATGCCTGATTCTATATATTCTTTTGTATCCATTATAGTTTCAAATATAGTCTTAAATCGTTAATACAATTTCTGTTTTGTGTCTTTACGGTACCAAGAGGAATCGCCAATTCGTCTGAAGCTTCCTGTTGGGTGTATCCTTTAAAAAAAAGTAAATCTATAATTTGAATACATTTTGGTTTTAGTTTTTTGACAAACTCCTGAATCCCAATTGTATCGATTTTGTTTACCAGTTTATTGCTGTCGTCTAAGAGATGTACGAAATTATCGGAAGAAAGGTTTTTTTGACTGTCATTAAAATTTTTGGATCTTAATTTATCTATTGAAGTGTTTCGGGCAATATTGAGTATCCACGTATAGAATCGCCCTTTACTCTCGTTATAGGAATCAATATTTTTCCATATTTTGACAAATACTTCTTGGAGTACGTCTTCAGCTTCTTCTCTGTTTTTTACCAATACGTTAATTACCGAAAATAGACTTTTGGAATACATATCATAGAGATAGGTAAATGCTTTTTCATCTTTCTGGTGAATTAAAACTAACAATTCATCTTGAGTCATATTATCTTTTTTAGTGGTTACAAACATATACAATTCCTTTAATAAATAGCAGATTATATTTCTTAATGCAACAACTTTGTTTTTTTTGAAATAAAATTATATATTTTTTTCGTTTTTAAAATACTGTTAATCAAATAAATGAAAAATATTTTAATTTTTCATTCACTTTTTTAGTACCAAAATGCATCCAATTCCGTAAATGCTTTTATAACTTTTACATTATAGCAAAATAAAAAAATGTTATTAGGTTTATCACTAGTGGTGATCTCAGGCTTAATTTTAGTAGCAGGGGATTTCATTGATGTTTGGGAACGATGTCAGGATATGGCAGTGACATTAAGTTCAAATGCAACAACAATGGCAACGTTTAAAGAAAATGTTAAGGTAGAGTTTAACATCGGCAAGATAGGAGGTAATATTCAAGATTGAGGAATTCGCTACCAGCTAAGTATTTTTTTCTTTTTCAATTCGATTCCAATTATACGCAAGCAAGAGGCATTAATGAGCCTCATGAGGAAGATATATTCCACGGACTCTCGATTTTACTTCTACGGGAAGTTTAGGTTTTCAATACTCGAAATTTTTTTTGGGTGGTTTACATTAAAGATTTATGAAAGACCTCCCGGCCAATGAATATAATTCGATAGTAACAGACGGCTATTTTATAACCGATTTTATTATCAATTATACCTTCAAAAAGATGGTCTTTGGAGTGACGGTTGAAAATTTATTTATTTCGGAATGGAATGAAAATCAACTTATCACAGAATCCAGATTGAAGAACGAAACGAAACGGCCAATATAGAAGAAATTCATTTACACCAAGAGCAGCATTTTTCTTGAAAGTTGGAATGATTTATAAATTTTAGTCCTAAATTTAATTTCTTTGAAACCCTAGTATGTTTATTGATGCTGGATTTTCTGTTTTAATTAACTTTTGTTCAAGTAAAATAAATTATGATAACATAAATAAATGCTTAATTTTATATAAAAATAAAATCTATGAAAAAAATAGTAGTAGCGATTTGCGCGATGTTCTTTTTTAGTATCCAAATTCAAGCACAAGTGAAACAAAACATTTATCAATTTAAAGTCGAAGATTTATCAGGAAATACTTTTGATTTTGCTTCGTTAAAAGGTAAAAAAGTATTAATTGTCAATACCGCTTCTGAGTGTGGTTATACACCTCAATACAAAGAATTGGAAGCCTTGTACAAACAGTATAAAGATAAGGGTTTTGTAATTGTTGGATTCCCTGCCAATAACTTTGGTGGTCAAGAGCCAGGAACCAATGCAGAGATTAAAACATTTTGTCAAGCCAATTATGGTGTGACTTTCCCTATGATGAGTAAAGTTTCTGTAAAAGGGGATGATATGTGTGAAATGTATAAATTTTTGACTCAAAAAGCTAAAAATGGTGTTCAAGATTCTAAAGTAGAGTGGAATTTTCAAAAATACCTTATAAACGAAAAAGGAGAATTAGTTAAGGTATATCTTTCTAAAGTAAAACCAATGGATGAAAACATTGTAAATTGGGTAAAAGGATAAATTCCACAGTTATCAATCAAAAAAAAGAGAGTTTGCTAGTCAAGCTCTTTTTTTATGGTATTTAACTAACAAATCAACCTGTTGGGTGAAAATATTTTTTACCACGTAGAAACATAGAATTTGTATTTTTTAAAAGAAAAAAATAGACGTTTTACTATTCACATAGCTATTCTATGTGTGAAATAGCGCTATTTCTATTTATTCTTTGCCTATTTAGCATTAATCTATGGTTCTATGTGGTTAAATTTTTACTTTATTTGGATTTCACCCAACGGTTTAAAAATCAAAACTACCCTTTAGCAATAACTTCTTTAACGGTAGCTTCGTAATTGCGAATGCTTTTGGATTTTTTAATGTTTTTGTGGACCTTATGTGGATCTGAAAATATACCCGAAAAGTATTCCCATAAATGATGCATTTTCAATAGAATATGAGTTTGTCCGGATAATGATTCACTATATCCCTGGTAGAGTGTGTCATGAAAAGCACTGAACAATTCCATTTTGTTTTTGGGATATTCTAAAGCATTGCTTTTAATCATACTCGGCAAAAAAGGATCGGCGATCAATCCTCTCCCAATCATCCAATGGTCAATGGAGGGAAAGCGTTCTCGCATTTCATGAAATTTGCCCACGGTAGTAATATCGCCGTTATAGTACAATTTGTGTTTGGTGTTATCGATACATTGCTGAAATGCGTCCAAATGCACTCCACCTTTATACAGTTGTTTACCAATTCGGGCGTGAATGGCAATATTCTTAATGGGGTATTTATCCAAAATAGGCAAAACATCGAGAATTTCTTCAGTGGTATCATATCCCAAACGCATTTTCATAGACACGATAATGTCGGTTTCGTTATGGGCTCTTTCCAGAATATGATTGATTTTTTCGGTATTGCTGATAAGTCCGGAACCCATACCGGATTTCGTCACCATTGGATACGGACAACCTAAATTCCAGTTTAATTCTTTATAACCAAGTTCTTTTACATATTTAGCCACAAATAAAAACTCATCGGCATCATTGGTGATTATTTGCGGAATTACCTCAAGACCAATGTTGTTTTCAGGAAGCAAATCGCGTTCGTAAGAAGATTTTATAACCAATTTTCCGTTCAAACGAATATATGGCGAGTAATAAGTGTCGATTCCGCCAAAATATTTATGGATGGCATTTCGAAAACGAAAATCGGTAAACCCTTGTAAGGGAGAAGAAAGCAAAGTAAAGCTCATAGTAGTTGTAAAAACGCAAAGATACTATTCTTTATACGGTTATACTTTTAGACTTGATTTTATTCTAGAAAAATTATAAATTTGACATTCCCTATGGTTATAGGGATTCACAGATTTTCACAAACGAATCTGTGTCAATTTACTTCGTCAGTTCACTGTCGCTCGGGTGTGAAATCTGAGTTTAAAAATTTTACTCCAAAATCAATTGCATAAAAACCGAATGTAACCAACGATCAAATTTATAACCGGATTCTTTGATTATTCCAACGGTTTTAAATCCAAATTTCTCGTGAAAATCAACACTGCTTTGATTTTCAGAATCGATCACTGCAATCATAGTATGTAATTTTTGGCTTTTGGCCAATTGGATTAATTCGTATAATAGCAATTTTCCAATCCCTTTTCCGTGATAATCTTTATCTACATAAACAGAATGCTCTACAGTATATTTATAAGCTTCTCGAAATCGGAATTCACTATACATACCAAAACCTACTACTTTACCATCCAGTTTTGCTACAATTATTGGAAAATGTTTATTGATTTTTTCTTCTAATATTGCTTTTTGCTGTTCGTAAGTTCGAATGTTGTAATCGTACAAGGCAGTTGAGTTTAGAATATTATAATTGATAATATCCAATATGGCTTGTGTGTCTTCGGTTTGATATGGTCTTAGTTTGATTTTCATCTTTAGCTATTTATTGTTTTCAAATTTAAGAAAAATAGCCCGAAATGAACGGAAATGCAATCGCAAGTTTGTAACTTTGTAATCAGAAAAATATACAAATGATTTACCCCAAAATACCTTTAGCACAGAGCATCCTTCGAATTTTTTTAGCCAAAGAAATCACCAACATTATCATATCTCCAGGTTCAAGAAATGCGCCTCTTACTATAGGTTTTGCTAGTAATCCTGCTTTTCAATGTTACAGCATTGCCGACGAGCGTGCCGCTGCTTTTTTTGCTTTGGGAATAGCGCAGCAAACCCGAAAGCCTACCGTACTTGTTTGTACTTCTGGATCGGCATTGTTGAACTATTATCCTGCTTTTGCAGAAGCATTCTACAGCCAGATTCCGTTGATTGTGATTTCGGCAGACAGGCCGCAAAGCAAAATTGATATTGGTGATGGACAAACCATTCGTCAGGAAAATGTATTTGCCAATCATTCTTTATATAATGCCAATTTATTGGAAACAGTCTCGGAAGAAAACGATTGTAAGATAAATGAAGCCATCAATACTGCTATTGATAAAAAAGGGCCTGTTCATATCAACGCTCCATTTGAGGAGCCATTATATGAAACGGTTTCCGAACTGAGTGTTAACAGTGCAGTTTTTGCTTCAGCAAAAGTACCTCAGATGATTGAAACCAAAGACTTGCAGGAATATGCTACTCTTTGGAATAAAGCTACCCGAAAATTGATATTGATAGGAGTAAACGATCCTAATGCAATTGCTAAAAATGCGATTGATGCTTTTGCAAATGATGAATCGGTTGTTGTGATGACTGAAAATACTTCGAATGTCTGTCATCCAAATTTTATAAGCAATATCGACACTATTATTACCCCCTTTACAGCAGAAGATTTCGAGGCTTTTCAACCTGAAATTTTAGTCACTTTTGGCGGAATGGTTGTTTCCAAGCGTATTAAAGCTTTTTTGAGAAAATACAAACCCAAACACCATTGGCACATTGATACTTTGAGGGCCTATGACACATTTGGTTGTTTGACTCGTCATTTTGAAGTTGATCCTAATACTTTTTTTAATGTCTTTTTGCCTTTAACAACAAAAATTGACAGTAATTATTTTGCTCAATTGAATGCGGTTAAAGCCTTACGCAAAGAAAAACACGAAATCTATTTGTCTAAAATACCTTTTACTGATTTCAAGGTTTTTGAGAAAGTGATTTCAACTTTGCCTCAAAACAGTCAATTGCAAATTAGTAACAGCTCTGCTATTCGTTATGCTCAATTAATTCCTATTGACCCTTCAATCGAAGTGTATTGTAATAGAGGGACCAGCGGAATTGACGGGAGTACTTCAACCGCTATTGGTGCGGCTGTAGCCAATGCAAAACAGACAGTTTTTGTAACAGGAGATATTGGTTTTTTATACGACAGCAACGCCCTTTGGAACAATTACATACAGAAAAATTTTAAAATCATTTTGATTAATAATGGAGGTGGCGGTATTTTTAGAATTTTGCCTGGACACGATGAAACGCCAGTTTTTAATACATTTTTTGAAACTTCACATAGCTTGACTGCTGAACATTTAGCCAAAATGTATGGATTGGATTATGTGATTGCCAATGATGAGATGAGTCTGTCCAAAGGATTGGATTCTTTATATGCCCAAAATGATAAACCAACTATACTAGAAGTTTTTACACCTACATTAGAAAATAACACCGTTTTATTGCAGTATTTTAAAGAGTTAGTCTAATTGTGCTATTTTACTTAAATATACGGCAGCATGGACTCCTGCTGAATAATATGTTTTTTCTTTTTTAAAATCAAAATTTTATGAAAAAATAATGAATAAAAATCGCACAGTTTGATAATAAATCATTAAATTTGAGGTAGTTGTAATAAATGCAAACCTTAAATATATTTTTATGAGTGCAAAAGACAAATTAATTGTAAAGTATGCAGCAGACCTGAAAGAAAAATGTGGGATTACTCCAGATATGGATTTATTGGTAAAAGTAACAACAGGTTGTGGTCCTTCTATATACAATCCGGATTCTTCCATTATAGCAGGAACACAACAATCTGAAATTGCTACGGTAAAAAATAATTTTTTGATTAAAAAATTAGGTTTATCAGACGGACCCGAACTTCAAAAAGGAATTGATGCTGTTTTGGAACAATATGGAAAATCAAATAAAAATAAATACAGAGCCGTTTTTTATTATTTATTGGCGCTGCATTTTGGTAAAGAAAGTGCTTACAATTAAAATTATTAAAATCATTTAAAAAGCGTCTTTCCAAGACGCTTTTTTTATTGAGAATGTTTTTATAAATCTCATTTTCAAAGTTCGTACCTTTGCACATTAAACTTAGTTGGAAACAACTTAGAATCTCGATAAAAATGATTGAAATAGGAAAATACAATACGCTAACGATATTGCGTGATACCAAAGTGGGTTTGTTTTTGGGCAACCCAGAAAAAGACCCAGAAGGAATACACGATATACTTTTACCTAATAAATATGTGCCCAATGAATTTGAAATAGGCGAGGAGCTTATTGTTTTTGTGTATTTGGATCATGAAGAACGCCCAGTTGCCACAACATTGGAACCTTATATACTTTTGAATGAGTTCGCTCTTTTACGTGTGAATTATATCAACCAAATAGGTGCTTTTATGGATTGGGGTATGGAGAAAGATATATTGGTTCCGTTCAAAGAACAAGCTCGTCCTATGGAGAAGGGAAAACGTTATTTGGTCTATCTTTATATGGATGAAAAAACCAACCGTTTGGTGGCATCCAGTAAGTTGAACCAGTTTTTAAAAAACGACCACCTTACTGTTGAAAAGGGTGAAGAAGTCGATTTAATCGTTTCGCATATTACTGAATTGGGAATCAATGTCATCATCAATGAAAAATACAAAGGTTTGTTATATAAAGACGAAGTTTATGACGACGCTATTCGTACAGGAGATCGTATGCGAGGATATATCAAGAATATAAGACCAGATAACAAGATTGATGTTTCGTTGCAAATTCAAGGCTATCAAAGTATAGAGCCTAATGCCGAAAAGATTCTGGACGAATTAAGAGCCAGTAAAGGATTTTTGCGTTTAACAGATAATTCGCATCCAGAAGACATTAAAACAGTTTTAAAGATGAGCAAAAAAACCTTTAAAAAAGCTATTGGTGCTTTGTATAAAGAAAAATTAATTGAGATAAAAGAAGATGGAATCTACTTGGTTAAGGAATAATGCCAATATAAGTGGTATAAAAAAAGAAAGACTAATCATTTTGATTAGTCTTTCTCTTTTTACTTTTGTTTGTACCTTATAGATATAAACAAAAATAAAACATTTTCCTACATTTTAAAAAGTATATTCAAGCACCTTATATACTTAACGTATATCTTATACAAGTAACTATAAAGTGTAAATCACTTTATTAAATGGCTTGTCTATAAATCAAAACAGTTACTTTATGTAGTAAGGTATAAATTTCACAATAAAACCATTGGTTGATTATACATTTAAAGTTTACAATCAATAATGTTATACTTGCATAAAGTAGTTGGATTGTAAATCTTTTACTTAACCTTTAGGTGTTACTTTTTATTAATTACTATTTGGGCAAAAGCTTTATTTATTTGCCAATATTTTGAAATAGTTTTTAAAAAAAATATATAATTTAAAACCATCAAAATAGAAGCGACAATAATTTCAAATTCACTCAAAAAATCATTTTTTAGGTTTATAAATCAGTGAAAAACTCTGTGCTAATCTGAATTAATAACTAACGTTGGTTTAACTATAGAATAATGATTAGCATGAGTTAAAAGTAATCAATAATTTAATTTATGATTGTTAAAAAAAAATATATTTATTTTCTTAATTTGAACTTTAACACTTTTGTTTTTTATTGAAAGAAATAATTTAATAATTTGATATGCAGTTTATTGTAAATTCGTATTAATTAAAATTGCATACTAAAATTGAGTCCCCAAATGGCTTTGTCTGCTCCTTTATCAAAACCTATTGGTGCCAAATTTAATTGTGTTGTTGTTTCTTTGTAACCAAAACTGTCTAATAAAGTATTGAAAGGATCTATCAAAAATAATGAGGTATAACCTAATACTTTTGAATTCAATACTTTTTTATCGTGTCTTAAAATACTTTTTTTGGCATAGAAAAATCCTTCTCCTACCACAGAACCTAATACTGGTGTTATAATTAAATCTTGTTTAGATGGAATTTCGGCAAAGGCTTCAATTCCATACTCCCAGAAAAAAGTGGACATAAAAGCGGAGTACAAAAAGGATTCAAAAATATTGAAGCCACTACTTCTGGCAGTCATATAATAAACTCCTCCGGAATAAGGATGTGTAACCCAGTTTAAAACCCAATCATCATTGTCCCAAACTGGCCCTGCCTTTACATTTTGCTTCCATTTATAAGTAATCCCGTTTTCTTTCATCGCCTCTTTGTCCCAATTGGTGACACTCTCTGGCATAGCATAAAGTACACCAAACGCAATAACAGTTGCTCCTACATACATAGCGGTATTATAACTCAACCTGGTGTAATCTCTTTTGACAGGAGGGTAAGTGACAGTGTTCTGTTGTACTAGTGTGGTATCACCCAGAGTAAGCATATTGTACGTGCTTGTATTTTCTATATTCTCTTTCTGAGAATAAGAAGAAGCAATTGTATTTTCTGAAAGAGAGAGTGTTTGATTGGTTACAGATTGGTCTATTTGTTGTGAAAAAGTAGTATTCCCTGAAAGTAAAACTAGAATTGCGAAAAGAATGGTTTTAAATGAATTCATTTTATGGATTAAATACTGTTAAAAAGAGGGCAAATACTTGTTTTGTTTAAAATTATAAAAGAGTTTTTTATCTATAACTATTGAATTGCAACCAGTTCCAGATTGAATTTGTTAAGTTTTTAAACGGCGCAAATATAATTAATTAATAGGAACATTGCGATTGTTTTTTTTATCTTAATCTTATATTAATGAAGTGAATTTTGGACTCATTGTTCTGCAAAAATCTAAATATCTAAAAAACAGTGCTATATTGCATAAATAGGTTAGTTTTATTTGAAAGGTTGCAAAGTTTTTTTTAAATGAAAGGGAGTTATTGTTTGTTTGTATATTTCAGGTATAAAATGGACTGGAAAATATAAGTATGCCAAAATCAGATAAAACCCATCAAATGTCAATTTATTCAAAAGCGGAACAAATATTTAAGTTTGCCAAAGACTTGATACAAATTATCGCGAAAGAAACAAATTTCTGGAGGAAACAACTGTTCGGTTTATGGTGGAAGATGCAATGATTATCCCAGGAAAGATAGTGGGTACTGAAGCAAGTGATTTGCATGCTTTACGTATCGAAAACGCTGTGATTATTCGAAAAGAAGCACGCGGTTTGTACGTTCATACAGTGAGTTTGCGTTTTGAAGAAAGTACCACGGACAAAGATTATATTCTGTTATTGCGAAACGAGATCGATGAATTTCGTTTGTTGCTGATCGATTGGGCTGCAAGTTTTGATGAATTTAATTATATTTAAGTTACTGGGGTTTATTCAATCCGCCAAGAGTAAATGCCCACGTTAAAGACCCTGATGAACACATTCCTTTCAATACTGATGATTTTTTTTTAAAATTTTGATGAGAATGTGAATGTTTATTTTTTTGGTTTTGAATTAAATTTGGATAGAAATTACTGTTGAATTACTTCCCGATATCGGAATTTATAGCCCGATTTTTAATCGAGTTTGCATATTTTTAGGCACAAATCTGAACAAAATATCACAAATAAAAACAAACCTTTATTCATTATTTCAATTGAAAGATAACTTTTGTTAGTCTGTGATTTTTTTTAAGAATACATTAACCCAATGTTTTAAGCAAATTGATAAAAAACAATTAACAGCAAATAGCTAAAATATATTTTATAGATTTTCTTGGGAATAGATTGTAGGTCATTTATTTAAGATTTAAACGAATTGACAAATTAATATTTCTTTCATGGTCTAAAATTAGAGTTTTGTTTTTAATGATAACTCCACGCTAAGTCTTTATATCCAAAAGGGTGGTTATAAAATTTCACGAACGGTGATTTGATTCTCGTTTTTCATCTTCCATAATTCTCCTGAAACTTTTAGTTTTTCGCCTACTTTCGCATTCTTGTATTGAGTTGGATTATTAAGGTTAGCATGGCTTATGGTAACAAAATAAATTTCTTCAGTATTGGTTTTTAATTTTGCTGTATATCCGTCTTTGCCTTGATTTATTTCAAGGACATCCCCTTCAATAGTTTTAATTGTTTTTTTAATTTCACTTTGGTTAAATGGTGTACTGCTATTATAAGTGTTTTTATTTTCGGCACAACCGAGCATTACTAGTAAAACGGGGATAATTAGATTTTTTTTCATTTTATGGTAATTGATTTTTGTAAACTTATAAAATAGTTGTGTATAAAATTTGAAATTAAAAGGGAAATTCATTTTTGGATAAAAATAAATTCGATGTTCTTTCTCATTTAAAATTAGCATAGATCATTAGGGGATAAAATCCTTCAACTAATGAATGCTAAAGATTATTGTTGTCCGAAATCTATTATTTTGTTCAGGCTGACTGTTCAATGTTGAGTATTTAAATTTGTATCGTTTATAGGGAAATAAATAAGGAAAAGTACACTGTCGGTTTGTCCAGTGAAGAGTTTTAAATGGTCTGCGATTTAAACACTTTGAATTTTCCAAAAGAACATTTACTGAAATTCAGATTTAATACTTGATGAGAATGAAGCAAATAACAAATCCAGGGATAACTATGTTTAAAATTTTTTGCTCATTGGTAATATAAATTTATAAGTTTTTAAAATTAGATTTATCGACAGGAGGTTCAACAAAACTAGTGCAAAAAAACATAAATAAAACAGAAAGAAATCCTTAAAATTTCTCTCTGTTTTAACTTGTAACAATTAACTTGTCTGTAAAATTTATTTTAATATCAGTTCGACTAAAGCTTCTTTATTAAATCCTATCAATTGCTCCGTTTTTCCGGATTTTATTTTTGCCGTCGAATTTGGATTAGAAATTGAAGGTCTTCCAACGGCTCGCATACATTTTTAAGAATGTAAGCCAAGCAGATGGTATAGGCCAAGCGAAGTTGAATCCTCAGATTGTACAAGTTTGTCTGCAGTTGTTAGTATTTAAACTCTGTTGTAATCCCCTTTCCAGTTTTTAATTGCTTTTTTAATTTCAGTTCCCGAAAGATTTTCAAAAAGCGTTTTTTCAACGAGTGCTATTAATTCATCATCCGGAGCAAATCGTAAAGCAAATAACTGATCATCTTTTAATCGTTGCTCAAAATTCTCTAGTCTTTTTCCGGTAAGCGAAAAATAGCGGTATCGGAGCTCCAAGCGTACAATTCTATTTTGTAAAGTAAGTGCATAATGTTGACGCAGCATAAAAGCTAGAAAAAACAACACAATAAAAACAGCACTAATAAAAGTCCAAATCAATTTATCTTCTGAAGTGAAAATGAAATACAGACTAAAAGCCAACAACGTCATCACAACCGGATAATAAATAAAATGATGCGGTGTATAATATTGAATGTGATTTTTGAAGAATTGTTTTTTCATGCTCTTGCTTTTTTTATATTATGCTCCGAGATATACTTTACACATGTACATTCATTAGATTATCAAAAATTCCAAATACTTTAAGCAGCCAGATAATAACAAAGATTACAACGACTATGTTAAAGATATTTTTGATTTTAGAATCCATCGGGATATAAGTGTTAATGAGCCAAAGAAGGACACCAACAATAATTAATACGAGCAATACGGTAACTAATGGCATAACATTGAAGTTTTAAAGTTAAATTCAAATTTATTTCACTTTTTATTGAATCCCTTTACATAATTATTTAAAAGTGTTGTATAATTCAATTCTTAAGCAATTGTTCTGTACTATTTTTACTAATTGGAAAGCTGATTAAATGAAGAAACGCTGCCAAACCGAAGTCTTGCAACGCTCATCAAATTAAATAATTAAAAAGGGTATTATCTCGGCTGTTCAGCTGCTAATACAGCTTACTTATCTGTAAATTTATTCCAATATCAATTCGGCTAAAGCTTCTTTACTGAATCCAACAAGCTGATCCATTTTTCCGGATTTTATTTTTGCAGTCCAATTTGGGTCAGATAGTAAAGGTCTTCCAACGGCAACCAAATCAAAATCGCCTCTATCGAAACGTCTTGTCAATTCATCCAAAGAGGCAGGCTCAGAACTTTCGCCTGCAAAAGCACCAAAGAAATCTCCTGAAAGTCCAACAGAACCAACGGTAATGGTTGCAGCTCCTGTTACTTTTTTGGCCCAGCCAGCAAAATTCAAATCCGATTTTTCAAATTCAGGTTCCCAGAAACGGCGCTGTGAACAATGCAGAATATCAACTCCGGCATCCACAAGAGGCGTAAGCCAAGCGTCTAATTCCTGAGGTGTTTTTGCTAGTTTATAATTGTAATCAGAAGGTTTGAATTGAGAGAAACGCATAATCACAGCAAAATCATTTCCTACTTGTTTTCTGATTTCTTTCACCACTTCAACAGCAAAACGATTGCGTTCCTTCAATGTTTTCCCACCGTAAATATCAGTACGTAAATTGGTTTCAGCTCTAAAGAACTGGTCAATCAGATAACCGTGCGCACCGTGAATTTCGATAGTGTCAAAACCTAATCTTTTGGCATCGGCAGCTGCTTTTCCGAAGGCAATAATCGTGTCTTCAATGTCTTTTTCAGACATCGTATTTCCGTTATTAAAATCAGGACGGTTTAATCCCGATGGACCTTCAAAAGGAACTGGCGGAACCCAACCCGAATGATGATTGTCCATAATTCCCATGTGCCAGATTTGCGGTCCCATTTGACCTCCGCCTGCATGTACTTTATCAATCACTTTTTTCCATCCTTTTAATGCTTCATCGCCATAAAAGTGAGGAACATTTCCATCATTGGATGAAGACGGTCTGTCGATAACAGTTCCTTCAGATAATATTAAACCAGCTTCACCTTCCGCTCTTTTTTGATAGTAAGTAGCTACTTTATCAGTAGGAATTCCGTTTGGAGAAAAGGAGCGCGTCATTGGCGCCATTACGATTCTGTTTTTAAGATTCAGTGTCTTCAGGCTGAAGGGCGAAAATAAATTAGTTGTACTCATAACTATTTGTAATTTAGATTATTAATTTGTTTTGTGAATTAAAAATTTGAACTTTATTATTAATTTTTGGAGCAGAAATATGAGGCATTTTCAGCAAGTATTGTCCCGCTTTTCGTTACAATCTTATAAGCCGAACCCCGGCTTATAAGGATTTCCACTTCAATCGGGGCTAAAAGAGAGCATTTTGTTTTTTTAACAGCATTCAAAAAAAATCCGTGTTAATCAGTTTAATCCGTTTCATCTGTGGCCCATTATCATCTCCAGCCTCCGCCCAATGCACGGTACAATTCCGTATTGGCGGTGAGCTGTGCTCTTTTTATATCTGCCAGTTCTAGTTCGCTCTGCAGTAAATTGGCCTGCGCAGACAGTACTTCCAGATATTCTGCCATTCCGTTTTGAAATAACATTTTCGAATTCTTGATAGCCTGATGCAATGTTTTCACGCGTTCCTGAAGAAAATACTGTTGCTGGTTTAATTTTTCGACCCTTATTAAAGCATTCGATACTTCGCTAACAGCAACTAATACAGATTGTCTGAAATTTAAAACTGCTATTTCTCTTTCGGCCACAGCAATATTATATTGTGTTTTTAGTTTTTTGTTATTCAGCAAAGGCTGTGTTAAACCTCCCGCAACAGTTCCAAATAAGGAAGCAGGAATATTGAACCAATTGCTGGATTCAAACGAATTTAATCCGCCTTGAGCTGTAATTCTAAGTGCTGGATACAAATCGGCTTTTGTGATTCCAACAGTTGCATTCGCATTTTTTAAGGCCAATTCGGCACTTTTTACATCTGGTCTTCTGCTTACTAATGAAGAGGGAATTCCGATTGAAGCATTATTTTTCACTTCAATTGTACTAAGAGCAATGCTTCTTTTTTTCGAATTCGGGAAAGAACCCGTCAAAACACTCAAAGCATTTTCCTGAATCGCAATGTTTTGTTCCAACAAAGGAACCAATTGCGCCGCATTTAATTTTTGCGCTTCCGACTGCTGGATAGCTAATGAAGTTACCTGACCGGCATCAAATTTCAATTTGATGATAGTGGTGGTGCTGTCTATTAACTGCACATTTTTCTTAGCGATTTCTAATTGTGCGTCCAGCATCAAAAGGTTGTAATATCCGCTTGAAACATTGGCAACAATAGTAGTCTGCAATGCTTTTTTTACTTCTTCCGATTGAAGATAACTGGCAAAAGCGCCTTTTTTCTGGTTTTTAATTTTACCCCAAATATCCGCTTCCCACGAAAGAGAAACTCCCGTAGAAAAATCATCAATATGTTTTGCACCCAAAGCCTGATCCAGAGTTCTTCCGGTAAAACTGTTATCAGAAGGATTATTGGTATTGGCGGTTACAAATAAATTGGCCTGCGGTACATTTCCCCATTTGGATTGTGTGAATCTGTATTGTGCAATTTCTATGTTTTTAGTAGCGATCTGTAAATCGTTATTTCTGACCACGGCACTATCAATAAGCTGAATAATATCTCTTTCTGTAAAGAAATTTTTCCACTCCACATCACCAATACTTGCCGTATCTTTTGAAACCGATGCATTCCTGAAATTCTCAGGAAAGGCATCTTTTGGAGTTTCAATATCCTTAGAAACAGTACAGGATATTATTGTGGTAATCAAAATGACGATCATCACGGTTTTGGTTATATAGTTTTTCATTTTACTTTTTCGTAATTAAATTTCTGGACAGGTATCTTTTTTGGTTTCAAGATCTTTTGACACTTTATACGCTATGTATGTGAGGCTGATGATGATTGTCACCAGAATTGTTGTGATGTAATTTTCCATTTTTATTTTCGTGGTTATGAGTTACAGCTACTGGTTTTCCAGTAACTTTTTCTTGTAAATATTGGAATACGATGAATAAAACCGGGATGATTAATAACCCTAGAATTACTCCCGAAACCATTCCTCCGGCGGCACCAATACTAATAGAATGGTTACCCTGAGCCGATGGACCTGTGGCGTACATCATTGGAATTAATCCAACAACGAAAGCCATCGATGTCATTATAATTGGTCGTAAACGCAATTTGGCAGCATCTATCGAAGCTTTGACTAATGCCTGGCCTGATTTTCTTTTTTGGACCGCAAACTCTACAATCAGAATCGCATTCTTGGCGAGCAATCCGATAAGCATTACCAAGGCAACTTGAACATAAATGTTATTTTCGATTCCAGTTAATCCAATGGCTACAAATACTCCAAAGATTCCTGCTGGGATGGAGAAGATTACTGCCAAAGGCAAAATGTAACTCTCGTACTGCGCAGCAAGCAGGAAGTAAATGAATATCAGACACAGTAAGAAAATCGTAGTTGATTGTCCTCCCGAAGAAATCTCTTCGCGGGTTTGCCCTGAGAATTCATAACTGTAACCTGCAGGTAATTGCTGCTTTGCCACTTCTTCAATTGCTTTGATGGCGTCTCCAGAACTAAATCCAGGTTTCGGAATCGCATTCACCGAAATCGAATTAAACAAATTGTATCTCGAAGCGGTTTCAGAACCATAAATACGAGACAGTTTTACCAAAGTATTTATCGGAACCATTTCGCCGTTTTTATTTTTTACAAATACACGGTCAATCGCTGTGGGATCTGCTCTGTCGGCAATATCTGCCTGAACAACCACTCTGTAATATTTCCCAAATCGGTTAAAGTCTGATGCTTGTGCACTACCAAAATAAGCCTGCATTGTCTGCAGAATGTCTTTCACTTTTACGCCCAATTGATCGGCTTTCTCGTCATTAATGTCCAATTGCAGTTGAGGATAATCGGCTTTGAAACTGGTAAAAGCAACAGCTATTTCTGGGCGTTTCATCAATTCTCCAATGAATGTCTGCGAAATTCCGCTAAACTTATCCAGTTTGCCTCCGGTTTTGTCTTGCAATACTAAATCCAAAGCTTCAACATTACTAAAACCGGGTACAGTTGGGAAACTAAATACGAAGAAACTACCTTCTGAAATCGCACCTAATTTGCCACGAACCTGATTCATTATTTCATCAATATTTTTAATGCTTCCGCGTTCTTCATTTGGTTTAAGTAATACAAAAACAACTGCCGATGATGGACTTGTCGAATTCGTCAATAAGTTGAAACCTGAAATGGCAGTTACAAATCTTGAAGATTCCAAACCTCTTAAAGTATTTTCGGCTTTAGTCATTACTTTTTGAGTTCCGTCTAGAGAAGTTCCCGAAGGAGTGTTAACTGCAATTGCAATAAATCCTTGATCTTCTGTTGGAATAAATCCAGATGGAGTAGTTTTTACCATTACAATAGTTGCAATAGTTATTAATGCCAATCCTCCTAAACTAACCCATTTATTACGAATTAAGAATTTTAGCCCGCCAACATAACGGTTGGTTAACGATTCAAAACTATTGTTGAATCCGGTAAAGAATTTCTCTTTAAATCCTTTTTTTACATAAGTAGCATCTCCGTTAGCGTGATTGTCTTTCAAAAACAAAGCGGCTAGGGCAGGACTTAAAGTCAAAGCATTAACAGCTGAAATTACAATCGCAATCGCCATAGTGAAAGCAAACTGACGATAGAAAACTCCCGTTGAACCTTCCATAAAACCAACCGGCAGGAATACCGCAGCCATTACCAGCGTAATCGAAATAATCGCACCTGTAATTTCATGCATCGCTTCATGCGTTGCTACTTTTGGGGACAAATGTTTATGTTCCATTTTGGCATGGACGGCTTCGACGACGACAATTGCATCATCGACCACAATACCAATGGCCAAGATTAAAGCGAAAAGAGTTAAAAGATTTATCGAAAATCCGAATAACTGCATGAAGAAGAATGTTCCTAAAATCGCTACAGGTACAGCAATTGCAGGGATTAAAGTCGATCTGAAATCCTGTAAAAAGATGAAAACAACTATAAATACCAGTATAAAAGCTTCAAGCAAAGTATGCTCCACTTGCTCAATAGACTGATCTAGAGAAACTTTTGTGCTGTAGAAAATATTGTGTTTTATTCCGGCAGGAAAATCTTTTGAGGCTTTAACCATCAATTTGTTAATCGCAATCTGAATATCATTTGAGTTAGAACCCGCCAGTTGAATCACACCAATTACGATTCCTTTTTTACCATTCAAACGAGTCAAACTGTTGTAGGAGTAGGCGCCAAGTTCAACTCTTGCCACATCTTTTAATCGAAGTATGGAACCATCAGAATTGGAACGTATGGCAATATTTTGATAATCTTCAGGCTTGGTTAGTTTTCCTTTGTATTTAATCACATATTCGAAAACTTCGGTGCTTCTTTCTCCAAATTTACCAGGAGCAGCTTCCAAACTTTTGTCCTGAATCGCTGCCATAATTTCATTTGGCGTCACATTATGAGTGGACATTTGTGTTGGATTCAGCCAAACTCTCATGGAGTAATCTTTTACACCGCCAAAAATACTGGAAGCACCAACTCCTGGAATACGTTTGATTTCAGGAATAATATTGATCTGCGCATAATTGGCAACAAACGTTTGGTCATATTTGGATTCATCTTCGGTATACATACCGATTGCCATGATAAAACTGTTTTGCTGTTTTGCGGTGATAACTCCTTGCTGTACGACTTCGGCAGGCAATTGGCTTGTAGCCTGCGCCACTCTGTTCTGCACATTGACTGCCGCCTGATCGGCATCTGTACCCAATTTAAAGAAAACCGTAATCGCTAAAGTTCCGTCATTACTGGCAGTCGAGCTCATGTACGTCATATTCTCCACACCATTTATAGATTCTTCCAGCGATGGTGCAACAGAACGCAAAACCGTTTCTGCGTTGGCTCCCGGATAAACCGCCGTCACCAAAACCGATGGAGGCGCAATATCTGGAAACTGTTGTAATGGCAATTTCGTAAGTCCAAGTACTCCTAATATCACCAGTAAAATGGAGATAACGGTTGCCAGTACGGGTCTTTGTATAAATATTTTGAACATCTGTAGAAATTATTTTTTGTTAATGATTTGAGCAATTTTTGCTGCTGATTTCTCAGGCTGTATTAATTGTCCTTCCTGAAGTTTGTCGATACCGCTTAATACAATTTGATCACCCGATTTTACGCCGTCTTTGATGAGGTAGTTAGCACCGCTTTTGCCGATAACTGTAATAGCCATTTTGGTAACTTTGTTTTCGTTGTTTACCGTAAATACAAAAACTTTGTCCTGCATTTCTATGGTAGCCGATTGCGGTACCAAAATAGCATCGTCATGCTGTAATCCTAAACGGATTTTTCCTGTATTCCCAGAACGTAAAGTTTTGTATGGATTTGGGAATGTCGCTCTCACAGTAATTGCTCCAGTGGTTTTATCGAATTGTCCATCGACCATATCGATTTTCCCCGTTTGCGGATAAGCACTGTTATCAGCTAAGATTAAAGTCACAGGAGGCAGTTTTTTGATTTTGTCGCCAATGCTGTTTCCTGCATATTTTGATTTAAATTGGATAAAATCAGTTTCACTCAACGAAAAATATGCATACACTTCCTGAACATCTGAAAGCGTTGTTAGTGCCTCAATATCGGTTGCGGAAACTAAACTTCCTTGTTTTTTAGGCAGTCTTCCAATGTAGCCATTTACGGGAGCTGTAATATTGGTATATCCTAAATTGATTTTTGCTGAAGCTGCGATTGCTTTGGCCTGTTCGATATTGGCAGCAGCAATTTTCTGGGAAGCTTTAGCCGATTTCAGCTGATAATCAGAAACCACTTTGTTTTCAACTAATGGAGTTAGTTTGTCAACCTCAAGCTGTGCGTTGATATAAGAAGCTTCGGCAGCATGAAGACTGGCCAAAGCATTGTTTAATTGCTCACGGTAAGGGCGTTCGTTTATTTTGAATAATGTCTGTCCTTTGTTAACATAAGCGCCTTCATCGACCAAAACACGGTCTAAATTTCCGCTTACCTGCGGACGGATTTCCACATCCACAGTTCCCTGTATGGCTGCAGGATATTCAGCATCAGTTGTAGTGTTTTCAGTAGTTACTGCCATAACAGGCAGGAGGGGAGCGGGCGCAGCAACAGGTGCTTGCGATTTATCTGCACAGCTGATTATGAATACAGCTAGTAAGCTTAAGAAGGTAATTTTTTTCATGATTGGAATTGGATTAAAGTTGGTCTTGGATAATATCGTATCTGGAATAATCGTTTCAGAATTCATCGTGTTTTTTATTTAAAGGTTAGTATTTAGTATAGCGTTAATTCTGGAATAATCGTTTCAGAATCAATGCTGTAATTTAAAAATGCGTATGCTTGTTCTATATTATTATCTGAAATAAACGTTCCAGAAATTAGGTAAAAAAAAATGGGTTATTTAAATATATTTTTAATGAGGAATTCTGACATTTTTTTGATTTTTATTGGATTTCCATGAAGGATATACGATTGCTTCCATCCTGTAAAAGAAGTCGCAATGTATTCAGCCATTAACGCTGCATCTTCGGTATCATCCATTTCTTTGTCATCCATAGCTTTTTGAACTATTGTAGCCATAAATTCAATGAAAATATCATTGTTTTTACTCATCTGATTTCGGACGGTATAATCATCCGGAGCAATTTCAAAAATAGTTTTCATTCCCAGACAGCCTTTGTCACAGGATACAACCCACTCTGCCTTATCAGTAATAATCTTAACCAATGCTGCTTTGGCCGATGTTTCTTTGGCTACTTTTTCTTTTAATTCGCACATAGCATTATCAAAATAATTGCCAATGCATTTCATAAATAATTGGTGTTTGTCGCCAATGGTGTTGTACAAACTGCTTCTGTTGATCTGCATAGCATCCACCAAGTCCTGCATAGAAGTAGCATTATATCCTTTTTCCCAAAAGACATTCATTGCTTTTTCAATTTTTTCGACCTCGTTAAATTCTACACATCTAGCCATAAGACTTAAATATTATTTTGCAAATGTAAAACTATTTTTGAAACAAGCGTTTCAGAATCAATATTTTTTTCATTTTTTTCAAAAGAGTTATTTTTTGAAGAGGTTATAACCCAAGATTGGGATTCTATTTGTTGCAGAATTAGGGGAAGCTCATATGTTTGTTAACCGCGTTGTAAACGCTATGAGTTGTTTTTACAAGTTTTAAGTAGGCACTCGTTGCAAACGAGCACCAGTGGGTGATTAAGGAGCCGCATGATAATAATGTGTCAGCGACAATATGTGATATGTTATCTATTTTCTTTAAAAACTCTCGAAATACAATTCTTTATATTTGTGATGACGGTGATGAGAGCGCGGGAGCGGGTTTGCCAAATCACCCCAAATACCAAATCAACTTAAATTAATCAAAAAAAAATTGCTTGAAACCGCTGTTGTGCGATCGCCTTTTTATTTAGCTACTATTCGTAATTCAAATCTATTTGTATTCCAAGTAATTTTTCTTCAGGGGACTTATCACTTAATATAAGCTTAATTCGATCTGTAACTAATTCTTTATGTTCTTCAATTGTCATTTCACTTTTTAAACTTTCAATTACACTTTGATTTAATGAAATAATATATTGAAAATCATTAAGTTTACATTCATTATTTGCTACTTCAAACATAGTTTTAACTTGTCGAGTATCCATATCACCAGTAATTTTACTATCGTGAAATAAAAAATTTAAATTGTGGTTGTGTTTACCTTTTAGTATAGTCCAATCATAACAGAATATTTTCACTTCTTTAACAGCATTTCCAGCATCATCCTGAATTTTAGCTTTTATATCAAATCTAGTTGCATTTTTCCCTTCATTGTTTAAAATTGTTATTCCAGAATTTTTTTCAGAATAAAATTTTTCAACAAAATATTTAAAAAGAATTATATTTTCTTTTATTAAATCATCTACTTGTTCAATATATTTAGCAGTTATTATATTTTCATTTGTAAAATCTTTTTTGTTTTCTTCAACAAACAATTTATAATCTGATTCTAGTTTTTTATATTGTAATAATGAATGTAACTTCTTTTCATTATCACTTAATGCTTGATTTAGTTTAGTGTAATCATCTAATGCACCTGTTGAATTCAGATATTGCAACTTTTCATCTTCTTGACTACCAAGCACAGAAATTGTTTTACTAATCTCTAATAGTTGAAATTCAAAATCTCTTTTTTCTTGAATTAATTTTCTCTTTCTATTATCTAAAATTTGGCTATTAAATTGTTCTAATTCTGCCAATTTTTTTATTACCATTTCGCCAAGTTCAAATTTTGCATTTTCATACAATTGTATTATTTGCTCTTTTGATATGTCAGGTTGAATTTCTAAACTTTTATCAATATTAGAAATTGCTATTTGCAATTTAGAAGCTTTATTCTTTAGATTTTTCAGGTCATAAGAAATCTTATCAGCTTCTTTTCTTATTGAATTATAGTCTTCGGCAATAACAAATTCTTCAATGCTTTTTTTATATCTATTAATAAGTGTTTCAAGCTCAACAATCTTAATTTCTAAATCTTTTTTATTCTCTGTTCCAAAAATTGCTTTAAATTCTGGATTGTTTAATTGTGCTTTTAGTTTACTTATATTTAACTCTTTCTCTCTTAAATCAGCTTTTTTTAGAATTAAATCTGTGTCTAGACCTAATAAAAATGCATTGTTTAAAAGTGTAGCTAATGGATTTTCTTTTTTAATATATCTATCGTTTGAAATATAACCGTCCTCTCCATATCTAATAAAACGAGGTATTAAACTTCTAAAAGTAACATATTTTGTATTTTCTTTTATTCGAAAAAGTTTTTCTTCTAAAATTTTATTAAATTCTTTTAAGGTATATTTTTCACCATTTAACTCAATTTCTTTTTGATTGATTGTTGAACGAACTGAAGTAAACTCTTCACTTCCAATTTTAAAATCAAGAGTGAATATCCAATCTTCTAATTTTAAAAATTCTTTATTAGAATTTGAACCCAAGCAAAAATGTATTAATGCAATAGTAAGTGACTTACCAACACTATTATATGTTTTTTTTTGGTCTTCCGTTTCTTTTATAGCAGCAATAACCGTTATACCATTTGGATTAAATGTAACAGTATGAAAAGATTTTTTATTTGCTCTTAATTCAATTAACCGCATTGTGAATTTTTCCGTTATTGTCTATGAATATTGCTCCAATAAGATAAAGATAGTTTAAAGCTAGAATAACATTATCAAAATTGTGATATGCAGGAAATCCTTTTTTAGAATTATTTATTTCAGAATATTTGAACCAAATATCATCAACTGTTTTAGGTTCATTAATGAAACTTAATAATATACCGCCTAAACCAAGTAATGATTCTGAAAATCTAATATGTTTTGAAGGTAAAATCATAAATTAATTGTTAGTTGGTGTTTCAAAGATATCACAATATTCAAAATAATAAGCCATAAGTACAAAGATAGCATCTTGAGTGTTATGTTTGTCATTCGGACTTGATTTTTCAACAATATAAAGAAAAATCTCGTCATTTTTAGTTTCGCTTTCAGGAATTAATTCTTTTGCTTCTTCATATAAAGTAGTAAATATCTCTCTTAAATCTTCCTTAATAAATCTACTATTTAATTGAAAAAAATCATTTATAGCATAATTCTGTCTTTGTGCAATATTTAGAATTTCACTTATAACATCACTCAATGAATTAAAAATAATTTTATTATCAAAGTTAGGATTTGATGGTATTTTCTCTAATATATTTCTCGATTTTCGTTCTTTTAAATGATTTACTACTTCATTCATTATATCATATTCAAAATTTGAAATATTATCAGGATTTGGAATCATACCTCCTAAAATATATTCCATTTCTTCTAAATTAAACTCCATAAAAATATCTTCTAAATCTTTACAGGTTTTAACTTCACATTTAATTTGATGTTTTTTTGCAATTGCTTTTGCATTTGTATATATTAGAGCGTAAACATTTCGATAATTATCTTTTACTACATAATTAAATTGTTTAACATCAAATCCTTTTTCTTTCCAAAAATCTAGTAATCCAATAATAGAGGCGTCCATTTTTGAAAGTAATGTAGCTTCATTTCCTGTTAAATCTTCTGGAGCATACACTTGATAATATTCCCCAGTTTTTACATTAAAACCATCACACTTACCATCTCCAAGACTTCCTTGTGGTTTAATTTGCTTGAAGTCAGAATCTTGATTTTGCATTATTTTTGTAAACAAATCTTCGTATGATTGCTTGTCTGCTTCATAAAATTTGTTTTTTAATATGATTCTACCAAGATATTTTTCTTCCCTTGTCATTTCTGTTTTTGATAATTATAATTGCAAATTAAGTAAAAAGCCTCAAACATATGTTACTTTTTCTACTCATATTAAGGTGTAAACAACTTATATACCAGCGATAAAATCTAATTTGGGCTGACTTTGTGCTGTAATTCTGCTGATGTTTATTTAGCTAATATAAGGAAATTTTTTATAAATTATCAGAAGAACTTTATTAACATTTGATGAAATAATAAAACATTATTAAATCACAAAAGGCCTAGCCTTGATATGAGCGGTATCCTTTTTATCCGTTTTTTTGCGGATGAAAAGATACAAGCGAATAGCAGGAATTAGCTCCTAAAAAAAAGTGCCATAAAACCTAAGTCTTACAGCACTTTTCAACCAAATTATAAACTATTCTTTTATATCGTCACCTTCTTTAATTTCTTCGCAGGCAATTTTCACCAGTTTATCATTTGAATTCAAATCGCCGAATATTTCAATTATATCATCGATTTCTTTTTCTTTTTTAACATCGATTCGAGTGGCTTTGTGGTTTAAGACTTCTAATTTAAAAGCTTATTATTTGACTTTATTATTAAGGAATTAGTATCTCCACTAAATAATTAGTTAAAATATTAATCAATTAGTTTTGATACTAATTAATTAGTAGTTATATTTGTCGAAATATTTTTATACTATGATAAAACTAGCTAAACGAGAAGAACAGATCATGCAGGTCTTTTGGGATTTGAACAAAGCCTTTATTAGAGATATAATTCCATTGCTGCCGGACCCGAAACCGCATTACAACAGTGTGGCAACAATTGTGAAGATACTTGAAGAAAAAGGGTTCTTGAATCATGAAACGACTGGGAATATGCATTGTTTTTTCCCAGTTATCAGCAGAGAAGAGTATCAGCAATTTGCGCTGAAGGATGTCGTGAGCCAGTATTTTGATAATTCATATCCCCGAATGCTTGCTTTTTTTGCCAAAGAGCAAAAGCTTACCGAAAAGGAGTTGGATGAAATTGTAAACATCATTAAAAAAGATAAAGTATGATACCGTATATTTTGTACACAGCGCTAATTCTTTCTGCTTGTCTTTTGTTTTATAAAATGCTTTTACAGAAAGAAACGTTCTTCCACTTGAACAGATTTGTCTTGCTTGGCTGTATGATTTTGGCTTTTATATTGCCGCTGCTTCCTATTCCGCAGCAATTGTCCTTACGAAAAGTTGCAGTAGAAAAGCACGTTCCTTTGGCAAAAACGGCTGTTGGCAAAAGTCAGGATATTGTGCTAAAAGAACCTCCAGTGCAGGAAGTTATTGTCGAACAGGCCACACAGACCTTTGATGCGGACTTGTTACTGCAATGGCTGGTTTATTTGTATTGGTTTGGTGTGCTGCTATTTGGTCTTAACTTTTTAATGCAGGCTTGTGTGTTGCTGTACAGAGCGTATTCATTATCGGCAATTCAGGATGGGAAATTCCGCATTGTCGAAATCACTGGTGACAAAGCTCCTTGTTCATTTGCCAACAATATTTTTATCAATCCCGAAAAATACGAGTGGGAAACATACAATCAGATTTTGCTGCATGAAAAAATTCATATTGAGCAAAAACATACTGTTGATTTATTGCTTGCCGAAGCCGTTATTATTTTTCAGTGGTTTAATCCTTTTGCCTGGCAATGGCGAAAAGCATTGGAGAGTAATCTTGAATTTTTGACTGATAACGAAATGCTGCAACAAGACACTGTTGAAAAAGAGAGTTATCAGTTTAGCCTGCTCAAAGTGGCGGCGCCCCATTTTCCGTTGAGTCTTACAACTAACTATAATCAATCATTAATCAAAAAACGAATCATTATGATGAATTCAAAAAAATCAAGCGTGCACACCACATGGAAATATTTTTTCCTGTTGCCTTTGTTGGTTTTGCTTGTCTGCCTTTTTAATCAGCCGGTAGCGCAAGGTCAAAACCCAAATTTAAATGAAGTGCCTAAGGAGCAATCAAACATTCAAAGCGGTATGGAAACAGAAGGCAGCTGGTTTGCTGTTATCAAAGGGAATACTGTCAATATTCAATTTAGAAACGGTGACGATAATAATTCTTCAACTACTTTTCAGCTAAGTGAATTGAAAGGACTGACAAAGGACATGAAAGGCGAATTTACCTTGACACGCGAAGCGGGAACCATCAATTTTGAAGGAAAATTTGAAGGTAACAACGGAATGGGAACTTATAAATTTACTGCTGACAAGAATTTCAGTGCATCAATGGCTAAAGAAGGAGTTGCAGTTGCAGATGAAAGTGATCTTATGGCTTTCTTTATGGTAAACGTGAAAGTTTCGTATTTAAAAATGCTGAAGAAAAACGGATACAAGAATGTTGATAAAGATCAATTGATTCCGTTGGCTGCATTAGGTGCGAATGAGGAATATATTACTTCTATTAAACAAGCTGATATTCCCGATTTTGACTTGGATGATTTGATTCCTTTTAAATCAATGAACATAGATAAAGCCTTTATTGACGAAATACGCCAAGCTGGATATAAAAACATTACTGCTGATAATATTATTGCATTAAAATCTCAAGGTGTTAATGGTAAATTTATTACTGATTTTCACAATTCGACTAATGGCAATGACGATGATGAAACGGGGGATAATATCATTGCATTAAAATCAATGAATATCGATAAGGAATTTATAGATTCTTTTAAAGCTTTAGGGTATAAGGATCTTTCGAATGATGATCTTATATCTTTGAAATCTTTAAATATTACGCCAAATTACATCAGTGAGTTTGAAAAGTTAGGCTATAAAAACATCAATATAGATGATCTTATATCTTTGAAGTCATTAAATATTACTTCAAAATATATTAGTGATTATGAAAAGTTAGGTTATAAAAACATCAATATAGATGATCTTATAACTTTGAAGTCATTAAATATTACTTCAAAATACATTAGTGATTTTGAAAAAGCAGGTTTCAATACCATCAAAATTGATGATTTAGTTGACCTGAAGTCACAAAATATAACTTCTGATTTAATTAAAGAATACAAAAATCTAGGGTTTAATGACGTGAATATTGACGATGTTGTAGGAGCAAAATCGATGGGAGTTTCGCCTTCCTTTATTAAATCCATGAAACAAAAGGGACACAACTTTAAAACCCTTGAAAAGTATATGGAATTGAAAGCTGTTGTTGGTGTCAATTAACAACAAACAGTTAATTTCGTTACCTATAAAACTGTTAATACAGTTTTAAAACAAAGAAACAATCAAATTGTAAGACTAAAATAAGCAGAAGCCCAAACCGAAAGGAATGGGCTTTTTTATTTCAAAAAATTATGATTGATTATCATTCTCTCAATTGAAATGGTAAGCTATTATGAGTTATTTTTGTGACTATACATGAAACTATGAAAAATTGTGTCTCTTTTGTAATTGTTTTTATATTAATTGCTTGCCAGCATGGTTCTGAAGCACTTACTAAACTGTATAGCTTACCCAAAAAACTAAAAGAAGTTTCGGGAATTGTTTTTACAGAAAAAGGTAATTTATTTTGGACATTGGAAGATAGCGGGAATGCCAATAAAATCTATGGGTTGAATGCCAATAATGGAGATGTTGAGAAAGCTATAACTATCGAAAACACCTTAAATATAGATTGGGAAGACATCACCAAAGATGCGGCGGGAAATTTGTACATTGGTGATTTTGGTAATAATGATAATGTTCGAAAAGATTTGTGCATTTATAAAATAAATAAAAATTCCTTGAATCAGGAAAATGCCATTCCGGCTTATAAAATTTCGTTTTCGTATCCCGAACAAAAAGAATTTCCGCCCAAGAAAACTAAATTGTTCTTTGATGTAGAAGGTTTTTTTGAGATCAAAAACAATTTTTATCTCTTTACTAAAAACCGAAGCAAAGGATTTGATGGTACTGTTTTAGTATATAAAGTTCCAAATAAAGGTGGTTTTCATCAAGCGGTTTTAATGGGGAAATTAAAAACCTGCGATAATTATAATCATTGCGCTTTAACAAGTGCAACGATTAGCCCAGATGCATCCAAAGTGGTTCTTTTGACTCATGATAAAATTGTAATATTGGAGAATTTTAAAGGAGATAATTTTCTAAAAGGAACACAAACGGCATTTAAATTAGATCATTTTTCGCAAAAAGAAGCGATTTGTTTCAAAAATAATGAAACCTTGATTATTGCTGATGAAAAGACCAATAAAATTGGAGGGAATGTTTATCAAGTGAATCTTAATGCATTAAAATCCATACCCTAAACCAAAAGTAACTCTGGCTCGATCATCGGTACCTTTGAAATAGGTAATTCGGCCTGTAATTACATTGAGTCCATTGAGCCATATTCCCCCACCAACGGATTGGTGCCATTTATGGGAGTCCTCGCCATCTAGCCAAACTCTTCCATAATCATAACCTCCTAAAATTCCGTACGACATCGGTATAATACTCTTTTTAATTTTTCCGATGTTCCAGCGTAAGTCTGTGCTTTGATAGAAAGACGATTTTCCCAAGAAACGTTCGTTTCTGAAACCTCTCAAATCATAATCACCGCCTAAAGTTGCTCCTTGATAGAACTCGAAATTATTATTGAAAAGTACTTTTGATTTAAGTATAGTGGCTAAAACAAGCTGTCCTTTTGAATCAATTTTATGATTGAAATTTATCTTTGCGTCTAATGTTGGAAAGTTGGTTTGTGTATGATTCACATTCATTTTCCAACTGACCGCCACCGAAAATCCAAATCCCATTGTCGGTAGGGATGGAACATCATAATTCTCAAAACTATATTTGATGGCGGCTCCCACATACTGTTGGTTATCAAAAACATTTGGGTTTACAGCTCCTGGAATGTTAATGTAACGACCAGTAGTTTCTTCGACTTTTATCTTTTCAAAAGTGGTGGCGAGATTAATTTCGCTTCCATATCTTCCTACTTTTTTAATTGAAGGCGCGGCTTTTAGCGTTCTCAGGCGAACGCGATTGTAATCCATTCCATAAAAATCATCATTATTTACGGTTTCATTTCCATAGCCAAAATAATTAATGGTAAAGTTTGGGCTCGTAAATTTTGATTCCAAATCGAAATCCCATTTGCCTATTGTTCTTGGAAAATAACCGTTATAAGTAAATTCATAACCGCTGGTAGCAAATAAATAATTGGCTCTTAAAACGTGCCTTTGAGTATATGGATATTGATTGAATTTGTTTACTGTGTAGGTTGCCACGATGCCTAGTTTCACGCCATCATCCGGATTGTAGCCACCAAAAGGGAATCCCGCGAAAGCATTGTATTTTACTTTTTCATAGTTGTATAAATTAGGCTCGTAATCATCCGTCAAAAAGGTTTTGGTTTTAGAGTCCAAAGTGTAATTGTTCGGTTTGGATTTAAAATCATAGATCTTTATCTTTTTTCCGTTTTCAACGGTATAGCTGTCATTATTTTGCCCACCTATTAACCGAATTTTTATATCCGATTTAGCGTCTCCTTTTACTTCAAATACATCATCGTCATCTAAACCGTAAATCCAAATATTTTTGGTTTTATCTGCAGTGAAATTTTTGGTGTAAAGCAATTCATCACCTTCTTTTTTTAGTCTGTACACCGCTATTTCAGTGTTATTTTTTGAAGTGTGGGTTATTGTAAATTTATCTTTTTTGTCTGTTCCAACAATCAATACCGTTTTTTGCAGTACTCTGTAATATTCTTTGGCGTACTGATGTAGTTTCGTTTTCCTTATTTTTAGTTTGTGTTTAATGTCTTCAATCGTTTCGTCCTGAACTTCTTTGGGCAAATTAGTAAAAGCACCATCAATGTCAGCATCCGAAAGATGTTCTTGAATGTATTTGGCCTGTGCTATCCATTCTTTTTCATCAGTTGTTTTTAATAAGGCAATATCTTGTGGATAGGGTTCACGGTTTAGCCATTTTACGTTGCGAATATCTTCTTTAAAAGTTTGTTGATGGCGTAGGGCCGGCATATTCATTAATAACGATAACAGAGCTCCATCATATTTGGTAAAGGCTTGATCTCGATCTCTCGGAATGGGTTTGTACACTATTTTTTCATCTTTTTTGTATTCGCCCCAGCGCCATTGATCACTGTGTCTGTCCCAATCACCAATAAGCATATCAAATAATCGGGCTTTGATATATTCGGGTTCATCAATGGTGTATTTTTCATCTTTGTGCAAATTTTTCATGACATCATCAGTGCTGATAATATCCAATGGTTTTCCAAGACTTTTTGTGTTTTTTTGATTGCCGGATAATTGTTCTTCCACCAGGTAGAGTTCATCACCAAAATTATAATTGAAGCCTTTTAGAATTGTTTCTTTTGGAATGTAATATAAAAGAGGATTCGTATGTGCTACGCCAATTTTGTCGGCTAGATTTCCAACAGCCAACGGGGTGTAAGGGTGGGAAGTGGTATAAAAATCAAACAAAAAACCTTCGGCATAAGTATCATCAAATTGATTAAGAACAAATTGATCTTTAAAAACCACTGATTGCAGAAAACGGGAGGTGCTTTTTTTGAGGGCACGCATCACATATTCTTTACCATTGGAATCAACCAGTCGCAATGATTTTGATTGGTGTCCGCCGCCTTCTCTTGTAGGTTTGACTCCACCAAAAAGGGTATCCAAAGTAGTCGTTTTGGCTTCAATGGGCAAACTATAATATTTTCGATAATGTAACCCAAAAAGGAATTTGTGAAAGATGCTTTTTCGAGTCATCTCATTAGAATAAATCGAGGTCGTAGTTGTTGCGGCAAATTTTATGGGCAAATTTTTTGGTGCAACGGTATCCCGAACTTTTATAATGGTTTGCTCCAAAAGTAGTTTTTCTTGTTGGTTTTCATTGCCATAAAAGGATACTTTGGTTTCTACGTTTTTATATAATGTCAATGTTGCATAGCCATTTCCTCCGTATGAAAAATCATTTGGATTCACAGCCTTGGCAGCTTCTGATTTTGAACCAGCACCGCTAATGATTTGTCTAATATTGTTTTTACTTAGGTATTGTAAATTATGGTCATGACCCGAAACTACGATGACATTTCTTTGATTTTGCAAAAGCGTTTTCACCCGTTTTGTAAAATTGAGATACACTTTATTTTGAATATCCTGCGGATAGATACCCGATGTTTTTCGGGTCAAATTGAATAGAGAACCAATAACGGGCAATGGAATTTTTTGTTCGAAGGGGAAGAGTTCTTTTTCGGCAGAAAATTGTCCACCGCTGGTTCCATTGCTCATTAGAGGATGATGAAGTGCTAGTATTATTGTTTTATCTTGATTTTTATTTAAAATACTTGCCAGTTCGTCAAAAAAATCTTCACGGGTTTTAATACTGCAATTATCATTTATAGTTGGGTATTTGTCCCAATCTTCCAGAAACCATTGACTGTCGATAGCAATTAAAGTTATGTTTTTGTCAATTTTTAATTCTTCTAGGCCACAATTTTTTTGAGGCAGAAAAGCTTTTTTATCATTGAGATAATCGGTTACAAATTTTGCCTGACGTTCTAAACCTGCAGTTCCGTTGTTCCAATCATGATTTCCTGGGATGAAAATGGTTTTTCCTTTGAAATTTTTGGATAATTCTAACTGTTTTGTAAGTTTGTTTTGAGCCTCTGCATATTCTTCTGGGATTACACCACTCGGAAATCCGTTAGGATAAATATTGTCGCCAAGAAACAATAGCGTACTTTTTTTATTTGAATTTTCTAACTTTTTTCGAAGTAATGAAAATGTTTCCAGAGCTTTGTCTTTGTTAGGGTTTCCTGCATCCCCAACTAAGAAAAACGTATGGGAAATCCTTGCGGTATCCGATGTATTTTGTGTAATCTCATTTTCTATGTTTTTACCATATTGGGAGTGGTGTGTAGCACAAGATTGAAGAAGCAGCATTAAAAAAATGAAGCTGAAATTTATTGAACAATTTTTTGAAAACAATCTCATAATTTTATATTTAATATTATTTTGATTATCCAGTAACCAAAAACAAGTATGCTCTTAATTAGATAGTTTCAAGAATCATACCTTTTTTATTAAGGCTTAACAGTAAGCTTATTGAGTATTTTATTATTTTAAATTTAGCGAAATGTCGAGTTTTTTAATCATTTTTCAACGAAATTAAGAAAATGTATTTAAAGGTAATTGATTAATTGATGTTACTTTTAAATAAAAACCTTAAAAGGTAAAAAAACAAAAATTACATAAATTTTTGTTTATTCTCCGGTATAAAATGAATTTCAAAAAACAATTTCATAATTTAGACCTATAAAAACTTTTTTATGACTCTCGTAAATCAAGTTCAGGATTTTGTATCCAATTTACTGGAAAGTAAACTTTCCGGTGTTTATACGTACCATAATTTGAACCATACAACAGGCGTAGTTAGCGCAGTGAACAGATTGTGTGATGAAGAAAAAATTTCTCTTTCTGACAAAGAAATTTTACTGATATCGGCTTGGTTTCATGATACAGGATATACAAATGGTTGCACAAAGCATGAAGATTCTAGTACAGAAATTGCAACTCATTTTTTAAAGGAAAAAGGAAAATCCGAGGAGTTTATTGCTAATGTTTCTAGCTTGATTAAAGCAACAGCCAAAGAATATGTTCCTGAAACTCTTTTGGAAAAAATAATAAAAGATGCCGATTATTATCATGTTCTGAATGATGATTACATTTTTGAATGTGAAGGTTTGAGAAAAGAATGGGAAAATGTAGAAGGAAAATCATTCACTGATATAGAATGGGCCGCAGAAAATGAGTATTTTTTGTCAAAGGTTCACCAGTTTTATAGTCCCTATGCGATGGAACATTGGCAGCCTTTAAAAGAAAAAAACATAAAACGACTTCAAAAAAAAATAAAAAAAATGAATAAAGAATTTTCAAAAGGGGATAAAAGAAAAGAGAAAGAAGAAAAACCGGATCGTGGTATAGATACTTTGTTTCGGGTTACTTTAGGAAATCATACCCGTTTGAGTGGCATTGCCGATAGTAAGGCCAATATTTTACTCTCGGTAAACGCAATTATTATTTCAATAGCGCTATCTACATTGATTCCAAAACTGGATAGCCCAAAAAATGTGCATTTAGTTATCCCTACTTTTATCATGCTGATGTCTAGTGTAATCACTATTATTTTCGCCATCCTTTCGACAAGGCCAAAAGTAACCAAAGGGGTTTTTACAAAAAAAGATATTGAAGATAAGAAAGTGAATCTTCTGTTCTTTGGTAATTTTTACAAAATGCCTTTGGAGGATTATAAATGGGCAATGAACGAAATGATGAAAGACCGGGAATATTTGTATAATTCCATGATTAAAGATTTGTATTATTTGGGAATTGTTTTGGAGAAAAAATACAGATTATTACGAATTGCCTATAATATTTTTATGATTGGAATTGTACTTTCCGTAATCGCTTTTGTATTGGCTTTCAAAACAATTGATGGTTAATTTTGCTCATTCAATAAATCCTGATAGGTATTGTTTTGGGTATAACTTTCCAGATTATTATTGATGACTTTTACCCTAAAGGCTCTTAATCCCGACACACCTTGTAGATCTTCAACTTCAAATTGTTCAATATTAGATTCCAATAGGTTTTTGTATTGCAGGTATTTGATGTATTTCAAATATTCATTTTCTTCAGCATTGTGAGAATAGACAATCGTGATTTTTTCTTTTTGGGTGATTCGCTCTTTGGTTCCTTTTATATTGGCTTTATCAATCCTTTTTTTGACTACTTCATAACGAGCATTATAAGTTCCGTCTACATCAAAACGTTTTTCATCCATTCTAAATCGGATAGAAATGGGAGAACTAAATACTAAAATCAAAGAAGTAACATCCAATTCATACGGTAAAGTTGCTTTTAGTTGGTGGTGTTCTATTTCCATTTCGCACAAAGTTTGCAGTTGCCACAATCTTAAATTATGTAAATACAGATTGTCAAATGGTTTTGTAGGAGCAATTGATGCGCCAATATAAAGGTTGTGTTCTACACCATCGGTTTTAAAACGTTCGTAATAATGCGGATAGATCAGTTGGGCTTCAATTTGTTTTTTATCTAGGACTGCCGCAAGTTTTTTATTAATAGTAGACATTGTAGTATCAAATTTTTTCCTCGCTTGATAGAACATTCCAGTTTTTTCGTCCAAGCTTTCAAAATAGTTTTGTCTTACCATTTCACTTTCAATATCCATTTTGGTATTTCTTAGGATTGGATGAATTTCAGTTTCAATATAATTCTGAATTTGTTGTTCTGTATCTGCTTTTAATGGTGATTCTAGCTCTCGATCAAAAGATTGCAATTCGAATATTCGTTGTTCCAATAAAACGAGACTTTCATTTGATTTTTGGTTTTCGAAGAGCTGTATCAGCGTTGTTAATTGGTTTTTTAAATCCTCTTTAACCGTTTGATTTCGATGTTCGGATGAGCCTTTGATATCAATTTGTCCATAAAGAGGATAAACTTCCTTGAATATGATTTCTTTGAAAATATAATCTTTATTTGGACTGTTCGTTTGGTAATATTTGAGAGCTTCTCGCCTAAATTTCCAGTATACACTTGAATGGATGGCCGTATATTCTCTTTGAATAATCGCTTCAATCTGGTTTTGCATATCGGTTTTATAACGTTCTAATGTATCTATGAGATACGATAAAATCAAATCTAGATTTGTTGCATTAATAGTGTTGAGTTCCTTTGGTTTTGAAGAAACCAATTCTATAATACCAAGTATGCTATCGTCTTTTATTACTGGTGCAAAAATGCAGCTCTGTATATTTTGCTGTAGTAAATGTTGTGTAAGTCTCGCATTTCCGGGGATTTTCGAAAATTGTTCAATATCAGAGATTATTATCGGTTTTTTTTCTGCTAAAAGAGCTTCAAGAGAACAGCCATAAATGGTGTTTTTACAATCCATTTCCTCTAATCCATTTAAGATGAAACTTTTCACCTCTTTCTCCTCATGAGGTGGGTTTGTGAATTTTTCTTCTTCCTCATTGTATATGATAAAACCAATTCTTAAATCAGCAATTTTAAAAATAGATCTAAAAATGGATTCAAAACTCAGATTTAATTTATTTTGCGATGATTCTGATTTTAGGAGATTGCTTTTTAAGTTCGATATCGCATTTTCTCTTGTAACATCAATAAGACTTATTATTCCAAAACCTTTTAAAATCCAGCTTTCATTAGGGAATTTTTCTTTCCATAAATTGATGTTGTCATAGTTATTCATCAAAATATCAATATCATCTTGAGAAAGTACAGGTGCATTTTGGGTTGGAATAATTTCGATAAAATCGGCATTATACAAAATGCGGTAATGGTTCATAATACCATTTACGCTGGGAATATCATAAAATAAAGGTCTGTTGAAGTCAAAATGCTGACCATAATATGCGTTTAAAATTAATATACAATTAAAGATGTAAAATTGATCTTCCTCAAAATCACGTATTTCCATGTCAAATGTCATTCCTGCACTTTGAAGAATTTTTTTAAATCTTTCGCTATAATTAAAAGTTACATTCTGAAACGGAATGCTAATCGCTTTAATCTCGTTGTGTGTTAATGCAGTTGGAAAGAGATCGGCAAGTAAATTATGTATTAACGCTTCGTGTTGTTTAATGAAGTTTAAATCTTCAATTCCATCTCTGAATTCAGGGAAAAGTTCTATTTCTTTCAGTAAGGCTTTGGCATAATTGGAGCGATAATCTACATTGGTAGAAGCTATTTCCTCTAAGTTTTCAATCAATTTATGAAATGAAATTAAGGTTTTGAATGGACTCTCTGTAAATAAATTATTGTTCATAATTGGTCTGTAAATGGGACAGTAAAATTACGAATAAAGAGATTGAGTTGTTTTCTTTTTTATTGTTATGTTATGAAGTTGTTTTTCTTGCAATGAAAATCAGAGGTTTGGAATGTTGTGAATTGTTTAATAATTGTCATTATGCTGTTTAAAACTGCTTGATTTTTAGTTATGTGTAATTAACATAAGTTTAACTGAATAAATTACGGAACGAACGTTCCGTAATTGTATCTTTGCTCCATCAAATATTTAAAAAACACAATCATGAAAAAATTAATTAAAAAAGTAGCATTGTTTTCATTAGCTATTTTATTTGGTGTTTCAGCAGAAGCACAAAGTCAAAACGTTAAAGCTGCCAATCCTCCAGCAAATTTTAAGCACGCGATTGCAAATTTAAATGGTGTAAATATTCATTACGTAATCGGTGGAAAAGGAGAACCATTAGTATTGGTTCATGGATTTGGTCAAAACTGGTATATGTGGAACAGATTGTTGCCGGAACTTTCAAAACACTTTACAGTAATTGCTCCAGATTTAAGAGGAGTAGGAGAGTCTGATAAACCAGCTGATGGTTATGACAAAAAAACGATGGCTACAGATATTCACGAGTTGGTGAAAAAATTAGGTTACGACAAAATCAATTTGGCTGGTCACGATATTGGTCTGATGGTTGCTTATGCTTATGCGGCTCAATATCCAAATGAAGTTAAAAAACTAGCCTTAATGGATGCTTTGCTTCCTGGAATTGAGCCAGTTTGGTCACAGGTTTCGGCTTCAGCATGGTGGTTTGGATTTTTTGGATGGTCAGCTTCTGGAGATATCGTAGCTGGTAAAGAAAAAGAATTTTTGACAAACTTCTGGCCTCAAGTTGCTTTCGCAAAAGATTCATTCACAAAAGAAGAAACAGCTGAATTTATCCGTGCCTATTCTGTTAAAGGTGCAACAAACGGTAGTTTTCATTGGTTTGGTGCTTTCAAACAAGATGAAAAAGATAATGTTGAATTGATGAAACAAAAACTGAATATGCCAGTTTTGACTATGGGAGGTCAGTATTTTGCAGCTGCATTTTTAAAAGATCACACAAAACTTGTGGCGAATGATGTGAGCGAAACAAATGTCCCCAACTCAGGTCACTGGTTGGTTCAAGAAAATACAGCTGCCGTTCAAAAAGGTTTGTTGGACTTCTTTTTGGATAAAAAATAATTTAATAAATAAATCAAAAATAATTTAAAAGTAAAAAAAATGTCAAAATTAGTAAACAAAGTAGCCCTAGTAACAGGAGGAAATAGTGGAATCGGGTATGCAGCTGCTGCAGAATTAGTTGCACAAGGTGCCAAAGTGATTGTCACCGGAAGAAATAAAGAAGCTCTAATAAAAGCAGAAAGCGAATTGAACGTAACAGGATTTGTTGCAGATCAAGCCGATTTAAAATCAATTGATAATTTGGTTAATGAAGTAAAATCTAAATTTGGGAAAATAGACATTATTTTTCTAAACGCTGGAACGGCTTCATTTGCTCCAGTAGAATCTGCTTCAGAGGAACATTACGACAGCATTATGAATGTAAATGTAAAAGGAGTGTATTTTACAGTTCAAAAATTACTTCCAATTTTGAATGACGGTAGTTCTATAATTTTTAATACTTCGATTAACGCCACTATTGGTATGCCAAATTCAAGTGTGTATGCAGCAAGCAAAGGGGCAGTTTTGTCTTTCAATAGAGTATTAGCAACCGAACTTGCACCAAGAAAAATTAGAGTCAATGCCATTTCTCCTGGTCCGGTTGAAACACCGCTTTATGGAAAATTAGGATTGAGTAAAGAAGAAGTTGAAGGTTTTGGATCTGTTTTGGGAGATAAAATTCTTTTAAAACGTTTTGGGAAAGCTTCTGAAATTGCCAAAACAGTTGGTTTTTTAGCTTCAGATGACTCTTCATTCATAACAGGAACCGAAATTGTCGTTGATGGTGGACTTACTGTAAATTCAGTGGTTTAATTTTTTGCTCTAATTTCAGAATGAACGTTCCGATTTGATATCTTTGTAAATCTATAATAATCACTTTTATGGCAAGATTAAAAGAATTCAATGAAGAAGATGCTTTGGATAAAGCAATAGAAATTTTTTGGAACAAAGGATACAATGGTACATCCGCACAAGATTTAGTAACGCATTTAGGGCTAAGCCGATCTAGTCTTTACGACACTTTTGGTGATAAGCATTCCTTATTCATTAAGGCGTTGCAACGTTATCAAAAGAAATCATATGACGATGTAAGCAGTGTTTTGCAGAAATCCACAAATATCAAAGAAACGATTAAAGAAATGTTTGCACAGGCAATCATTGAAAGTTTTGAAGATAAAATTACAAAAGGTTGTTTTATGGTCAACAGCACCGTCGAATTGGCGCTTCATGATACTGAAATAGCAAAAGTAGTTAATGATAATAGGCAAAAGATGGAAGAAGTTTTTTTTCTGGCGGTTAAAAGAGGACAGGAATTAAATCAAATTTCATCATCAACAGATCCAAGATTATTAGCACGTTTTATATTTAATAATTATTCAGGCATAAGAGTTTTAGCGCGTTCAACAGGAACTCCAAAGCAAGTTTTTGATGATGTATTGAAGGTTCTGTTATCCATTTTATAATATTTTAGACATTCTAATCTGCAAAGTAAACCATCCATAAAAAAATGGGTGGTTTTTTTATGCATTGAGTTAAAACAAACCTTTATGCAATAAAATTGTTCAAGGTGTAAAAGAAAATTTTCTTTAGCGTTATATCGCAATTGTTTTATTAGGGATAGCGAAATATCGTTGTTTTTTTATTTGAAAATAACAGATAAGGCCCTTGATTATAAGGGATTTGTAATAAAGGCATAATTATGGCTTATAAGTCTTTATAGCAATTCTATAACTTAATCATGGAAACTGAAAATTCAAAATCAATTCTTTTTATAACTGGAGCTTTTGTAAGTAATGAATCTTGGAATGAGTGGAGGGATTTTTATGAAAATAGAGGTTTTAAAACTATTGCCCCCGCTTGGCCTTTTAAAGATGCACCTCCAGCAATACTGCGTAAACGTCATCCAGATTCGCAAGTGGCATCAATTAGGTTAGAGCAACTAATAGCACATTTTGAAGAAATTGCAAGATCATTTTCAGAAAAACCAATTATTATTGGCCATTCAATAGGAGGACTGATTGGACAAATTTTAAATCAAAAAGGATTGGCATCAGCAGTTATTGCGATTCATTCTGTACCACCACAAGGTATTTTAACTTTCAAATTATCATTTTTAAAAGCAGGCTGGGGACCACTTGGTTTTTTTACGCCGGCAAATAAAACATTTTTAATCAGTTTCCCGCAATGGCAATATGCATTTACTAATGGAATGCCAGTGGAATTACAAGAAAATGGTTATCTAAAATTGGCAATTCCTGAATCAAAACTTGTTGTTCGGGATACAGTCACTTCGGTGGCAAAAGTAGATTTTAGTAAGCCTCATCATCCTTTATTATTTATTGCGGGTGATATGGATCATACGATCCCGCATCAATTGAATTATGATAATTATAAAAAATACACCGATAAAAATTCGGTCACTGAATATAAAGTTTTTCCTGGTAGAAATCACTTTGTATTAGGTCAGCCCGGTTGGCAAGAAATTGCAATTTATATTTTAGAGTGGCTTCAAAAACATAAGAACGAATAGTAACAGCATTTAAATTTAAAATTATGAAATCGCCATTGAGAAGAAGTTTGCGTAAGCAAACACCTATAAGTAAAAAGGCGATACCATACTTATACTTTAACCAATTAAATTTTGCAAATATGAAATCAACTATCAAACTAAATACTTGGTCAAAAACAGCAAAAGTTTTTTTAGGCCTATTAATTTTCAATTTGTTTATTCTAACAGCCTGTAAAAAAAGCGAAGAACCTTCAAATGTAATTGTTCCCGAATCAAAAGAGGTACCTGAGGCATCTGATCTTAAACCTGCAGATCCACCGGGTAATTTTAAACATCAAACAGCTTTAGTCAATGGAGTTAACATTCATTATGTTATTGGTGGAAATGGAGAACCTCTTGTATTGGTTCACGGTTTTGGTCAAAACTGGTATATGTGGAATCGTTTGCTACCGGAACTTTCAAAACATTTTACGGTAATCGCACCCGATTTGAGAGGTGTTGGCGAATCAGATAAACCTGAGTCGGGTTATGACAAAAAAACGATGGCCACAGATATTCATGAATTGGTAAAGAAATTAGGCTACAACAACATAAATCTTGCCGGACACGACATTGGACTCATGGTGGCTTATGCTTACGCAGCCCAATATGGAAACGAAGTTAAAAAACTGGCTTTGATGGATGCTTTGCTTCCGGGCATAGAACCAGTTTGGTCGCAGGTTTCGGCTTCGGCTTGGTGGTTTGGATTTTTTGCTTGGCCTACAGCTGGAGACATTGTTGCCGGTAAGGAAAAGGAATTCTTAACCAATTTTTGGCCAATGGTTGGACACGTGAAAGATCCTTTCACTCCCGAAGAAACAGCCGAATTTGTTAGAGCTTATGCGGTTAAAGATGGTGCGAAGTCAAGCTTTAAATGGTTTGGAAACTTTCCTCAGGACGGAAAAGACAATTTGGTATTTGCAAAATCAAAACTCAAAATGCCTCTGCTTGCAATGGGTGGAGAATTTTTTGCGGCAGCGTTCCTTAAAGAGCATTCTAAACTTGTGGCAGTAAATGTATCCGAATCCAAAATTGCAGGTTCAGGACATTGGTTGGTTCAAGAAAATACGGCTCAGGTTCAAAAAGATCTATTGGCTTTTTTTACGGCAAAATAAGGTATTCAAAATAAAATAAACAGAATATTAAATTCGAACAAGATGAAACGAATATTTTTAATACCGCTATTTTTCTCTTGCCTGTTGATGCAGTCTCAGGAAAAAGCTGATTTGATTATTTATAATGGAAAAATCGCCACGATTGAAAAATCGGGTGAATTTGTTCAGGCTGTTGCGGTAAAAGGAGGAATGATTTTGGATACCGGAACTTCAAAAAGCATTTTAGATAGCTATAAAACTGCAACAACTGAAGTTATTGACGCAAAGGGCAAAACAGTTATTCCAGGATTAAATGACAGTCACATACACGTAATCCGCGAAGGGCTTAATTACAATGCTGAATTGCGTTGGGATGGCGTTAAAACTCTAAAAAGAGCTATGGAAATGCTCAAGGAACAGGCTGCGCGGACACCTCCCGGAGTTTGGATTAAAGTCATAGGAGGTTGGAATGAATATGGTTTTGAAGAAAAAAGACAGCCCACGATTGATGAAATAAATGCCGCTGTTCCTGACAAACCAGTTTTCATAACCTATTTGTATGGGAAAGCTTTTTTGAACAAAAAAGGAATTGAAGTTTTGGGTTATACCAAAGACACACATTACGAAGGCAGTGTTTTGGAGCAAGACAAGAATGGAAATCTGACCGGTTTAATGTTTGCCAAAGAAACACCAAAAGCCATTTATACCACATTGGGCTTGACCACAAAATTATCTCCTGAAGAACGAATCAACAGTTCGCTTCAGTTCAATCGGGAGCTGAATCGGTTTGGTTTGACATCTGTGGTTGATGCTGCAGGAGGAGGTCAAAATTTCCCTGCCGATTATGGAACTTCAATGGAATTGGCGAAGCAAGGCAAATTGAATCTTCGAATTTCCTATTATTTATTTGCACAGCAAAAAGGGAAAGAACTTCAGGATTATGAAAAATGGGTAACCGAAACTTTGGTAAACAAAAATGACAATCTTTTGGTTGCAAATGGTTATACCGAAGAAGGAGCTGGAGAAAATATTGTAGCTTCTGCGGCAGATTTTGAAAATTTCCTTGAGCCAAGAATTGTTCTTTCGGATCAAATGGAAGGGGATCTCGAACCGATAATTCGTTTGCTTGTCAAAAATAGATGGCCTTTTAGATTGCACGCCACTTACGGAGAATCTATTGATAGAATGCTGAACGTTTTTGAGAAAGTAAACAAAGAGATTCCGTTTAATGGCTTGCGCTGGTTTTTTGACCATGCTGAAACGATTACACCCCAAGAACTCGAAAGGGTTAAAAAACTCAATGGCGGAATTGCAGTACAATTCAGAATGTATTTTCAAGGGGAGTTGTATCAAAAGATGTATGGAACTCCAAAAACGCAATTGCCTCCAATAAGGAAAATGCTCGAAATGGGAATTCCAGTTGGATTGGGAACTGACGCCACACGGATTTCAACATATAATCCTTGGATGTCGATTCATTGGGCGATTACAGGTAAAACTTTAGGTGGAATGCAATTTTGGCCAAAAGATCAGGTTCTTGACAAATTTACAGCACTGAAATTATATACCTCGGGAAGTGCTTGGTTTTCTGGTGAAGAAAATGAAAAGGGAAAATTAATAAAAGGGATGTATGCCGATATGTCGATTTTATCAGATGATTATTTTACGGTTTCTCCTGATAACGTTAGAAATATCGAATCGGATTTGACAATTGTAAACGGAAAAGTGGTTTATGGAGCAAGAGATTTTAAAGCTCTGGACCCTGCGATTCCTCCTGTAATTCCGGACTGGTCACCTGTTAAATATTTCGGCGGGTACCAAAAATAAACATTAAGTGAAACAATCTAATAAATTAAAAATCATGAATTATCAAAAAATAATTTCAGGAATGGCGGTCGCTTTGTGTTTGTTTATAAACACTATCGGGCACGCACAATTTCCGATGCCAGATCATGTTCCGATTTGGGATGCCAATAAAGTAACCTTAAAGCTATTCAAAATCACTGATAACGCTTATGCAGTTTTGCCTTCCACAGTCGAAAGCGAAACAACAAAAGGAATTCCGCAGGCGACTTCCGCAGGTTTTATTGTTGGTGATAAAGGGGTTTTAGTTATCGAAACAATGCTGAGTAAAGTATTATACGATCAGCTTTATAAATTGATTAGATCGATAACCAATAAACCGATTGTATATGCAATAAACACAAGCGATCACGGCGATCATTGTTTTGGAAATTATTTGCTTCCAAAAGAAACAATCATCATTCAGAACGATTTTGCCAAAGAAAATTTGTCTAAAAACTTCGACAATATCAAGCAGTTTATGATTATGCTTTTTGGCAAAGGAAGAGGAATCGAAGAAAGTGTGTACCGAGCCGCAGACATTACAATTTCAAAAAATCAAAGCCTCAAAATCGATATGGGCAATAACAATATTGTAGAGCTTATTAATGTTGGGACCGCCCAATCACCCGCTGATCTTTTTGTTTTTTTTAAATCGCCTTCGAAAAATGTATTATGGGCAGGAAATCCATTTATAGCCGAAAGTCCTGCTATTCCGTGGTTGTTTGATGGTTACTTTTTGGAACCAGTAAATAATCTGAATACTATTTACAATATGATTTCGGATAGTGACATTGTGATTCCTGGACACGGACGGATTACCAACAAAGTGGGGATAAAATGCACTATTGATTATGTCTCGGCTTTGAAAACTAATGTTGAAAATGCGGTCAAAAAAGGGCTTACGCTTGACGAAACCAAAGCGACTGTCACGATGAAAGAGTTCAATAAAGGATACGAACTTTTTAACTGGTTGCATTTTAATTTCAATGTTCCCAATGCGTATAAGGACATCAAACAAAACGGAAACAAATAATCATTTGGAGAACGAGTAACGACTAAATATTCTCATATGAAAAAGATGATTCTGATACTGGTTTTATTGATTTCATTATCCTGTTTTGGACAACAAAATCCTGGATTTAAATCACTTCGGTTTGATGAAAATTATAGTTTTTTAAAAAAGGATACTCTGCAAAATGACTGGTATAAAACAATGAAGTTTCTACCGCTGTCTTCTTCCAAAAGCACCTACATCAGTTTTGGGGGAAGTGTGAGATATCAATATTTCTATGCTAAAAATGAAAATTGGGGAGATGGCCCTCAAGATAATGATGGGTATATATTGAGCAGGTATTTATTTCATACCGATTTTCATGCTGGCAAATATTTTAGAACATTCATACAAACGCAAAGCAGTTTGGCAGATGGAAGAATAGATCCAAGTCCAGTTGACCAGAATCCACTTGAAGTGCATCAGTTTTTTGCTGATTTTAATATTATAAATGAAGCCAATAAAAGGTTGGTTATAAGAATGGGGAGACAAGAACTGACCTATGGTTCACAGCGTTTGGTAGCTTTGAGAGACGGACCAAATAATCGCCAGTCTTTTGATGCAATTAAAGTGATTGCTTCAAAAAATAACTATTCAGTAGATTTTTTTTACAGTCATTATGTTGTGGCTCACGATGGAATTTTTGATGATGATTCGAATAAAAACAAGCAGTTATGGGGAAGTTATCTAGTCATCAATAAAGTTCCTTTTATCAAAAATATTGATGTCTATTATTTGGGTTACGAAAGGGCTAATGCAGTTTTTAATGACGGAGAAGGCAAGGAAAATCGACATTCAGTGGGAACCCGAATTTGGGGAAAATCAGAAAACTGGCGATACGATGGAGAAACACTTTATCAGTTTGGGGATTTTGATTCAAAAGATATTAATGCTTGGACAGCGTCGCTTAATTTGGGCTATCGATTGAATACTGTAAAATTTCATCCTGAAATTGGTTGCAAAGTGGAAGTGATAAGTGGAGATAGGGAAGTGGGTGATAATGGATTGGAAACGTTCAATCCGCTTTTTCCAAGAGGTTCCTATTTTGGACTGGCATCTGTAATTGGGCCTTCAAATCTTATTGATTTTCATCCTTCGCTGAACTTTGAACTCGCCAAAAATATAGAATGGGGAATCGATTATGATATGTTCTGGAGATACAGCACTAATGACGGTATTTATGCTCCAAACATTTCACTGATTTATCCTGGGGATACAACAAAGAGCAAAGAAATTGGGAGTCAACTTGAAAGCGAAATAGTGTGGCAGCCCAATCAATATCTTTATTTTCGGGTTGAAGCGACTTGGTTCAAGGCGGGGGAATATATCAAAGCTTCGGGAACTGGAAAGGATATTTTCTTTACAGGAATTACAATGCAGCTGAATTTTTAGGGATGATGTAAAAAAAAACATCTCCCTTTAGCCCCGATAGCAGTGGAAATCCTTGTAAGCCGGGGTTCGGTTTATAAGATTGCAACGGATAGCGGGACTGATGTTGAATGAAAAGCCTAATCTTTCTGCTCCAAAAATTTATAATCGAGAAAATTAATTATTAACTATAAATTTTATTAATCATGAAAAATTTATCACTTGCGGCAGCTCTAATTTTATCTGCCATTTCAGGATTTGCACAAAAACCTGGACCAGCTTTGTTAAACCCTACAAACCATGCATTAGTGCTAATAGATTATGAGGGACAGATGGCTTTTGCGACCGCTAACATACCCATCGATCAGTTGAGAAATAATACAGCAATAATTGCTGGGGCTTCCAAAATTTTTGATATTCCTACGGTGGTTACCACGGTGGCCGAAAAATCATTCAGTGGACCAGTTTTTCCTGAAATTCTTGAATTGTACCCTGAATCGACCTATGTAGATCGTACGTCGATGAATACTTGGGAAGATGTGAATGCGTATAAAGCCATCGTTGGGAAAAATAAGAAAAAATTAGTTATGGGCGGATTATGGACAAGTGTTTGTATCGTCGGACCAGTATTATCTGCAATTGCCGAAGGTTTTGATGTGTATGTAATTACCGATGCCTGCGGTGATGTGAGTAAAGAGGCGCACGATCAAGCCATAACGCGTATGGTACAGGCAGGAGCTCATCCTATGACTTCGCTTCAATATCTTTTGGAACTTCAAAGGGACTGGGCAAGACAGGCGACTTATAAACCTGTAAATGATCTGGTGGTTAAGTATGCCGGCGGTTATGGTATAGGCGTGCAATACGCACGTCAGATGCTGAAGCATTAAAATAAAGGGCACAATCGTGTTAATTTATTATAAAAACAACAAGTAGCAGAAATAGTAATTAAATATTAAAATTATGAAACCAGCTAATATTTTTTTGACTGTAACAGCAGTGCAAACCGATGCTGTTAACTCTAAAACACAATTTGCAGAAACAAAAGGGAAAAAGATTGCTTATCGTTCCATTGGCAATGGCGATACTATCATTTTTGTAAATCGCTTTCGCGGCACTTTAGACACATGGGATCCTTTATTTTTGGATAGCCTCGCCGAGAATTTTAATGTCGTTACATTTGATTACACTGGGATTGGTTCGTCATCCGGGACTTTGCCTACCGATATTGTGGATGTCGCGACAGATGTTAAAGATTTAGCCGAATTCCTTGAATTAAAAAGCATCACCGTTCTAGGATGGTCATATGGAGGTTTGGTCGCTCAGGTTGCCACGCTGCAATATCCTGAATTGATTACGCATTCCATATTAGTTGGGACAAATCCTCCCGGACATAATGAAATCCCTTTGGAACAGGCTTTTTTGGATTGTGCCTTGAAACCAATTAATGATTTTGATGATGAAGTGATTTTGTTTTTCGAACCCAATTCGGAGGCTAGTGTAAAAGCCGCCAAATTATCCCACGACAGGATTGCCAAAAGAATTGATGTCTCCAAAATTCCGAGCACTATGGATGTTTTTCAGCTTTATTTTGCCGGAGGGGCAGGTTTGAGAGAAGACAATTTAAAATTCAGGGATCAACTAAAAGCTACAACAACACCGATTTTGGTTATTTGTGGAGATCACGATATTTCATTTGCTGTCGAAAACTGGTTTGCATTGCTTCGGGAGTTGCCTACTGCGCAAATAATTGTGTTTCCCCATACTGGCCACGCTCCACAACATCAGTTTCCTGAACTTTCGGCAAAATACATTACCAATTTTATTCAGCTAACCACAAAATAAAAGCAAGCCTCAAATTGGTATCAGCTTTTTGGCAACTGCAAATTAATTGTATAATCACTATTCTCTTTAAAAATGGAAAATCAAGGAGCAACAGTTGTAATCACTCACAATGTTTTAGAGGGGAAACAGCAAGAATATGAAAATTGGCTAAATGAAATTAGTCCAATCAGTAAAAATTCAAAGGGATTTTTAGATTGGCAGGTCATTCGTCCCATTCCTAATTTGACTTATACTTTTACGGTTATTCTTCGATTTGACACTATTGAAAATCTCAAAAATTGGATAGAATCAAAAGAGAGAAAAAAACTGATTGAGAAAGCTTTGCCCTTTTTTGCCAAAGATGACAAATACTATGTAAAAAGTGGTTTGGATTTTCTTTTCCTATCAGAAAATGAGAATATAAAAATACCGGTTCGCTGGAAACAATATTTTGTGACTTGGTCAGCAATATTCCCATTGGCAACTTTCATTCCAATGCTCATATTGCCGTTTTTAAGAAATTTTGATTTTCCTCAAAATCGCTATATCGATTCATTTTTAGTTTCAGGCATAATAGTATTCATTATGGTATATCTGTTAATGCCACCATATACTAGACTCATAAAGAAATGGCTCTACAAATAATAATTTGAATTGATGAAAGGTAGCTTTAAAACAAGGGATATATACTTTATAAACGACTGTTAATCATTAAAATATTAAACATTATGACAAAATCAAAATCCATCATTCTCATACACGGAAACTTTGTAAATAACCTAAGTTGGGCAAAGTGGAAAAGTCGTTATGAAGAAAAGGGCTATACTGTTTGCACGCCGGCTAACCCTGGACACGAAGGAAATCCCGCTGATTTAAGATACCGAGTTCATCCAAATCTTATTGAAACCGGTTTTATTGACGTGGTTGAAAACATTGTTAAACTCATTAATACTTTGCCCGAAAAACCATTGATTATTGGGCATTCGATGGCAGGAATGGCAGCAATGAAATTGTTGGAAATGGGTAAGCCAGCAGCAGCAGTAAGTATTGACGGTGCTCCACCAAAGAATGTATTTCCTCCATTTACAACCCTAAAATCAGTATTGCCAGCTTTTGGTTTTTTTTCTGGCAAAGATTATTTTATGGGGAGCAGTGAATGGTATGACAGCTGCTTTTTTAACACATTGCCAGTAGGCGAAAGAAAAAATGCTTTTGAGAGTTTTGCAGTACCCGAAAGTTATAAAGTAAGTCGTGAATTGGTGTTAAACTCTTTTTCGAACATTGATTTTGGTAAACCGCACGAACCGATTTTGTTTATTGGCGGTGGCAGTGATAATATTTTTCCTCCATCTCTTACAGCAACTTTGGCAAATAAATATAAAGACAAAAAAAGTAGGGTTGATTTGAAAATTTTTGAAGGCAAAAGTCATTTCATCTGTGGAGAAGCAGGATGGGAAAAGGTTGCAGATTATATTTTGGATTGGTATGAAAATCTGTAAAAATTAAAATTATTAATAACCATAAAAAGAAACTAAAATGAGCACGATTACAGTAAAAGACGGAACAGAGATTTATTATAAAGATTGGGGAACAGGACAACCCATTTTCTTTCATCACGGTTGGCCATTGTCTGCAGACGATTGGGATGCCCAAATGATGTTTTTCTTAGATCAAGGATATAGAGTAATTGCCCACGACAGACGCGGACATGGAAGGTCTACCCAAACGTACACGGGCAATGAAATGGACACTTATGCAGCAGATGTTGCAGAACTTACGGCGTTTTTAGACTTAAAAAATGCCATACACATAGGTCATTCAACAGGTGGAGGCGAAGCCATACGATATGCTGCAAAATACGGTAAAAACCGAGTATCAAAAGTAGTGCTTATAAGTGCGGTAACACCTTATATGATTGTAGACGAAAATAATCCAAACGGAGTTCCATTGGCAGTGTTTGATGATATTCGTTTTAATACGGCCAATAACAGACAACAATTTTATCACGACATCACTTTTCCATTTTATGGCTACAATAGGGAAGGAGCGAGCACAAAAAAAGGGATTCAGGATAATTGGTGGCGTCAGGGAATGATGGGAGGCATAAAGGCTCATTACGACTGTATAAAAGCATTTTCGGAAACCAATTTTACCGAAGACTTAAAAGGTGTTGACGTCCCCGTACTTGTCCTGCACGGCGAAGATGACCAAATAGTTCCGTATGCTATTACTGCGCTAAGGGCAGCTAAGCTTTTGAAAAACGGAAAATTGATTACCTATCCTGGTTTATGCCATGGAATCCCAACAACAGATGCTGTAACTATTAATTCAGATATTCTGGATTTTATTAAATCTTAAGCATCGAAATTTTAACTTATGGACTCTTTTTATGAGGTAATCATTATAGACAATTGATGCTTTTTTAATACAAAATTACATTCAAGAAATTGAAAAAAAAAAAGGTATTGCAAACTAAACTTACTATTCGATTCCTATTCTCCTTCGGGAAGTGCAAAGCGAGTAGTGGTTTAATGACGAACGAATTTTTGGTCTCACTTAGTGCAGCTGGAGTTAGTGATTTGAATCCTGTTGAAGCGATTATGGGGCAAAATATACCGACACATAATCAAGAAGAAATACTGCTATTTGCCAAGGATATTTAAGGCAAACTGCTTTAGGGAATTTGGGTTTAAGAAAGGAATACATTTATTAGAAGTGTATCGCTCAAATTGGATACTTTTGGAGTATTTTAAAAACAAGAAATCATGAAAAATTATTTTAAAAAAATTGTACAATTAATTGCTCTTTCTGTGTTTACAACCTTTTCAATGAAGGGACAATCGGCGTCGATTTTTAAGAAATTCGATAACTATCAGACTCTCACGCAAACATGGGAATTGGAACCTGACAGTACTAGCGAAACCTTTTTGATAACGGCGTATAAGCCTACTTACATTTTGCCATTCCGGTTTTCGAGCCATAGACGTGAAGTCAATTTTGAAGTGGTACCGGTTGATAATGGTGCAACCGAAGAAGAAATTCAATTGGACAATGTAGAAGCCACTATGCAGTTCAGTTTTAAGACCAAATTAGCCCAGAGAATTTTTGGTCATGGTGCTTTATGGCTTGGGTACACTCAAAAATCCTATTGGCAAGTTTACAACGCAGAATTTTCTAGACCTTTTAGGGAAACCAATTATGAACCTGAAATTATTTTTAATTATCCAGTAAAATTTGAATTTTTGAAGATGAAAATGCTTGGTTTTGGATTTAATCATCAGTCAAATGGTAGAGAAGGTCATAAATTTACGCGAAGTTGGAACCGATTTATCTTGCATGCAGGTTTTGAGAATAAGCAATGGAGCTTGCTTGTTAGAACATGGTTTGCAACTGAAATTACTGAAAATCCAGATATTGAAGACTACATGGGGAGAGCAGATTTTACTTTTAATTATCGACTAAATAAATATTTGTTGACATTAAAAGCACAACATTCGTTACGATTTGGAGACGATAATCATGGTAATGTTGAAGTGGATTGTGCCTTCCCTATATATCGAAACCTAAAAGGGTATTTTCAGTTTTTTCACGGATACGGAGATGCAATGATTGATTACAATCAAATTCATACTATTGCAGGAATTGGAATTGTATTTGCGGGTACATTATAAAATTAATAGTAATGGAGGCGTTTCAATAATTTTCATAAATATTGTAGTTTTTATGAATTAAAAAAGCTTTGTATGTATTTGTCAAGATACATACAAAGCTTTTTTGTCATTAATAATTACTAATTCCCTCTTGTTTGATAAATTGTAACTCAAAGTTTAATTTAATTTCTTCACCTACCAAAACGCCTCCAGTTTCTAGAGGTGAGTTCCAATTTAAACCCCAATCTTTTCGGTTAAATTTTCCAGTGATAGAAAGTCCTGCTTTGGTATTTCCCCAAGGATCTTTTGCTAAACCTACAAATTCAGTATTCAGTTCAACTGGTTTAGAAATTCCGTGAAGGGTTAAATCTCCAGTTAATTTAAATTCTCCCTCAAAAACATTTGAAAAGCCAGTCGAGGTAAAACTAATTTCGGGAAAAGTTGCAGCGTCAAAGAAATCAGGGCTTAATAAATGATTATCTCTATCTTTGTTTCCAGTTGTAATTGAATCTGTTATTGCTTTAAAACTGAATTTTGCATCATCAAAATTATCCGATTCCGTTTCTGCAGCACCATCAAATTGAGTGAAATTTCCGGATATACTAGTAAACATCATGTGTTTTACTTTAAATCCAATCTGTGAGTGTGCTGGGTCTATAACCCAAGTTGTTTTTGTTGACATTTTTTTAGTCTTATTTATTCTATTCAAGATGTTATTTATTCGAGTAATGATTTTTAGTATCCAATTGATGGTACAAATTTCGGTCGGTTTCAATTCGTATGCATTGAACTAGGTCAAGAAATGAAACGTATTGCTTGGCTTTCTTCGTTTGAATTTTGCTTAAAAATTAAACAGAAACCCCCTAGAGAGGAAGCGACATAATGCTTCGCTGTCCGTTGAGGTATGGTTGGGTAAAGTTTGATGAATTCCAAATATTTTTCCTGTGCCTATCTAGCGATGGTATCAATGAGTCTATTCTGGATTGCTGAAAGGTTTCGTTCTATCAGTAGACTAAAAACGTGTTCAAATCTGGTAACTTTTTGTAGCAGTATTTCTTTGGTTTCGGTTGTTAATACCAATAGCTGAAAATATTCGGAATTTTTTATGAATAATTGGCTTGGTTTTTTTTGTAAAAACTGGCACTATCACTTATCCTATCCACCAATCTTCTATGGCGAATTGACAATTATTTCTAACCCGTTTTAATTGATTGTAATAGTTTTTTATACAGTCTTTTAGGATATAAAATTCAAATGTGCAAATTTCAGCTTATTGTAATCATAATACCTTTATGGGTAATTCTTTATACTGCAATAGAGATTTGAAATACTTTATTTCGTCGGGTGCAAATTCATTTTTTTGCAAACATTAATATTAGTTGATTTCAAACATATTAGAGAAATTAATGGATTAGAATTTAAGCGTGATTTTCATATAGTTTTCTTTTTCGTCGTTCTTCCAAAGCTTCATAGATTTCGGATTGCAGTAATCCGCTTCCGCCACCATAATGTAGTATGATTTCGATATCGGGCTGTTGCGCCTTAAAAAATGTCTGCATTTCTACTTCAGATTCAATGCCTGAACTCAATAGAACAATATCCAGAAGGTTCTGATTGAAATAGTCTTTGGCTGTTTCTTCATTACTAAAGCCCGCCGCATGCCAATCTTCATTCGCATTCACAAGACGAACCAAAATTTCAAGTATAGGTTCATTTTTCCCGAGTATTAAAAATTCTAGTTTCTTCATGATTTCATAGTTTTGATACAAATTTAAAATACAAATAATCAAAGAATCATAATCTAGAACAAGAAAAGCTTTGTTGAGAGAATGTTTTATAATTGATTATAAATTGTTTTTTTGTTTGTCTAAAAGAACTTTTTCAAAGTACAGTTTTAACAAAGTGCCGTTGTTGTTCTCTATCGAAAAAGCTCCATCTAGATCATCGCTTAACCCTTTAATCAAGCTCATTCCAAATGAATGGGTTTTCTCTTTAAAGACAGTAGGAATCCCAACTCCATCGTCTTGAGCGGTTAGTAAATATCGATTAGTGTCTATTGAAACCAATTTTATCGAAATAATTCCCTCCTGATCATTCGGAAACGCATATTTTATAGAGTTGGTTACGGCCTCGTTTATAATTAACCCCAATGGAACGGCTTGTACTACGTCTAATTCCAGTTGTTCTATTTTTATTTCGAAACGAATACGCTGTTTTACATTAAAAGAATCTTTTAAATATTCAACCAATTCCTTGATATAAACAGGCATATTTATGGTTGAAATATTTTCGGACATGTATAGTTTTTGATGAATTAACGACATGGCATGAATTCGGTGCTGACTGCTTTTTATCGTAGAAAGAGCCATATCATTGTCAACATAAGCCGATTGGGAGTTAAGTAAACTAATTACGGTTTGCAGATTGTTTTTTACCCTATGGTGAATCTCTTTCATCAACCATTCTTTCTCATCAAGTAAGCGTTGAAGATTCGTGTTCTTCAAGTTAATTTCTTTCTCTTTAATCTCTAGCTTTTCATTGGTTCTTTGTTTTACTCGGTACATGTTGTAAATCAAACCAAGAATGATAAGCAATAATAGTAGTGATGCAATAGATAAATTGATTATAAGTTTTGATTTATCTAATTGGCTCTGTTGTATGTTAGTTTGTGTTTGGAGGGTTTTAATGTTTTGTTCTTTCTGTGCCGTTTCATATTTAAAACGTAACTCTTCAATTTCTTTGCGCTTGGAATAGTTTATTATCGAATCGTTGCTCTTTTTAAATTTTTGGTAATGGCTAATTGCGGATAGATAGTTTCCGGAAAGAGAATCAATTTTGAATAGGGAAAGGTCTAAAACTTCATTATTAAATTTAATATTGTACTTACTGCTAATAAACAATGCTTTGTCTGCACAAAATTTTGCTTTAGTTGGCTGACCCATTTTAGCATAAAAATAAGATATTTCTGTATAGATCATAGCGATATCAAAAGCTGTTTGCGGACTTATTAATTGAGGTATATATTTTTCAATAAAGACATAATTTTTTTCGGCAAGTTCAGTATTCCCTATTTTATCATTGCACAATGCCGCAGTACGGGCAATAAGTATTTTGTCAAATGTATTGTCGGGAGGATATTGTTCAGTTGTCTTTTTTAAATAATCAAGAGCTTCTTTGTGTCTGCCTAATTGAGATAAAGCTCCTATGTAGCTAATAAAATTTTTGTACCAGCTTCGGCTATTTGGACTTTTTTGTCCAATTTTGGTGCTTTTTTTAAACAATTGGGTTGCCTCTTCAATATTCCCCATTTGATGGTAAATACTCCCTAATCGCAAATAAAAATTATCAGCCAGAGTCAGATCCTGTGTAGCTTCCATTGTTTTCACTCCGTCTATTGCATAAAAAAGTGCTTCTTTTTGGTTTTTTAGTACTAAGTCTATATAGGAAATGGTTGCAGCGTTGTAATGGGTATGTTTAAAGCCTATTTTTTTTAGAAAATTATATGCTTGAATGGACTCTTTTTTGGCAAGAGACAAATTTCCGGTCCAGAAATGCATAGTAACAAGTTTAGTTAAAACTTCTACTTCTTTTTCCTTTTCACCCGTTTTTTTATATAGAAGCATTGCCTCGGTCAAGATTTTTTCTTTTTCAGGATTGTTATCCAAAAGAAAAGTTCCTTGATTTTCCAGAGCATTAGCCAAAGCTTTTTTATCATTCAGTTCTCGACAGTTTTTTGTAACCGTCGAAAAAAGGGCTTGACTTTCGGCCATATTGCCTGCTTGGAAATAGTATTTGCCCATGAGTATATTACTTTGTTGCTGCCATTTTGGTATTTTGAGCTTATTGCTCAGTTCGACGGCCTGTTTTATATATAGCAAAGCATTTTGAAGGTCTTCTTTTTTGTTTCTTGGCTTAAAAAGATAATGACTACCTAGTTGCAGTAATAACTTTATACGGTCGGTTTTTTGTGATTTGGCAAGTATTTTTAATGCAGTCGAAATATTATTGTTATCGACCATTTCGCTTCCTAGTAAATAGTTTCCGTCATTATAATCTTCATCGTAAGATAATGAAACAGGAATTTTATTAGCTGAACAGGCGAGTACCATTGCACTATCAATATCTATATTGCCTTGATTAATGGAATAAATATATACTCCAGTAATTTTGACTAATAGTCTCTTTTTTTTAATGTCATAGGTTTTGGTTTGTGTACTTTGACTAAAACCCCAATTAGAAATAGTTAAAGTCAAATACAGTAGGAAGAGTACTCTCATAAAAATATTTTTATTGTGTTAATAATTAAATATGTAACAAGTGCATAGATAAAGTTAAGCTTTTTGTTTCACTAAAAATAGCATAATAATGGTCTAGTAAGATTGTTTTAAAAAAAAATCCATTCGTTTTTATAGCATTAGTGTTTCTAGTTTGATTTTTAATAACTAATTTTATATCAGCTATTTATAATAGTATGAATGGGCTTTCAATCAATCAATTGATTTTAATGAATCACGCTTTGTTGTTAATTTCAATTAAGGAATAATCGATAATAATAGTTTTATGAATGTAGCATTCAATGATGAAAGCATAAAATTGAGTCCTAATCTTAAAAAGAAAATACTAATTGTTGAGGATCAATTTATAGAAGCGCATGATTTGCAGTTAATTCTTGAAAAAGCAAATTATGAAGTGATGGGAATAATGCGTTCTGTAGCTCAAGTATTGGAATTTATAGAAATCGAAATGCCTGACCTAGTTTTTGTAGATATTTTTCTAAAAGGCAAAGAAACGGGTATTGATTTGGCCAAAATACTTAAAGAAAAGCATATTGGATTTATATATCTGTCCGCAAATTCTAGTAAAAGCATATTGGAAGAAGCCAAAAAAACGCAGCCTTATGGATTTATAGTCAAACCATTTCGAGATCAGGATGTATTAATAACATTAGATATAGCTTGTTTTCGTCATGAGAATGGTTTAGAAACTCAAATGTTGCAAGAGAAAATTCTTGAAAAAAACATCAATGAAATTACTTTTTCTTCCTTAAAATGGGAACAGGCTTTACTTCAGCTTGGAAAAACATTGCAAACTTACATTCCATTTGATTATATGGAAGCCAGATTTATCAATGATTTCTCAAATAGTATTGGGTTGCTTAGAAGGAATTTTGATAATTATGAAATGATAAACATTGATAAATTTTCTAAAATATTAAATTTCAAAAAAGAAGAGTTAATCGATTTATACACCAGATCCTTAAAATTGGAAACGGCCCGAATTTATCAGGGAGACTCTTTTGCAAAAGTAAATCAGGATTCTGCCATCAAGCGATTGGTGTTGCATACTTTTGGAATTAAGACTTTTATAATACTCCCATTGATTGTTGAAGATGGTATTTTTAATTTTTTATTTTATAGCCGAAGTTATGATATATATGTAGAAGAGCATTTAACATTGCTAATGAAGCTCCAAAATGTATTGACAAAGTTTGTAAGTGAAATGTATATTACCGATAAAAAACTCGATGGCAAGGAAAAAATAATTTTTAATGTCCCTAAAAATTCGCGACAAGGTTTTGAATCCATGATAGGTAACAGTAAAAAAATGATTGCTGTTTTTGATTCCATACAGAGAGTAGCCCCTTTTGAAACTTCGGTATTAATATTGGGAGAAAGTGGAACTGGAAAAGAAAAAGTGGCACAAAGCATTCACAGTCTTTCCAGTCGAAAGGATAAACCACTGGTTATTATTAACTGCACTACTATTCCTGAAAATTTAGCGGAATCTTTGCTCTTTGGTCATGAAAAAGGTGCTTTTACAGGAGCTGCTGATAAAAGGATAGGGAAATTTGAAATGGCTGATGGTGGAACCATTTTTTTGGACGAAATAGGAGAAATGCCCATAGATCTTCAAGTGAAATTATTGAGAGTTTTACAAGAAAAGGAAATTGAAAGGGTAGGTGGACGCTCCCCGATAAAGATTGATGTTAGGATTATTGCCGCAACAAATCGGAATCTAGAGGAAGAAGTGGCGGCGGGACGATTCCGTTTGGATTTGTATTATAGGCTGTATGTTTTTCCAATATTGATACCTGCATTAAGGGAAAGAACCGAAGATATTCCTATTTTGGCATCTCACTTTATTAATTTATTCAGCGAAAAAACGGGATTAAAAGCGCCGTTGCTACATGAAACAGTGCTTCAGCAATTGCAGTTTTATGAGTGGCCGGGCAATATTCGAGAATTGGAACATGTTATAGAACGTAGTATTTTGATGAGCGACGGAAATGTGATCAAAGAAATACAGCTTCCTTTTGCAAAAAAACACGATGGGGAAGAAAAACAACAGGAATTCACCATCAAATCAATTCACGATAATGAACGTGATTATATTATTTACATTCTAAAAAGATGCAAAGGGAAAATTTCAGGAATGGGTGGAGCCGCCGAAATTTTGAATATTCCATCCTCGACACTCAATTCCAAAATCAAAAAATTAGGAATAAAAATCAAACATTTTTTATAAATGATAACTGTTTTATCTTAGGAAAGAATACAAAAGTATCATTTTGTAAACATAGGAAGTGGGTTATCAAAATGTATTAAGAAATTTTTTAAAATTTTATTGAATAGGAAAAGATGAAAACCAAGATTAGGTATTTTTTTTCTGATTTGTTTTATTTTTTTTCTGTTATATCCAAAATTGAGCAGCCCTAATGATACATCAATCCAATCTGCTTTCCTGAAAAACTCAATAGTTTTTGAATGTTTTCCCTGATATTGACTCATTTTATGATGCCAATAAATCATCATAGTAATTTCTTCCATCCAATCCTGTTTTTCAGATTCCCGTAAATGGATTTTGGCCTGTTCCATTGAAGGGTACAAATAATCAATAGTGTCGTCAGTCCAAATTCCGATATCATGAAATACACTTGCAATAGCATATTTTTCAATGTTATTTTCTTCAGAATCCATTAATTGGCAATTTAGAAATACTCTATAAACATGATTTTTATAACGATCATAATCTTCACCAAAAACTGGTTTGTATTTCTGAAATAAGTCTTCAATAATTTGATTTGAATAGTCCATTTAAAAAAGTTTTATTTTAGAGTTACGAAAATTGAGGATCTAACGGCCTTTTTAAGGTTTCTGGTTCGATGTCCTTTTCCAAAAGTATCTTCCACAAGCAAAACGTTTCCTGGTTCAAAACTTCTTTTCTCTCCTAATGAAGTTTCAATTTCAATGGCTCCATCTTGCAAAATAATATATTGTCTGGCTGGAGCCTGATGAAAATCATAATCGTAATTTGGTTTTACTTTTCTGAAAATAATTCCTGAAACGTTTTGTATTTCGGATAGAAAACCAATATCACCGCTTTCTTTGAGCGGGATTTTAATATCCTCAAAATGACTTTCTCCCGCAGCATCAGAAAATATTCGTGTTATTGTGTAGTTTTCCATTTTAATGCATATTTTGATTATTATTCACTCAAAAATGTCTTTCAAAAGTTGGTCTTAAACCATTCAACAGACAAATCCACATCTTCCTGGGTTAAATTATGCCCCGTATTCATTTCATAAAAAGTAACATTCAAATTGTTAGTTTTTAATATTTCAAGATATTTATTGGTGTCTCCAGCGTTTACGGTTGGATCATTTTTTCCAGAGGAGAAAAACACAGGTGTATTTTTTTCGTTTTTAACATTCTGAATGTTTCTAAAGGGCTGCATCGGACGGTATAATATCGCTCCAGCCAAAAAATCAGGATGCAGTATTAAGGTAGCTCCCGCAATATTCGCTCCGTTCGAATAACCCAAAGCAATGATTTTGGTACTGTCAAAACCTTCTTTTTCTGCTATTTCATTTAGGGAATGTACCATTTCATTCGTTCTGAATTCTAAATCTTTTTCATCGAAAACACCCATTCCTAATCTTTTAAAAAATCGGGGCATTCCGTTTTCAGATACGTTGCCACGCAGACTTAAGATATTGATATCATCGCCAAAATTTTTTGCTAATGGTACTAAATCGTGTTCATTTCCGCCAGTTCCATGCAGGAGCAAAAGTGTTTTTGCGCTTGCATTTCCTGTGCCTTTAAAAATATAGTGCAAGGGTTGAAAATCCATAATCTTATCAATTAATTTTCACTAAATGTTTTTCAATATCTTCTCTGCGACTTTCGTATTGAGAAGGCAATTTTAAACCTTTTCCTAAATTTTCGAGTGTTTCATCAACGGTAAACCCCGGATTATCGGTGGCTATTTCAAAAAGAACGCCGCCCGGTTCTCTAAAATAAAGCGAATGAAAATATTGACGGTCAATTTGGGGTGTTATCCCTAATTCTAAAGCGTCTATTTTTTCACGAAAATACATTAGAATTTCATCATTTTTTACTCGAAAGGCCACATGATGTACAGAACCATTGGCCACATGACCTCTTTTTTCATCTGGTAATTCCACTAAATCTACTATTGCTGCAGTTTCTACAGTATCAGTGGTATAGCGGAAACGGTTTACATCCTGATCGATTAATTTATAGCCAAATATATCAGTCAAAATAGCCGCAGTTGCTCTGATATTATTCAGAGTTAAAGTAATATTATGAAAGCCTTTGAGTGCATGATCAGCTTTTATTTCATCGGTTTCCCAAGCTTTTCGATTGTCAGCTGTTTTGGATTCTATTAATTCCAGTTTCAATCCGTCTGGGTCTAAAAAAGAAACATATCGCTCTCCAAATTTTTCTGAAGGTTTGTTGTAAATTACATTGTGTTGATCCAAACGTTTCACCCAAAAATCTAAACTTCCTTTTGGGACAGAATAACCAATTTCAGTGGCCATTCCAGATCCTTTTCGTCCTTGCTGAATTCCTTCGCCCCAAGGGAAAAAAGTTAAAATAGTTCCCGCACTTCCTATTTCATCTCCAAAATAAAAATGATAAGTTCCAGGATCGTCAAAATTGACCGTTTTTTTTATGAATCGCAATCCTAAAACGTTAGAATAAAAATTGAAATTACGTTTGGCATCCCCCGCGATTGCTGTAATATGATGAATGCCTAAGATTTTATTTTCCATGATATGAATTTTAAATATTTATATAACAAATTTATGTCGTTTATAAAGCCTTTGCATTGAACTATAACAAGAAAATGAAATGCCTTTTGTTGGGTTTAATTGATATTTTAGTTATTTCTAAATTCTTCTCAAATGGTTATGAGTATCAATCGTAAAGATTGAATATTGCTTTACATTTAATAAAGTTCAATAATTATGCCTTTTTAATAGAATACCGCAAATGCAGTGTTTGTTGCTATTTGAATCCAATTTTTTAGCGAAATATCGAAGTTTCAAAGGTTTTAGGAGCGATATAAAGTAAAAGAATTATGAAAGCTATTATTGTAAAGGTTTGATCTGATGTGACAAAATTTAACTTTAATGTATTTTGTTATGATGTATAATAATGGACACGTTTTTACATTAGAAAAAAACTCTTAGGAGAGGTGTCTTTTTAAATAAAAAGAAGGGAACTGATAAGCTATCACATTGGCACATCTTTCTAAAGAACTTTACAAATACGAATACGGGCCTAGTTAAAAGAAAAGATAAATTTTCAAGGAAGACAACACATTGTAAATCATTCGCATTCCGCATTGTCTAATTCACTGCCTATTTTGTCTCGTTACCCAATTTCTTGCTGTCATGAATTATACTATCGCGCTAATTTTGACACATAATTAAATAAAACATTAAAAAACAAACAATGAAAAATATTAAAAAATTAGAAACTAGTAGCGTGGTAAAAGTTGCCGCAGTACAAATCAGCCCGGTTTTATATAGCCGTGAGGGCACAGTTAAAAAGGTAGTGAACAAAATCCGTGAACTAGGCAAGAAAGGTGTTCAATTTGCCACTTTCCCAGAAACAATAGTACCTTATTACCCATACTTCTCTTTTATTCAGGCTCCCTATGCTATGGGAAAAGAACATCTACGATTATTGGAGGAATCTGTTACTGTGCCATCTGCTGATACAGATGCTATCGGAAAGGCTGCTAAAGAAGCTAAAATGGTGGTATCTATTGGTGTGAATGAACGTGATGGAGGAACAATCTATAATACGCAGCTACTTTTTGATGCTGATGGAACACTTATTCAACGCCGTCGCAAATTAACTCCCACATATCATGAGCGAATGATCTGGGGACAAGGCGATGCGTCTGGTTTGCGTGCTGTTGACAGTGCAGTTGGACGTATTGGACAACTTGCATGTTGGGAGCACTACAATCCATTATTTAGATATGCAATGATAGCAGATGGTGAACAAATTCACTCGGCTATGTATCCGGGTTCTTTTTTGGGAGCTTTACACGGTGAACAAATAGAAATCAGTGTTCGCCAGCATGCGCTCGAATCGGCCTCTTTTGTGGTTTGTGCATCAGGTTGGTTAGATGCCGCTCAGCAAGCACAGATTGCAAAAGACACTAATGGTCCGATAGGTCCAATTTCAGGAGGTAGTTTTACTGCTATCGTCGGACCGGACGGACAAATCATAGGTGAGGCGCTTAAAGAGGGAGAAGGCGAAGTGATTGCCAACATTGATTTTGCTCAGATAGATGCACGCAAGCGATTAATGGATGCAAGTGGACATTATAGTCGTCCCGAATTGTTGAGTTTGCTTATAGACCGTACTCCGACCGCTCATGTACACGACCGCAGCGCATACACTGAACTAGGCTCAGCGCAAGTACATGTTTCGGCAGAGTAATTAAGGAAGAAAAAAGAAATTGAAAATTGAAAGAGAAAATAAAAAAAATGGAAAATTCAAGAAACACAATATCTCGTGCATTTTGGACAGTAGTGTTAGCATTACAGCTAACAGCTGTTGCAGGGCAAAGGGAAAGAAAAACTGCGGATGTAAAAATTGATGAGGCCATCCGCCCTTATCGAGTAGCCATTTCGAATGCAGATTTGAAAGACTTAAATGAACGTGTATTGGCTACAAAATGGCCCGAAAAAGAAACTGTTGCTGACCAATCACAAGGTGCACAGCTTTCTAAATTGCAAAGTTTGGTACAATATTGGGGCACCAATTATGATTGGAGAAAGGCGGAAGCCAAGCTCAATGCTTACCCACAGTTTATAACGAAGATTGACGGGGTGGATATTCATTTCATTCAAGTTAAATCAAAACATAAAAATGCTATGCCACTTATTTTAAGTCATGGATGGCCTGGGTCAGTATTTGAATTTCTGAAAGTTATAGATCCGCTTACCAATCCTATTGCTTATGGTGGAAAAGCCGAAGATGCTTTTGATGTTATCATCCCTTCGTTGCCTGGTTTTGGTTTCTCAGGTAAGCCAACAGAAGCAGGGTGGAATGTTGACCGTATTGCAAAAGCTTGGGTGGTACTGATGAATCGTCTTGGATACAAGACTTATGTTGCTCAGGGTGGTGACTGGGGAGCTGGTATTGTCAACTCGATGGCACTACAGGCACCTACAGGATTGCTTGGTATTCATAGTAATTTGCCAGCAACGATGCCGGCAGAAGCAGGCAAAGCTTTGGCAAGCGGTATAGCGCCCGAAGGGTTCTCTGCACAAGAACGGGCTGCATTTGATCATCTGAGCAAATCAATAAAGGAAGGTAATTTTACCTATAAAGCAACAATGACTGCAAGACCGCAAGCTTTAGGTTACGGGGTAACAGATTCACCTGTAGGTCTTGCAGCATGGATTCTTTTGCATCCCGGTTTTTCTAATTGGTCCTATGGAGCCGATCCCAAACAATCACCAACAAGAGATGAAGTGCTAGATGATATTTCATTGTACTGGCTTACAAATAGTGCAACTTCTGCATCAAAAATTTATTGGGAAAACAGAAAGATCGAGATTGTAAGTGCAGGTTCAATGAAAACGGATCAGATCAAAATTCCAGTGGCTATAACCGTATTTCCAGAAGATGTCTTTACATCACCTGAAACATGGGCACGCAAGGCTTTTAAAAATCTAATATACTTCCATGAAGTGGATAGAGGTGGGCACTTCGCAGCATGGGAACAACCACAATTGTTTACACAAGAGTTGCGCGCTGCATTCAAACCACTGCGTTAATACTAAAGGTTGGTAATGAAAGAAATTTCGTTGTCCCTCTAACACCACAATAAATGAAACAAATGAAAAAGAGAAAAAAATTAGTGCTAATTACCATTGTTATTATGAGTCTTAGTGCACTTCTGTTCCCAAGCGATGCTATGGCTCAACAGTCAGGAATAAAACGCATCGATCTTCAGCGACACGATCTTAGTGTTTTCGGGTACGAAACTGTTCAAGCTCGCATTGACTTTGAACCAGGTACAGCTTTCGGAATGCATTCGCACCCAGGCGAAGAAGTTATATACGTTCTGGAAGGATTGCTAGAGTGCAAATTCCAGTGATATTGACCACCTAATTCCAATTTAAAGTGACCACCTGATTCCAATTCAAAATGACCACCTAATTCCGGAGCAAAATGACCACCTCCATTTTTCATTAAAAACTACTTTTTTTCATCTGTTAATTAGTATTCAAATATAC
>NZ_JAHWYN010000013.1 GCF_019351435.1 Flavobacterium taihuense
ATTAGGAGGCTGGAAAGGTTATCTTTCAGAGAGAAAACCTGGCATCACAACCTTTTGGATTGGTCTTCAAAAATTCGCCGCAATTATGCAAGGCTGGATGCTTTTTAGAGATGTGTCCAGACCGTAGGCACATAAGCAGGCTTTTTATGTATTTGGTTTAAAAATAAAACTTTCCTTCCGCTTCAAAACCCAATGGAATCTGCACTGTCATTTTCTCCAGTGCTGATTTTTCTCCTTTTCGCGTATAGATTCCCACAAGTCTTTCACTATCTTTTCCCATCAGGTGTTTTCCTTTTTCCCTTTCCAGCCAGCCAGTAGCGGTCACTCCGACAAAATTTTTATAAAGTTCTTTTCGTGCAAGAGGAGTTGTACTATTGAAATTCTCACGTCTGTTTCCTTCCAGCTCTGCTTGAGGATGTCTGCTGTGGTCATATTTCCACCAGACAGAAATTTCAAGTTCTCCAAACCCAATATCGCGCCATTTTACAACGGAAGGGAATCCGAAAATTTCAGTAAAAACATGTCCCTGATCATTTCTTGTGTTTTGTGAGTCGGGACTTTCTAATATTATAAGCTTCTTATTAAGAAGATCGTTTACTCCAGCTACCAGCAGATTACGATGCGGGTTCGAAATTTTTGAAATTGCATGCCGGGGTTTCTCCTGAGGAAATTGTGCGTCGCTTTGTTTTTTTGCAGCGCCCGTCTTATTCAGACTGTTCTGGAAGTTTTTGAAATTGGTAAATCCAGCCTGTATGGCCGCTATGTCCAACGCCTGTGTGTGGGTAATGTTCTGTTCTTTTTTGATTTTCTTAGCCTGACGTTTTAATTGTCCATCTGTGTGGCTAGTCGTGTTCTTTTTCATTGTGAAATTAAGTCCCGCCAAAAAATGTCGCCCATCATCCATCTTTCGAAACGAGAAATTAGTTTCGCAATGAGTTTGTAAGTATCCCGGTGCTGATACAGCTTCGCAGTGATGAGCGGCACGCTTCCGATTTCAGCGTGATGTAAAAATAATAAAAATAAAATTAACAGACTGATAATCTAAGAGATATTTTTTTTAAGATTAAAGGTACTCAAAGAGCGCCTTCATCTGCAAAGGAGTGATAGCTTTCTACACTTATAGAAAGAGTAATAAAACCGCTTTACGAAGGGACCTTTGAAGCTATGCGAATGTCTCCTGACTTCGCACCCGTAAAATAATATTCCAAAACAAAAAAGAGACTCGAAAGTCTCTTTGTGAAATTAATATATCTTTATAAATGATTATTTATTGATTAATTTTTCAAGCCTTGCCATCATTTCATCCTTCTCTTTCAACATACGTTCATATAACGCAATTTTTTCTTCGTGCATCTTTAGGACTTGCTCTATAGGATTAAAAGTAGGATTATCATTTCTCTGATATCCAATACCATTATTGCCAAAAGTATTAGCAATTACATTTACAGCCTGCTCTTCATCAAAATTCTGAAAAGCTTCGACAGGAATTTTTAATACTGCTGAGATTTGTTTAAGCAGGTTATCTTCAATTACATCTTTTTGCTCCAGCATAGAAATTTTCTTTTGATTCCAGTCTTCTCCCAGATCATAAGCCAATGCCTCCTGCTTTATGTTAAGCATTTCTCTGAAACGTTTTACGTTTCTTCCCTGATGTATTTTTTGTTCCATAATGAGTGTCAATTTTCTGCAGGCTCAAAGATAAAGCCATTTGGGTTAAAAAGTTTGAGTTTCAAAGATAAAAAAATATCCTGTAAAATATCCCTTTTGTCAGATATTATATCCATATAGCGAATAGATTATCCTTTTTAAAGAATAGAACTTCGCTTTTCAATATTAAATCTTCTCATTATGAAAAAGAATAAAATATCCTTTGAATCTTATTTTTGGGCAGCTGATAGAATTGAATGCCCTTTTGAATTGGTTAATGCTTTTTATGACTACGCACATCTCGATTTTTACAAACATACTTTGGGAGAAGCAATAATGTACAGCCATAAGAGAAAAATCTATATGCAGGATAACCCAGGTCAAATTTTTGTTTTCTATACTGCTATGAACTCTTTTCTAAAAGCTTGTTACTGCTTGAAAGTAAAAAGCAAAAAATGGCAAGTTAAAGAATCAGCTGAGTGTGAGTCAATACTTCATCTGGCTTCTTTGACAAAGGAGGAGTACAATAATCCTTTTATTGTATTTCAAAAAGCATTTGCTGAGAATACTCCTGACGAATTTGAATTCTTCCTATGTGAAATCGTACACCTTTCATTATCTCCCTGCGCAGAAGAATTTGATTTTGATATGATGACGCCCTATCTGTATTTAATCAAAATGCTGGATGCATGCCAGCTTATGCGGGAAAGAGGCATTGAAAAGATCAAAAATAATGAAGAGTCTTAAGGATAAGATATCCAGTAACGGAATAGATTATCCTTTTGAAAGAGTGGAACTTCGCTTTTCAATATTAAATCTTCTCATTATGAAAAAGAATAAAATATCCTTCGAAACAAGATTTTGGGCAGGGTTTGTAGCAGGAAATCCATTTGAGGCATTTGACGCCATTTTTGACTTTGCACATCTTGATTATTATAAACAGAATTTAAGTCAAGCTGTACTTCACTGCTATAAGACAAAAGTCTACAAGCAGGATGCTCCTTGCAATGCTTTTGTTTTTTATACTGCTATAGGCACTTTTCTCAAAGTCTGTTACTGCCTGAAAGGGAAAGACAAGAAATGGAAAGTGAAAGAATCTTCCCGCTCCGAAACGGTATTTCATCTTTCTTCCCTGACCAAAGAAGAATACGACAATCCGTTTTTGGTGCTTCAAAGTGCATTTAAAGAGAGAACACTGCAGCAGTTTGAATATTTCTTAAGTGAAATTACAGAGCTTTCATTGTCTCCATATGATCTAGATGCTGACTCTGATCTTACGACACCTTATATTCATTTAATCAAAATGCTCGATGCAGCGGAACTGATGAAAGAAAGAGGCGTTGAGAGAATAAAGAAAAATGAACAGGTTGAACCTTCAGTGGAATAAATTATCCTTTATCTAATCTTCAAAAACACAGTATTATGAAATCGCCATAGCAACAATTGTCGTAAAACCAATCAAGATCTGGCGACCCGAGTGAAAGCGAACAGGCGAAGCATACCATATTCCATTAAAAAACAAATATTATCTACATATGAAAACTTCAAAAAAACTTTCATTTCCAAAACTCGAAAACGAATTTTTAGAAAATATCCTGAGACAATTGGTCAATCAGTATGCTGTCATTCAGCTGTTTTTTACCAAACAGGCCTCTCCCCTTTTCTCAAATCTTATTATCCATGTCGGAAAAAAGACAGATGCAGAACAGCTGCAATCGACTAAGTGGGTGAAAAAAGTTAGAAACCGCTATCAAATCAATGTCATTTTCATTTATTCTGGAAGGCTCCACCATCGATTTTCTTTGGGGCATCCCTTTATTGAATTATACTGCCGGCCTTCGGCTCTTATTTATCAAAATTCAGCAGCTGTAAATCCGCTCGTTATTGCAAGAGACTGGAAGCAATACAAGAAGAAGTTTCATGCGTTTGAAGAGCGTTTTTATAACGACCACGACCTTCTTAAGTCACAAATCCACAATCTCATATCAGAAGGTGCTGCAAACAGTGTTTTTACATCCTATGCCAGATTAATGGAATATGATCTGGAATATTTAGAAGAACTGTATGCAGCAAATACGTTTCATTCGCTGCCTTTGGAGGAAAGGATCAATAACCTGATCGCATACATTCCTGAGATTCAAAAATACTTCGTGAAGAAAAGCCACAGCAGCTATTATCTTACGGATCTGTTTGCAAAAGCAAAAGAAGCGTCCATCAATGATGGTGAGCCAATACATAAAGATGAAATGTATGAAGCCGTTGGAATTGCCGAACAAAGTCTCTACCGTTTAATCGAAGAACGGCTTGACGAATTAAAAAAACGGATTAAAAAAGAGTTATCTGAAAGACACGAAGCTCCATATCAAATTGATAACAAACTAAAAGAGGAGACTCTCGATATTGCTGTCGCAACCATAGTAAAATCTGTTGATGCCGAACAGATCTATTTGTACCATCAAATTACCTTCGGTGAAAAAACGACTTATTACCTAATGCTTATAGCTAACGGTGCGGGCAATGAAAAATTAAAATCAATAACCCAATCCCTGAAAAGTAAAATCGGCGGGGAATGTGATTTTGTTTTGATCAGCCACAACCGTTATTGGATACAAGAGAATCTGTATCAGCATCAAAGCTTCTTTGCCAAGATTATACAAGACAAAAATCGGATCTATTCATCCAGCCCATACCACCCTGAACTGCATTGGGAGGTTCCTCACAGTCCTTATCATGCTGATCTGTATTTTTATTATAAACCAGCCAAGGATAGTGCTTTCCAATTTTTCACGATGGCCAATAACGCCAAAGAAAACTACCAAGGCATTGATTACTTTTTTACATTGTTTTTTCTGTCCTTCTGCAGAACATACATTTTTGCAAAAACCTATTACCTGCCTAATTATCTGTCAAATGAAGCCTTATGGCAATTATGCCTCTATGCCGATCCCGAATTACGGAAATACAATTATATGATAGAACAGTTCTGGACGGATTTCTTTCCTTATCTCGATAGACACATGACGCTTAACCATAAGTTGTCAAAGTTCCACAAAGAAGAGGCTGATCAGATGATTGCTATTGTTGAAAAACTGATGCATGAATTACACAATCTGGTTATTGAAGGTGGATTATTAGATTTTGAGCAAGACCGATAAATTATTTAACCGATTTAAAAATAAAGATCATGGAAAAAGATGAAATTGAAAAGTTAGAAACTATTAAGAGATTGGCCTCCAACTGCCTCAGAACTTTGAAGCCAGTTGGCGATAAAAGCGGGATTCATACTGCTGAGATAAGAGTGTATGATTATTATGAACTAGCTGCGGTTATTAGAAATCTGCTAAAATTATGTATTGTAGCTCTTGATGAAGATGGCGCTGAAGTCCCCAATACGATAAAAAATCAGTCCATCGATGTCGGGCTGATACTGGGCATTGCTCTGCAGTTATTTCCAATTGATGAATTTGAATTGCTAAACGAAATCAGCATAGTGTTTCCTGCGGATTCTAAAAATGAAGATGAAAATAATATCAATAAGTAATGGATCAATCCTAAAAGTCGTGGGGAATATATAAGATATAAAAAAACTCCTTAATTTCTTAAGGAGTTTTTTATGGTCCATAGGGACTGTCTACGAATCATTTGATGCATGATTTAAAGAAATTTGCTTCAAAGTAGTTATTGTTGTCAGTAATCCAAATTGAAAAAATCATGCATTATGATTTTTTTTAAACTCATATAACAGCGGCTATATAGTGTCTTCTTTATGAACTAATTCAATTATAACATTATACAACTCTTCTGACTCGAAAGGTTTGGATAAATACCTGTCTATTCCTTCAGAAGAACAAGCTTCGATAATAGAACCTGTCACAACTGCTGTTAATGCTACAATTGGAATGCTTTTTTTAGTCTTATCTTCCAAGTTACGAATAATCGCAGTAGCTTCATATCCATTCATTATTGGCATCATAATATCCATCAAAATAATATCAAAATTTTCCCGAATAACTGCCTCAACTGCTAAACTGCCATTATCTACAGTAACACAATCGAAATTAAATTTTGAAAGCACTTTTTGCGCCAAAATTTGATTAATCCGATTATCTTCTACTAAAAGAACTTTTATTTTTCCGCCTCTATTAACAGAAACAGCTGATTTATCTTTATTTATAATTGATTTTAAAGGAACTGATTTAGCATTTTCTTTAGCAAAAAGTAAGTTTACTGTGAATTTTGTACCAACACCAAGTTTACTTTTCACATGGATTTCGCCATTCATAATATTGATGATTTTCTTGATGATGGTCAGTCCTAATCCTGTACCACCATACTTTCTTGCCGTATCATTGCTTACCTGAATAAATGGATCAAAAATAGTATCTATCTTATCCTGAGGAATTCCTATTCCAGAATCTTTTACTGTAATTTTTATATGATAGAAGCCTGCTTCTTCTTTATCAAGCTTAATTTTTACTGTAATTTTTCCTTTTTTTTGGGTAAATTTAACGGAATTACTAATTAAATTAAACAGTATTTGAGAAACTCGAATAGAATCACCATTAAGTATTGCGGGAACTTTTTTATTGATTAAAATTTTAAAATCTATCTCTTTTGCCTGTGTCTTACCAGAAAAGGTATCATAAATAAGCTTGGTAAGGTTTGATAAATCGAAGGGTTTTTCATAGAGTGCAATTTGTCCTGATTCAATTTTTGCCAAATCCAAAATATCATTAATAATCACGAGAAGAATGTCTCCTGAAATCTTTATATAGTCTAATTGCTTTTTGCTCTCTGCATCTAAAGATCGATTTTTTAACAATAAATCCGTGAAACCCAAAATACCATTGAGTGGCGTACGAATTTCATGACTCATACTTGACAAGAATTCATCTCTTGCCATGGCTAATTGTTCAGAACGTTCCTTTTCCTCTACTAATTTATTATTACTAGTTTCTAATAATTTTTTAGTAACCATTACTGCTTTTAATTCATCAATATAGGTGTTGAATCCCATACAGAAAACATCTAATTCATCTTGGGCATCTGAAATTGGCAAATAATTAAAAAAATCTCCAGCATAGCTATTTGAAATATGTTCAATGATAACATCAGTTCTTTTCTTTTTAGACTCAATTTTTTCAGCCAAAGAAAGCAATTCTTTATGAACATCCTCTAAACTATTTCCATTTGTACATTGTTGCTGAAACTCGTCTGCATTGATTGAACGAACCAAAACTAATATTTCTTCTAGCTTAGTCATTTAATTTTTACTTTTAATTGTTTCAATTAATCGTACTAATTTACATATTTTTTAAGAAAAAGCTGTAAAAAAATAAATATTTATAAAGATTTAACTTAGTTCGTTTTTTGCTTTTATTTCCATTAACCATTCAACAGCTTTTTCCTTTTTTGTAAAAAACAAAAAAGGAAAATCAGGTTTATTTAATTTTAAATAGGAATTAAATATGAACTTGGTAATATGAGAATTTACCAGCACCGCTATGCAGTACAAATAGTCTTGCCCATATCTTTCAGCATAATCTCTAACCTCTTTCGTTAGATTTTTTAGGTTTGTAATGTCATAGAGCCAATATTGTTTTTCTCCTCCAGAGATTTTTTCCCTCATTTCTATTACTTGCTTTAAGTTGTCGAGGCTCAATACTGTCTCTTTCTGAAATTTTGAAATTAGAATATCATTTTCAAACCAGAATTTTATTAAATTATTTTCGATAGGATTTTCCATAATATCGACTAATTACTATGAGGACAATAAATCCCAATTATACATATTATCTACTTTCATATAGGCAAATATGGATACTAATTTTGCTCCATATTTTTGCTTTTCATAATCGGAAGTTAATCCAAGATATGTTTTTGATTTATCTAAATCATTTCCTCTTTTCACCATATAATACATAACCTGTTTGTATAAATGATGGGATTTTATATAATTATAATTTAACCCCACAATTAGGGGACAACAATGATTTTCGCCAATAAAGCCCCATATACCTCCAATTAATTCGTCAGAACCCTTTAGACGAAATTCTATAAACTCCCATTCATCATATTTAGATAAAATTTTGGTAATTTTATTTGGGTAAGCAAAAAAGTTAAATGCAAAATTGGCTTTTTTGACATTTGAAAATAATTTATAATGTTCTTCCGCTTCTTTATCCGTCAATGTTTTTTTAATGGTAATATCAAATTTATCTTCATATTTGAATACATATCGTTTGATATTATTTATGCCGTTTTTAGACGTTAGAAAAGATAGTAATTCATCTTCGGTATTCCATTTTGGATGCTCCACGATATTTGTATTCGGCATACTCACTTTTGCAAAACCTTCATTCTCGAAGCGTTCATTGAATTGAAAATCGGATTGAAAATCTCTCAGAATAACAACCGTTGAACCAGTGGCTTTTTTAAATTTTTCGACCTCAATAAAAAACTGATTAAAGGTTTCATCCACTAAAGAATGGTCTCCCTTAACATATAAATGTTCCCCTTCTGTAAACAAAGAACCCATTGTCAAAGTTTTTGAACATAAATAATAAGGCTCTTCCTCCCTTTGCTTTTCAATTTTTCGAGAAATATTTTCTAAGGCCAACATATCATCTTTACAAAGCGCACTTGTAAAAAATGTAGCCAATAGTATTTCATTATTTTCATCTTTAATGATTAAATAATGAAATTCCCAATTTTCTTCTACTTTTTCATTATTCGAAAAAATCTCTTCAATGCAACGCAAACCGTTATGCGAATAGTTCCCATTATCCTTAAAAAGATTGTCCCATAATTGAGCATCAATTTCATTAATACTATTATAGGTTTCGACAAAAACATTCTCTGACTCAGCTGGTTTTACAGTCTTTTTACCCTTAAAAGGAAGATTAAACGTCTTATAGATTTTCTCTAAATCTTCATTTTCCTCATCAACTGCCAACTGGAAGTTTTTGTCTATTGAATTTACTAATTGATCAATATGCTCTTTTGTATTATGCCTTGTGAGCGTGAATCGCAATCCTGTTTTATCATTCGGAACGACAGGATAAGTTGCCGTATTGACATATAGACCATCAGCCAAAACACGCTGAATTAAATTATGCGTTACCTTGACAGACCCAGCACCTATAAAATAAATCGGAGTTTCGCTTGAAGAAGTATTGGTCAAATTAAGATCTTCTAATTTCGTATTCAAATACTCCATCAGTTCTTTTAACTCATTTTGATACACTTGAATCTTATCTGAAAGCAAAATTTCGGCAGACCCTATTGCTGCTCCAACATTTGCTGGAGATAAGGGATGGGTATAAGAGAGAATTCCTCCGTAAATGTCAATTTTTCGATGCATTTCTATGTCATTAAAAACAGCAATTCCTCCAATACTTCCAAAACCTTTGGCCAAAGTACTGATTAAAACTACCTTCTCACTATGCTTAAAATATTCAAACACGCTACCGCATCCATTTGTGCCGGTCCATCCCACACCGTGGGCATCATCAAAATACAAATGAAATTTTGGATATTTTTCCAATAAATAAAGAAGCTCTTTTTTATGAGGCAAATCACCATACATAGAATAAACTCCGTCAGCCATAAACCAAATCTTGTCATACTGATTATAGCCTCTCTTAATAAAATCTTCCAACATTTCCATATTGTTATGGCGTATCATTTTCACCATAGTCCCTTGCAACTTTGCAAATTGACAAGGATATTGCACGCTATAATGCACTTGTTGGTCTAGAATAATTAAATCACCGGGTTCTATAATAGTCCCTATCATCGATTGATGCGTAACCGATGTTGAAGGATATATTACTACTGGATGATCATCGAATATTTTACTTATTAGATTTTCTAACTCTTCAACATAAGGCGCTTTGACAAAAGCCCTTGAAATAGAGAAATGAGAACCATATCTGCCTAATAACTCGTGACTTTTGGCTAAAATATGAGGATGCTTTTCTAATCCCAGATAGCCACAAGTACCAAAGTTGATTAATTCTTCATTATTTATTTTTAAAAATTCACCATTAAATTCATCTTCCTGAGAAGAGAGATGCATTATTTTCTTTTTTTTTGCTGCCGTAACTACATAATCAACTACATCATAAGCACTTGCGTGTTTTATCTTTGCCAAAATTCGAGGAAAATTAAGTTATTAATAGACTGGAGGAAACCTTTACTTCAATTGTTTCAAATATAAATATAATATAAAAATCTGATATTCAGTCAAAAAACAAATAAAATTGATCGAAAAGCAAATTGATAATACTTTTAAAACAAAAAACTTACTAAAGAATAATCTCATAAATGCAAAACAGTTTCATTCCCTTTTTTTATTATCTATAGTAATGTCTTATCCTAGAAATAGCTATACACAAACCAAAAGTGTATGGAACAGAAAGAACAGGAAGTTTATGCTGTCCGCGAGCGTAAGCAAAGTCATTATGACCAAAGGTTGATTTTAAAAGTGGTAAAGGAAGTGGAAGCAGGTCTTCCCCGCAAGGAAGCCAACCGTATTTACGAATTAGGCAAAAATTGCCTGTATAATTGCCTGTATAATTGGATGCGTAAATATGGATCTATAAATTATCAGCAAAACATTAAGCGAAAAAGCTATACTAACCTGCAAAAAAGGACTGTTGTAACAGCCATAGAGCAAGATGAGTATAAAAGAGGCCCAAAGTGCCTATGGTGTCAAAACGGAGAAAATAATTCGGAACTGGCTGACGCAATATAAAACAGAAAAAGTCGAACTTTGTGTTATAACAGAATCTGTAATGGCTAAAAAGACCAAACCATTCAACGCTGCGCAAACTCAGGCCTTACAAAAGGCATTAGAAGAAGCAGAACTGAAGATCAAGGCGCTCAACACGCTAATTGATGTAGCCGAGGAACAACTTAAAATTGACATCAAAAAAAAGTCTGGTGCCAAGCAGTCCTCAAAATGAAACATGACTATCCCAGATCAGGGATAGGCTTGTTATGCAGACTGTTTGGCAAAACAAGACATGCGTACTACGAGGCTTTATGGCGAAAAGAAAACAGCCTGGTCAGGGAAGATGTTATTCTTCAGGAAGTCATTGCAGTGCGCAATGATCTGCCAAGAGTTGGAACCCGTAAACTGCACTATCTTCTGCAATCCTCACTAGAATCACACAAAATAAAAATTAGGAAGGGATTATCTTTTTGATCTGCTTTCCGAGCATAAATTATTGGTTCGGCAACGCAAAAGGAAAGCCATCACAACTGACTCAAGGCATTGGATGCGTAAATACAGCAATTTAATCAGGGGCATGCCTGTAATAAGGCCTGAACAGGTATGGGTGAGCGATATAACTTATATCCGGCTAACGAATCAATGGGGGTATTTAAGTTTAATAACCGATGCATATTCTCGAAAGATTATAGGATATTGTTTTCGCAATGATCTGATGGCAGAAGGATGTATTGAAGCATTAGAAATGGCTTTGAAAAACAGGATGTATCATGAACCAATCATTCACCATTCAGATAGAGGTTCACAGTATTGCTCTCATCAGTATGTGAATCTATTGCATCAAAACGCTATTGGAATCAGCATGACTGAAAACGGGGATCCCTATGAAAATGCATTGGCGGAACGTGTAAACGGAATCATCAAAACAGAGTTCAATCTTCATAGCAGCCAGTTAGGTTTTGAACAAACCTACAATCAGATAAAGCGAAGTATCAAGGTCTATAATGAAATCAGACCACATTCAAGTTGTGATTACCTAACCCCAAACCAGGCTCATTTGCAATCAGAGAATCTGAAGAAGCGTTGGAAGAATTACAATAAAAAATTTAACTATGAAAAAACAGTTGTATAGTGAGTTCAGGATTAAGAATTATTTTTGTACAACTATAATAGGATTTATTAGTAATTTGCATAGGTATTTTAGGATGGAACAAAAGCATGGATAGTGTATAGATAGTGTATGGATAATGTATGAAACAGGTATGAAGATTATTGCGCTCCTACCAATGGCCGAACTCCAATACTTTCACCCCGAATGAACGCTATTTTAAGGCAGCTCTAAACGTATAGAAAATTTAAAAAATGAAAACTTATTTTGTAGACTCCTTTACGAATGAAAAATTCAAAGGAAATCCCGCAGCAGTCTGTCTGCCCAACAGAGAATTAGATATTACAACCATGCAAAGTATTGCAGCAGAAATCGGTTTTTCTGAAACTGCTTTTATCAAACAAATCAAAGACAATACCTATAGCATTCGTTTTTTTACGCCAAAAATTGAAATCCCACTATGCGGACACGCCACCTTGGCTTCGTCCAAAATCATTTTTGATACCACCCTCTTTGACACTATAAAATTCATCAACTGCAACAATATTGAATTGTTTATTGAAAAAGTAGGAACTAAAATTAAAATGCAATTTCCGGTTTATGAAACTGAAGAAACAGAAGTCCCTCAAAAGATGATCGATGCGCTTGGAATTTCAAAAATTGCAAATAAAAGATACAGTCCCATAAATAAAATAATTTTAATTGAAATTGAGAGCGCCATCGAGTTAGCCAATTTGGCACCTGATTTTACGGCATTGATAAATTCATATACAGGAATAAATGGTGCTCTGGTAACAGCTATTTCAGACAACGAAAATTTTGATTTTCAGTACCGGTATTTTTGGCCTTGGGCAGGAACGAATGAAGATCCTGTAACGGGCGGTGTTCAAACTTTTTTGACAAAATATTGGGCTACAAAACTGAACAAAACAAAACTGAATGCCTATCAATCTTCATCTAGAACAGGATCAATGAGCACCGAACTTTTACAGGACAAAGTTTTTATTTTAGGCGAAGCGGTAACTGTATTGGAGGGGGAATTTATTTTGTAATTTCGCCCAAGGTGTCCATTCATCATTTTTGCCCGTTCATAACTCCACAAAATTTCATTTCAATACCAATTTCTAAATTCCTAATTTGCGCCTTCAAATCAATAGGAGAAAATGAAGGTCTGTATTGCCGAAAAACCAAGTGTAGCACGCGAAATCGCATCCGTTTTGGGAGCCAATACCAAACACGATGGGTATTTCGAAGGCAATGGCTATCAGGTCACTTATACTTTTGGGCATTTATGTACCTTAAAAGAACCCAACGATTACAAACCCAATTGGAAAAGTTGGGACTTGAACAACCTGCCCATGCTTCCCGAAAAATTTGAAACCAAAGTGGTGCAGAATTCAGGGATTCAAAAGCAATTCAGAATCGTAAAAGGTTTATTTGATAAAGCAGAATTGGTCATCAACTGCGGGGATGCCGGGCAAGAAGGAGAACTCATTCAGCGCTGGGTAATGAACGAGGCCAATTACAAAGGCGAAGTCCAGCGTCTATGGATTTCGTCCCTTACCACCGAAGCCATCAAAGAGGGTTTTGAAAACCTAAAACCATCTGCCAACTACGATAATTTATACTACGCGGGATTTTCCAGAGCCATTGGCGACTGGCTACTCGGCATGAATGCCACCCGTTTGTACACGGTAAAGCATGGCGGTTACAAACAAGTTTTGTCCATTGGTCGGGTGCAAACTCCAACCTTGGCGATGGTCGTTGACCGATTTAAGGAAATTGAAAATTTCAAACCTCAACCCTATTGGGAGTTGCAAACTTTATATAGAGAAACACTTTTTAGCTATGAAGAAGGGCGCTTTTTGAAAAAGGAAGATGGTGAAATTCTAGCCAAAAAAGTCAAGGAAAGCGAGTTCGAAATTGTTTCTGTCGAAAAAAAGAACGGCAATGAGTATGCACCAAAACTGTTTGACTTAACAGGGTTACAGGTATATTGCAATCAAAAATTTGGGTTTTCAGCAGATGAAACGCTCAAAATCGTTCAAACGCTGTATGAACAAAAAGTAGTCACTTACCCGAGAGTCGATACCACATTTTTACCAAACGACATCTATCCAAAAGTACCAGGGATTCTACAAAAACTAACCAATTATTCTGAGCTGACACAGCCACTTTTGGAAAAAAAGATTAAAAAATCACCCAAGGTTTTCAACGATAAAAAAGTAACCGATCACCATGCAATTATCCCAACGGGAGTACAATCCAATTTGCAATACAATCAGCAACAAGTCTATGATATTATTGTGAAAAGATTTATTGCTGTGTTTTATGACGATTGTTTGGTAGCCAATACCACGGTGATTGGAAAAGCAGCCGATGTACTATTCAAAACCACTGGAAAGGAAATCCTGAAAAAAGGATTTCGAGTAGTTTTTGAAGATCCAAACGCCAAAGAAAAAGAAGCCGATATATTACCGAGTTTTGTTGTTGGCGAAAAAGGCCCGCACCTACCTTCGTTTTTAGAAAAAGAAACCAAACCGCCCAATCAGTTTACGGAAGCAACTTTATTACGCGCCATGGAAACCGCGGGCAAGCAAATAGACGATGAAGACTTACGGGAATTAATGAAAGAAAATGGTATTGGTCGCCCATCAACGCGAGCCAATATTATTGAAACGCTTTTCAAACGCCAGTATATTGTTCGAAACAAAAAACAGGTATTGCCAACGCCAACGGGAATTCAACTGATTGACACGATTCAGAATGAATTAATAAAGTCGGCTGAACTCACGGGTTCTTGGGAAAAACAGTTGAAAGATATTGAAAAAGGGGAGTTTACGGCTGGTGCGTTTATTAAGAACATGAAACAGATGGTAGAAGCTTTGGTCTATGAAGTACGAAGTGAAACCCGACGTGCCAATATTTCGCATGCCGGAAGTATTCAAAAACAAGAAGTTGCAGTTGAGAAAAAGAAAGCAGCGGGAATCTTAGCAGAAGTCTGTCCGAAATGTAAAAAAGGAACACTCGTAAAAGGAAAATCTGCCTATGGATGTGCCCATTATAAGGCAGGCTGTAATTTTGTACTACCTTACACTTTTGCCGAGAAAAAAATATCGGAGAATCAATATTTACGATTGCTCCAAAAAGGCTCCACCGTAAATTTGAAGGACTTCAAAACCGAAGCCGGCATTGTGGAAGGTTTGCTTCGCTTTGATGAAAATTACAAACTCAAATTAGAACCGAAGAAAACTGTCACCAAAACAACACCGGATGAATTAACGTGTCCCAAATGCAAAAAAGGAACAGTACTCAAAGGAAAAACTGCTTATGGTTGCGGCGATTATAAATTGGGTTGTGATTTTAAAGTTACTTTTGAAGTGGTCAGGGAAAAACTGAAAGATCAAAAACCAACCAAAGAACTAGTTTATTCTATTTTAAGCGACAGCATTTGAATCAATTTAAACATATAAGTCATATAAGTTAAAAAAAAGGAGTTTGTCACATTGTCTAAAAGAGAATATAAGTGAAAACATTAATTGTAATCTATGTGACTTTGCTTAAATGAACTGTTTTTTTTTACTTAATTTCATTCAAATTAAAACTTATATGACTTATATGGTAAACCTTTAATTCCAAAACTAAAAAAAACAACACTATTCTATTTTTTCATAAATTAGCTAATTCAAAATAATACCAAATATTTACGCAAATGTTTCAAAAAACAACCCTTATACTGCTTTTGTTGGCCATTGTCTCTTGTAAAAATACTGAAGCCAACGAGAAAGACCAAATAAAAAAGGCCAACTGGTTACTAGGAAAATGGGAAACCAAAACTGCAGACGGAAATCTTTCTGAAAGTTGGAAACAAGTTAACGACAGCACTTTTCAAGGGGAATCCTTTTTTATCAAAGGCAAGGACACTTTGCATTTTGAAACCATAACATTGCAACAAAAGGGAGAAGATTTATTCTACAACACCACCGTAAAAGGTCAAAACGAAAACAAAGCTGTTGCCTTTAAAATGACTATTGGAACAGAAAAACAATTGATTTTTGAAAACCCGAAACACGACTATCCTCAAAAAATCACTTATACGCTAATTACTAAAGATAGCCTTGTAGCAGCCATTTCTGGAGTTCAACTCGGGAAACCAAGCTCCGAAAAGTTCGGAATGAAAAAAGATTCAATAACAAAATAACAATTCTTATCTTACTAAATACAAACCTTGCTCTAAAACAGCAAGGTTTTTTTATGCTCTAAAACCGCCTAAATCATAGACTTAAAACATTTATTTATAATTAATCTAAATAAGTGTTGCTAAATTAAGTATAATTTTTACATTTGCCTTATTCTTATTTATTCTAAATAATAATAACATATTTAAAAAACTTTATATCTTAACCTATGAAATATTTGAATCAACAATTACCCCTATTTAAATTGTTCTTATGTCTATTTATTCTTTCAACAGCGACCTCTTTTGCCCAAAACAAAGGAAGCCTAAAAGGAACCGTTCAAACCAGTGACAATAAACCCGCAGAAGGAGTTTCGGTTACTGTAGAAGAATTAAACAGGACAACCATTGCCGACAATAACGGTGTTTTTACAATCAAAAGCATACCTGCTGGTAGCTATACAATAATAGTAACACTAGTTGGTAACAATGATGTCCAACAAAACGTAACAATTGCGGATGGTGAAACTGCAACCTTAGATATCAATCTTTCTTTATCCAATAATGAATTGAACCAAGTGGTTATTTTAAGTAACAAAAGTGTTTTTAAAACCAATCGTGTTTCTTCTTCACTTCGTTTACAGTCTCCTATTATAGAAATCCCACAAAACATTCAGGTCGTAACAGGAAAACTAATTCAAGATCAACAAATCAATAACATGCTTGAAGGTGTAACCCGCAACGTGAGTGGTGCTACAAGAGTAGAACATTGGGATAATTATGCTAATATTACGATGAGAGGCAGTCAGGTTGCTGCTTTTAGAAATGGTATGAACGTGAGTACAACTTGGGGACCGTTGACAGAAGACATGAGTATGGTAGAGCGCATAGAATTTGTAAAAGGTCCTGCAGGATTTATGTTATCAAACGGAAATCCAAGTGGTTTTTATAATGTGGTAACTAAAAAACCAAGTGGAAGAAACAAAGGAGAGGCAAGTTTGTCTTTGGGTAGTTATGGTATGTATAGAGGTACATTGGATTTGGACGGAAAATTGACTAAAGACGGAAAACTTTTGTATCGTTTCAATGCAATGGGAGAAAAGAAAGACAGTTACCGCGATTTTGACTTTAATGACCGTTATACTATTGCACCAGTATTAAAATATTTATTTTCAGACAAAACTTCTGCAACACTTGAATATACACAACAATTTTCGAAAGTAAATGCAATTGGTAGTAACTATGTTTATGCCAAAAATGGTTACGAAGAATTACCAAGAAGCTTTACTACATCAGAGAAAGAATTAGATCCTACACAAATGCTGGAAAGAAGTCTTTTGGGGATTTTTGAACATAGTCTAAATGACAAATGGAAAATTACTGCCCAAGGTTCATACTTAAATTACGAACAAGAAGGAATGTCTTTGTGGCCAGCAGGTTTTGATCCTGCAAATGACGCTATTCTTAAAAGAGCTGGCGGAAACTGGGATATTTTAGGAAAAATATATACTGGACAAACTTTTGTAAATGGACAGGCTCAAACCGGATCTGTTTCCCATAAGATACTTTCTGGATTCGATATGAGTGATAAAACCTATTATCATGACTGGTTACAATCTTTCACATTACCTGATTTAGATATTTATAATCCTGTACATGGCATAACAGCTTCGCCAAAATTTGACAGAAGCAAAGACATGGAAGACAGAGGTGTAAAATATTATAATAATTATAAAGGTTTTTATGCACAGGATGAATTAGGATTCTTAGATAATTCACTTCGCTTAACATTGGCAGGAAGATATACTATTCTAAAAGCTGGTGATGCATATTCTGGTGGTTCAAAAAATGAAAAATTCACACCGCGTATTGGATTGAGCTATTCTATTGACAAAAATACATCTGCTTATTTTGTGAGAGATGAATCTTTTACAGAAAATTATGGGAGTGATTGGCAAGGAAAAAGTTTTAATCCTCAAACGGGAACAAATTTAGAATTAGGGTTCAAAAGAGACTGGTTAAACGGAAAATGGAATTCTACGCTTGCAGCCTATCAAATTACCACAGACAATGTCCTTACATTAGATGCTGAACATTCTACGTCAGCTAAGCAATATAGCAAAGAAAATGGTCAGCAAAAAGTAAAAGGTTTTGAAGTTGACATTAGAGGAGAAATCTTTAAAAACTTAGATATTGTTGTAAACTATGCTTTTACAGAAGGAAAAACTACTAAAGATACCGACCCAAATATGGTAGGAAATCAAATTCCAGGAAGTACAAAACATATTCAAAACACTTGGTTAAATTATAAAGTAGATAATGGATTACTAAACGGATTGGGGCTTTCATTAGGATATCAATATCAAGTAGATAGAGCTCCATGGTATATTTCACCTGATAACACTACTGCACTACCTGACTATTTCCGTTTGGATGGAGGTGTATCTTATCAAATCAAGAAAGTATACATAAACCTTATTGTTAATAACATACTTAATAAGTACTTGTATTCTGGAGGATATTATAGTTATACCGATATGTATTACTGGCAAGCGGAAGCAGGTACTAATGCAAGGGTAACTGTAAGTTATAAATTCTAAGATTGTTTTTATTTTGTTTAACTAAACTCCTCATTAACGTGGGGAGTTTTATCCTTTTTTAATGAAAAATAATAGCTTAAAAAAACGGATTGGGCAACTACATTTATGGCTCGGATTGTCTTCGGGTATAATTGTATTTATTATTGCCATTACGGGCTGTTTGTATACTTTTCAGGAAGAAATACAAAATAGTACCGAAGAATACCGTTTTGTTGAAAAAGAAAATAAACCTTTCCTCCCTCCTTCTCAATTGGAAGAAATTGCAAAAAAGGAACTACCGGGCAAAGCTCTTCATGCCATCAAATACAATGGAACCGAAAAATCAGCGGAAGCTATATTCTTCCATTATGAACCGACTTATTATTATATCGTTTATCTAAATCCCTATTCAGGAAAAGTGATAGAAACGGCAAATATGGACGAAGGATTTTTTAGATTTATCCTGGATGGCCATTTCTACCTTTGGCTGCCACCTGAAATTGGACAGCCTGTCGTTGCCTCGTTCACATTAGTTTTTCTCACACTCTTGCTCTCCGGATTGTATCTTTGGTATCCCCGAAATAAAAATGCGACCAAACAACGCTTTAGTTTCAAATGGAAAAAAGAAACAAAGTGGAAACGCAAAAACTATGATTTGCATAATATCACTGGTTTTTACGTGCTTCTGATTGCCCTTATTTTTGCTATTACAGGTTTAGTTTGGGGTTTCCAATGGTTTGCTTACTCGTATTACACAATAACTGGCGGGGAAAAATCATTGATTTATGAAGATCCAATTTCAAAGAAAACCAATACAACTATACAAAAACCTTTGGATAAAATTTGGGCATTAATGCAAAAAGAATACCCGACGGCAAAATCCATAGAAGTGCATCCGCCTGAAAATGACAGCACCGCAATTGCTGCCAATGCCACTTCGAAAGAAGGAACCTTTTGGAAAACAGATTACCGTTATTTTGACCAATACACTTTGGAAGAAAAAGAGGTAAAACACATTTACGGAAAATATAAAGATGCTTCAACTTCAGATAAATTAATGCGAATGAATTACGATATTCACACTGGAGCTGTATTTGGATTAGCCGGAAAAATATTTGCTTTTTTAATTAGCTTGCTTATCGCGAGCCTTCCTATATCTGGATTTTACATTTGGTGGGGACGAAATAAGAAAAATAAAAATACTGCAGTTACTTAACTTAAATCATTACGCCATACTGTAACAACCAATAAACTAATTAATTTTTTCACAGATTTAGAACTTTTATTTTAAACCTTTCATTCGTTTTTAAGTCTAAAAATTAATTGCTTTTACACAATTTATTTTTACATTTGCGCTATTTTTATTTATTCTAAATAATATCTGCTTTTTAAGTAAAACATGTTTCTTAAAACTTGATTAATTAAAGAATTAACGTATCGAATCTATTCTACATTACTATACCTATATTAAACTTATGAAAAATATATTTTCAATATCTTTTATTTTAGTTGCCTCCTTATTCGTCAGTGCACAACAAAAAAATACGCTTTTAGAGCAATCTTTTTGGAAAACAGCCCCAGATGTAGCATCAGTTCAAGCTGAAATTGCAAAAGGCAACAACCCTTCGGCATCCAATGATAGATCCTTTGATGCTGTTGTTATCGCTATTAATAACGACGCACCAAATGCGACTATCAAATTTTTATTGGAACAACCAGGTAACGGTGTAAATAAGCCTACTCATGACAACCGTATTTATCTGCACTGGGCCGCTGGAAAAGGAAATCAAGAAATTGTAGAATACCTTATTGCCAAAGGTTCAGATCTCAATTTAGAAGACAGTCACGGAGCATTACCAATTACCGCTGCCGCTAGTAACGGTGTTACCAATACTGCAGTTTATGAAGCTTTTTTTAAAGCTGGCGTAGATCCAAAGAAAAAATACACCAATGAAACCAATTTGTTACTAATGGCCATTCCGTTTGACAAAAACCTTGCGCTTACCGACTATTTCGTTACTAAAGGAATGTCCCTTAAAGATATTGATAAAGACGGAAGCACGGCTTTTGATTATGCAACAAAAACCGGAAACCTAACTTTGTTGAAATCTATTTTAGAAAAAGGGGTAAAACCAACCGACAACGCCTTACTCATTGCTGCTCAAGGTTCTCGAAGAGATGCCAACACATTGGAAACCTACAAATACTTGGTTGAAGATTTAAAACTGAAACCCACAGCAACCAATAGTGAGGGACAAAATGCACTTCATTTTCTAGTTACAAAACCAAAACAAACCGAAATCATAAGTTACTTCCTCTCAAAAGGCGTAGATGCAAATAAATCAGACAACGATGGTAACACACCATTGATAGTTGCCGCTTCGGGCAAAGAATCCTATGGAACTGTAGAGCAATTAATCCCCCTTACAAAAAACATAAACGCACAAAACAAAAAAGGAGAATCTGCTTTGACTAAAGCCATACAGTCTGGCACTAATGAAACGGCAACTCTTCTTTTAGAAAAAGGAGCTGATGCAAAAGTACTTGATAAAGACGAAAATAATTTAGGCTTTTATCTAATTGATTCCTACCGACCTCAAATGGGAATGGGTCGCGGACCAGAAACTGGCAATGCACCAAAACAAGATCCTTTTGATACCAAAACAAAATTACTTCAGGATAAAGGATTAAACTTATCCACTCCTCAAAAAGACGGAAATACACTTTATCATTTCGCTGTTGCCAAAAACGATTTAACTTTGCTGAAGAAAATTGCAGATTTAAACATAGATATAAATGCAAAAAACAAAGACGGCTTAACCGCTTTACACAAAGCAGCCATGATTTCTAAAGATGACACTTTATTGAAATACCTACTCTCCATTGGTGCCAAAAAAGAAATTGCAACCGATTTTGACGAAAGCCCTTATGCTTTGGCAAAAGAAAATGAGTCACTTACAAAAAATAAAACAGATTTAGAATTTTTAAAATAATACTATGAAGTCAATACTAAAAATAAGCCTGGTTGCATTAATATACCTTTTCTCTTTTGAAGCCTCAGCGCAAACCAGTAAATACAAATGCATGCTGCAAATGTCCAACTATGTGGGAGAAGGGGCTTATATTGTAGTTTCGCTCGTAAATGCTAAAGGGGATTATGACAAAACCCTATATGTAATGGGTGATAATAAAAAATGGTATAAAACACTCAAAGAATGGCACAAATTCTATTCTAAAAAACCAACGGATATCAGTGCAAAAACAGGAGCTTCGGTTACTGGTGGAGATCGTAGCATCACGACATTGGAAATTGAAGATTCTAAAATTAACAAAGGATATAAATTAAGATTTGAAACAGCTGTAGAAGACAATAAATACTACACCACAGATTTAGAAATACCCTTGACTACCGAAGGAATTGCTGCAAAGACCGAAGGTAAAGGCTACATCCGCTACGTAAGATTAAATAAACTGTAAATTTTAAACTTTTATATCTGCGAAAATCTACAAAATCTGCGTACTTGTATTTTACTTAGATTTCGCAGATTTTTTTAAAACAAATAATTTCCAAAATAAATTACATCAATGACTCTTTCTTTTTGGCGTTATTCACACTTGGCTTTAGCTTTGTTTTCATCCTTGTTTTTAATATTAGCATCCGTAACCGGTACCATACTTGCCGTAGATGCTATTCAGGAGAAAACACTATCCTATAAAGTTGAAAATTTTGAAAAAATAAAACTTGGAGAAACCTTACCGATACTGCGCAAAACCTATCCAGAAATAACCCAATTGAGTGTTGACCACAATCAATTTGTAACGCTTCAAGCTATAGATCAAGACGATAATGATATTAATGCCTATATTGACCCAAGAACTGGCACAATATTAGGCACAACCATCAAGAAAAGTGAATTTATCCAATGGATTACGGCACTGCATCGTTCTTTATTCCTCAAAGAAACTGGGCGGTTTATTGTCGGATTTATTTCGTTTCTGTTAGCTCTTATTTCTATTTCGGGATTTGCCTTACTACTTAACCGACAAAGAACTATTCGCGGGTTTTTCTCTAAAGTCATAAAAGAAAACTTTGCCCAATATTATCATATTTTTTTAGGACGATTATCACTTATTCCTATTCTAATACTTGCCCTTTCGGGAACATATTTAACCTTGGAAAAGTTTAATTTTTTTGTCGAAAAAAAAGAAACAAACTCAGAGTTCAAAACTAGTGTTTTAGAAAATGTCCCAGCGTTCAATAGTATCCTTCTGGCTGATGTTCAAAAAATCGAATTTCCTTTTTCAGACGACCCCGAAGAATATTACATTATTGAATTGAAAGACCGAGAAATCGAAGTCAATCAAATTTCTGGGGCTGTGATGAGCGAAAAACGATTCCCAACCACAACACTCTTGTCGAATTTGAGCCTTGATTTACATACGGGTAGAGCCAGTGTTTTATGGGCTATACTATTAGGAATAGCGAGTTTAAATATTCTCTTTTTTATCTACTCGGGTTTTGCGATGACCTTAAAACGAAGAACGAGTCGCATTAAAAACAAATTCAATGCCAAAGAAAGCAAATTCATTTTGTTGGTAGGTTCTGAGAACGGCAGTACACTTCGATTTGCCAATGCCATTCAGAAACAATTGCTGGCTTATGGAGAAAAAGCATTTATTGCGGAATTAAATACTTATTCGAATTATCCAAATGCGGAACATCTTCTCCTATTTACCTCAACACATGGATTGGGAGACGCTCCTTCGAATGCGAGTAAATTTACAGAACTGTTTAACAAAACCGAACAAAAGCAAAAAATCAAAGTTTCGGTGATCGGATTTGGTTCAAAAGCCTATCCTAATTTTTGCGGCTATGCACGTGAAATTGACAGTTTATTGGCTAAACAAATTTGGACCGAACGCATTTTGGAATTACAAACAATAAACGACAAATCGGCTGTAGAATTTGTAAGCTGGGTGAAATTATGGAGTGCCAAAACTGGAATTCCACTCTCTACTACCCCGTCAATATACAATGATGTTCCTAAAAATTTGGAAAAATTAGAGGTCATAGACAAAACGACTATTGCAAATAACGGATTTACTTTTTTGCTGACACTTAGAACAAATAGAAACACCAAATTTAATTCAGGTGATTTATTGGCTATTTATCCAGCAAATGACCCGCGAGAGCGCCTCTACTCCATCGGAAATAGCAATGGCAATATACAATTGGCGATAAAACTGCATCCTTCTGGCTTAGGTTCTGGTTATTTATACAATCTCGAAGCCGGGCAAGTAATAAAAGCCAGAATCATTAAGAACCCTACTTTTCATTTTCCAAAAAAAGCACCTAAAGTGGCATTAATTTCAAACGGTACCGGTATCGCACCGTTTTTAGGAATGATTGATCAAAACAACAAAAAAATAGAAATTCATTTGTATTCTGGCTTCCGAAGAGCAACCGAAACCGTTTTAGGCTATAAAAAATTCGCCAATAAAATGATTGAAAAACAGCAACTCAAAAGTTTTAATTTGGCTTTATCCCGAGAAGAAGAACATCAATATGTAATGGATTTAATCAGACGAGATGCGCAATTTTTCATCGATTTGCTGATGAATGGTGGTGTTGTAATGATTTGCGGTTCGCTTGCTATGCAAAAGGATGTGGAATCTGTACTTGATGAATTGTGTTTAGCCAAATCAACTACTGGAATTGCATATTATAAATCAAATGGACAAGTTCTATCGGACTGTTATTAGTTTTAAAAAATATTGCCACAGATTTAAAACAAACTTTATGTCGGTCAAACACCAATTTCTATTTCTTTTTTTAATCCTTTGTTCCTTCACAAGCAATAGCCAAGTCTTACGTAAAAGAACCACCTTACTCATGGGCGGGCGATTCGACATTACGATTGTGGCCAAAGATTCGCTTACGGCAGAACAAAATATAGACGAAGTTATTACCGAAATCACCCGAATTGAATATTTAATATCCGATTGGAAACCAACCACCCAAATATCCGAAGTAAATCAAAATGCGGGAATTCGTCCTGTAAAAGTAGATCGAGAAGTTTTTGAATTAACACAAAGAGCCATTCATTTTTCTGAAATTACAAACGGAGGCTTCGACATCAGCTTTGCAGCAATGGACAGAATCTGGAAATTTGATGGCTCGATGACCGAAATACCATCGGCGGAAGCCATAAAAAAATCGGTAGAAAAAGTAGGCTACAAAAATATAGTTTTAGACAGTGTTCAATCCACCATTTTCCTTAAACAGAAAGGCATGAAAATTGGTTTTGGCGCATTGGGCGAAGGTTATGCCACTGATAAGTGCCGAAAAATGATGCGAGCCAAAGGGATCGAAGCCGGAATAATAAACGGCTCTGGCGACATGAGTACTTGGGGGAAACAGCCTAACGGAAAAGATTGGAATATTGGCATTACAAATCCCTTTGACAACGAGAAACTAATTGCCGTGGTCCCAATAAGCAATGGAGCTGTTACGACTTCTGGCAGTTATGAGAAATTTGTGGTTCTTGATGGGAAACGCTATTCGCACATTATTAATCCTGCTACAGGTTATCCTGCTACAGGATTATGCAGCGTGACTGTCTTTGGCCCCAATGCAGAAACAGCCAACGGCTTGAGCACTTCGCTAATGGTATTAGGAAAAAAAGCCGGTCTAGAATTACTCAACAATTATCCAAATTATAATTGCTTAATGATTACTGACAATGGAAAAGTCGTGAAATCGAAAAACTTCCGAATCAAAAAATTAAAGTCCCATCTTTAGTTTCGCAAAATTTCAGCTCTAAAAAAAACCAGACTAAATTTAAAGACAAAAAAGAATCCGCAAACAAGATTTGTAAAGCTATTATTAGGGAGAATATTTCATTCCTTTAAAGCAAATAGCAGGCTGTTTTTTACTTTTTAATATTTTCCGAGGCCATTTCACGCACAATAACCATATTAGAAATCTGAATTTCAATTAGTTAAATATTTATTAAATTATTATTAATATTTAGTCTAAATAAGCTTGCCGAATAGGAAATGAGTTTTTATATTTGCATTGTTATTTTTAATTATTCCAAATAAACAATATGAAATATATTTTACTCCCCTTAGCATTCTTATTATTTTGTTTCAATAGTCAAGCCCAAGAAACAGCAAGTAATACAACCAATTCAAATGACAAAGAGATATATTACTTCTCATCAGACACCATCAAATCAGCTAATGATACGGTAAAGAAGAGAAGAGGTGAAGTTTTAAAAGAAGTTATTGTAACAGCAAACAAGCAACCAAAGCCAGTTACAGCTTTACGTTCTGGATTAAAACCAATGGACACACCACAAAGCGTGCAGGTAATTGGATCTGAAATTATCGAACAACAACAATCCATTCGCTTGAGTGAAGTCCTAAAAAATGCCAATGGTGTTTATGTAGGTTCAGCACGTGGTGGAGCGCAGGAGTCTTTCTTCTCAAGAGGCTATGATATGTCTGCCAACAATATGTTTAAAAATGGTTTCCGCTATAATGCAGGTTCTATTCCTGAGGTTTCTTCTTTAGAGAGAGTAGAATTTTTAAAAGGCGGTGCAGCATTGTTATATGGAAATGTAGCTCCGGGAGGAATCTTAAATTTAGTTACTAAAACGCCTTCTTTCAAAAGTGGTGGGGAAGTATCTATGCAAATGGGAAGTTACTCTTTCTACAAACCCTCTGTAGATTTTTATGGTCCATTAAATAAGTCTATAGCCTATAGATTTACAGGTTCTTATGAAAACTCTGAAAGTTTTAGAGATGTTGTAAAAAGAGAACGTATTTATGTTAACCCATCTTTACTTTTCAATGTTACTGATAAAACTCAAATTACACTACAAGGAGATTTTTTAAGTGATGATTGGACTCCAGATTTTGGAACAGGAATTATCGGAACAGAAATTGTTGATGTACCACGCAGCAACTTTTATGGGGCACTTTGGTCAAATGGTAAAACAAAATCAGCTAGTGCTTCAGCATTATTAAACCACGATATCAACAAAAACTGGAAACTTAATTTCAATAGCTCTTTCCAAACTTACGATAGACAATCAAAATCGACAGCTCAATTAGCAACCGTAAAAGATAATGGAGACTGGACTAGACCATTGGTTCAAAATAAAAATTTAGAACAAATACTTGGTGACCAATTGAGTTTACAAGGAAACTTTAATACTGGATCAATAAAACACCAAATATTTACCGGTATGGATTTTGAAAATTCATTTACTACCGCCTATACCTATGTGTTTACTCCAACCAATTATGACACTATCAATCTTTATACTTTTGATCCTTCAACTCAAAGAAACGATATTCCAAACTCAAGAAATACGCAAATAGTAAAAACTGACACCAACCGTTTTGGAGTTTATTTTCAAGATTTGATTTCGGTTACAGAGCAAATTAAAGTTTTGGCGGGTATCCGTTGGTCCTGGCAAGAAGCTGAAGTCAGTACTTACAAAGAAACAGCTACAGGAATCGGAAATCCAGAAACTGCAAAACCAACAATTACTCCAAAACGTAAAGATCAGGCTTTCTCTCCAAAAATAGGATTAGTATATCAACCAACAAAAGACATGTCTTTATTTGCAAGCTACTCTAACTCGTTTACTCCAAATACTGGCACAACTGTTGATTTACAACCTATTGAGGCATCTGTCATTGACCAATATGAAGCGGGGATCAAAAAAGATTTTTGGAGAGGAATTTTGAGCACAAACATTACTGTTTACCAAATCACCAACAGTAATTTAGCTCAAACAGCCTTACAAGCTGATGGAACTCCTTATAATGATACAAGTATAAAAGTCTTAAGTGGAGCAACAAAGAGTAAAGGTATTGAAGTTGATGTGACTGCAAGACCAATCAACGGATTGAACATCGTTGCTGGATATAGTTATAATGATATGCGTTATACCAAAACTTCAGGAAAAAACGGTAGTTTTATCGAAGGAGATCGCGTTGTAAGAACTCCAGCAAATACAGCTAACTTAAGCTTTTTCTATACATTGCAAACTGGAGTACTAAAAGGGGTGTCTCTTGGAGCAATAGGAAACTATATTGGAGACCGTCTTGGTGGTTGGAACAACCAATATGACAAAACCAAACCAGATGGAATTTGGCACAGAGAAATCCCATTAGAAGGATATACAACCATTGACGTATCTGCAGGTTATAGTTGGAAAAAAATCTCAATTCTTTGCAAACTGTCAAATATTACAAATGAATTAAATTACACGGTACACGAAAATTACAGCGTAAATCCTATTGCTCCACGTCAAGTATTGGTAAGTTTAAAATATCAATTATAAAAACTTAATTTGATTTTTAATTATATCGAAACATTTTTTTGGCAACATCATTTGCAATAAACCTAAAAACCTCGTTTAGCAATAAACGAGGTTTTTTGTTTTGTAAAAGGAAATGTATTTTAACTATATTTGATAGTATTCCCAAAATTAATCATTAACTAATCTATTCCTTAACGTAACGACAAAAGCATGATAGAAACCAAAAAGAACCAATTAAAAAAAAGTCTCGGATTAAGTTTTAATATTGCAGTTTTAATTGGGGGCACAATTGGTGTTGGCATTCTTCGTACACCTGGAGTTATTGCAGGAATGCTGGATGATTATTGGCTTATAATTACCTGTTGGATTTTTGGAGGAATATATATTTTAATTGACGCCAATTCCTATGCCGAATTAGCAACAATGTTACCCAAAGCCGGTGGTTCCTATAATTATATCAAAAGAGCTTTTGGAGAATACGCCGGTTTTATATCGGGATGGTTTGATTATATCGCAAATGCTACCCCGCCAGCTTTTTATTGTATCGTGATCAGCGAATATATTGTTACTTTATTTCCAAATTTGGCAAACCAGACTACAGCAATTGCCATTTCATTTTTAGTTGGCTTTACTTTACTGCATGTTGGTGGTGTCAAAAACGGCAGTTACCTGCAACAATTAACCAGTTTACTTAAAGTCATTTGTTTTGTGACATTGATTGTGGCTTGTTTTATGTATTCTGGACTAAAATTCAACCCTATCGAAAAGGATACTCCATTCTTTGAAATAGGGCTTCTATTTGGTTTTTTCAAATCACTACAGTTAGTTATCGGAACATACGATGGTTGGAACTGCGTTTGTTTTTTTTCAGAAGAAGATGAAAATCCTAGTCAAAACGCTCCCAAATCATTATATACTGGAGCAATAATTGTCATTGCTCTATATGTTTTAATAAATGTAGCTTTTTTTAAAGTATTGCCGGTTGCTACATTGGCCAATTCACCTTTAGTTGCTTCTGATGTGGCAAAAGTGGTGTTTGGGAACAATGGTTCCATCATCGTAACTATTATCGCTATTTTTTCATTGATTAGCATCCTCAATGCCTATATGATGATTCCAACCCGAATATTATTTGGATTAAGTCGCGATGGCTTTTTTACAAAAAAAGCAACATCAATAAACAAAGGCGGTACTCCAGTAGTGGCACTTCTGATTTCCTCCTCATTCGCCTTACTATTGATCTGTATCGGTTCCTTTGAAGTCTTATTTTCATTTGGTACCTTCATGACGGTCATTGTTTGGGGATTGGCGTATTGTTCTCTAATCAAATTAAGAACCAAAGAACCAAATTTACCCAGACCCTACCGTTCTTGGCTTTACCCATGGTCTACCCTATTTATGATATTTGCTACACTGGCGCTGTTGCTTGGTTTTGCTTACAGTGACAGGGAAAACTTTGTAATCATTTTAGTCATTGCCTTAATTTCATATCCTGTCTTTTTATTCTTGAATCGCAATAAAAAAGGAACAAATACATAAATATAATTCAATATATATCTTTATCTTAAAAACCATTATGACTAAAATTACATATTACTTAGGCGCAGGTGCAAGTTATAATTCGTGTCCAATACTTGAAAATCAAGCCGAAATGATGATAAAAATTGCTGAATTTGAAATAAAAGAGTCAACAACCATCAGTGACGGTTATGGTGGGCTAACTAGTTCAATTTATAATTTTATCTCAGAAGAACTAAAGGACTTACCTGATAACAATAAAATTAAAATATTGTGGCATATTGGGTATTTTGGGTATAAAGCAAAAGAATATAACACTATTGACACTTACGCCAGAAAGTTGTATTTGAATGACGAAATAGATGAATTAAATCTATTAAAAATGTGTGTTAGTGTTTTCTTCGATCTTTGGGAAAACTTTCATGAAAATAGATACAAGGAATTATCAGATTCTAAATACATAAAGATAGATAATAGATATAAATCTATTTTTTCAATTCTGCTTAATAAAGAAAATGGGATTAAATTAAATAACAATTTTAAGTTTATAACTTGGAATTATGATCTTCAGATTGAAAGTGCATTTAAAATGTTTTTAAAAAATGAAGAAGACAATGATTTCAATAGAATTAATGACCATTTTAAATTTAAAGAAAACCAAAATGATTCAGATATAAATGATATTTTTCATCTAAACGGACATAGAGGTTTTTTTACAGATAAAAATAATAATGAAGAAAAAGAATTCATTATAAAGATTTCAAACCAATTTGACGACTATTGGCATAATATTGAATGGTTATTTGAATCGACCGAAAAAGGTTCTGCAAATTTCAACAACTTCATAAAATATGCTTGGGAACATAATTTAAAAGACAATTTCTTTAATAAAATCTCTAAAGTAATGAATGAAACAGAAGTTCTAATAATTATTGGGTATTCATTCCCAGCTTTCAATAGAGAAATAGATCAATTTTTATTTTCTAAAATACTTCCTAATAAAATTAAAAAAATAATATACCAAGATCCGAATGGAAGCATACAATTAATCGAAAATTTATTTGAAATTCCTGATCTTATAAAAAAGAAAATTGAAATTATATCTGAAACAAAATCACTCACTCAATTTTATTTACCTAATAATTACTTTATTACTCAAAAAAAGAAACCTGGATTAGTTTGGAATTAAAAAACAAACCCGACAGATTAAAAAATTTGTCGGGTTTTGTATCTTAAAATAAAAAATTATTCTTACTTCAATCCAGCCAAACTCTGCTCGATTGTGGTAATTTTAGAAAGCGCATCGGCTTCTTTTTGTCGTTCGTTTGCCAAAACTTTCTCTGGCGCACCACTTACAAATTTCTCATTCGAAAGTTTACTTTGAACCGATTTTAAGAATCCTTGTGTATAAATTAACTCGGCTGTTAATTTTGCAATTTCGGCTTCCACATCAATATTTCCAGTGATTGGAATAAAATATTCATTCGATTTTACTCTAAAAGATAATGCTCCATCCACTTTATCCGAAACGTATTCTAATGAAGTAATGTTCCCTAATTTGGTTACAACCGAATCAAAATAAGTAGAAGCTTTATCATTGTTTACTACTTTCAATTCGATAGTATCTTTGAAAGGGATATTCTTGTCTTTACGAATGGTTCTAATTCCGGAAATCACTTCAATCGTGCTTTCAAAATCTGTAATTAATTGTACATTGAAAGGTTTCATTTCTGGCCAAGTCGAAACAATTAATGCTTCCTCAATTGTTCTTTCTGCCAATATTTGCCAAATTTCTTCTGTCAAGAAAGGCATAAATGGATGCAATAATTTCATGTTATTTTCCAACATTTCTATCGCTTTCGCAAAAGTTACGCTATCAATCGGCTGTTGGTACGCAGGTTTTATCATTTCCAAGAACCAAGAACAGAAATCGTCCCAAACCAATTTGTAAATTCCCATCAAAGCATCTGAGATTCTGTATTTCCCAAAGTTATCCTCGATTTCCAAAAGTGTTTGTTGCAACTTGGCTTCGTACCATTCAATCGCCACTTTAGATGATTCCGGCTGTGGAATTGCATCAGATACTTCCCAACCTTTTATCAATTTGAAAGCATTCCATATTTTGTTGGAAAATGCTTTTCCTTGGTTGCATAATTCCTCGTCAAACATAATGTCGTTACCCGCAGAAGCACTTAAAAGCAATCCAACACGAACTCCATCGGCACCAAATTTTTCAATTAATTCTAATGGTTCAGGTGAATTCCCCAAAGATTTGGACATTTTACGACGTTGTTTGTCACGAACCAATCCCGTTAAATACACATTCGTAAAAGGTTTTTTTCCAGTATATTCATATCCGGCAATAATCATTCTCGCAACCCAGAAAAACAAAATATCTGGACCGGTAACTAAATCATTAGTTGGATAATAGTATTTAAAATCCTCACTTTCCGGGTTCATAATTCCTCCAAAAACAGACATTGGCCACAGCCAAGATGAAAACCAAGTGTCAAGTGCATCAACATCTTGCTTAAGGTCATTGGTTGTTAGTTGTTGGTTGTTGGTTTTGGTTTGCGCCAATTTTAAAGCTTCTTCGATAGTTTCTGCAACCACAAAATCTTCTTTTCCGTCTCCATAGAAATAAGCTGGAATTTGTTGTCCCCACCACAATTGACGAGAAATATTCCAGTCACGAATATTGTTTAACCAATGTGCATAAGTGTTTTCAAAACGTTTTGGATGCAATTTAATGTCACCATCAACCAAAACAGATTGTATAGCTGGCTTTACTAAATCTTCCATTTTCAAGAACCATTGGTCAGACAAACGAGGTTCAATAACTGCTTTGGTTCTTTCAGAAGTTCCCACTTTATTCAGGTGCGTTTCGGTTTTTGCCAAAGCACCATTCGATTCTAATTCTTTTACAATCTCAGTACGAACCACAAAACGGTCTTTCCCTTGATAGTGCAATCCAAAACTATTTAGAGTAGCATCATCATTGAAAATATCAATAATCTCCAAATTGTGTTTCTCCCCTAATGTTTTATCATTCATATCATGGGCAGGAGTCACTTTCAAACAGCCCGTCCCAAACTCAACATCTACATATTCATCTTCGATAATCGGAATCACTCTACCGCAAATAGGAACAATCGCTTTTTTTCCTTTCAAATGCGCAAAACGTTCATCATTTGGATTGATACAAATAGCTGTATCCCCAAAAATTGTCTCTGGACGTGTAGTTGCCACTGTCAAGAAATCTTCGCTACCTTCAATTTTATATTTTAGGAAATACAATTTTCCTTGTTGCTCTTCATATATAACTTCTTCGTCAGACAAAGTCGTTTTGGCTTCAGGATCCCAGTTCACCATACGGTAACCACGATAAATCAAACCTTTGTTGTATAAATCCACAAAAGATCGAATTACAGATGCTGACATATCCGGATCCATAGTAAACTTGGTGCGTTCCCAATCACAAGAACAACCCAACTGTTTCAACTGGTCAAGAATAACTCCACCATATTTATCTGTCCATTCCCAAGCATGTTTCAAAAACTCTTCTCGGGTTAAATCATTTTTATTGATTCCTTCCGCTTTCAATTTAGCAACTACCTTAGCTTCTGTGGCAATGGAAGCGTGATCGGTTCCCGGAACCCAACAAGCGTTGAATCCTTTTAAACGTGCTCTTCGAATCAATACATCTTGAATCGTATTATTGAGCATGTGTCCCATGTGTAGCACTCCGGTTACATTGGGTGGTGGAATTACGATGGAGTAAGGTGTTCTATGGTCTGGCTCCGAATGAAAATAATTATTTTTCATCCAATACGCATACCATTTATTCTCGATAGTTTTAGCGTCAAATTGTGCTGGAATTGTCATTTTATTGTGGATTCGTTGGATTGTTTATTCGTTTATTCGTTTATTCTTTGCTTTGTTTGTTGCTTCTTTATCTGAATTAAACAAACGATTCAACAGTTAAACGAGTAAACCTTTCTACTTTGGTTTGATTTTTGATATGTATATAAAGCACAAAAGTAAATAATTAAGCACAGTATAAAAAGGGAAATAAAAAATTGTGCATTAATTAAAAGATACTACATTTACTATACCTACAAAAAAAACATAAGAAAATGAAAAATATTACAGCTTTTATCGTCTTGCTATTTTTAAGCAACATTGGTTTTGCACAAAGTGGTCCAAAAATCAACATTCTTCAAGCAGAAAACACAGTTGACTATGGGAAAGTGTATAAATCAAAGGACAATGGTGTCCGAAGCTTTACATTTACCAATACTGGTGACGCTCCATTAAACATAACTGGAATTCAATCTACTGCAAGTTGTACCATATTGTACAAACCCAGCCAAGCAATTGCTCCAGGAAAATCAGACCGAATTGACATAAAATACAATATGGTTCCTGGTCCAATACGCAAAACCATTACTTTAGAGACCAATGCGGTAAATTACGACGAAGGTCGAGTACCATTAAAAATCAAAGGAGAAATACTCACGAACTAAAATAATTTCATCAAAAGCGCTTTTAAAAAAGCGCTTTTTTTTTATAAAATATCCTGTAGTTGGAAGGCAAATTTTAATATTTGATTGTTTCGTTCTACTTCCAAATAAATCCATTTATCTTCTTCCGATTTAAACATTTCGTTCATTTTTTGTAATGAATATCGATACGCAGGTGATTTGTTAACAGAAATAATAACATCTCCTACTTGCAAACCAGAATTTGCTGCCGGTGATTTCTTCCGAATATTGGCAATCTCGTATATAGGTTTGAGTTGAAACTTATATTTAAAATCATTGGTTATATTCTTTCCGCTACTATCAAACGTAATACCCCCTGACAGAGGAACTGTTTCCAACTTTACAGTTTCTTGCACCCATTGCAAACCATTATGTTTTATTTCAATACCACTCTTATTGTAGGTAAATGGCTCATTGAAATTGGAATTTTTCTTCAAATACAGTCTTTCGTTTCCGTAATCAAAAATTACCGAAAATCGTTTTAAAATTTCTCCACCAACTGACCCAACTCGATTTTGGACCATGCGAACACTTTTTATAGAGCTGGAATCGGGAAATGCAACAATCGGAGATTTAAAGTCGTATTTATCAAATGAAAACTCAGAAATTCTGGCTCTTTTACCCTCTATATCTCCACTAAAACCTTTTCCTAAAAAATCTTCAAAATTCCTAACAGGTACTTTAATTTGTTCCGATAAATTTTGAAAAAGCCAAACCGAATCACTATTCCCAATATCAATCAACATTTTCACGTCCAAATTTGATTCATTCATAACAACATTACCTTTCAAATAAGGTTTGAACTTCTCAATCGTAATTGGGACTATACTGAATTTTCTTTCAATTTTTTTCCTTCTTTCATCGTCATTTTTATAAATAATCACCTTTTTACTGGCGTAATCTATACGAACCAAATTATCTTTGAAGAATTGGTAGCCAATAATACCATTTACAGGAATCCCAATTTGGGAAGACAGATTAAAACTCTGATCCAAAATAACATAAATAAGTTGATGATGGGATGTCAAACCATTTAATTCCAAAATATTGTTAGTGGTTTTTAAACCTTCGATTGCTTCTTCGCTACCCAAACCTCTCAAGGTTATTTTTTCGGAATTATAAAAATTGACATCTGGATTGTCTTCTAAACTAAAAAGAATAGTTTCCTCAACACCAGTATCCAAAAGAAAATTCAACTCTACCCCATTCACTTTTATAGGAATAAAAACCAAATTATTAATCAAAATTAGTGGCACTGTAACTTTTTCGATTTCTTTGTCAAATACAAAACCATCCTGTGCAAAAACAGGCATTATTGATATTAACAAAAGAAAAAATACACAATTTTTTTTCATTTAGTTAAATTTCCATATTATTACCCAATTATACGATAATAATGGACGAAAAGCAATAAATTAGACACAATCTTTATGATGTTTTTGGAAAATAAATTGCAATTTTGCACCTCAAATTTTACAATCATGCCTGAAATTTCAATCAGAGGTCGAAGAATGCCGGAATCGCCAATCCGAAAATTGGCTCCTTATGCAGATATAGCTAAAAAAAAGGGACATAAGGTTTATCATTTAAACATTGGACAGCCCGATATAAAAAGCCCAGAAATTGCGATCAACGCCATAAAAAACATTGATTTAACCATCATCGAATATGGCCCTTCAGCGGGATACGAAAGTTACCGAAAAAAACTAGCTCAATTTTACACCAAACAAGATGTAAAAGTAGGCTTTGAGGATATAATGATAACTACGGGAGGTTCTGAAGCACTTTTGTTTGCTCTTGGAAGTATAATGGATCCGGGAGATGAAGTCATTATCCCTGAGCCTTTTTATGCCAATTATAGTGCTTTTTCGGAAGAATCAAGTGCAAAAGTTGTACCTGTAATTTCTACTATAGACAATGGCTTTACACTGCCAACAATTGAAGAATTTGAAAAAGCAATTACGCCAAAAACAAAAGCTATTTTAATTTGTAACCCAAATAATCCCACAGGATATTTATACTCAGAATCTGAAATTAACCAGCTGGGAGAATTGGTAAAAAAGCATGATTTGTTTTTAATCGCAGACGAAGTATATCGTGAATTCATATACGACGAAAGAGACCTTCACTTTTCCGTAATGAACCTAACAGGAATCGAACAAAATGTAATCATGATTGATTCGGTTTCCAAAAGATACAGTATGTGTGGCGCACGTATTGGCTGTATGGTAACAAAAAACAGAGAAGTTATTGCTGCAGCAATGAAGTTTGCACAAGCTCGTTTGTGCCCGCCAACAATAGAACAAATTGCTTGTGAAGCTGCAATTGACACACCTCAAAGTTATTTTGACGAAGTAATAGTTGAATACAAAGAACGCAGAGATATTTTAATTAGCGAATTGAACAAAATAGAAGGTGTGGTCGTAAAGACTCCTAAAGCTGCTTTTTATTGTATCGCTCAACTGCCCATTGACAATGCTGATATTTTTGCACAATGGCTTTTAGAAAAATACGAATTGAATGGTGAAACAGTGATGATAGCTCCAGCAGCTGGATTTTATTCAACTCCGGGCGTAGGTTTGAACCAAGTACGTATTGCTTATGTTTTGAAAAAAGAAGATTTAATCAGTGCTGTTCGAATTTTAAAAGAAGCATTGACAGTTTACAATTCAAAATAAAAGAACATATTACTTATAAATATCAAAAGGCAATAGCAGTTTATGTTATTGTCTTTTTTGTTTGGACATCAAATTAATCAATCTTTTCATCAATTTTAGATATAATTAAAAGCCGAAACGATAGAAAATGTTTCCTTTTTATTAATTATCTTTACCCCTTAAAAAAACACACTCATAATAATAGTATCTTTTAATGATAAACAACGAAGAATTTCAAGACGAAATAGGAAACAATCATATTAGTACAAATGCTCAAAATCCAGTAAGAAAGGATGCTTTTGACATTACCGATGAAGAAAAGATTGAAAAAATAAAAAAAGATGTAGAAAACATCCTACAAACATTAGGAATGGATTTGACAGACGATAGCTTAAAAGGAACTCCCAATCGCGTGGCCAAAATGTTTGTAAAAGAAATATTTGGCGGATTGAATCCTGACAAAAAACCAAAAGCTTCCACTTTTGAAAACAATTACAAATACGGAGAAATGTTAGTTGAAAAAAACATTACACTCTATTCTACCTGCGAACACCATTTATTACCCATCATCGGAAGAGCGCATGTAGCTTATATTTCGAATGGAAGAGTAATTGGCCTTTCAAAAATGAATCGTATTGTAGAACATTACGCCAAAAGACCTCAAGTACAGGAACGTTTGACAATGCAAATTGTTCAAGAACTTCAACAAGCACTTGGCACTGAAGATGTGGCTTGTGTGATTGATGCTAAACACCTTTGTGTAAATTCAAGAGGAATCAAGGATATCGAAAGCAGTACGGTAACTTCTGAATTTGGCGGAAAATTCAAAGACCCACAAACAAAAAGAGAGTTTTTGGATTATATCAAATTGGAGACTAAATTTTAGTTTCTAAAACATCAATTTCAAAACATTAAACCATTAAGAGATTAAGTATCATTAAGACTTAAAATTCTTTATTCCTTAATGGTTATTATTTTATACAAAGTCAACAATTTATTAATTGTCACATTTACTAATCATACAAAAGATGCCACTGTACAAGACACAAACCTTAAAAATATACAATTCTCTTTCGGGAGAAAAAGAAACATTTACACCAATCAACGAAGGAAATGTGGGGATGTATGTATGTGGACCAACGGTTTACAGCAATGTGCATCTCGGAAATGTGAGAACTTTTATGTCTTTTGATGTAATCTTTAGATACTTATTGCATTTGGATTATAAAGTGCGTTATGTTCGAAACATTACGGATGTAGGACATATTGTGGACGATGTGGATGAAGGTGAAGATAAAATTGCCAAAAAAGCGCGTTTGGAACAATTGGAACCTATGGAAGTAGTGCAACGCTACACCGTAGATTTTCATGATATTTTGAATGCTTTTAACTTTTTGCCACCTAGTATTGAACCTACAGCAACGGGACATATTATTGAGCAAATTGAAATCATAAAAACCATTATTGACAAAGGAATTGGTTACGAAGCCAATGGATCGGTTTATTTTGATGTGGTTAAATTCAATGAAACCAATCATTACGGAATATTAAGCGGTCGCAATATTGAAGATATGCTGGCCAATACTCGTGATCTTGATGGACAATCGGATAAAAGAAACCCACAGGATTTTGCGCTTTGGAAAAAAGCCGAACCACAACATATTATGCGCTGGCCTTCACCTTGGAGTGATGGTTTTCCGGGTTGGCACCTAGAATGTACAGCAATGAGCACCAAATATTTGGGTAATCATTTTGATATTCACGGCGGCGGAATGGATTTAAAATTCCCGCACCATGAATGCGAAATTGCACAAAATGAAGCTTGTACTGGACATACTCCCGTAAATTACTGGATGCATGCCAATATGCTTACTTTGAATGGTAAAAAAATGGCCAAATCTACCGGAAATAACATTTTGCCAGGAGAGATTTTAACTGGAGATAATGCTTTTTTGAGCAAAGCTTTTTCGGCATCAGTAGCACGTTTTTTTATGCTACAAGCCCATTATAGAAGTATTCTGGATTTCTCTGATGAAGCCATCATTGCAGCCGAAAAAGGATATAAAAGATTGATGGAAGCGATGGAATCTTTAAAAGGCCTTTCTCCAAATGAGACTAGTTCAATAGACATTGCCAGTTGGAAACAATTGTGTTATGATGCCATGAATGATGATTTCAACACTCCAATTCTTATTGCACAATTATTCGAAGGCGTTCGTTTTATTAATTTATTAAAAGACGAAAAAGAGACTTTAAATTCTGCTGATTTAAAATTATTCACAACAACAATGCAGGCTTTTGTATTTGATGTTTTGGGACTGGAAGAAGAAAAAACCAATGGCAATACAGACAAATTAGAAGGTGTGGTAAACATGCTTATTGGCATGCGCAAACAAGCGAGAGACAATAAGGATTTTGCGTTGTCTGATCAAATTCGGGATCAATTGATAGCTTTGGGTATTCAATTGAAAGACGGAAAAGAAGGAACAACGTTTAGTATTCAGTAAGCAGTTAATAGTTTGCAGTTAACAAATGGCAGAATTCAGTTATGTTAAACAAAATCATTATTTATCCATTTGTACTACTCGTTCGGTTTTATCAGGGAGCTATATCCCCGTTTACTCCCGCAGCTTGCCGATTTGAGCCCACTTGTTCGAGTTATATGATACAAGCCTTACAAACCCATGGATTGTTTTATGGAGGTTATTTAGGAATAAAAAGAATTCTAAGTTGTCATCCTTGGGGCGGAAAGGGATATGATCCCGTTCCCGAGAAAAAATGCAGTGACAAACATTAAAAAAACAAAATTTCATATGTAGCTAATACTGTTTATGTTGGAATATGTAATTTGTACTTCCTCATTGGTATTGCCGCGAATTTATAGTTAAGCTCATTTCTTACCTTTTAGTTAACACAATTAATCGAATCAAAATAGTATTTTCACAAAAAATAAAAATAAATGACACACGCTTTGAACATTGTATGGAATCCCTCTGAAGGTATAGATTTAGGTTTTTTCATTATTCGCTTTTACAGCTTAATGTTTGTAATTGCTTTTGGGCTCGGATGGTACATTATGAAACAAATTTTTGAAAGAGAGAATGTTTCCATCGACAAATTAGATTCTCTATTTGTTTGGACCGTACTAGCCACCTTAATTGGAGCAAGATTGGGGCATGTTTTCTTTTACGATTGGGAATATTACCGTAACAATCTGGCCGAAATCATTTTGCCATTCCGATTGAGCCCCAAATTCCAATTTACAGGATACCAAGGATTAGCGAGTCATGGCGCTGCTATTTCGATTATTGTTGCAATGTATTTCTTTAGCAAAAAAGTACTTCAAAAACCGCTGTTATGGATCTTGGACAGAGTAGTTATTCCTGTTGCCAGTGGAGCAATTTTCGTTAGATTGGGAAATTTTTTCAATTCGGAAATTGTAGGTAAAGAAACAACCTCTTCGTTTGGGATTCGCTTTGTGAGAGATCAATTTACTCCAAGAGAAGCAATCAATGCGACTCAACTTCCTACGCCAAAAGAAGCATACAATGCTATTGCCACCAATCCACAATTCGCCAACTTATTAGAACAAGTTCCCGCCAAACATCCAGCCCAATTATATGAAGCTTTTTGCTATATATTTGTATTTGCAGCATTGTTTTTCCTTTATTGGAAAACAGATGCTCGTAAAAAATCAGGATTTTTATTCGGTTTGTTCTTAGTTCTTTTATTCACGGTACGTATAGTTGTAGAATCGGTAAAAGAGAGCCAAGGTGGTTTTGAAAGCGATTTAGGAAATATATTGTCAACCGGACAATGGTTAAGTATTCCGTTTATAATAGTGGGATTGTATTTTGTAATTACCGCAAAAAAGACAACTGAAATATAAATTGAACCTATCATAATTTAAAAATAGCCACTAAAAATTCAGTGGCTATTTTTTTACTACCTAATTCTTGAAGTCTCAAAAACTGTTATTTTTTCTTCTAAAAAAAGTTCAGAAACCTGATTAAATTTCAAGAAATACAATTCTTCTTTATGTAAATCCAGCCCCTCTTTATTTTTCCAAACTTCATGAAGAATAAAGACATTCGGATCTTCTATATTTTGATGCAAATCATATTGAAAACAGGCAGCTTCTTTTTTAGAATTCTTGGTTAAATCTACCAAGATAGCCTTCAATTCTTCTCTATATTCAGATTTGCTTTTAATAATAACTGTCAAATTTATTTTCATATGCAATTAATACTGTTTATATTGGAATATGTAATTCGCATATCTTCATTTGCGTTTGAGACAAATTTTAGGTCATGCTCATTTCATAATTAGTTCAAAAATAATTGAGTCAAATGATTTCTGTACATTTCTAAATCACTATCAACGTTTGACCCTTTCATAACATCATGAAAATGCAAGCTTTCTAAAGGTTTCATCCCAGTAAAAGCATTCATTCTGTGGAATCCAAATAACACTCCATCGTCAACGCTTGTTTCCCCAAAGAATTCATCAGGCAAGGTGAAAGCTTCTTTCGGTGCATTCCAAGAAGAAGTGATCATGTATTTTCTGCCGTGTAGCATCCCTCCTGTACCGTAATTAATTGCAGGATTTTTAGAGGATCGCCCGTCACTTTTGTAAATACCGTTGTCATGGCCTTCGGTAAAAACTACATCAATGTATTTCTTGAAAGCGTGTGGCAATTGAAACCACCAAATTGGAGTATGATAAATAATCACATCGGCCCAAACAAATTTTCCCACTTCTTGAGCTGGATCAAACTCATCGTTTACATCAGTACTTTTCACTTCAAAATCTTTGTGATTTAAAAAAAAATCAGCAGTCGCATTGGCTATAGTTTGATTGAATCTTCCACCTGAATGTCCGAACTTTTGTCCCCCATTTATTATAAATATCTTTTTCATAGTATCTTATTTTAATTTGATGATGCAAATTTACCACCAACAAGTCTATTATTAAAATAACATAATTCATACCTTTGTATCATAAATATAATACTTATCGACATGGTAAATTTAGAATGGTATAGAACTTTCAAATACATTTACAAAACCGGCACCTTAACTGGCGCGGCAGATGCATTGTTTATTTCACAACCTGGGGCTAGTTTGCACTTAAGTTCGCTCGAAAGTTATGTTGGCTATAAATTATTCGACAGAAGTAGCAGAAAAATGATTCCTACCGAAAAGGGGAAAGTACTCTACAATTTTATAACCGATGCATTGACAAAATTGGAAGAGGCGGAGAAAAATTTTCAGAGAAGCACCGAAAAAAACACCCCAACCATTAGCATTGGAATGTGTTTTGAGACATTTCAGATTACTTTAGAACCGTATTTGGCAACCTTCCCGTTTAATGTGATTATCCAATTTGGAGAATATCCAGAAATGATTGAGAATCTAGATAAAGGAATTTTAGATTTAATCATTACTCCGCAAATGATCGTTAAGAACACAATCGATTATCAAGCCTTTTCTTCAGAAACGATAGTTCTAATTGGTGGTAACGAAACAAATTCTGATGCCTTTGACACTTTAAAAAAACAAAATGACTTAGAAGCAATAGAACTCTGGTTGAAACAACAAAGATGGTATGGAACCACCGGAGACATGGAGCATTTGAGACGCTTTTGGCAACTTAATTTCAACAAACATGCCGATTTCAGACCAAATTACATTGTTCCGAATTTAAACTCCATAGTGCGTTGTTTAAGCAACAGTAGTGGATTGGCAGTAATTCCGGATTTCTTATGCAAAACAGAACTGGAAAGTGGAAAAATAAAGCTTTTATGGCAGGGGGAAACTCCTTTAAAGAATACTCTCTATTTTGCTAACAAAAGGAAAACCATTTACACGGAACAGATACAATTAATAAAAGATACTTTTATGAAAATAATGTAACAAAGATTACTCTCAATAATTAAAAACATGGTTTTGATTATTACATTTTTTTTAGATGATGATAAAAAAGCAAAATGCCTCCTTATAGCCCCGATAGAAGTAAAAATCCTTGTGAGCTGGGGTTCAGCTCACAAGATTGCAACGGATAGCGGGACAAATGCCGGTTGAAAATGCCAAATCTTTCTGCTCCAAAATCAATTAATCAGGTCAGAGTAAGACAAAAAAAAAGATTCAACTTTCGTTGAATCTTTTTTTTAAAATATACTTGTTATTTTTAAGCTTGCACTTCCTGGTGTTTAACTTCTACTTCATGCTTCTCATCTTTAGAAATCGTATCAACCAATACTGGAGTTGCGATAAACAATGAAGAATAAGTACCAATAATAATACCGATAAGCATTGCGAAGATAAATCCTCTAATAGATTCTCCTCCAAAAATAAACATGATTAACAATACAAAAATCATTGTCAATGAAGTATTGATTGTTCTTGACATTGTAGAGTTAATAGATTTGTTTACAATTTCTGAGAATGAACCTTTTGTTTTACCATCCAAGAACTCACGTACTCTATCGTATACAATTACGGTATCATTCATAGAATAACCAATAACAGTCAAGATAGCCGCAATAAAGTGTTGGTCAATCTCCATACCGAAAGGCATGTATTTCCAAAGCAATGAATAAACTCCTAATACAAAGATAACGTCATGCGCTACCGCTGCAATAGCACCTAAACTATATTGCCATTTTCTGAAACTGATTACTAAATACAAACCTACAATAAGCATTGCTCCTAAAACAGCCCAATAAGCATTTGTTTTAATATCTTCAGCCACTGTTGGACCTACTTTTGATGCTTGTACAACACCTAGCCTTTTACCTTCATAAGCATTTATAAATTTATCGTAAGTCATACCTGAAGCATAATGCTTTTTCAAACTTTCGAATAATTTTTTATTTACATCTTCGTCAGCAGCACTACCTGTCTCCTGTATCTTATACTTAGTTGTAATTTTTAACTGATTGTCTTCTCCAAATATTTTAACCTCAGCACTACCAAATACAGCAGTTAATTCTTCTTTAACCAACTCAGGCTCCATTGACTTTTCGAAACGAACTTGGAAAGTTCTTCCTCCAACAAAATCGACACCTTGATCAAAACCGTGAGTTGCAATAGATGCAATACTCACAATAGTTACAACAATAGAGAATAGGTAAGTCCATTTTTTAATTCCAAGGAAATCAAAATGGAAGTTAGTAAAGAAATTTTTAGAAAATTTAGTTACAAAAGATAAATCATTTTTACCTGCAATATTCTTATCAATAAAGATTCTAGCAATAAAGATAGAAGTAAACAAAGAGGTAATAATACCAATTAATAAAGTAGTAGCAAATCCTTTGATTGGTCCAGATCCAAATATAAACAATACAGCACCTGTCAAAATGTGAGTCACGTTTGCATCAACGATAGAACGCATAGCTCCAGTCCAACTATAAGAAGCTTTAACAGCTTCATCCAAAGTTTTACCAGACCTTAATTCCTCTTTCGCTCTTTCATATATAATGATATTCGCATCAACCGCAGTACCCATTGTTAAAACGATACCTGCAATACCTGGCAATGTAAGTACAGCACCTAAGCTAGCCAAAATACCAAACATAAACAATAAGTTGACTGCTAAAGCAATATTTGCATACCAACCTGCTTTACCATAATAGATCATCATCCAAAGAGATACCAAAAGCAATCCAATTACTGCAGAATTAGTCCCATTATCAATAGCTTCTTGACCTAAGGATGGTCCTACAACTTCAGACTGAATTATTTCAGCAGCAGCCGGTAGTTTACCTGCTCTTAATACATTCGCTAAATCTTTAGTTTCTGTAACATCAAACTGTCCTGAAATCTCAGATCTACCACCTGCAATCGGTCCACTTGAAACACCTGGTGCAGAATATACAATATCATCAAGAACAATAGCAATATTGCTCTTTTGAGTATAAGCTCTTCCTGTTAATTCTTCCCACTCTTTTGCTCCTACGTTATTCATTTGCATAGAAACAGCAGGTTTTCCTAATTGATCAAAAGTATCACTAGCGTCTGTTACAACACCACCACCCATTGAAGCTACATTATCTCTGTTTCCTTTTAAAGCATATAACTCAACAACTTCAACCTCTTTTTCTTTTGCATCCTTAATTGTAGTTGGTTTTCCCCATACAAATTTTGCATAACGTTGTTCACCTGCCAATAAAATTCTGATATCAGCTCTTTTGAAGTAAGAATTGATTGTAGCAGTATCTTTTGGAGAGAAAAGACCTAAAACTGGTCCACCTCCTTGAGCTACAATTTTATCAATGATAGGATTATTTCCTTTTTTAGTTGCAGTAGAATCTTTTCCATCAGTCAATAAAGCACTTAATGAATCTTTTGCAACAGTTTTAGTTTCAACTTTAGCAATTTCAGTTTTTTTCAAAGCCTCGTTTGCAGCCATGATGAAATTACCAATTTCTTCAACTTTATAAGTTTCCCAGAACTCTAACTGAGCAGTACTTTGCAATAATTTTTTGATTCTATCAATATCTTTAGCACCTGGAAGTTCCACAAGGATTTGCCCGGACTCTCCTAATTTTTGAATATTAGGTTGAGTTACACCAAATTTATCGATACGTTTTCTTAATACACCAAAAGCACTTTCAACAGATTCATCAACTTTTCTTTTGATTACTTTCTGAACTTGAGCATCTGTCATTTGAAAAGTAACTCCACCTTCACCTTGCAAACTTCTGTTAGCAAAAATATCTGGAGATGCTAATTTCACTGAACCTTTAGAATTAGCTTCAAAAGCTTCAAAAAACGCATCAATATAAGCTTGATTTCCTTTTTTATTTGCAGTGGCATCCGCCAAAGATTTATTAAAAACTGGATTTTTCGAATTATTTGATAATCCTTTCAAAATGTCTTTAACAGAGATTTGAAGAGTCACATTGATTCCTCCTTCTAAGTCAAGTCCTTTGTTGATTTGTTTATCTTTTACTTCATTGAATGTAAAATCAGTAAAACCTAAGCTAAATACTTTTTCTTTACCAATTGAATCCAAATATTTTACTTCTTTTTCTGGGTTTCCGCCAGCAAAAGATTTTGCATCACTTTTTACTTTGCTTGAAACAAAAGTGAACGAAAGCTGGTAAATACTTACCAATGCAAATAGAATTGCGAAAAATTTAATAAGTCCTTTATTCTGCATTATTACTAAAAATTAATTATTTTTATTTATTTATTTTTGTTTTAAACCCTATAAAATAAGCCATTACGTCATTTTTGAAAAACAAAAAAGAACTGCACGATTTATGTCATTTTTTTTAAACCGAGCAAATATATAATTAACGGAAAGATTAACCAATTTATTTATTAATTAAAATCAAAAAAAAGACTGCAGAAAATGCAGCCTTCTTTCATTATACGTTTATTATTATGCTAAAACAGTTTTTAAATCAGCATTCATGCTTCTTACGGCCTCTGCACTTTTTGCAAAAGCAGCTTTCTCAGCATCATTTAATTTAATATCAACTATTTGTTCAATTCCGTTTTTACCGATAATACATGGCACACCGATACAAATATCGCTTTGACCGTATTCACCGTCCAACATTACTGAACAAGCAATCATTTTCTTTTGATCGTTCAAAATACTATCTACCAAATAAGCAACAGAAGCTCCAGGTGCATACCAAGCTGAAGTTCCTAACAAACCTGTAAGTGTAGCACCACCAACCATAGTGGCAGCGGCAACTTTTTCCAATTCTTCTTGAGATAAAAATTCAGAAACTGGAATACCATTATAAGCAGCCAATCTTGTCAAAGGAATCATAGTAGTATCGCCATGTCCACCAATAACCATAGCCGAAATATCATTAGATGGTTTATCCAATGCTTTAGACAAATAATATCTAAAACGAGAGCTGTCTAAAGCTCCACCCATTCCGATGATTCTATTTTTTGGCAATCCAGTAGCTTTCAATGCCAAATAAGTCATTGTGTCCATTGGATTAGAAACTACTACAACAATACAATTTGGTGAATGTGCCAATACATTCTCTGCAACAGTTTTAACAATTCCAGCATTGATTCCTATTAATTCTTCTCTAGTCATCCCTGGTTTTCTTGGAATCCCAGAAGTAATCACAACCACATCGCTGTTTGCTGTTTTAGAATAATCATTGGTTACACCCGAAACATTTGTATTAAAACCAGTATTTGTAGCACATTGCATGATATCCATAGCTTTACCTTCGGCAAAACCTTCTCTAATATCCAATAATACTACTTCACTTGCAATTCCTCTATAAGAAATTGAATCTGCACAGGATGCTCCCACATTCCCTGCTCCTACAATGGTAACTTTCATTTTTATTTGTTTTTTATTAATTTCAAACCAAAAAAGAAAAATACAGTTACTCTAAAAACTACGCATCGATATTTGCGTAAACTGCATTTTTCTCGATAAACTCTCTTCGTGGCGGCACTTCATCACCCATTAACATAGAGAAAACTCTATCCGCTTCTACCAAACTATCAATTGTAACCTGTCTCAATGTTCTAAAACTCGGATCCATTGTAGTTTCCCACAATTGTTCTGCATTCATCTCCCCAAGACCTTTATAACGCTGAATGGCTGCTCCCCCACCCATTCTAGCATTTGCATCATCGCGAGTTTTGTCGTCCCAAGCATATTCTTTATTCTTTCCTTTTTTAACCAAATACAAAGGTGGAGCCGCAATATAAACGTGCCCCTCTTCGATTAGTTCTTTCATAAAACGGAAAAAGAAAGTCAAGATCAAAGTAGCAATGTGACTACCATCGACATCGGCATCACACATTATAATTACTTTATGATATCTTAATTTTTCAATATTCAAGGCTTTAGAATCCTCGGCAGTACCAATAGTTACACCAAGTGCCGTAAATATATTTCGAATCTCTTCATTTTCGAATACTTTGTGATGCATGGCTTTTTCCACATTCAAAATCTTACCTCTTAAAGGCAAAATTGCTTGAAAGTTTCGGTCACGACCTTGCTTAGCCGTTCCCCCTGCCGAATCTCCCTCGACAAGATACACTTCACATTTTGCTGGATCCTGCTCGGAACAATCCGATAATTTTCCTGGTAATCCTCCACCACCCATTACAGTTTTACGCTGCACCATTTCACGCGCTTTTTTAGCCGCATGACGTGCTTGTGCCGCAAGTATTACTTTTTGAACAATAATGCGAGCATCATTTGGATTTTCTTCCAAATAATTTTCAATCATTTCGCTCACCGCTTGACTTACCGGAGAAACAACCTCACGGTTTCCAAGTTTGGTTTTGGTTTGACCCTCAAACTGAGGTTCAGCTACTTTTACCGAAATAATCGCTGTAAGACCTTCACGGAAATCATCTCCAGAGATATCAAACTTTAATTTATCCAACATTCCGGAAGCGTCTGCATATTTCTTTAGAGATCTTGTAAGACCCGTTCTAAAACCTTGCAAGTGTGTTCCTCCTTCGTGCGTATTAATATTATTTACATAAGAAAAAATGTTCTCAGAGTAACTTGTATTGTAAATCAACGCTACCTCAACTGGAATTTCTCCTTTTTCGTTATCCATAGAAATCACATGCGCAATAATTGGCTCACGATTTCCGTCTAAATATCGAATATATTCTTTTAATCCTTCAGAAGAATGAAATATTTCTGAAACAAAATTTCCATCTTTATCACGCTCTCTTTTGTCTGTAAAAGTAATCGTGATTCCTTTATTCAAGTACGACAACTCACGCATACGAGCGGACAAAGTATCATACGAATATTCTATTGTTTGGGTAAATATGGAAGGATCCGGATAAAAAGTAACAATCGTCCCTCTTTTGGTCGTTTCTCCAATTTGTTTCACTGGATAAAGCGCTTTCCCTTTTTCATATTCTTGTTCGTATACTTTTCCATCACTACTATGGACTGTTGCTCTTAAATGGTTTGACAATGCATTTACCACCGAAACCCCAACACCGTGAAGACCTCCAGAAACTTTATAAGAATCTTTATCGAATTTACCTCCTGCACCAATTTTAGTCATTACAACCTCTAATGCAGAGACACCTTCTTTTTTATGAATACCAACTGGAATACCACGACCATTATCTTCTACAGAAATTGATCCATCTTCATTGATATCAACTCGAATCGTATCACAATGACCTCCCATTGCCTCATCGATTGAGTTATCTACTACTTCATAAACTAAATGATGTAACCCTCTTACACCTACATCTCCAATGTACATCGATGGACGCATTCTCACGTGTTCCATTCCTTCTAAAGCCTGGATACTGTCTGCTGAATAATTGTCCTTCTTGATTTCTTCGCTCATATAATTTAATCTAAAAAAATGTGTTTTTCGTCTAACACGCAAATATAGAAAATTGTTACCTATATAAGTACTTTATTCCGTTTATAAGCATTTAAGTTATTAACATTTATAGGTTCATATCCACAAAAAAACGTCTTCAAAACTGAAGACGTTTTTAGAAATAAATAATAGAGTTTTATATCTTCTTTTACATACACATCATTATTCGTACTTGCCACAGCTTTATCAGATCGATTATTCCTGTTTTTTAGCTGTTTTACCGCACTAAAATATGATTTTTACAGAGAAGCCGTAAAACATTTTTTTAAATGAATAACGTAATATTAGCGCTCCAATATGCAATGTAAAAATACTAACAAGGGAATTAAACAAAAAAAAAGCCAATTTATACTTAAAAATATAAATTCGCCTTTTAAATAGTTTGAGATTATAAAAAATTTATCTCATAATTCGAACATTCATTTCTTCTACCTTTTTATCAGACAAAAGAGATGGTGCTCCAAATAATAAATCTTCGCTGGTCCCAGTTTTCGGGAAAGCCATTACTTCTCTAATGGATGCTTTTTTCTCCAAAATCATCATCAAACGGTCAATTCCCCAAGCAATTCCACCGTGTGGCGGTGCGCCGTATTGGAAAGCCTTGTGCATCGTTCCTACGCTTTTCATCATTTCTTCTTTATTGTAACCCATATTTCTATAAGTCGCTTCCAGAATTTCAGATTTATGTGCACGAACTGATCCTCCGCCGATTTCGTAACCATTTAAGATAATATCGTACTGTTGTGCGATGATAGTTCCAATTTCATCGTCATCGCCTTTCATATGCTTTTCTAAATCGTAAATCGCAGGCATTGAGAAAGGATTATGGGTAAAAGTCCATCTTCCTTCATCTGTTCTTTCAAACATTGGAAAATCAACAACCCACGCCGGACATAATTCCTTCGGATTAATCAAGTGAAGCATTTTGCCCATTTCTTGACGAACTGCATCCAAAGCTTTATTAGCCGTTGCATAATCCGCCGCCGAGAAGAATACAATATCACCCACTTGTGCATTTGTAGCTTCTATGATTCCTGCCGCAATATCTTCGCCTAAAAACTTAATAATCGGCGACTGCAATTCATCTTCATTTACAATAATATAAGCCAATCCACCTAAGCCGTGCTGTTGAGCAATAGCAGTAAGGTTTTCGATCTGGCCTTTAGACATACGCTTGTTTCCTTGTTCTTTAGCCGAAACCTTGATACATTTTACAATTCCACCATCTTCAATAGGTTTACTAAAAACTTGGAAAGTCGTGTCTTTTACAATATCTGTAATGTCCTGCATTTTCAATCCGTAACGCAAATCTGGTCTGTCGCAGCCATAGAAGTCCATCGCGTCTTTGTATGTAATAACTTCAAACGGACGCAAAATCCACTTGTTCCCATATATTTTTTTAACTACTTCATTAAACATTTTGGTGTTTAAATCTATAATCTGCTGCATGCTTGCGTAGGCCATTTCCATATCCAATTGGGTAAATTCCGGCTGACGGTCTCCTCGGGAATCTTCGTCTCTAAAACAACGCGCAATTTGGAAATATTTCTCATAACCGCTTACCATCAACATCTGTTTAAACTGTTGTGGAGCCTGTGGCAAAGTATAAAAGAATCCAGCTTGCTTACGTGTAGGAACAATAAATTCACGTGCGCCTTCATCGGTTCCTGCACTTAAAATTGGCGTTTCAATTTCTAAAAATTCTTCTTCATCCAAAATGTCACGCAATAATTTAATTACTTTATGACGATTTACGATTGCTCTTCTTACCTCTTCATTTCTGTGATCTAAAAACTTATATTGAAAACGGATTGCTTCGTTCGTTTTAGTCGCTCTTTTAATCTCAAAAGGCAATGTTTTAGATAAATTTAAAATCTCCAATACCGAAGTTTCCAATTCTATTTTACCGGTACGCAAACCTGCATTATAATCATCCTCATTACGCCCTACTACAATACCTTTTACCGAAATTACCGACTCTGGTTTTAATTTTACTAACTCATCAATATTAGGAAATGATTCTCTACTGATTCTTACTTGAAAAATCTCATAACTTGAATCACGCAAATCAATAAACATTAATTCCCCGTGATCACGAACACTTGCTATCCAGCCAGACAACATCACTTCTACGCCAATGTTTTCTTCTGATAACTGTGAAATTTTATGTGTCCTATAGGTGTCTTTTATAATAATAGGAATTTCAGGAAGTGATTCTTCTTGAGCCTCTTTATTCTCCAAAACTGTTTCTTTGGAAACTTTTTCAGCTGCTTCCTTGTTTTCTAAAACAGCAGCAGCTCCTAATTTATCTAAAATAATTTGACGAATTACTTTACCATTAGCACCTTTTCCGATAACGCCTAAAACCTTACCAACTAAAATCCCTGCTTTTCCTTGATCTCCAGCTTTAATATCATTGACTACAGCCTCATTTTCTGAAAGGACTTTAGCAATCACTTCTTGGATTTTCTCCTCAGAAATAGTATTTTCTTCAAAATACTTATTGTAATCAAAAGTTCGATCTTTTAAATAACCAACAATTGCATTTTGAACTAAAACCGCCGTAATTTTTTCGGCTTTAAATAATTGGAAAATTTCAGTTAAATGAGCAATACTATGGATTTCAGCGTAATCTTCAGCCTTAATATTGTTTGCTAAAGTTTTAGCAACAAACGAAGGATCTTTGATTTCGTTATTTATTTCTACAAAAGTTTGAGAACGCAACTTATCTGCCGTAAAAAATTTAGCGTCTTGTGGTAAAACACCACCATTAATTAAAATAGATTCTACAGCATATGGCAAAGCGCTTGTATCCACTTTAATTGCCTCAATCTCCGCTTTAATATTTACAAAAGGTAAATCCGGTTCAGAAATAAAACGGTAATCCGCTTCAAATTCTTTTTTACGCATTACTTTGGTCTGCTTTAAATCAGCATCCCATAATACAGTCGTTTGATCAGGTCTGAACTCTTTGTGCTCAATGAAATAATTGAATTGTTTTTCAACTTCTTCTTTTAAAGCTTCCACCATAAACTTAAACGAGTTTAAGTTTTTGATTTCCGTTCTTGGGTTTAAATCATAACTGTGTTTTTTACGCAAAGACACAGAAACATCCGATTTAAACTCCCCTTTTTCAAGATTCGCTTCAGAGATTCCTAAGTTTTGAACAATACGCTGAATGTATTGCGCGTAGGTTGAAGCGTCTTCAATATTTCTGATACAAGGTTCCGTAACAATTTCAATCAGCGGAACACCAGCTTTGTTAAAATCAACCAAAGAAATCTTCTTTTCGTGCATCAATTTTGCAGCATCCTCTTCAATATGAACCTGAGTTAAATTTACGGTAAATTGAGAACCGTCATTTCGGTAACAGGACACATGTCCATCAGGAATTATCGGATTGTGGTATTGCGTTATTTGAATATTTTTCGGATTATCTGGATATTCGTAATGCTTTCGATCCCAAGAGATCACTTCATTACTAAATGACGAATCCACCGCTTTTCCAAAGTAAATCGCTTTTGTAATCGCTTCTTTGTTTAAAGCAGGCAAAACCCCCATTTGTCCCGTACAAACGGAACATATGTTTTGGTTAGGTGTTTCTATTTCTTGATTTGGACAAGAACAAAACAACTTGGTTTTGGTATTCAATCGAACGTGAGTTTCCAGTCCAATTACCAATTCTAAATCGTGGGCTTTTATAGCCGCTGTTAATTGCTCCAATTCCATTATATCAATTCTTTTAAGAAGTTAGCAAACTTCAATACTAATTCATCATTATTTTTTGCTGCAGTAATTTGCAATCCTGTGCTTGTTCCTTGTGGCACTGTTAAAGTTGGTAATTGTCCCAAACTAAAACCAACCGTATAGGCATCGGATAAATACATAGCCAATGGATCTTTTAAACTGTCTCCAATTTTAGGAGGCGTGTTTGGTGTAACTGGTGACAAGATAATATCAACTGCTTCAAAATCTTTACTGAAGTTTTCAGAAATCTGATCTCTTAGTGCCAATCCTTTCAAATATATTTCATCTGAAAAACCTTGAGACAACACTTGGTTTCCACCAACAATTCTACGTTTTGTTTCTTCTGAAAAGTTTTCAGAACGGGTCACGGCATAAGTTTCAATTAAATTCTCCGCTTCAATACGATTACCATAATTGGTTCCGTCTAAACGAGACAAATTTGAAGCCGTTTCTGCCATCGCCAAAGTATAGTAAGTAGAAACCAAAATATCCGATTTGAAAAAATCCAGTTCTTTCACTTCAATTCCTTTGGCTTTTATTTTTTCTATACTTGCTAAGAAATCAGCCTTTATTTGAGCATCAATAGCGTCGCTTTCCACGAAGTTTTTAAAATACCCAATTGTTTTTACGTTTGAAGTTGCGATTGCATCTTCACTAATTTCAGTTGATGTGATTGAAGTTTGATCTTTTGTATCTTTTCCGCTCATCACATTCAGTACAATTCTAATATCTTCAACCGATTTGGCCAATGGACCAACGCAATCCGTCGAAGATGCATAAGCCATAAGACCGTATCTGGAAATTCTTCCGTAAGTTGGTTTTAAACCGTAAATATGATTGTATCCAGCTGGCTGACGAACTGAACCTCCCGTATCACCTCCAATAGAAAAAATAGTATATTCTTTTGCAACGTTAACTGCAGATCCACCACTTGAACCACCAGCAACTAATGTTGGATCGATAGCGTTTTTCACAGCTCCAAAAATAGTGTTTTCACTAGACGACCCGTGACCGAAACTATCACAGTTTTCTTTAACTAATGGAATAGCGCCAGCATCCAATAATTTCTGAATGGCAGTAGCCGTATAAGGCGATTTATAATTTTTCAACAAATCAGAACTTGCTGTAGTGTAAGTTCCTTGCAACATAAATACATCTTTAATTCCAAATGGAATTCCTTCTAACAAACCTATTGTTTCTCCCTTTGCAATTTTAGCATCCACCTTAGCCGCTAAATCTAAGGCCAAAGTATCTAACAAAGAATTTACAGAGTTGTAGGTGTTTTGTTTAAGCAGATCTAATTTCTCTTGTACCAAAGCTGTACAAGTTATTTGTTTTGACACCAGTTGTTGGTGTATTTTTTTTATTTGAGAATCCATTTTTTTATCCTTCTATAACTTTAGCAACAACTAAAAAACCATTTTTCTTGTTCGGGAAGTTTTCCAAAATTATTTGTTTCTCAATAGCCGAACTCTCTATCACAACATCTTCTCTTAAATTACTTACAGACACACAATTATAATTGACATTATTTAAAGAATTATTATTTGATGGAACTGCATTTTTAATTACATCAAATAATTTGTTCACGCTCTCTGAGGGCTGTGCTCCTTTAATACTCGACAATATGTCGACTGTCATTGTTTTGCTCATAATTTCATTTAGTTTTAAAGTCAAACTTTTAAGGTGGCGAATTTACAAAAGTTTTATTAGGGAATCACGTTTATTTTAATGATTTCAACTGTTCTCAACATAAAAGAACAACATTTTAACATTATGTTAAATTTAATTACAATATGTAACAGTATTTCAAAATAGTTTAGGCAGAATAGAGAATTTCGCAAAACTGCAAAAGAATCAAATCCGTTTTTTGAGTTATAAACTGTGATTTTTTTACTTTTGCCAAAAAAAATTATTTCATTTTCTCTCCTTTCAAAAACACTTGAGTCGGAATTAATTTAACCATCTGCTTTTCATCAACTTTCATCAAATCCTGATCAAACATTACAAAATCGGCCCATTTACCCACTTCAAGACTTCCTTTTTCTTTTTCTTCAAAATTAGAAAAAGCAGCCCAAATGGTCATTCCTCTCAACGTTTCTTCCCTTGTCAAAGCATTTTCCATTTGAAAACCAGCCTTTGGATAGTTCTTAATGTCTTTTCTTGCTACAGCAGCATGAAATGTCAACATTGGATTTACTTCTTCAACAGGAAAATCTGTACCCAAAGCAACGATTCCTGCTTTTTGAAGTAATTTTTTATAGGCATAGGCATTTTTCAATCTATCTTTCCCCAATCTTTCGCCTGCCCAATACATATCAGATGTTGCATGAGTAGGCTGTACTGAAGGAATTATTCCAGTCGCAAAATAATCAAAATCGGCTTCTTGAATCACTTGTGCATGTTCAATTTTCCATCTTCTGTCTTTTTTACCAGTCAATGCTTCCTTGTATATTTTCAACAAAACGGTATTTGCAGAATCTCCAATAGCATGTGAATTCAACTGAAAAGGAGAATTAGCAATTTGTTTGGCTACATTTTTTAATTCTTCCACAGAAGAAAGCAATGCACCATATTGTTTCGGACTATCCGAATAAGGTTTATGCAAACAAGCGCCACGAGAACCCAATGCACCATCTCCATACATTTTAAAAGAACATACATTTAAGTTATCGGTTTTGTAAATTCCTTTTTTCAAGTACAAATCGATATTCTTCTGATTTGCCGTAATCATCGCATACACATTAATTTTCATTGCTTTTGCTTTTTGCAAGCTATCCATCAAATTAATGACATCCGGATCTAAACCAGCATCATTGACAGTTGTCAACCCATATTGAAACATCACTTTTTCGGCGTCCAATAATCCAGCGATTTGTTTTTTTCGATTTGGTTTAGGTATTATTTTGAAAACCAACTCCATTGGATTATCAATTAAAATCCCATTAGGTTCACCATTTTCCAAAACTATTTCTCCACCAGAGACTTTTGTTGATTTTGTGATTCCTGCCAATTTCAAAGCCAAACTATTTACAACAATTGCGTGACCATCTATACGATTTAAAACTACCGGAATATTTGGAAAAACTACATCTAAATCTTCTTTCGTTGGAAATTTAGCTACTTGCCAATCATTTTGATCCCATCCATTTCCAATAATAAAAGTAGATTTTCTTTCTTTTTGATATTTCTTGATTCTATCAATTACTTCAGTCATACTTTTGGTTCCCCGTAAATCGACTTCTTGCAGACTCAGTCCATAACTATAAAAATGACAATGGGCATCATACAACCCTGGATAAACAAATTTCCCTTTTGCATCAATAGTATTTTTGGAATCATAAGAATTTGCTATTTCATCATCGGAACCAATAGCCACAATTTTACCAGATTGAATCGCCATAGCCGAGGCTTTACCAAAATCTTTATTTACGGTATAAATATTGGCATTCGCAACAATAGTATCTACAGCAATCTTATTTTTTTGATTACAGGAAACCAATAAAATCAATGAAAGCAAAAAAGAAATTTTCTTCATAATAAACAGTTTAATTATTGGAGCTAATATAAAGAAAGAGCTCCAATAAACCGCAAATCATGAAATGAATTGTTTTAAAAAGAGAGACTATAAAATTTCCTCTATCGTATATTGGGTGGTATTAATATCAAAAGAAAATCCTGTTTTTTCCCCCATCAATTTATTTCCAAGTGGAGATTGCGGAGACAAAGCAATAACATTAATACCTTCAACATTAATTTTTGGAAGGGCAAGACTTAGGTACAAATAAATCCCATTAGCTTTCACCAAACTTCCCAGAATAATAGTTTCTGCCACAACAGAAGGATCCAATTTATCCAAAACTGCTTTTTGAGTCAGTACTTCCTTGAGTTTCGTATTGAGTTTTTCTTGTTCGATATGCATCATAGACAAGGCCGTTTCATGCTTATCGCCTGCCGAACCTTTGGCATCGTTCTTAGAATCTTCGGTCAAAGCCACAATCATGTCCCTGAAAGCATCTATTCTATCTTGAATTAATTGATGGTAACGATGGTATATTTTTTGTTTGAAAGTCATTTATTAGACTACTTAGATTTTTAGATTCTTAGATTTTTTTTTAAAAATCAAATTTATAATTTGCTCCCAACATTACTTGGAAACCTTGAACGGGATAATTCAACCATTTTTGGTACCCATTATTCATAATGTTATTGGCTTTTAAAAAAGTTGTAAATCGTTCGCTGTATTTGAATCGAACATTGGCATTCAAATCAAAATAACCATCCAATGTGATTGGTCCAGGAGCAGTAACATAAACAATATTTGTATTCAACTGTTGGTCTTTGCGTTCGCCTACGTAAAACAAATTGATCCCAGCGAACCATTTGTCAGTAACGGCAAAATCAACTTTCGAATTCAATTGAAGCTCTGGTAAATTCCAAGCTTCTGATTGTGTTTTATTGGTATAACTGTTAATCGTTGCATCAGCCTCCACAGTTACACCTTTCATCAAATCGGCTTTTATTTCTCCATATAAACGCATAATTTTCATGTCATCGTAAATTACCTGAAATGAATTCCCGAAAGCATAATTGGCATTGGTGTCTTTTTCATTATAGTCATTACTCTTGAACAATGCCTTATTTTCGTCATATATATAGCATGCTTTTATATCATAACTCACAGTACTTGTCAATTTCCCTTTTAATCCTGCGTGAACATCATACAATTCATTCGTTGGTTTTATATATAATGTTGGAGAAACGAATGGATTTCCATCAACAAAATCTTGATAAGTATTTTGTTGTAAATTCCCAACCGCACTCGCATAAAATATCATCAAATCTCCCACCACTTTATAAGAAGCAGTAACCGATGGATAGATATAAAATTTATTTGTGTTATTTTCTTTCCCCATACTATATACCAAGCCTGCTCCAATATCAATGGTCCAATCATCTCTTTTCATTACAAAACTGGGCACTATTCCCAAGTTTGTAAATCCATACTTAATATCTGCAGTATTGGTTTCTAAATAATTTTTCTTGAAACTACCATCTACATAATCCACAAACACTTTGGTTTTTATGGCTTCGTCCATAACATCAAATTTAAAAGTTGGCGCAAGCAAAAATCGATTCTCGGAAGAACTGAATGCATCCGAAAAATGTATAAGTTGAAGATTCACATCATTTACAATCCCTTCTTCAAAAGCAAGATTTCCACCAGCCGTAATCGTATTGTACGATTGTTGTGGATTAATACCATTGACTAATGCCATACTCTCTGGAAGCGTTAATGTATTCCCAAAATCGGCTGGCAAACCATACCAATTGTAAATTTGGTTTTGATAACCCAGTTTCACATTCCAAGACATTTCTTGTTCGTTTGACCCATAAATCAAATCAATTTTGGTATCATAATAAAAGTCGTCCAACGTAATATCTTTTATACCACCCTGAGAAGAATTATGGCGAAACATTCCTCCTATATATTCATTGTTATTCAGATCTTCATTCACGTACAATTCGGCATTGAAAGCACCGTAATTTCCAATACCAAGAGTTGCATAATTCTTAAACAATCGATCTTGTTTTGCTTTTTCAACACTTTGAGCATTTCCTTTGGAAGGAGAAAAAGTAGACGCAACGGGAAAAGGTAAAATAGAATATTTCACAATCTCTTTTTTTGCATTCTCATCCGTTGTTATTACGGGAACTTCTTTTATTTTGAAAGCATCAGAAATTGTTGGAGTATACGGCTTCACCACATTTACCACCTCGGTTCCAATATTATCTTTTTTGTCTTGGGCAAAAGAAAATTGTGAAAATAGCAAAAGAAAAATCCCCACTCTTCCCGAGAACCTAGATTGTTTATTTACGAATGCTCTTATGTTTTTAATTATCATCTTTCTTTTTTTCTATCTACCGTTTTCTGTTCTGACTTCTTTATTCTGTAATCTGTCTTCTCCTTTACACTTCCCATTCTCCTTTTGCAATAAATTGCGTTTTGCCACCAATTTTTATATCAAAATTATCCCCAGTCAATTCCCCGTCAAAATAGATTTGAGAAGGTCTATTGATGAAATCACCTTGATGGTTAACCATTTTAATTTCTGGCGAATGATATTTCAAAAGATAGGCCTGCAAGCAAGTACTCGCACTCCCTGTCGCTGCATCTTCGATCAATTGATTATTTTCGATACAAAACATTCTGCTGTAAAGCTTTCCTTTATCGAAACAATACAAATACAGTGCTCTATGATTTGTTTTACAATGCCATTGCAACCACTCATTCATTTCTCCCAAATCAAAACGTACACTTTCTAAAGCCTTTATACTACTCAAAGGAACAATCACAAACGCACTTCCTGTAGTCACTTCCTGAATGGGCAATTTATCCTCAAAATCGGCACTGGTTAAATTACTAAAAGACAAAATATCTGACTTTGAAAAAATATCCAAAAAACGAGGTTGTGCCGCCTGCAACCAAACTAAATCTCCCGATTGTTGAATCGGAATTTCGCCAATTGGCACCGATAATTTAAAATTTCGAGGATGAGTTTCTACTATTTTATTCATCAAAACCCACGAAGTCCCAATTATAGGATGACCTGCAAATTGCATTTCACTAACAGGAGTAAAAATTCGAATTGACGCACTGTTATTTTCAGGTTGAATATTAGTAATAAAAGTACTTTCAGCAAAGTTAATTTCGCGTGCTATTTTCTGCATCTCTTCTGAACTCAATCCATCGGCATCCAAAAAAACCGCTAGTTGATTTCCGGCATATTTTTTCTCTGCAAAAACATCTACTATATAAAAAGGTAATATCATTTGCTTTTCTATTTAGTTATTGATGAATTTGTTTTGGCTTCTTCTGCTTTTATTCTATTCAATTCGGTTTTGGCTTCTTCAACCACATCCGAATAATCCGCGAAATTTTCAATTACATTATCTAGTACATAAGTCGCTTGATAACTGTCTTTTAATCCGTAATAATTCTTTGCCATTAGAACCAACCCTTTGGCTCCAAAATAGCGGTAACTCGAATAATTTTTAGCTAATTTTTGAATAGCTGTATTCGAAAGCTCAAATTTTCCGTCTTTATTTTTAAAATAAGCGTCATAATACAAAGCTTCTGCAGCCAATTCGCCTTTGCTTACCGTTAATAATTTTGCGTAAGCAGTCTTAGCTTTGGCTTCGTCTCCAGACTGCATGGCAGAACGGGCAACGATGATTTGGGCATCACTTTTTACATTTTCCTCCGCTTTTGGATTCGCCAAAACCTTGTCGGCATAAACCACTGAATTTGGATAATCCTTTGTTTCATAATAACATTTCATCAAATTCGCTTGCGCAAAAGTCTTATTCTGTGGAAAATCTGCTTCTTTTTCTATACGAACCAAAACCGGAATTCCTTTGTCACAATTTTTATCTTTCAAAAATATTTGCGCTAATCGAACCAAAGACTGCTCGGTATATTCGCAACGAGGCTGACTTATCACATACTCATAATTAGGAACCGATTTACTTTCCGAGCCTTCGGCGTAATACAATTGTGCCAATTGAAAATTGGCTTTCAGAATATGAACTCCATTTGAAAATTTGGCGACATAACTGCTGTATCCTGAAATAGCCTGTTTGGTGTTATTCAGTTCAAATTGTTTTTCGGCGGCCTCAAAAGTATCGTTATCCAAATCCAAATCAGTAACCGCCACAAAATCCAATGTACGAACCCAAGTAGCATATTCATCTACTTTTCCATTGTCAACATAAATTAGTCGAGCGGTTGATACTGCTTCATACGCTTCGGGAGTTTTAGGATATTCAGAAGCTACTTTTTTAAATTTAGTTATAGCCAAATCATCACGATCCGAATTATAATAAATTAATCCCTGACGTAAAATTGCTCTTGAAGTATACGAACTGTTTTTAAAACCATTTACTAATTTATCATAGGCTTTTATAGCCAAATCTTGTTTGTTTTCGGCAACATACGTATTTCCTAATTCAAACAAAACATCGTCTTGGTAATCTGATTTTGGATACAATGTCAAAAACGCATTCAGTTCCTCAATTTTTTTACTGTTTTTGGAAAGAAATCCATAACAAAGCGCTTTTTGAAAATAAGCATAATCAGCGTCTACACTTTTGGATTCTATTACCTTTATGTAAGCATCCAATGCCGATTGGTATTTAGTTGTTACGAATCTACAGTCGGCAAGACGTAAATAAGAATCATTCAAGCGAAATTTATCGACTTTATTATTGTCTATCTGACTTTGGAAAGAATTCCCGGCAGAATCATATTCTTTCAACTTAAAATTAGCGTAAGCCATATTATAATTGATATTTTTAAACTCAACGGTTTCTTTGGCTTTTGCCAAATCCGAGAACTGCTGATAACTCAATAAAGCGTCTTTGTAATTTTCTAAATTATAGTCCGATTCTGCTTTCCAAAAAGTGGCACGCGCAGTAATAACAGCATCTTTTTGTTCTTTTGCTGCTTTTTCAAACATCGATAAAGACTCAAAATAATTCCCTTCGGTGTATAATTCTAAACCTCTGTAAAAAACTACTTTTTGATAGGCTATTCGGTTTTCAGGAGTTTTGTTTTTCTCCAATAAAACCAATGCTTCCTTATAATTTTTGGATGAAATATAAGAATCAATCAACAGTTTTTCGATAACATCGTTATTCGGATTCGTTGGATATTTATTGATAAAACCCAACAGAATTTCAGGAACACTTTGGTATGAATTCCCAATCTCATAACTCAATTTGGCATAATTAAAGCTGGCATCTTCTTGCAACTTTAAATTGAAATTCATTTCGGAAGCATTCTTGAAAGCATTCAAAGCCTGTTGTTTTTTTCCTGATTCTAAATAACTTTCTCCCAAATGATAATAGGCGTTCTGGGCTATAAAATCGTTCCCATCAATAATTTTATTGAATTGCGAAATGGCATTTTCGTAGTCTTTTTGAACATAATAGGCATAACCCAATTGATAGAAATCGTTGTTACCCCATTTTCCTTTTTTGCCTTTATAACCTACCAAATAAGAAATTGCTTTGTCGTATTGTTTTAAATTAAAATAGCTTTCGCCAATAATTTTATTCAATTCAGATTGCTCAGCAGGAGTGGAATTCGGCATAGCTTTGATTCCTAAATCGATAGCTTTTTGAAAATCACCCGATTTGAAACTCATATCCGATTTGTAATAGGATAATTTCTCAGCATATTTTTCATTTCCTGAAACTTGGTCAAATTGTTTATTGGCTTCTACATAATCATCCGATTCGTAAGCCATAAAACCCATATAGTATTTGCTTTGGGTAGCATATTCATCCGAATTGACAACTCGGCTAAAATATTTTTTTGCTTCTTTCAGTTTTTTGGAATCAAAATAAGCATATCCTTTTTGAAAATTATACTTGTTGCGCTCTCCGTCTTTCAAAACACTTTCATCAACTTTTTCAAACCACTTCATGGCTTCTTTATAATCTCCATGATCAAAATAATAATAAGCTACGTCAATAAAAGCCTGATTTTGTTTCCGACTGGCAGGATGTTCCTCCACAAAACGATTGATGAGTTCCTCGGCATTATCCTGATCCGTACGTATAGCGCAATTAGCAATATAGTAAGCACAATCCGATTGCAACCCCTCTGTTGTAGCAGTTTCTTGAACCTGCTTAAAAATTATTTGAGCCGATGCATATTGTTTGTCTTCGTATAAAGAAAGTGCCTTATCGAAGTCTTTTGATGAATATGTATTAATAGCAGATTGTTGAGAATAAAGGGACGTTATTTGAACAATAAAAAGAAATAAAAAAAGTCCAGGAAGTTTATGCATTGTTGTTTTTATTTAATGTTCAAATATATTTAATCTGTTTCTATAACGAAAGGCTGGTTGCTTTTATTATGAATTATTTTTAAATCAGACTACTCACCTCTGCCTCTCCTCCAAAGGAAAAGGAAACTTGAATTGTTATTTGGAATTTAATTTTTGCGTTTTACTTTTGTATTTGGATTTTATCTTTTTACTTTTACCCAATAAACATATTCTATCATGTCACAATCTGTACTGTCTTTAAAAAACGTAAACATATACCAAGAAGGGAAAATCATTTTGTCTGATGTTAATTTAGAAGTCAATCACGGCGAATTTATATACATCATTGGAAAAACGGGTTCCGGTAAAAGTAGTTTATTAAAAACGTTATATGCAGATTTGCCCTTAACAGAAGGCGAAGGCAAAATTGTAGAATTTGATTTGGCTACCTTAAAAGAAGATGACATTCCATTTTTGAGAAGAAAAATCGGAATTGTTTTTCAAGATTTTAAATTACTCCCAGATCGTTCTGTAAAAGACAATATGCTTTTTGTTCTAAAAGCAACCGGCTGGACGGATAAAGAAGAGATGGATGCCAAAATTGACGAGGTACTTTCTAAAGTAAACATGAAAGACTTTGCAACCAAAATGCCTCATCAACTTTCTGGAGGAGAACAACAACGAATTGCTATAGCAAGAGCATTGTTGAATGATCCGGAATTTATCCTAGCCGACGAACCAACAGGAAATCTTGATCCACAAACCAGCATTGAAGTTCTTGAAGTTTTAAGAAAAATCAATGCTAATGGAAAAACAGTCATTATGGCTACTCACGATTATGCCTTGCTCATGAAGTATCCTTACAAAACATTAAAATGTGAAGACGCTACCATTTTTGAAGTGGTACAAAGAACGGTGTAATGTTATCAATTCTTATCCCTGAATACAATTACAATACATTTCCACTAGTTTCAGAATTACATAAGCAGTGCTTAAATTGTGGAATTCAGTTTGAAATTTTATGTCAGGATGATGCTTCAGGCTCAAATTGGAATACCGAAAACCAAAAAATAAACGCTTTAAATAACTGTTCCTTTTTTATTAATAATTCCAACCTAGGAAGAGGAGAGAACATCAACTCATTAGTAAAAAAATCAAAATTAGACAGGTTGCTCATCATGGATTGCGACACTTTTCCAACCCAAAATAATTTTATACAAAAATATTGCGAAGTCATTCCGAATACATCAGTCGTATTTGGAGGTATTCAATACAAAAAAGAAATACCTTGCAAAGAGGAGCTTTTACGCTGGGTTTACGGAAATAAAAGAGAATCTATCTCTGTTCACTACAGGAATGAAAACCCAAATTTAAGGGCATTAACTTCCAATTTGTTGATCAAAAAAGAAATTTTAGAACAAAACCCTTTTGATGCAACCATTACAAAATATGGCTATGAAGATTTGTGTTTTCTCTCGGTATTAAAAACAAAAAGCATTAAGGTTTCTCATATTGATAATCCAACCTATCACTTGAATTTAGAGACTTCGGTTGTTTTTTTAGACAAAACAAGAACAGCTATTGAAAACCTAGTTAACATTATCAATTCAGGCAAATTCCCAAATATTGAGAGCAAAATCAATTCGGTTTATATTATTTTAAAAAAGTTAAGACTCGTTGCAATAACTACTTTCATCTTCAAAAAAACTGAATCAACGATAATTGCCAATTTATTTTCTAAAAATCCGTCCCTTTTTCTATTTGACCTTTATAAATTGGGCTATTATTGCAGTATTCAATCCAAATAATTATTACTTCACCAAACTTTCAAAAAGTGATTTCCATTGTTGCATTATGCTTTCAAAATCATAATTCTTTACACTCTCTTTCGCCTTTTTACCCATTTGCATTCTCAAATTTTCATCTTCAATAAGCAATTTCAGTTTTTGAACGAATGAATCTACATTTCCATCTTCAATCAAAAAACCATTCTCCTCTTCATTGATAATGGCTCTCGGACCAGTTGGACAATCATAGGCAATACAAGGCAAACCAGAAGCCATTGCTTCAAGCAACACCATAGGAAATCCCTCGGAACGTGAAGTCATAACAAATAGCGCTGAAAACAAGTATTTTTCTGAAATATTTTTTACAGGTTCATTTAAAGTCACATTGAATTCCATTCCCAACTCTAGAACTACAGATCTTAAATGCGCTACCGAATCTCCATAAATTTCCAAAACCCAATCGGGGTGTTTCACGATCACTTGCTGCCAAATAATCAGTAATCTATCTAATCCTTTTTCATAAGAATTTCGGGCAACTGCAATTACTTTTTTAGATTGTAAATCTGACCTATTTTCGCTTTGTATCCACGATGGATTTGAAATTACCAAACCGTTGTTCACATTCCATTCTTTCAAACTTTCATCGGACAACGCTACTACTTTTGAAAATTTATTGGCACCAAAATCTTTGAATTTATATTTAAAGGAGCGTTTAAATTTTGAAATAAAATTCGAATTTAAACGACTTTCTTCAATATACTTTGAGCCATGACATTCAAAAACAATAGGAACTGCATCAGAAAAAATAAATGGAATCGTAAAGGCTTTCAGACCATTATCACAAACCATAATAACATCCGGTTGAATGATTTGTATTTTACTTTTTAAAGATTTCCGAAAAGAATTAAAGAAATTAAAAATCGTTCCCTCCAGCATCATATCATGAAAAATAATCTTTTCATGGAAAGAATAGAATAATGGAAAGTTCCCATGATTTTGGGTAAGAATATGAAGTTCATAACCAAAATTCTCGATAAGGTAATTCAGTTTTAAAGACAAAACTCTGGCGACTCCACCTTCATTATTTAGTTTAGGAACTATATAAAGCAACTTCATTTTTTGGAAATCAAGAATTCATCAAAGTCTCTTATATAATCCTCTTCCAAAAAATCATCCGAAGCCAAAACCAAACACACAGCACCCGAAGAAAAATTTTCAAGTTCACGCCAAATCCCTGTTGGAATCAATAGGCCAATACTTGGTTTATTCATCAAATAACGCTTCTTTTCAATTCCGTCATTTACCGTTACTTCAAAACTTCCGCTTAAAGCAATTAGAACTTCCTGTTGATTGATATGAGCGTGGCCTCCCCTAAAAGCATTACTTGGCACATCAAAAAGATAATAAACCCGCTTGAATTCAAAGGGCAAAAAATCACTTTGAATGATTCCTAAATTCCCTCTTACATCTTCAACAACAGGTATTTTTAATAATTGAATCGCGTTTACTGTTTCCATTTTAAATTGTGTTAATTTGCATTAAATCCAACCATTGTTTTCCTATTGTATCCAACAAAAATGGAGTAATACTTTCTTTTGCATTTTGCTTGCAATATTGATACACTTTTTCATCTTCAACCAATTCATTCATAGCTTCGGTAAGTTTTTCTATATTCTGATCTTCAACCAGAATTCCATTTTTTAAATTACTGATAGTTTCTCTTGGGCCACTAAGACAATCGAATGAAACTACTGGTGTACCACAAGCCAATGACTCTAAAATAACATTTGGCATTCCTTCATTTTTACTACTCAAAACTAAAAACTGAGCATTTTTTAGATATTTAAAAGGATTATTTTGATACCCTAAAAAGTGAACAAAATCGTTTACATTAGATCCTTTTGCTACTTTTTTCAATTCTTTGCTATCTCCTTCTCCAACTATTACAAGATGAATTTGTTTGTCCTTTAAAACAGAATTGGCATAACTCAAAATCAATTTATCAAACTGTTTTATATTGTTTTCATATTGTCCAATTGCAATTATGTATTCAAAATTAATAGCAATCGGTTCATCACACTTTTCATAAATCTCCTCCAAATTAACCGGATTTGAGATCGTAATTAAATTCTTTAATTGATGTTTTTTCACAATTAAATCATGCATTTGATTGGTTAGCGTCACATTAGCAAAACAATGATTATACATTAATCGCGTTAACCATGAATTATTAGGCATATAATGATCAATCAAAAAACTGTGAACTGTAAAAATTGTTTTAGCATTATAAATAAATCTAGCCAAAACCAATTCCTGTATGACTTTGGTTCGAAATCGGAAATCAATTATAAAATCAAAATCATTTTCTTTAAGATACTTTCTCAACGAATCCAATCGTTTCATTTTATTGAATAAGCCATTACTTTTATTCTTCAACAAACCCAAATTGACCAATTTCCCAGAATACGGATATGAAACTTCATCCAAAACAATGATAATATGAACATCAATATTATTTTTAGCAAAGAAAACAGACAAATTCGCCATCACTTTATCACTACCCCCTCCACTTAATCGATAACCGATTAATGCAATTTTATATTTTTTGTGAGGCAATATCATTTTCGTTTTGTTATTTTCGTCTCAAATATAACTATTTTAAAAAATAATGCAGCAGGACAATCCACTCGTTACTATTATTTGTTTGTGCTACAACCACGAAGCCTACGTAGTTGAGAGTTTGAATTCTGTCATTAATCAATCGTATCCATCAATTGAACTCATAATCGTTGATGATTGCAGTACCGATTCTTCGAAAGCCATAATTACAACTTGGCTCAAAAAAAAACCTGAAATTCAGTTTGTAGCCAATCAAGCCAATTTGGGAAATACCAAATCCTTTAACAAAGCCCTAAAACTGTCCAAAGGAGAATATGTAATCGACCTAGCTGCTGATGATATTTTATTGCCCAATTGTGCGGCGTTACAAATCGATGCTTTCAAAAACAGCTGCTACAAAAACCTCGGTGTTGTTTATGGCAATGTTGAATTGATTTCAGAAAATGGCTCGTTCGACTCTTATTATTTTCCGGTAAACCATCAAAAAAAAGCAATCGAAAACAGAATTACAGGAGAAATTTATCAATCGGTTCTTTCTGGAGGTAATAGTATTTGTTCGGTATCAGCCATGATTAAGAAAACGGTATTCGATCGTTTACAAGGTTATAATGAAACATTGGCTTATGAAGATTTGGATTTTTGGATTCGGGCTTCTCGCCTATATGAATTTGATTTTATCGACGAACCTCTTGTTCAAAAAAGAATAGTTGCAAATTCATTAGGGAGTGATTTCTTCAAAAAAAATGATAGTCGAGCCAAGAAAATAAATCATTCTACCTACTTAATTCTAAAAAAAGCAACAGCACTAAACCAAACCAGAGCCGAAGATTTGGCTATTCAAAAAAGAGTACATCATGAAATTATACACACATTAAGGATTAATGAGTTTGGTTTGTTTTTGAAGTTTATCGGATTACGGATTTTGTTGATTAAGAGAAATTTTTTTAAACATTGATTATTGTTTGAATACTATAACTGAACAATCAAATACTTCATCAAAGGCTCTTTCTCGTTTTCCCAATCACGGCTATAATTATTTTTCAAGAGCTTGACCGGAATCCCTCCTAATAAAATATTACTTCCAAAATTTGTATAATCTTTATTGCACAAAGAATTTGAAGCAACAACACAAAAATCAGGAGTTCTAGTATTTGGCATTATCGAAATTCTGTTGGAAAATGCATTATAACTACCAATATAGATTGGGCCTTTTAGCGGATAATGTTCACCTGTCAGTGTGTTTATCATAGGGTGAAAATTGGTGTCCATAATTTGTGATTCATGCCCTATCCTTGACCAATCTCCAATAACAAGTTTATGGGTACAAATCACCTTAACACTGGACCCTAAACAAGACATATACCCAAACTCACAGTCGGCATTTTCGCCGACATACAAAATAATATCTTTCCCCATATGTGCGTATCCATTGAATGTTAGCTTTCCATAAAGTGAAAGTTGCGCAATTCCTTTAGATCTAATTTCTATTTCAAATTGTTGTCCAAATCCAATCATCGCTGTTTTGATTGGTCCGTTTATTTTGATTTCACCTTGAATGCTTTGAAAATGAACCTTCCCGTAAAAAAAGACAGGAAGCTTTTTTGCGGTTTGAAAAGGAAATTTTTTAAAATTAAAATAAAGCGTTTTTGTCCAATTTACAGAATAATAAAATTTTAATTTATGATATATCGAACGCAATTTGCAATACATTTTCTTCACCATCTTCTTAAACATTTTTTTTCTTATTAATCGAATTAAATAAAAACTTAAGGCCTATTTTTTCATTCAAATGGTACAAAACAAATCCTAACGATAAAATTATCATAACCGCCATCAAGCTGTATTTTAAAATTGGATTTGGTATGTATCGCATAAAAAAAGTGGCAACGCACATGACGATGCAAATCATATAAGCACGATAAAATTCAGCATCAAAACAGAAATCATACCGCATCTTTGTAATGATTTTTACAGCGAATAAATGTATTAAATAATAAATCAAGAAACTAAAGCCAAGTCCTTCTAAACCATAAAAATAATATCCCAGTATATTTAAAATCACAGACAAAAAATTAAATCCTAAAGCGGTTTTAATAAAAATTTTCGAATCTCCTTTCGCAATTAATATATAACCCATTGACCACGAAACAGCCCGAAACAACATCGCCAGTATTCCAAAACATACCATTGGGATAATCGAAATGAATTTTGACGTATATAAAATTTTTATAATAAGCGGAACAAACGTTAAAAATAGAATTATTATTGGAGTTATGATAAAGATGGACATATAGGATTGCTCCATCACACTAATCCTAATTTTTTTGTTATCGTTGCAAATTGAGGATAATTTCGGAAAATAATCGGTACTCATTACTGTAAAAACAATTCCCACATAAGAATTCAGCAAAGTAAAACCTGCATTATAAAATCCTACCTCTTTTAAACCTCCATTTTTTCCAATATAAATCTGAATGATATAAGATGCCAATAATGTCAGTAATCCACTTAATGTAAGCATCACTCCAAGTTTGATTATGCTTTTCCCTTCAATGATTAGTTGGGCATTAGAAACAGTCGATTTTTCAATTTTAATCTTTCTTGAATAATAAAAAGATACCAACAAAGATGAAACAGCCGTTACCACAATCGTTGGTACAATGGCATCAATTCTATAAAAATAATACAAAGGAGCGGAGAACAACAGTCCTATCAAATTTCCATAAAAATTAGCTTTGGCCAATATTTTTAATTTTCGTAATCCTTGAAAAACCACCATTTGCCCTACAGACAACTGCTTAAACAACAACGTTATTGACAGATAAACAAACAGATAGCTGTAATTTGAATTACCGAAAGTGAGTTCGCTTAACCAACTTGAAAACAATGTAACCATCAATGTTCCAAAAATCCCCGTTACAAATGCAATTTTTTTAACTATTGCAATTATTGGAGAGACCGTGTTTAAATCTGCTGAATTATACTGTTCAGAAATGTGTTTTATGGCAGATGTTTCTATTCCCAAACCTGTAATGCCGCTAATCATATTCAGTGCTGAATTCAACAACGAAATAATTCCCATTCCAGCTGGTCCAATAAATATTGCAATCAATTTTGTCCTCACAATTGAAATAATAATATTTAAAAATTGCATCCCGCCAAAAATAGAGGTCGCTTTTACAATTTGCAGATATGAAGATTTACTTTCGGACACTATTTCAATATTTATTTAAAATTTCGACAACATAATCCACCTCCTCCAATGTCATAACTGGACTTATAGGCAAACTCAATACTTCTTTGTGTATTTTTTCGGTTATCGGGAAAGATAAATTATTCCACGATTCCAAAGCCTTTTGCTGATGTGGTGGAATCGGATAATGAATCACCGTTTCTATATTATTCTTTGCTAAATAGTTTTGTAGATCTTCTCTGTTTTGGGTTCGAATAACAAAAAGATGAAAAACATGATTGTTACTTAAATCCCAAAAAGGCAAAGTGATTTTATCATTCTTTATTTCGGACAAATAACCTTTGGCAATGGATTTTCGTTTTTCATTATCGGTATTTAAATTGGATAATTTCAGGTTCAAAAAAGCGGCTTGCAATTCGTCTAATCTGGAGTTAACTCCTATAAAATCATTTTGATATTTGATTTCTGAACCATAATTGCGAAGGGATTTTATGGTTTTTGCGAGCTCGGCATCATTCGTTACTACAGCACCTCCGTCTCCAAGAGCTCCGAGATTTTTTGTTGGATAAAAACTATATGCTACTGCCGATTGTTGATTACTGATTGCACCTGATGATTGTGCTGCATCTTCAACCACAATTAAATTATTTCGATTCACAATTTCATTTATAGCATCCATTTCGGCCAATTGACCATAAAGATGAACGACTAGAATGGCTTTGGTTCTTGATGTTATTTTATCTTGAATTAAAGTCGGGTCAATATTATAAGTTTCTAACTTTGGCTCGACCAAAATTGGTACTAAATCAGCTTGAAGAATGGCGAGTATACTGGCAATATACGTATTGGCGGGTACAATAACTTCGTCTCCTTTTTGCAGTTTTCCCAGTTGAATATATCCTTTAAAAATCAGTGTTAGTGCATCTAAACCATTCCCTACTCCTATGCAATATTTAGCACCACAATATAGAGCAAAATTGGCTTCAAACTCCTGAACTTCCTTGCCTAAAATATACCAACCGCTAGCCAAAAACGATTTCAATTTCTCTTGAAAATCAGCTTCATAGGGTTCGTTTATTTTTTTTAGATCTAAGAATTTTATCATTTTACAACATTTTCAAGTTTTGAATAATTAATCGTTTCTACTTCATAAAAATCCTGTACTACTGTACTTGCACCAAAACTTTCTTTCCAAAAAGACAATCCTTTATTGAGTATTCTTTCTTGATTTTTATTAGAAGTTCCAAAATCAAAAAAACGTTTCTCCTTAAAAACATCGGTAATTAAGTGATGGTATAAAAAATCTAAACTCCCAGTTTCATTTTTGTTCTTATCTGCGGAAATATATTGCGAATGAATTACATTTTCGCTTTCAAACAATGTTGCTCCTGCTACAATTTGGTCTTTGTAATACACATTAAATTGGCGAATATTTTTGGGAAAATTCTTTCTTAAATTTGTGATCTCTTCCAAACTATGAACTGGCTTTGCATTGTGCTTATCTTTCAAATTTGGAATTAATATATCATTCCAAAAATCTTCAAAATCATTCACTTCTTTAATTTCTAAACTATTTACCATTCCTTTTTTTACTCCTTCTTTTCTACCACTTGTAATTAAAATTGGTTTAGACAAATCAATTACAGAAAGTGTTTCTCTTCGAATCAATTCGGCTTCCGCCAAAAAGAGAGCATAATTCAATTCTTCGGCTGGTTTGTTATGATAGATGGACGGAATGGTTTTGATCTGGATTTTGAAAATTTTGTTTTCGTTTAAATAAAATAGAATGGCTTGAAAAACTAGAATTACCGAGGCTAATTTCAGCTTCTCTCCATAAACTAAACCACCATAAGTCAGCCCTTGATGGGAATAGACAAACTCTCCTGCTCTATTGGCTGGCAATACAGCTACTAACTTTTCATTTTTATAAACCATTAAAGAATAATCCTCGAATCGGTCTTTGTGGTAGTCCATAAAATCACGATTAAACAGAAAAGTAGCGTTCTTGGCTTCGCTTATAAAAGCATTCCAATTGGCATAATCACTTTCTTGATATCGTTTTACGGTGTAGTTTTTCACAATTGAATATTAAAGAGTGGAAAAGTACACATTTAGGGTAATATTATAAATACGAATGACAAAAAACTTCTTTACTACATTTGGCAATCACTGTTTTTGATTTAAGTCCTCACCATCATTTTCAGCACTTTGTTTGCCGTTTGCCTGCGAGAAGGATGGAAGCAAGCTACCGAAGTAGCGCGTACAGCCTGACCGCATTAAGGAAAGTGGCCTAATAACCGGTATAGATAAGCAGGCCGCTTTTCTTAATGTGGTCTCGCCAAAATGTTTCTTATTTTTTATGTTCTATGGGAGAAAGATGCCACTTGTATTTTACGGCCATTAGGCGAACGGCAATAATGACCAATGAGGTAATAAGGTATAAAACATCATTCTCCAGATTCATTTTTCGGAGGATGAAAAATACGATTCCGCCCAGAATACAAATGGTTGCATAGATTTCTTCCCGGAAAATTACTGGGATTTCTGTACATAAAATATCTCGGATGACACCTCCAAAACAGGCAGTCATAGTTCCCAAAGCAATACAAATCACTGGATGAAGCTGATAATCTATTCCTTTTTGAATACCGATTAAGGTAAAAACGCCCAATCCGATGGTATCGAATAAGGCTAATGAAGTACGGAGTTTGTCTAATTTTTTTCGGAATAGAATTGTCAAAATAAAACCTAAAATAATCACATACACATAAGTCAAATCCTGCATCCATCCCACAGGTGTACGACCAATCATGACATCACGCAAGGTTCCGCCTCCTACTGCAGTGACAAATGCAATGATAAAAACGCCAAACGGGTCTAGCTTTTTGCTCATTGCAGTTAGTGCACCTGACATTGCAAATGCCATGGTTCCGATGATATCAAGTAGATGAAACATTGAGATTTTAGAATTTAGTTCCGATAATTATCGGAGCAGATTATACTTAAGATTTCAAAATTAAATAAAAAAGGACTTACTATTGATTATTTTAAGAATTTAAAAAATGGTAGTACCTTAGCACCTTAGAAACTTATTCCTTTAGAGCCTTGAAACAAATCACTTCCATCCAAAATCCTTTTATAAAATCCTTGGTGTTATTGCAGGAAAAAGCAAAAGCCCGAAAACAATCGGGAACGTTCTTGATTGAAGGAAAACGTGAAATTGCTTTGGCCTTAAAAGGTGGATATGAAATAGAAACGATTTTGTTTTTACCTGAAGTTTGTCCAGAAACGGAAACCCGTAAATTATCGAATAACGCCGAATTAATAGAAATTAATAAAGATGTCTATCAAAAACTGGCTTATCGTGATACCACTGAAGGGATTTTGGCGATTGCCAAAGCCAAATCGATGCAACTATCCGATTTACAATTATCCGAAAACCCATTGATTATTATTGCCGAAGCTCCAGAAAAACCTGGAAATATTGGTGCCTTATTACGTACCGCCGATGCAGCAAATCTAGACGCCGTGATTATTGCTAATCCAAAAAGTGATTTGTACAATCCCAATGTAGTTCGGTCAAGTGTGGGCTGTTTATTTACCAATCAAATTGCCACGGGATCGACTACTGAAATTATTGCATTTTTGAAAGAACGAAATATCAATTTTTATTGTGCCACTCTGCAAAACTCTACTTCCTATCACACACAGGATTACACTTCACCAACAGCTTTGGTTGTTGGAACAGAGGCCACGGGATTGACGCAGGAATGGCGTGATGCTGCCACTCAAAACATCATTATCCCAATGCAAGGTGAAATAGACAGTATGAATGTTTCGGTTGCTGCGGCGATTTTAATATTTGAGGCCAAAAGACAGAGAGGTTTTTGATTTTAGATTGCAGATTTTAGACTGCAGAAAATAGATAGTAGAATATGGATTTCGAATTTAATTACACCAAAAACATGAAGAAAGTTAGCTTTTCCCTTTTAGTACTGCTTACATTTAGCATTCCTTCTTTTGCTCAGATTTCCGACCAAGAAGTGGACAATGTAGTCAATAGAGCTTTAACCGCTTTTAATGTTCCCGGAATTGCGGTAGCCATTGTAAAAGACGGAAAAATAGTTCTTGCTAAAGGCTACGGAGTAAAATCGATAAAAACGAATGAAAAAGTAGATGCGAATTCGCTTTTTGGCGTTGCATCCAATAGTAAAGCATTTACAACAGCTGCTCTTGCAATATTAGTAGACGAAGGCAAACTAAAATGGGATGATAAAGTCATTACTTACCTACCAAATTTCAAAATGTATAATGATTATGTAACCAATGAATTTACGATTCGGGATTTACTCACGCATAGAAGCGGATTGGGTCTTGGCGCTGGTGACCTAATGGTCTGGCCAGGCGGAAGCGATTTTACACCGCAAGATATCATCCAAAATCTACAGTACTTGAAACCGGTTTCTGCTTTTAGAACACAATATGATTACGACAACCTTTTATACATTGTAGCAGGCGAAGTTGTCCATAAAGTAAGTGGCATCAGTTGGTGCGAATTTATTGAAACACGAATCATGAAACCATTAGACATGAAAAACAGTGCCGCTTCGTTTGTTCGATTAAAAGACACCAGCAATGTTATCGCACCCCACGTTCCTATTGATGGAAAACTGAAAGTGATTTCGAGATATAAAAACCAAATACTTGATCCCGCAGGAGGAATATATTCCAGCGTAAATGATATGAGCAAATGGATGATTATGCAATTAAACAACGGAAAATACGGCATCGAAAACCAACAATTATTCTCAGAAAAAGAACACAATGAAATGTGGAGTCCACAAACTATAATCACTGCAACTACAAAACCACCTTACAATACTCATTTTAGTTCCTATGGATTAGGTTGGTTTTTGAGCGATGTAAAAGGGTACAAACAAGTCACACACACTGGAGGATTAGAAGGTATTGTAACCCAAGTTACCCTTATTCCAGAACTGAATTTAGGAATTGTGGTTTTAACCAATCAACAATCGGGATCTGCTTTTAACTCGATTACAAATACGATCAAAGACAGCTATTTGGGAATCAAATCGGATGATTATATCACTATTTACAGCAATCGAATTAAAGCGCACAAAGAATCGACAGATAAAGTTACTGACGACGTTTGGGCAGCTGTAGCTAAAAACAAAAAAGACAACAACAAAATTGACTTCAACAACTATATCGGTACGTATAAAGACAATTGGTTGGGCGAAATTGTGATTAACGAAAAGAAAGGAAAATTGTATTTTGCCTCCAAACGTTCTCCACAACTTACTGGAGAATTATTCCTTTACAAAGACAAAAATTTAGTGGTAAAATGGAACAATCCTTATTTTCAAGCCGATGCCCATTTGTTTTTTGAATATGAGACGACCGGAAAAGCAATTGCAATCAAAATGAAACCCATCTCTGAAATAACTGATTTCAGTTATGATTTTCAAGATTTAGATTTTAAGAGAATCCTTTAGATAACAGTTTGCAGACTGCAGAATTTAGATTAGAGAATATTCATATAAGGCTTTTATAAATTAGAACCTTTAAAAGATTTTTTTTATTCAAAAATTAGCACCCGAATTCTGCAACCTGAATTCTGTCTTCTTAAATCTAAAATCTGCCATCTAAAACCCTTGCACATCTACTAAAAATTTCTTATTTTTAAGAATTGAACCATGCCGTTATGATAGAAATCGATATAGAAAAAGAAAACAAAGCAATTGCTCAAGAATACAAAGAGTTATTACGTATCAGTTATCAAACTTTAACTACGGAGGATAAAAAACTGATACGCAAGGCATTTGACGTGGCCGTTGATGCCCATAAAGACCAACGTCGCAAGTCCGGAGAAGCCTATATTTTCCATCCTATTGCCGTTGCCAAAATTGTAGCTTCCGATATTGGTTTGGGAGCAACTTCTATCGCCGCAGCCTTAATGCATGATGTTGTTGAGGATACTCCAATCACCGTCAAAGACATTGAAAAAATGTTTAATCCCAAAATCGCCCAATTGGTTGAAGGATTAACCAAAATATCATTGGTACAAAAAGACCTTAATGTATCGATGCAGGCTGAGAATTTCCGCAGAATGCTTTTAACTCTCAATGACGATGTTCGGGTAATCCTCATTAAAATAGCTGATAGATTGCACAATATGCTGACTATGGACTCCATGGAGGACCACAAACAGGTCAAACTGGCATCTGAAACTTTATACATTTATGCTCCATTAGCGCATCGATTAGGACTTTATAAAATAAAAAACAAGCTAGAGGATTTAGGATTAAAGTACACTGAACCTGAAAGATACAATAACATCGTTAGCAAAATAAGAGAAACCAAGGAAGAACAAGATTTGTATATCAAAGATATTTCCGAAGTACTCCAAAAAGCATTAGATGAAGAAAACATAGATTACATTATCAAAGGCCGCCCTAAATCCATTTATTCCATCAACCGAAAAATGTTGGCACAAAATGTGACTTTTGACGAAGTCTACGACAAATTTGCCCTGCGAATAGTCTATAAATCCAATCCGCACGATGAAAAATTTCTCGCTTGGAAAATATATTCTATCGTAACCGACCATTACAGACCCAGCCCAAGTCGTTTGCGTGACTGGATTTCTTCACCAAAATCAACTGGTTACGAGGCTTTACACATCACCGTAATGGGACCAAAAGGCCGTTGGGTAGAAGTGCAAGTACGAAGCGAGCGCATGGATGAAATTGCCGAAAAAGGATATGCAGCACATTACAAATACAAAAACGGAGCCACCGAAGAAAACGGTCTCGATGTTTGGTTAAATCTTTTGAAAGAAGCCCTTGAAAACTCGGAAACCAGTGCAGTCGATTTTGTCGAAGATTTCAAAATGAACTTGTATTCCAAAGAGATTTATATTTTTACCCCAAAAGGTGAAATCAAATCCCTTCCCAAAGGCGCCACCTCACTGGATTTTGCTTTTAGCATTCACTCCGAAATTGGAATAAAAACCAGAGGAACCAGAGTCAATGGGAAATTAGTTCCTTTGAATTACGAGTTAAAAAGTGGAGATCAAGTCGAAATCATCACCTCTCCTAATCAGAAACCAACCATCAACTGGCTGGATTTTGTGACCACTTCAAGAGCAAAAAATAAAATTAGAAACGTCCTCAACGAAAACACCAAGAAAATCGCCGAAGACGGAAAAGAACTTCTTACCCGTAAACTAAAACACCTCAAAGTAAGCTTAAATGAGCAAACCATCAATGAGTTGGTCAACTTTTTCAAACTAAAAACCAGTCTGGATTTATTTTACAGAGTGGGCGTTGGTTCGATTGACAACCAACAATTAAAGGATTATGCTGCTCAAAAAAGCAATACTTTGATCAACTTTTTCAAAAACAAAATCAAACGCAGCAACAGTACTGCCGATATTGACATACACAAACAAGTCATCAGCAGTAATTATGACATGTTGGTTTTTGGAAAATCGCAAGACAAACTCGATTACAAATTATCCACATGTTGCAACCCAATTCCAGGAGACGAAGTTTTTGGTTTTGTCACTATAAATGAAGGCATCAAAATTCATAAAAAAGATTGCCCAAATGCCATTGCACTACAGTCCAATTATGCGTACCGAATCATGCAGGCCAAATGGATCGACTCTACCCAACAGGACTTCAAAGCCACCATCAACATTATGGGAATGGACACTTTGGGATTGACTAACGAATTGACAAAAGTGATTTCAAATAACATGAATGTCAACATTCAAAGTATTTCTCTCAACGGGGAAGCGGGTATTTTCAAAGGACAAGTATCCGTAATTGTACCCAACATCACCATTCTGAAAAAATTAATGGACAACATCAAAAAAATAGACGGAATCGACAAAGTAACACGAGTATACAAAAACTAATAAAATACAAAATAAACTTTAGCACTAAAAATTGTGATAATCACAACCAAAATACAAAAACAAATAGTTTCAAAAATCATTTGGGCGTGACCCAATTGAGCAAAGGGGCTTACCCATAGCAATGCTTACAAAGCCCCTTTACTCAACTGGGTCGGGCTATCCGCACTACTTTGGTAGTCAGCTCCTATCCCTCACGCGTTAATCCAAGCAACTTAGTTTTTATAAAAAACCACATACTATCCGTCATTAAACCGTAAAAAAATAAAAGGCTGGATTCACAATTAAAACTCTAAATTTTTATACTTTTAAAATAAAAATTTATCTTTGCAAGATATGACACTCATTTCCACCGATAACAACAAAAATCAAGAGATTGTAAAAAATGTTTTTACAATGTATCTCGAAAACAAAGGACATCGCAAAACCCCAGAACGTTATGCTATCCTTCAAGAAATATACGAAAGTGAAGAACATTTTGATATAGAAAACCTATATCTCAAAATGAAAAACAAAAACTACCGTGTCAGTAGAGCCACCCTTTATAATACCATCGAATTATTACTGGACTGCGCCTTGGTTCGCAAACATCAATTCGGACAGAATCAAGCACACTACGAGAAATCCTATTTCGATAAACAACACGATCATATTATTATGACCGATACTGGTGAAGTAATTGAATTTTGTGACCCACGAATTCAAACTATCAAAAAAACAATTGAAGAAATTTTTGATATCGAGATCACCAATCATTCCCTATACTTATACGGAAACAAGAAAAAAACAAACGCAGAAAATACAATAGAAAATTAACTACAAATAAAACATAGAATGACTGTAGATTTATTATTAGGATTACAATGGGGAGATGAAGGAAAAGGAAAAATTGTTGACGTTCTTACATCAAATTATGATATAATCGCTCGTTTTCAAGGAGGTCCAAACGCAGGACACACTTTAGAATTTGATGGAATAAAACACGTTCTTAGAACTATTCCTTCTGGAATTTTCCATAAAACAGCCATTAACATTATAGGAAACGGAGTGGTAATTGACCCAGTAGTTTTTCAAAAAGAAATTGAAGGTCTTGCCAAATTTAATTTGGACATCAAAAGTAAATTAATCATTTCCAGAAAAGCACATTTAATTTTACCAACACACCGCTTACTGGATGCTGCTTCTGAAGCTTCAAAAGGAAAAGCAAAAATTGGTTCCACACTGAAAGGAATTGGACCAACTTACATGGATAAAACCGGTAGAAACGGTCTTCGTGTTGGAGATACTGAATTAGAAGATTTCGAAGAGCGTTACAGAGCATTGGCTGACAAACACGAAGAAATGATTAAGTTCTACGATGTTAACATTCAGTACAATTTAGCTGAAATGGAAAAAGAATTTTTCGAATCTATCGAAGTATTAAAATCATTAGACTTTATTGACAGTGAAGAATACTTAAACCAAGCCCAAAGAGCAGGAAAATCTATTCTTTGTGAAGGTGCTCAAGGTTCATTATTAGACGTTGACTTTGGAACCTATCCATTTGTAACTTCATCTAATACTACTGCAGCTGGAGCTTGTACAGGTTTGGGAATTGCTCCAAACAAAATCAAAGAAGTGTACGGAATTTTCAAAGCTTACGTAACTCGTGTAGGAAGCGGACCTTTCCCTACTGAACTTTTTGATGAAGATGGTGCTACAATGGCCAGTGTAGGAAACGAATTTGGATCCGTTACCGGAAGACAAAGACGTTGTGGATGGTTAGACTTAGTAGCTTTAAAATATGCTGTTCAAATCAACGGAGTAACACAATTAATGATGATGAAAGGCGATGTTCTTTCTGGATTTGAAACATTGAAAGTTTGTACTGACTACAACTACAAAGGAAAAACAATTTCGCATTTTCCTTACAACATCGAACCGGAAAATGTAACTCCAATATTCAAAGAATTCAAAGGATGGCATCAAGATTTAACGGGTATGACCACTTACGATCAATTGCCTATTGAATTAAAAGAGTACATCGAATTTATAGAAAAGGAAGTTGAAGTTCCAATAAAAATTGTTTCTGTTGGACCAGACAGAAAACAAACAATTCTTAAATAATAAAAAAACGTCCCGATACATCGGGACGTTTTTTTTAGAACTTAAAATCAAAACTCATGACCAATCCTAAATACAAAATACAAAAAACAGAATTACTCTCAGATAACTGGTATATCCTAAATAGAGTTACGGTAGAGTACCAAAAAAAAGATAATTCTTGGGACACACAAGTACGCGAAGTCTATGACAGGGGTAACGGAGCCGCTATTTTATTATATAACAAATCTAAAGGAACTGTTATTTTAACCCGTCAGTTTCGATTGCCTAGCTATTTAAATGGAAACAAAAGTGGCTTATTAATCGAAGTATGTGCAGGATTATTGGATGAAGACAATCCAGAAGCTTGCATCATTCGTGAAACCGAAGAAGAAACAGGTTACCGATTACATTCTGTGAAAAAAGTTTTCGAAGCTTATATGTCTCCAGGGGCAGTAACCGAAATTCTATATTACTTTGTAGGCGAATACGATTCAAGTATGAAAGTAAGTTCTGGTGGTGGTTTAGAACACGAACATGAAGAAATTGAGGTGCTTGAAATTCCTTTTGACCAAGCCTATGTTATGATAGAATCCGGCGAAATAAAAGATGCCAAAACTATTATGCTGCTTCAGTATGCTAAAATCAATAATTTGGTGTAAAAAAATTAGTTTTCAGTCACAGTTTTCAGAGCAAACTGTGACTGAAAACTAAAAACCTATAAATTAGGCTGAGGTGTCATTCGCAAATAGGGTTTAATACGAGTATATCCTTTTGGAAATTTACCAGCAATATCAATATCTGCAATAGCTGTAGATATAACGACATCTTCCCCATTTTTCCAGTTAGCCGGAGTAGCAACGCAATAATTGGCTGTCAATTGTAGACTATCAATAACCCTCAATAGTTCATCAAAATTTCTTCCTGTCGAAGCAGGATAAGTCAGCGTTAATTTAATCTTTTTGTCAGCTCCAATCACAAAAACCGAACGTACCGTAAATTTATCACTAGCATTGGGATGAATCATATCAAAAAGCATAGCCACTTCTTTATTTTCATCAGCAATAATTGGGAAATTAACGGTTGTGTTTTGAGTTTCGTTAATATCTTTTATCCATTCCTTATGAGATTCTAACCCATCAACACTTAAGGCTATCACTTTTGTATTTCTCTTAACAAATTCAGGATAATAATTCGCTACTGTACCTAATTCAGTAGTACAAACTGGCGTAAAATCAGCTGGATGCGAAAACAATACACCCCAAGAATCGCCCAACCATTCATGAAATTGTATAGTTCCCATTGATGTTTCTGCTTTAAAATCTGGAGCAATATCTCCTAATCGTAATGTTGACATAATTATTATTTTTTTAGTTCCCTTAAAATTAAATAAAAAAAACAACAAATACGATAAATAGCTATGAATCTAATTACTCACAATCAATACGTTACAAAAATATTTTCAAATTAAACGGACAACAAAGTACCAAAACAACAAAGTAAGAAATGAAATAGGAATTCCAAAACCAATCATCATACTACTCAATCTTGGTTTCAGCCCATAAGTAGAAGCTAATATACAACCCGTAATCATAGGTGCCATCGCCGATTCTAATATTGCCACTTGAATATCTTTGGAATGTTGATGCAACACTATCACATATAAAAAATAAATAATGGCAGGAGTCAAAATTAATTTGTAAAACAATCCCAACCCCAAAAAATCCCAATGCATACTTCGCTTTTCAAAACGCAATTGAAATCCCACCGAAAGTAAGGCCAAAGGAGTTACTCCACTCCCAATGGTTTTAAAAAGTAATTGCACCCAATTATAAAAATCGAACTGAAATAAATTCATCAAGCAAGCCATACAAAAAGTAACAAATGGGGGAAAAAAAGCAATCTTTTTAGCAATTTGAAATCCACTCAAATTTCCTTTGGAATAAACTGTAGCTACCAGAATTCCAAGTGTAGAAAGCACTACAAAAGATCCTGGTTGGTCAACAATAATGGCCGTTTGCAAACCTTCTTCGCCATACAAAGCTTCAATTATTGGAAAACCTAGAAAGGAAGTATTACTAAGTCCAGCACAAATAATCAAACAACCCGTCAATTTTCTAGACCAACCCAATCTGTTTCCTAAAAAACTAAAGAAAAAATACGAAACTACAAACCCGATCCATGCTACCGCAATAGGATACAGCAACTGATTATACCATTTAATCTTTGGAATATAATATAATGACAAAGCAGGAAGACAAATATAGATAACAATCCAATTTAAAAACTTGTGAGTGTTTTTAGGAATTTGCTTTATCTTTTGAAAAATAATCCCAATAAATAAGAAAACAAAAATGAGTATAAAGTTGTTCATCGTATAAAATAGAAGACAAAAATAACACTAAAAACACTTAAAGCAAAACCAATACCCATAATAAACCCACAATGAGTAACAATAAATATTCAACCAAAAAAGTAATGATTCAAAAATAATTTATACATTTGCAATATATTTTATTACAGTATGATTTCAGGAAAATTTGCTATTACAATCCATATCCTAACATTGCTTTCTAAATTTCCTGATGACTATTTATCCTCAGACTTTATAGCGGGCAGTATGAACTTGCACCCTGTTTTGGTCAGAAAAGAAATAGCAAATCTTAAAAAAAATCATATTGTAGAAAGCAAAGAGGGGAAAAACGGTGGGACACGACTATTAAAATCGGCATCAAAAATCACTTTGGACGCCATTTTTAAAATGACTTTTGACACCGTAACATTAGGTTTTTCAAAGAACGAGCCCAATCCCGATTGCCCTGTTGGTAAACAAATTAATAAAAATTTAGAAAATTTATATGAAGACATCAATAAGACAATCAGTTTGCAATTGAATGACATTACATTGGAAGATTTTTCCAATAAATTCTAATCTATTTTTTTAAATAAAACTGTAACTTTTTTTATTACTTTTAAATACAACTATTATGAAAATCGCACTCATCGGAGCTACTGGATTTGTAGGTTCCAACATTTTTAAAGAATTATCAAACAGAAATCATGAAATTACAGCAATAGCCCGTAATCCAAAAAATGATTCGAATGCAAATTGGGTTGCAGCAGATATTTTTGACACAGATGCTTTAGCCAAAATTTTAAAAGAAAATGATGTTATCATAAATGCATACAATCCAGGTTGGACTAACCCAAACATTTATGATGATTTCATTAATGGGTCCCAATCGATTCAAGAAGCTGTAAAAAAATCTGGCGTAAAACGATTCATCACTATTGGTGGCGCAGGAAGTTTATTTGTTGCACCAAATATACAAGCTGTTGATACTCCTGATTTCCCAAAAGAATATCATGCTGGAGCAACTGCTGCCAGAGATTATTTAAACATCATTAAAGAGGAAAAAGAGTTGGATTGGGCTTTTTTCAGTCCGGCATTCGAAATGCATCAAGGAATAACAATAGGAAGAACAGGAAAATACAGATTGGGTTTAGAAAATCCTGTTTTTGATGAAAATCAAAGAAGCATCTTATCTGTTGAGGATTTAGCTGTTGTCATCGCCGATGAAGCCGAAAATCCAAAATACCATCAAATTCGTTTTACTGCTGCATATTAATAAGCACAAATTAGTTTAAGATTTAAAAACAGTTTCAATGATTCGTCTTTTGAAACTGTTTTTGTTTTGATTACTTTTACTTTCAAAAATAATTATTTTGTCTACCAAAAAAAATAATCCAAGCGCTTTAAACGAAAAAGCTGGTATTTCGCCACCCGAAATAATCAGTTCCAACGCTATACAACAAATCAAAGAATCCCGAAAAAAACAACCTTCGTCACAAGAATTGATTGACGGCATTTTAGCAGGCAATATAACGGCCTTAAGTCGTGCTATTACATTAATTGAAAGTACAAACAGTAATCATTTAACAAAAGCGAATGAAGTTATCAATGGTTGTTTACCGCACGCCAATCAATCGATTCGAATAGGAATTACAGGTGTACCGGGAGTTGGAAAAAGTACTTTTATTGAAGCCTTTGGCAAATACTTAACTAGTTTAGGTAAAAAAGTAGCCGTACTTGCAGTAGATCCCAGCAGTACCATTTCACACGGTAGTATTCTAGGAGACAAAACCCGCATGGAAGAATTAGTTAAGGATAAAAATGCATTCATCCGACCATCTGCATCTGGAGAAACTTTGGGTGGTGTAGCCCGAAAAACCAGAGAAACCATTACACTTTGTGAAGCTTACGGTTTTGATGTCATTCTAATTGAAACGGTAGGTGTGGGACAAAGTGAAACAGCAGTTCACAGTATGGTCGATTTCTTTTTACTGCTAAAAATTGCAGGTGCTGGCGATGAACTTCAAGGAATAAAACGAGGTATTATGGAAATGGCCGATGCCATTGTGATTAATAAAGCGGATGGTGATTACATAAAAAAAGCGCAATTGACAAAAGTAGAATTCAACAGAGCCTTACATTTATTTCCTCCTAAAAAATCAGGATGGATTCCAACTACCGCAACCTGTAGCGCTTTAACCCAAGAAGGAATTGATGGCGTTTGGCAAACTATTTTAGATTATCTCGAACTGGTACATTCAAATCATTATTTCGTAGAAAAACGTAAAGAACAAAATCAATTTTGGATGATAGAAACCATTGATGAGCAATTGAAAACTCATTTTTACAATCAACCGAACATTATTCAGTTATTAGAATCAACAAAAAAAGCGGTTCAAAATAATGAGATTTCCCCTTTTGCGGCAGCCCAAACTTTACTGGATAGTTATTTTAAAAAATAGTTCCGTTATAAATTACATTTATTAAAAAGCTGATTTAGAACCTTTTTAAAACAAAAAAAACTGCAAAAGCTTCCAATTCACTTTTGCAGTTTTTTTTAATTATAAAATGATATACTATAAAAAATTATCCTGATACCATTGCACTTGCGCTTTCAATCCTTCATACAAACTCGTTTTCGGATTGTATCCCAATAATTTTCTCGCCTTATCAATTACAGCTTTAGTTCTCAATTGGTCACCGGTTCTGGCTTCAACAATTTGCAGCTCAATCTTTTTATTTAAAATTTGCTCTACAATTTCAATTCCTTGTTGGGTTGTATTCTCTTCTTCGGTACCTAAATTGATAATTTCATTGTTGACCAAATCTTCTGCCCCAATAACACTAACCACGCCATCAACAATATCCTGAACATAAGTAAAACTTCTCAAATGATGTTCACTTCCTTTAAACAAAGGAAAAGGAACATTATTGAAAGCATTTGCAATCAATTTGGTATATAACTTCTCAGGTCTTTCACGTGGACCGTAAACGGAATACAATCGCAAAGAACAGGCTTTCAATTGTCCTAGTCTACTGCTTGCCAAAACCAATTGTTCAGCTGCTAACTTAGTAACACCATAAAAAGAGGCTGGCGATGGAGCCACAGTCTCATCAAAAGTAGCGTGAATACCATAAATAGATGAAGTTGCTATATTTACAAAAAGATTTAAGTTTTCATTTTTTAAAGCAAAATCAAGTAATTTTTTTGTTCCAATTACATTGTTATCTAAATAATCTTCGAAACTGGAAGTAGCAGAAATACCCGGTTGCGCAGCAAAATGAAAAATATAATTAAAATCGGTGGGCAACGTTTGAAGTTGCTCAGCATTTCTTAAATCTATTTTTTCGATTACAATTCCTTTTGTATTCAATGCGCTGGCATTCAGCTCTTTTAAAGTGATATCATAATAATCCGAAAAATTATCTAAACCAACAACTTCGTGACCGAGGGATTGCAAACGTTCTGCAGCATGTGAAGCAATATATCCAGCTGCACCAGTAACTAATATCTTCATAGGTTAATCTTTATTGTTTTACATCGGTCATTTGCAATTTACATTACCTAATTCCATTTCTAAAATAACAAATTCACATGCCATTTGACCTTGAAACAAAGATAAACAAATGTAATAGTACACAATGAAAATTATTTGTAAAACAATCCATATTAATTAAAAATTATTTATAACTTAGTCATTATCAAATATTTGAAAATACGACTATTTCATTAAAAAACATTTCTCATAGACGTTAGTAAATCATCAATAAACGGCCATTTAGATTAAAGAAAATATCACCCAAACTAAAAAGTTATATTCGTAATCTAAATGTTACTGAAATAAATTTTAATTCAATGAATACAAAATTTTCAGTTTTAATTACAAAACATCCAGTCACACTTATCCTTCTTGTCATTTTCGCTGTTACCTTATTTCAACTTGGCTCATGGGGTTTGACCGAAACCAGTGAAGCGCGTTATGCACAAATTGCTAAAGAAATGATTGATAGTGGTGACTATATTCATCCCACAAAAATGGGAATCTCTCACTATCATAAACCGCCGTTAACATATTATATAACAACTTTAGGGTATTCCTTATTTGGAATCAATGAATTTGGAGCTCGCTTCTTTTTATCTATAGCTTTATTGGCGCAATTAATCCTAATCTACAAAACGTCTTTGTTACTATTTAATGACAGAAAAGGATCTTTGTTGACCGTTGCATTATACTTTTCAACACCCCTGATTTTGGCATCTGCACGAAATTTAACTACCGATGCCTATCTAAATACATTCGTTTTGATGGCCGTTTATTTTTGGCTCAGGTATTTAGAAGAAAAAAAATATTTTTTTCTATTTTATTTGGCACTCTCATTAGGTTTCTTTACAAAAGGCCCCTTGGTTTTTATTCCTGTATTTGTGTTTCAATTAACGTGGCTTTATTACAACAAAAAAAGAATCAAATTTTCTATTTATGATTTTTGTGGAGTTATTCTATTTTTGATAAGCTGCGGATGGTGGTACTTGGCTGTAATTTTGAAAAACCCATTGGTTTTAAACTATTTCACAAGTAACCAAATTTACCAAAGAATCGTCTCAAATGATGCGTTCAATAGAGGAAAAGCATTTTGGTACTATCTCGCTTTTCTACCTTTATCATTGTTTCCTTGGATTATTTACCTTTTTTTAACTTTAAAAAAAATTGATATTACTTCTATAAAACGAAAAATTTTATTAGTATCATTTGTCTTAATCATCTTAATTTTTTCAGCATTCAAAACTAAACTGATTTTTTATGTCTTACCTTCCCTTAATTTCCTAATAATGTTCGCATCAAATCAACTAACTCAATTAAGTGAAAATTATTGGAAAAAATTCACAATTTACCTAAATGGCTATTTCATTTTGTTGTTTAGTGTCGCTTTTGCAGCTATAGTTATTCGTAAAATAGAATTTGACCTTCCTTATGTTTTAATAATACTGTTCGGATTATTAATCAGCATTTTGGGAATAAAAAATACAAGCTGGTTTTACAAAAATGTATATACATTATTAATAAACTCATTGACATTATTACTGTTTTCGACATTTATAATGAGGTCAAACGAGTTACTTATCAATTCCGTAAAACCAATTGCCTCTTTTGTAAACACATTAAAATCTAAAAATGTTTATATTTATAACTACCTACTCCCATCAATGTCTTTTTACACTAATAAAAACATTATAACCGTCAATAATGGAAATTATACCTGTAAAAGAGAAGTTCAATTCGAAGAAAATTTAAACTATTTGAAAAATTATTACAACCTTGAAGAGAATAAAGAAATCATTCGATTCAATACCGATTTCAAAACTCAAAATACCGTTTTTCTAGTTCGAAAAAAAGAAATTTTACCTACGTATATCAAAACAGAAATAGCTCCTTTTAGAAACAAAAAATATTTTGGAAAATGGATACTTTATTACAATTGAAAATTATTTTTAAAACTAGTCAGAGGTTTCGCTTTTAATTCGAAAAAATCACAACTCCTAACTTTATTGAAATAATTTTTAAGGAGATTTTAAGCTATTTCTTCTCAAAATGAAATACTTTTGCATAAATTTTACCAACATATGAGTTTTGAATTAACAATCATCATACCCGTTTATAACGAAGAGGACAACCTTAATCGTGTGCAACAAGAAATGAAACAGTTCTTAAGCATTGCCAAAAAAAAGACAAAAATCCTATTTGTCAACGACGGTTCCAAAGACAACAGCCAAGCATTAATTGAAAAAATCTGTAAAGACACTGACGAATTCACTTTTATTTCTTTTGAAAAAAACGCTGGTTTAAGTGCAGCCATTAAAGCAGGTTTTGATTATACCAATACGCCTTGGGTAGGTTATATTGATGCGGATTTACAAACTGCTCCCGAAGATTTTAATATATTAATGGAATTTACAGGAGAATATGATCTTGTAACCGGAGTACGCTCCAACAGAAAAGATTCTTTTACCAAAAACATGTCCTCAACCATTGCCAATGGTATCCGAAGAGCTTTTACACATGACGGCATGGACGACACAGGTTGTCCCTTAAAAATAATCCGTACGGATATGGCTAAGAGAATCCCAATGTTTAACGGTTTACATCGATTTTTACCAGCTATGATTTTATTACAAAATGGCAAAATAAAACAAACACCTGTGAGACATTTCCCTAGAGTAGCTGGTGTTTCGAAATTCAATCTTTGGAATCGATTATTGGGTCCCTTGCAAGATTGTTTTGCCTACTTATGGATGAAGAAAAAATACATCAATTATAGTGTAGCAAAACAAGGATAATGAACAACATCATCATTTATTCCATAGGATTTATTGCTCAAATTTTGTTTTCAAGCAGAATGATATTGCAATGGATTATTTCTGAAAAAAACAAAAAGGTATTAACTCCTGTTTTGTTTTGGGAAATCAGTTTATTTGCTTCCTTTTTATTGTTTGTTTATGGCTATTTCAGACATGATTTTTCGATTATGTTGGGCCAAACTATTACCTATTACATTTACATTAGAAACATTCAATTGCAAAACGATTGGAAAAAATTACATATTGTACTACGATGGTTCATTCTTTTATTTCCAGCTTTTATCGTATTGTATGGCTATAATAATAACATCTATGATTTAGACAATTTATTAAGAAACGAAGCAATACCCAAATGGTTACTCTGGACAGGTATTATTGGGCAAGTATTATTTACACTGCGTTTTGTCTACCAATGGCTCTATTCTGAAAAAAAGAAAGATTCAATATTACCGTTAGGATTTTGGGTTATCAGTTTGAGCGGATCTCTTATTATATTTATATACGCCATAATTAGAAAAGACCCTGTTTTATTGGCTGGGCATGCTTTGGGCTTAGTCATTTATACCAGAAATATTATAATCATAAAAAAGGATGTCAAAATTAATTCATAATTATACTTTCTGGCTTTTTACAGTAGCCTGCCTTATGCTTTTTTCTCATCTAGATGTTATTGAAGTTAACATCATGGAAGCTCGTAATTTCATCACTGCAAGAGAAATGGCAATCAATAACCATTGGATACTGACCACTATCAATGATTTGCCTCGTTATGAAAAACCACCAATGCCTACATGGTTAACTGCAATTTCTGGCATTATATTTGGTTTTGACAGTCTTTACGGAATGCGTTTACCAGTTGTACTAATTACATTATTGCTTGTATTTGGTACTTTTAAACTTTCTGAAAAATTAGGTTTATCAAAGAAGCAAAGCTTCCATAACGGACTCATTTTAATCACTTCTTTTTATATTTATTTTGCAGGAAGAGACAACCAATGGGATATGTATACTCATAGTTTTATGATGATTTGCATCTTGTTTTTATGGGAGGTATTGAATGAAACAAAAAAACCGCTTTTCAATGTTCTTATGGCGGGATTGTTTTTTGGGTTCTCTTTTTTAAGCAAAGGACCAATTTCAGTTTATGCTTTACTATTACCTTTTTTAATTGCTTACGGATTTACCTATAAATTCCAATTGAAGAACAAAAAATTGTACCTTATACTAATTCTAGTACTAGGTATTGTTATTGGTTTATCATGGCCATTATATGTAAAATGGGCAGACCCTGCAACTTATTTAAAAGTTACCAAAATAGAAAGCAGCCGATGGGGAAATTACAACACCAGACCTTTTTATTACTATTGGAGCTTTTTTACCCAAAGTGGAATTTGGACTGTACCCGCATTTATTGCCTTAATCTATCCCTATTTAAAAAACAAAGTCAGCAATTTAAAAGCCTATCAATTTACGCTTATTTGGACATTAGCAGCCGTAGTTTTACTTTCAATAGTACCCGAAAAAAAATCAAGATATTTATTACCTGTTTTAATTCCGATGGCTTTGAACACTGGATTTTATATTGAATATTTAATTAACAATTTCAAAAACATCAGTTTAAAAAAGGAAAAAGGAATTGTTTATTTTGCTTTTGGGCTTATCGGAATCATTTGTATTGCCATTCCTATTGGAATTTTCATTAGAGTGAAAAATGACATTGCAGGATTTGAATTTTGGTTAATTGCATTAACGGTATCTCTGTTAACAATCGGTTATATACTATTTACAAACCTTAGAAGCAAAAACTTTATAAAAGTATTCTATGCGGTAATTGCGGTTCAAGTTGTGGTTGTGGTTTTCGGAATCCCCTTTACCAAGCTTATTTTGAAAAATCCTGATTATGCCAGTGCAAAAGCCATCAGAGAAAAAGAAAAGAGTTTTGGTGTTCGAACTTATGAATTAAACGCATTTACCCCCGAAATTATTTGGGATTACGGTTTTAGCATTCTTATCTTATTAAATGAAGAAACCAACAAACTAAACTTACCCGCAGAGAGCAAATTTGGTTTATTGGCTTTGGAAACAGATACAATTACTTCTAAAAAAGAATTCCAGAATTATAATGTAAAAAAGGTTTCGAATATTGATTTGAATCATGTTCCAACTGATTCAAAAAAACACAATGATCGATTGACCCGAACATTCTATATCGTTACGAAGAAATAATCACTCTTTCTCGTAACGTTCCATTTCTCTATCATAAAATTCATTGGCAAGAACAATCAGTCCTTCCATTTCGGCGTTCAATTCGGCTTCATCAAGGTCTTCAGCTTCTTCCATAAATTCTACCTCATCGTCTTTCAGGTTGATGATAAATCTAGGGTAATCCATGTGAATAATGAAGATATCATCTGGAAAATCGGTATTGTCGCCTAGTAAAAATTTTGGTAATTCCATGTTTGTATATTTAATCGTTAATTTGGTAATGTGTTTAATCGATTAAACGAACAAACGATTAACCGATTAAACTTTTTAAGCTCTATTTGTCCGACAAAATTACCGGTGCACTTCCTTTTCCATTCATAAAAATAATTTTGGAATTTGGAGAAGCTGCCAATTCTTTTTGTGCTTTAATTTGTTCGTATTGCAGTTGTTTATCTGTTAATCCCAAAGAAATAATCCTTTGATAATCGGCAATACCTTGTGCTTCCACTCTTTTACGTTCGGCTTCTTGTTTTTCTTTTTGAAGTACGAATGTCATTTTTTGAGCATCTTGTTCGGCATTGATTTTACTTTCTATCGAAGCTTTTACAGATGTTGGAAGATTGATATTACGAATTAATAATTGTTCCAGAACCAAACCTCTTAATTTAAAATCGGCTTCAATACTCTTAAAAATTCGTTGCTGAAATTCATTCCTTTTTGTGGAATATAAAGCCACTGCATCATAATAAACTGCGTTGTCACGAATACGGGTACGCGTTACAGGGCGAACAATTTTATCCATATAATCCACTCCAATTTTCTTAAAAATGATTGGAGCCTCTGTAGGAACCACGCGATACAAAACAGTTAAATCAATAACCACTTCAAGTCCATCATTAGACAAAACACGAATGGCATCATCGCCTTCCTGTGCTCCTTCTCCATGAACCGCAGACATGGTGTAATTTTGAGTTTGAACATCAAATTCGGTTACATCAAGTAGTGGATTTATAAGATGTAATCCACTTTCCAACACATCCGAATCGACACTTCCATAAAGGGATTTTACCCCCACTTTTCCAGCGTCAATTTGCTTAAACATAGAAGAAAAAACCCCTAAAGCAATCAGAATAAATCCAAGCACTCTCAATAAACCGGCAAATTTTGAAAACGGATTAGTATTATGACTCAATGTAAAGCCAACAATCAGTAAAATTATTCCAAGAATAATAAATAGTATCATTTTATAGTTTTTAATTGGTACAGTGATTATACGTTAAAACCAATTATAAGTTACATTCTTACAAACACTTCTTTTACTGAATTTTCCAGAACCAACTTTTTAGTCAATCGTACAAATCGAATATACAAAAACAGAGCTGCAGCTGTCAATCCAGCCAAAAGACCTATCCAAACGCCAACGGCTTTTAAGTCGGTATATTTTCCTAAATAAAAGGAAATTGGAAAACCTATCACCCAATATGCCACAAAGGTGATATACATTGGAATTTTCACGTCCTGCAAACCTCTCAAGGCTCCTAAAACAACCACTTGAATACCATCTGAAATTTGAAAAATAGCCGCAATCAGCAGTAATTTTGATGTAATAAAAATAATCTCCTTATTATCCAAAACTTGCGCAGGGTCGCTCATATTCAAAAACAAATGTGGTAAGAAGTTATGAAAGACAACAAAAATAAATGCAAAAAAAGCTTCAATCATCACAGCCAATAAAAAAATAGATCGTGCTACAATGATTAAGTTTTTATAGTCTGCTAGCCCTTTAGAATGGCTCACTCGAATCATAGCCGTAACACTCAAACCCATAGCCACCATAAATGTTGACGAAGCTAATATCAATGCAATTTGATTTGCCGCCTGACTGTTTTTACCCAATGTCCCCGAAAGCCAAATAGCAGCCGTAAACAAAGTCACTTCGAACAACATTTGCATAGCCGAAGGAAAACCAAGCCCTATAATTTTTTTAACAATTGATTTTTTTATTTCTTTAAAAGTGAAATTTTTAAAATACTGTTTCATAATGACATTGTGCTTCATCAGATAATGCATAAAAACCACCATCATAATTCTAGAAATCACAGTTCCTAAAGCAGCACCTATAACGCCTAATTTTGGAAAAATCCAAAAACCATAAATCAATACGTAATTAAAAAAAACGTGTACCACATTCGCCAAAATAATCGAGTACATAGAATATTTGGTCAAAGACAAACCATCAGCAAATTGCTTGTACCCTTGATACATTACCACAGGAATTAGAGAGAAAGCAACCCAATCAATATAAGGTGCTGCTAGTACAACAACTGCTTGAGGCTGATCCATAAAATACATTAATTGCTTTGACAGTACTGTTAACATAAACAAAGACACTCCCAGAATGGTGCACAACAACAAACCATGATGAAACGTAGTTCTGATCTTTTTATCATTTTTCTCGGCATCTGCTTCGGCAGTTAAAGGTGTAATCGCTGTAGAAAAACCAATCCCAAGCGCCAAAGCCAAAAAGATAAAACTATTCCCCAATGAAACAGCCGCCAACTCGGTTGAACCCAAATTCCCAACCATATAGTTATCTACAATTCCTATCAAAGTATGCCCCAGCATTCCTAAAATTACTGGATAAGCCAATTTAATATTATACGAGAATTCTTTGGTGTATTGCGAAAATTTCATTTTAATTTATTAAGTCTGCAAAGATAAATAGAAGCTTTCAATTGCATCAATACTATTAAAAATATAACAGCCATTTATTAGATATTTTTTACGTAAATGAAGTAATTCTATAATAGTGCATCATAATTCTATAACAATTCCAGCCGGTATCGACACTACATTTGCCCTGTCGTTCTGAAACAAATAAACAGGACAATAAAATAAATAATTAAACCTAAATTTCAATTATGAAAACTACAGTAAAGATCAAAGTGTTATTAGTATTCGCAATCACACTATTATTTGCAAACAATTCACAAGCTCAAGAAACAAAAAGTTTTGATCAAGGATTCCGTTTAGGAATTGGTCTAAACGGAGGAATGCCAACAAACAATGACACTTATGATTGGTCATTAGGTGGTGATATTCGCCTTCAATATGATTTAACTCCAAAAGCATCTCTAACACTTACAACAGGTTTTACCAATCTATTCATTGATAAAGATGTAAAAGATTTAGGTTTTATCCCTGCAAAAATTGGATTCAAAGCTTTCATTTGGGAAGACCAATTTTATGTTTTAGGTGAAGTAGGTGGTGGTTTTGCAGTAACCAACGGTTATGATCAAAACACTTATATCTGGTCACCTGGAATTGGATATGCTCATGAAAATATTGATGTAAGTTTACGTTATGAAGGCTACACTGATTATGATACCAATCAAATTGCGTTACGCATCGCATATGGTTTTAAACTTTAAAAAAAGCTCTCCAAAAAAAGCCCTGAAATTTCAGGGCTTTTTTTTGTCTTTTAGTATTGCTTTTTATCTGTTAAGGTCTTCATAAAAGCAATTAGCTGTTTCTTTTCCAATGGTGTTAAATTCAATTTATCTGTTGGCAGCGTCTGATTTGGTAAATTAAAACCCAACCCTTCACCACCACCACCATCATAGAAATCGACTACTTCTTCCAAAGTTTTAAAAACGCCATTGTGCATATAAGGAGCGGTTAAAGCAATATTTCGAATTGTTGGTGTTTTAAAAGAATAGCGATTCACCTCAGCTTTTGTTAAATCAAATTTACCCAAGTCTTCATCTATCCTTTTGTTTTTTCCAGGAACCCCCAAAACTTCACTCTCAGACCTGTCAAAATTAGGGGGAACAGTTCCATTTGTCAAAGGGATAAAATGACAGGTTGCACATTTGGCTTTACCTGCAAAAAGATTAAAACCAGCTATTTCATCCAAATTCAGTTTTTCTTCCCCCCTCATATAACCATCAAATCTAGCATCATAATTACTTAAAGACCGAATGTATGATGCCAATGCATTTTTGATGGTAAAAGCAGTAATTTCTTTGTTTGGAAATGCCTTCTTAAAATTGGCAGCATATTTTCTACTCTTTTTTAAATTCCACGCTGATTTCTCCAAGGATCCGTGCATTTCATTCTCATTTGTAATTACGGCAATTGCCTGATCTTCGAGATAATTTACTCTCGAATCATAAAAAAAACTACGCTGAAAAGCAATATTGGAGAGTGTCGGCGTATTTCTTTTTACCATCATTGTCCCATCCAGCGAAACCGCTTTCTCCAAACCATCGGTAAACCCTTTATCAGCATGATGGCAAGAAGCACAAGAACGGGAATTATCGCCCGACAATATGGGGTCACTAAACAGCATTTTGCCCAATTCAATTTTTTCTTTTGTCGTTTTATAATCCGGAAATCCCGAAAAGGCTTCAGCATCAAAAGCATTTTTATCAAATAAAGTTTGAGCAGTCACTTTTAAACCACGGCTCTCCTTAAAAAAAGGAATTTTCAAATCTGACTGCATTTTATAAATCGCTTTACTCAAAGGGCTCAAATACTTTTTGATAAAATAAGCTCGGTCAAATTCATCAAACTTCAAGTTTTTATTCAAATACTCCTTTCCTTCTTTTAGTATTTTCAGAGCCATAGAGTTATCTTGATTTTCCTCATAAACTGTGAGCTGTTTTTCGATAGTTTCCAATGAAGTTATTGCTTCGGGCAAAGAATTTTGTGCAATTGGAGAATCAAAGCCCGTGATTCCTAAAGTAATGATTCTGAAAACTTCTAATCGCAGAGCATCAAATACAGAAGAATCCGTCAACTCATTGTTTTTTGAAATCATTTCCAAACGATACAAATTGGCATTGAGAATCCCAATCTCCTTTAATAAATCTTTTTTGGTACCCTTATCATACACCGGAAAAAAATATTCCTCAATAACCTGAAGACCTGCGGGAGGAACCGTAATTCCTTCATCGACCTCAAATTCATCAAGAGCGGGACCATTTATAGCTTTGGAAACCGTTGGAAAGTAGTATTCGCTGATGGACTCAACACTTTTATAACTTTGGTGTGCTTTTAAAAATTGAATCTGCAATTGTTTTTGCGTTGCATCAATTTGAACCAAATGTTGTAATTGAACAACTTCTTTTTGTAAAACAACTAAATCAGACTCATACAAATCATTAATTTGTTCAGCTTTGGATTTAGAATCGGAACAAGAAAACAATAGAAAAAGAGCAAAAAGAAAAACAATATTTTTCATAAAAATGATTTAAATATAAAAAACAGAAGCCACGATTTCAAAAAATGATATCGTGGACTTCTGAAAAAAAAAATAAAATTATCTAGCTAATCCTTTGATTAAAACAATTTGACTCGCTTGGTCTTCATTAGGACGACCTTCTCCTCCATCTTTGCCTTTATATTTTTCACCTGACCAAGAATGAGGTTGTACACTTAATAAAAAAGTATCCTCAATTCCTAATTGCTCCGAAACATCGATCAATGCTCCATATTCCCAACATCCTTTAGCACTTGGATCTGGTACGCGAGAAGACACCACATTATACTTAGCTGCATCAACCGCAGTACGACGATGATCTAATTCTACAACCACTTTCAATTGTTTTGTGGCAATATTATACTGGTAAATATAAGCATCGTGTGTTTCGTCACCATAACCATTGGCATCTTCTTCAACATACACATAGTTTTTAGTCACACAAATATTATCTGGATTTTGAAATTTGCCTGCAATTCCTGTACGATCATCACCGTCAAGCAACACCTGCAAAGTTCCTGATAATGGATTAGTAGCATCCAAATTCAATTTATAAACTCTTCCATATTTTGTTCTGGAAGCATCAGTATTTATTCCTGATGTATTTTGACCAGTAGCATTAAAATAAATTTCACGATCTGCAGTATCACCACCTTTTCTATAATCTAGATCTTCAACTCTACCAAACTTAATGGCCGACAATGTATTTACAGCAGCATTGATTTGAGCTCCTGTCAAAGTGGTATGATTTTCAATTTTCACAAAAGAAACTGGATAATCTTTCCCAGTAATCATATCCATTTCTCTTTGATTCCCATCAGTTCTTTTCATCATGTACAAAGAACCGTTTGCAAGATCCCCTACTGTATTAGACACATACATAAAAACCTGACCTCCATAAGTTCCAGAATCATCATCTCCAATAACGACAACAGTTTTTCCTGCGAAAGCCGATTTCCTTAAGGGCAATGCATTTTCGGCACTTAAACGTCCAAAACCGGGTAACTCTTTAGATACGCCCGCCGATCCAACATCTCCATAAGGATTCAAAGCATGAGTTCTAGACTCTTCACCAGATTCTCCGCATGTTAAGTAGGTTGGTCCAAAGCCATGCTCTGCAGGTGTAGCCATAGTAGCACCACATAATCTCCAAGTTCCTCCTTTTGAATTCAATAAATATTCTCCTTTTACCGGTTTGAATGTTTTGTCCAATGTAATTCTTGAAACCGAAAAATTATCTTCTTGATTTACCAAAAATGTAAAAGTTCCATCTTCATTTTTCAACAATCCTGAACCATCTGCTGAACCTCCAAAAACATAACTTGGACTTCCTGCCAAAACATCGTCAGAACTAATAAGAGAAAATAATTCTAACTTCTCAAAACCAGCTTGCTTTTTCAATAAAACAGGTGTTACAGATTGATTGGCTAGTACAACAGTACTGCTAATAGGATTCTCATCTGCATTTTTGTCATCGTTACATGATACTAATGATGCAACTGCAAGCATCGATAGAATAATTTTTTTCATTTGGTTGTTTTTAAAATTCAACACAAAGGAACTTCCAAATTTTAAACTAAAAATCAATTTAATATTAATAAAACTTAAATAAAAACCTACTAAACAATAAAAATATTACCATAATATCACATAAACATAAAGCTAATAACAATAATACAACTTTTTAAGACGCTTCTATTTAACCCAAAATTCCATCAAAAGCAAACTACAATTTTCCGCTACCAACAAAATAGATTACTTTTGAAGGAGCTTAATCCAGCTGTTTGTTGCAAATGGAATTCACTGAACTCCTATGAAAATAAAAGTTAGTGAAGTAATCTTTTTCAAGAACTGCTGTTTTTCTAAGTCCTAGAAGGAGCTTCCGAAGGTCGCTCGTCTCGTACAAGAAAAACAGCTGTTCTTTTCAAAAGGATTTCCAATTCCATCTGGGCTAGGGCATTTATTTTCAAAATAACTTTTCATGGAAAAATTTACACTCGAAATCCTATTTCACATCATCGGAATCGGTTCTGCTTCTGGACTCATTTACAAAGACAACACGCTTTTTATCATTGGTGACAACAGCGGTTTTTTATACGAATACAACACATCGACCCAAAACTTGGAAAAACATCAAATTCTGGAAAATGCCACCGAAAACATAGCAAAAAGTGAAAAACCCGATTTTGAAGCTATAACCCATTTTGGAGACAATCTCTATGTTTTTGGTTCAGGATCTACCGAAAAAAGAAATAAAATGGTTCAAATTAACACACTTGAAAAAGAAATTTCAACCAATGATCTCACCGACTTGTATGGTGTGATGCAAAGTTTTGGCGAAATAAAACCCGAAGATTTTAATATTGAAGGCGCCATCTACACTGGAGAAGAATGGTATTTATTGAATCGTGGCAACGGAAAATCAGTCAAAAATGTACTCTTTACCATTCAAGGCAAAAACTTGGTAAACGAGTTCAATATGCTTTCAAACAATTATAAACTACCCAAAATAAAAGGGGTACGAAGCAGTTTTACAGATGCCATTGCACTCGACACCAAAATTTACTTTTTGGCTACAGCCGAAAACACCGATTCTACATATCATGATGGCGAAATTCTGGGAAGTTTTATCGGTTGTATCGATACTAAAACCATGAAAATCAATTTTACCAAAAAAATCAGTGATACCCATAAATTTGAAGGATTAACCGTTTATCAAAATACCGCCGATACAATTGAGTTTTTACTTTGTGAGGATAACGACACTGAAATATTAGAAGCAAATATTTATAAACTGACATTAAATAAAAAACATTAAAACATACTAGAATGAACGACTTAAAAAACAAAACCGCACTTATTACAGGAGCTGGTAAAGGAATTGGTAAATCTGTAGCCATTGCTTTGGCTAAAGAAGGTGTAAATGTAATTTTATTGGCACGAACGCAATCAGACATTGACGAAGTAGCCAAACAAGCAAGCACGTTCGGCGTAAAATCATTAGCCATAACCGCAGATGTTGCCAATATCAACTCCGTAAATTCAGCTGTAGAAAAAGCCTTAGCTGAATTTAAAACCATTGACATTTTAATCAATAACGCCGGAATTGCAGCTTTTGGTAATTTTTTAGAATTAGAGCCAACCGCTTGGGAACGCATCATCCAAGTGAACTTAATGGGAACCTATTATGTAACCCGCGCTATTTTACCGAATATGATTGAAAGACAAACGGGTGATATCATCAATATTTCTTCAACAGCGGGATTAAACGGAAATGCACTTACTAGTGCTTATAGCGCTTCTAAGTTTGCCGTTTTAGGATTGACCGATTCTTTAATGCAGGAAGTTCGCAAACACAACATACGTGTGACCGCATTAACTCCAAGTACTGTTGCTACTGATATGGCGAAAGAATTAAAACTTACGGATGGCAACCCTGACAAAGTAATGCAATCTGAAGATATGGCCGAATTAATCATTGCCCAGCTAAAATTAAACCGACGCGTATTTATTAAAAACAGCAGTATCTGGTCAACAAATCCTTAGCCAATACCAACGTAAACTAAAAACTGCTTCTTTTAAATTTGCCAAAATGCAGTAGTTTACAAATTAAATGGTATAGAATTTTGAGTTAATAGCTTTGGGGGAAATATTCTGCAATAAATAAATGTATAGATATCAAATATTTACAAATCTAAAAAAACAATAAAAAACAGATTACTTCTAAAAATATAGACAAGTATTTAATTTATTTTGATAATGATGAGCTCGATATTGTATCGGGCTCATTTTTTTTAAATATAATTACTGCATTATTGTATAATTTGATGTTTTATACAATCTATTGCATTACTCCTAAAACTTGCATTTTTTTTTGACTTAATTAGAATGTTTCTATAAATTGATTGAGAAATGGTTTTCGTATTAACTAGAGGACAATAGCAAATCTGTCTTAAAAGTTAAAATAAAGTTAATTTCAAGTACTATGTGATGCATAATACCTTTTTTAAGATATATATTTGCATAGGATATTATTATATGATTTTAATATCAACAAAACAACAATCAAAAAAAACAACAATCAAAAATCAAAGTATCATGAAAAATTCAATTTTAATCTTAGGAATCGCATTAGTATCTTTATCTAATGTTTGTAAAGCTTCAAACACAATAAACAGTCAAGTTGCTAATTATCAGGCACTAGTTTCTTTGAGCGAAAATGACACAATAACATCAAATGAAAAACCAACAATAGTAAAACCCAAAGTAATTATAGATTCTGAAATTTTTAATCCAGAAACTGTAATTGGATTCAATGCTAAAACAGTTAACGAAATTATTACTGAAAATGATAAGCTTACAGAAAACACAACTTCAGATGAAATAGAATTTATAGTTTTCGAAGATTCTATGAAAGATATTATATCCCAATCTGACTTAATAATTGAGAATACAGTTTCAAATGAAGCTTATCCCCTTTCTATTGAAAGCACTATTGAATCTGAAATAGCGCAACTTGAAATGGTGATTGAAAGTTCAGTTACTGATGAAGTAAGTTCTTTGAACTTTAAAGAAATTAATAAAAATAATTTATTGCAAACCAATTTGAATACAAAAACTTTTGTTGGAATGAATTAATACAGTAAAACAACAAGTAGCTAAATTAGGGCAGGTATAAAGTTTACCAACTAAAAAAGCACCATTATAAAAGTATAATGATGCTTTTTTTATGTTTAAAAATCATTTTTATTTTAAATTTTAAACCTCAACATTCAAAAATTCCATTCGAACGCTTCCGTCTTCATCAATTTTTGTCAAATTAATATCATGCAAAGTATTTACTAATTCTGGATTCCAAGGTGTTTTTACTTTTACGTAATTCTCAGTAAATCCATGAATGTATCCTTCTTTATTTTCACTTTCAAAAAGTACGGTTCTATTGGTTCCCAACTGACTTTCATAAAATGCTCTACGCTTTTTAACAGATAAACCTCGTAGCATTTTACTTCGTTTGGCTCTAACATTGCCTGGGACAACGCCTTCCATGATTACAGCTTCGGTATTATCTCTTTCTGAATACGTAAAAACGTGTAAATACGAAATATCCATTTCATTCAGGAAATGATAGGTTTCCAAGAAATGCTCATCAGTTTCTCCCGGAAATCCAACAATCACATCCACACCAATACAAGCATGTGGCATCACTTCACGAATTTTATTCACTCTTTCGGTATAGACTTCACGTAAATAGCGGCGTTTCATCAATTTCAGGATATCATTACTACCCGATTGCAACGGAATATGAAAATGCGGTACAAAAGTTCTGCTTTTAGATACAAATTCTATAGTTTCATTCTTCAATAAATTAGGCTCAATCGAAGAAATACGTAATCTTTCAATTCCTACAACTTCGTCCAATGCCTTAACCAATTCCAGAAAAGTATGTTCGTGTTTTTTATTCCCGAATTCCCCTTTTCCATAGTCCCCAATATTCACACCCGTCAGGACAATTTCTTTGATATTTTGTTTCGAAATTTCGTAGGCGTTCTTCAATACATTTTCCAATTCATCGCTTCTCGAAATTCCACGCGCCAAAGGAATTGTGCAATAGGTACACTTATAATCACAACCATCTTGAACTTTCAAAAAAGCACGTGTTCTGTCCCCGATCGAATAACTGCCCACATAAAAATCAGCTTCGGCTATTTCACACGAATGCACTTCACCAAAATCATTCTTTGACAAATCATTGATATAATCTGCTAGTTTGAATTTCTCAGTAGCTCCAAGAACCAAATCCACTCCATCAACATTGGCCAATTCTTCTGGTTTCAACTGTGCATAACAACCTACCGCAGCAACAAAAGCCTTATCGTTCAATTTCATCGCCTTGCGTACCACTTGCTTGAATTGCTTATCGGCATTCTCAGTAACTGAACAGGTGTTAATCACGTACATATCGGCTACTTCCTCAAAATCCACACGGTCAAATCCCTCATCCTGCAAATTACGGGCAATGGTTGATGTCTCCGAAAAATTTAGTTTGCAACCAAGCGTGTAAAAAGCAACTTTTTTTCTATTTTCCATAATTTGTCTTAAACTAATGAAATCGTTGTCAAAAAATTTAAGTCTGCAAATTTACAAACAAAAATTTACACTATAAAGCCGATGATTATTTATATTTATCCCATTTTCAGTTGCTGAGTTTAATTCGGCTAATTTATTGTTTAAAACCCCAAAACTATATACTTTAAAAAAACTTTATTTTTTCTTTCAAGGTTTTGTTCTTATTTATTTAAGTATTAATTTCACAATTCCAAAAACAATATAACGATATTGAATTTATCTCATACCAATAAAGTCACTAAATACCGTTACCAAAATAAATCCAAATTATTTCAAAAAAAATAATTCAGGAATAAAGTAATATTATATGATTTTATCAGTTTAAAGAACAGAGAAAATAAATAGCATTGCATTTCTTCTTTGCATTGTTTTAATTTTTTCTATAAAACTTTGAAAATGAAACTTTTTTAAATAACAATAAATGGGATTGCCGAAAACCATAAAGAGTAGGTACTATTAAATAAATATTAACAACAAAAAAATGAAATCATTCTACCTCACAATCTCCCTACTATTTATTACACTTTGCGCGCAAGCTCAAAATGCACCGACCATAGCAACTAAAAACCCATTTCCAACAATAAGCACTTTAACTAATTGGGCTAGCTACAATTCACAAGAAAAATTCAATCTTGACATCAGAAGCCTTGGCTTTAAATTCGAAGAAAAATCAGTTGAGACTGCTTCGACTTCTTATACTTATATTAGAAAAGTTTCGGTAGACAATATCAACTATACTGACAGAATCGTATACAGAATTGCCAATGACAACTCAGCGAGTATCATTTCATTAGTAACTGCTTCCACAGATTTAGTTTCTTTTTACACACCACAATTGGCTGGCTATAAAACAGGAAAATGTGACAATGAAATGTCAAAAGACAAAAAAACAACTTGTACGTGTTATGACAATGGTAAATTCAACATCGATGTTTGCGATGAAAGAGTAAAATTGACAATGGGTGACGGAAATAATTATTTTATTTCGGTTGCCAAAAAATAACAGTATAAATTTCATAAAAAAATCCGTCTCATTGCTGAATGAGACGGATTTTTATTTTTGAGAAATACGAAATTACAAACTTGGACTTCGCATTTCATACCAGACTTCTTCTTCACCTTCGTATTCAAAAGAATTCACATAATGCATTCCTAATTTTTTCAAAATTTTTCTAGAACCTTTATTTCCTGCATCTGCGTATGCATATAGAACATCTACTTTCATTTCTTTAAAAGCATAATCCACAAAAGCCAATCCTGCTTCGGTAGCGTAACCTTTCCCCCAATGCTTCTGAATAAAGCGATAGCCAATCTCATAAAAATTATGATGATTGTTTATCTCGTCCTTAATTAATTTTATTCCAGACCAACCGATAAATTCATTAGTTTCCTTAAGGATTACGGCCCATCTGCCAATTCCATTTTCGGTATATTGCTTTCTAACATTCTCAATATAGCCTCGGCTTTCCTCAATATCTTTCACAGGTTTATTTCCCAGAAAACGATGCACTTCGGGATTTGAATCCAATTCGAACATCTTTTCATCATCTGAAGGAATCATTTTCCTCAAAATCAATCTTTCGGTTTCAATAAAGGATTTCATTAATTTAGAATAAAACGATTAATTACTTCGGCAACTCCATGATCATTATTAGAAGCAACAATTAGATCTGCCTTTTCTCTTAATTCAGGAGTCACATTATCTACCCAAACGCCTAGACCTGCATATTCTATCATTGTCAGATCATTTCCAGCATTTCCTACAGCGATAATTTCACTTTGATGAATGTTTAATTTCTCGGCCAATTTTTTCAAACTATATGCTTTATCAATTCCGTATTGTGCCACTTCTAGGAAAAAAGGTTTTGACATCGACACACTCAAATGAGGCATGGTCAATTTCAAATCATCTTCAACCGTTTTGAGATAGGAAGGTTCTTCCAATAAAATACATTTTACGGCATTAGACTGTACAGCATCTTTAAAACTCGCTACTTTATTATGAGTCAAACCGGTGATATGTTTTTCTACATCAATGTATTCCGAATCAGTTTCACTTACAATCTCATCATTTAAATAGGTAATGATATGCGTCTTGTTCTTTAAACTGTAATCATACAATTCATGAATTTGTTCCTTGGTCAACATTTGTTCAAAAAGAATTGCATCTTCTTTCAAATCAGTAATTACAGCACCATTATAGGAAAGCATAAATGAATTATAAAAATCCATCTTCAATTCTTTGGCATAGGCTGTCATCGCCGATGTTGGTCTGCCTGAAGCCAAAACAACATAAACACCCATCTCTTGGGCTTTAAAAATCATTTCCTTGTTCTCTTCTGATATTGTATGATCGTCTGTCAACAGCGTGTCATCCATATCTAAAACAATCATTTTGTATTGTACTTGTTTCATTATAAAATTATTATACTATAAAAAAAACCTTGATACTGGAATAAGTCTCAAGGTTTTTCAAAAAATTAAAATCAATTTGATTCAACTAGATGCTCAACCTGAATTCTTCAATAACCGGATTTGCTTTTGCAAAATCAGTTTCTTGGATAAATACTTCAACAGCAGAATCTAAGTTTGGAAAACCTGACATTCTAGCCGATTGAATATTATTTTTAATCTCAGTTTCTACTCCTGCAGCTTCAATTTTTTGTTGCAAAGCTAATGCCAAAATTTCACTTCCCGAAAATACTTTCATTAATCCCATGATTCTTTTATTTTTTTTAATTATTAATATGTCAAAACCATTAAACTAAAAAGCACTTAAATTTTGTCTGTCTTCTGAATACTGCTTCCTACCTACTGATTCATCTGAAACTCTATTCTTCTTCATCTTCTTCAATTTCCTCATCTTCTTCTTCAAAATCATCAACATCTTGACTAGCTGATTCTTCATCGTCTAAATCCTCTTCGTCTTCGTCATATTCTTCATCAAAGTCAAAAATATAAGGTTCTAACAACATTTTCTCTGCCAAGATTTCAATTCGTTCGGTCAATTGATCTGTAAAAATAATACGTTGCGTTTTAGCAATACTATTTGAGATTCGCATGATTTTTGTTTCGTGGCGTAATTTCAAAATTGGGTCTGCGTCATCAAGAATAAACATTCTCAATCGGTTTACATTATATCCCGCAGTGGTGAACATATCACTCAATTTATTTGGCGTCCCAATAAGAACATCAATACCTGTTGAAATATAATTTTTATCATATTCCATATCGCCTTTGTCGTGAACGCCATATACTCTCAAGTTGGTGAATTTTCCAAACTTCTCGAAAAGCTCTTCCATTTCCAGAACCTTGGCTTTATCTTCCACAATAATCAAAGCACGCGGTGATTCTTCACCCTCACAAACCAATTGCTGAATTACATTGATCACAATAGTAGTAGATTTCCCAGAACCGCTTGGGGAAATAATAATCGCATCTGAACCACTTTTTATAGTCGAAAAAGTTTCTTTTTGCATTGCATTAGCCTCTGTCAATCCGCAGTCAATTAGAGCTTCTTGCAATACTTGATTTAATTTCTTTAGTTTCATTTTAAATTTTAGTTTTCTGATTTCAGCCAAAATCGTGTCGCTTTTACTGCCAATCAATTCCTAATTTATAATTAATTTTTATTTACTTGCAAAAGCGACAACATCACTTTCGGAAATCTCGTTTCCGCCAAGGATTATCAAGCGTTCTACTACATTACGTAATTCTCTAATATTCCCTGTCCAATCATATTCCTGCAACAAACGAATTGCTTCTCTGGAGAAATGTTTAACCGCATTTCCTTGCTCTACAGCAATTTTATTTGAAAAATATTCAATCAAGGAAGGAATATCTTCTCTTCTATCATTCAAAGAAGGCACTTTTATCAAAATAACAGCCAAACGATGGTATAAATCCTCCCTAAAACGGCCTGCTGCTATTTCGCTTTTCAGATCTTTATTCGTGGCAGCAATCACACGGACATCTACTTTTATATCATTATCTGCTCCGACCCGTGTAATGATTCCTTCTTGTAAAGCTCGTAAAACTTTGGCCTGTGCCGACAAACTCATGTCTCCAATTTCATCCAAGAAAATAGTTCCTTTATTGGCTGCCTCAAATTTTCCGGCACGATCTTTCACCGCCGATGTAAAAGCTCCTTTTACGTGTCCGAACAATTCACTTTCGATCAACTCACCCGGAATTGCCGCACAATTGACTTCTATCATTGGAGCACTAGTACGATCGCTTTTGTCATGCAATTGATGAGCCACCAATTCTTTCCCTGTTCCATTTGGACCAGTGATCAAAACTCTGGCATCGGTTTTAGCCACTTTATCAATCATGACTTTCACCAGATTGATTGGTTCACTTTCTCCTATTATTTCGTATTTTTTACTAACTTTTTTCTTTAAAATTTTATTTTCTACAACCAGTTTTTTCTTGTCCAATGCATTTCGAACTGTATTTAGCAATCGGTTTAAATCGGGCGGTTTTGAAATATAGTCAAATGCCCCAAGGCGCATGGTGTTTATTGCTGTTTCCATATCCCCATGCCCAGAAATCATTACAATAGGAATTTCGGTATCAATTTTTTTTACAGCTTCCAGTAATTCAACGCCATCCATTTTTGGCATTTTTATGTCACATAAAACTAAATCATAGTCATTCTCTTTTATTTTTTCAAGCCCTATCATACCATCTTCGGCAACATCAACTTCATAAGACTCGTTTTCCTCAGAAAGTATACTCACTAATACCCTTCTAATGGCTACTTCGTCTTCTATAATCAGAATTTTTGGCATAAATAACTATTTAAGTTTGCTGTGTTTTTTACTTATTTAATACTTTAACCATTTATACAACTCTTTCCAACTCGTTTTTTTTCCATACATCAAAATCCCAACTCGGTAAATCTTGGCAGCAAACCAAACTACGCCAAAAAAGCTTGCAAACAACAAAGATACGGAAATTGCAATTTGCCACCATGGTACCCCAAAAGGAATACGCATTAGCATAACAATAGGCGATGTAAGGGGTATCATAGAAAAAATGACCGCAATAGTCCCATGAGGGTCATTAATAACGGTAAAAAATCCAATATAAACACTCAACATTAATGGCATGATAATAGGCAAAAGAAATTGTTGCGAATCAGTCTGATTATCAACTGCTGCTCCAATAGCCGCATAAAAAGAACTGTACAGAAAATATCCTCCAATAAAATAAACAACAAAACCGATCAAAATAGTGGCAATAGGCAGATTCCATAATTCTTTGATATACATTTGGGCAGTTCCTGAAAATTCTTGCTGGGCAACATGCATCATTTCGGGAGAAACTCTAGACGTTGGACCGATATTGACACCAAAAAATGCAGAGGCAGCAAACATTAACGACAAACCGATAACTGTCCAAATTAAAAATTGCAATAAACCTGCCAATGAAGTTCCGATAATTTTACCCATCATCAATTGGAATGGTTTTACCGAGGAAATGATTATCTCAACTATACGATTCGTTTTTTCTTCGATGACAGAGCGCATCACCATATTTCCATAAATGATTATGAACATCATTATAAGGTAACCAAATGCACCACCTATTGCAATTTTTATTTCGTTAAGTCCCTTGATACTTTCTTCACCAGATGCTTTAGACAGATTCAAAACTACTTCGGCCTTGGCACCTTCTATTGCCAAAGTGTCCAAATGCGCCATTTCAAGATTATTTTTGGTGAGCTTATCTGCAATAATTCCTTGGGCTTTTTCGATAAAAATAATACTAGGACTATTGTTGGAAACCAATTGAATTTTATTTTCTAAATCTTTGTTACTTATCGTCTTTGGAATATAAAGTAAGGCTTCAAAATCTTCTTTAGTTATACTGTCTTTAAGAGCCTGAACATCTATTGCCGATAAATCCAAGTATCTGTATTCACTGTCTTTATTATTCTGAGCTACAAACTCGTTGACAAATAAACCCGATTCATCATGAATTGCAACACGTTTTGTTTCGGCTTTCATAGAGCTTAAATACGCAACAAAACCAGCAATCGCAACAAACAGCAACGGACTTAAAAAAGTCATAACAACAAATGACTTATTGCGAACTTTGGCAATAAACTCTCTTTTTATGATTAATGAAATAATACTCATTTTTTAATTTTAGATTTCGGATTTTAGACTTGTGAATAAGGATTTCGGATTTATAATCTAAATTCTATGCTGTTACCGTTTGAATAAAAATATCATTCACACTTGGGATTTTCTCCACAAAATGCATTACTTGACCACGTTTTGTCAGAACATTCAATAATTCATTTGGTGTGGCATTACCAAGTTGAATTTCCAGTTTTATTTCGTCATTTAATGATTTAAAATTGGCTTCACCCACCCTGAATTTTTGAGTAATATCAAACATCAAACCTTCCACATTGTCTGACAAAATACCTACTTCAAAACTATTCGTTTTGAATTGTCTTTTTACATCAATTAGTTTGCCCTCTATCAACTTATTCGATTTATGAATCAATGCGATATGATCACACAATTCCTCAACACTTTCCATTCTATGGGTAGAAAAAATAATCGTTGCGCCTTCCTCTCTCAATGCCAATATTTCATCTTTAATGACATTAGCATTTACAGGATCAAATCCAGAAAAAGGTTCGTCAAAAATCAATAATTTAGGTTTATGTAAAACGCAAACCACAAATTGTATTTTCTGTGCCATTCCTTTGGACAATTCTTGAATTTTCTTGTTCCACCAGCCTTGAATTCCCAAGCGATCAAACCAATATTCGAGTTGTTTTTTGGCTTCTGCTTTGGACAATCCTTTCATTTGTGCCAAATACAAACATTGTTCGCCTACTTTCATAGAGCTGTACAAGCCTCTTTCTTCTGGGAGATATCCTATGTATTGTATGTGTTTGGGCTGAAGTTTTTCACCATCTAGAATGATTTCGCCACTATCGGGCATCGTAATCTGATTTATGATTCGAATTAGAGAAGTCTTTCCTGCTCCATTTGGACCAAGAAGCCCGTATATGCTTCCTTTGGGAACGGTCAATGATACTTCGTTAAGCGCTACATAATCACCATATTGCTTAACGACTTTATTTACTTCAAGTATGTTACTCATGCTACTTTTTTAATTGGCGTAAAAGTAAATAATTTCAAAACGAAATTCTCTTAATAATGCATTAAAAAACCCATCCTAAACGAATAAAGGATGGGTTTGTATTTTTTATCTTAAAAAAAGTTAAGAAAACATATCTTTTACTTTTTCAAAAAATGATTTATCTGATTTTTCAGGATTTGGAGTAAAGTTATCATCCGTCAATGCTTTTTCAAAGAACTGTTTTTGTTCTTTATTCAAGGTCTTTGGAGTCCAAACATTTACGTGAACTAATAAATCTCCACTTCCGTATCCATTGATACTTGGAATACCTTTTCCTTTTAATCGCAGGATTTTACCGGATTGAATTCCTTCTTCGAGTTTGATTCTTACTTTACCGTTTACCGCGTCAATATCTTTTGAAATTCCAAGAACAGCTTCTGCGAAACTAATGTATAAATCGTAGTGCAGGTTTTCACCTTCACGTTTCAAGAACTCATGTTCAATTTCTTCAATGACTACAATTAAATCTCCCGGTACACTATTTCCTGGAGCATCATTTCCTTTACTGGAAACTTTCAACTGCATTCCGTCTACAACCCCCGCTGGAATCTTTATAGAAACCGTTTCGTCTTCTACAACCATTCCTTGAGAATCGGCATTGCTTGGTTTTTTGTCCAAAATTTGACCAGAACCACCACAAGTAGGACAAGTTGAAGCCGATTGCATTCTACCTAAAATCGTATTGGTAACTCTCATTACCTGACCTTGACCATTACAAGTTGAACACGTTTTGTAGCTTACGCCCTGAGCTTGAACTTTACGTTTTACTTTTACTTTTTTCTCGACACCATTGGCGATTTCTTCGAGAGTCAATTTTACTTTAATACGCAAATTACTTCCTTTTACGCGACGAGGACCTCCGCCTCCGCCTCCGCCAAATCCTCCAAAACCACCACCAAAAATATCTCCAAATTGACTAAAGATATCATCCATATTCATACCGCCATGACCTCCGCCAAAACCTCCAGAACCATCAAATGCTTGATGCCCATATTGGTCATACTTTGCTTTTTTGGCAGGATCACTCAATACTTCGTATGCTTCGGCAGCCAATTTAAATTTTTCTTCTGCCTCTTTGTCGCCAGGATTCTTGTCAGGATGGTACTTCAATGCACTTTTTCTGTATGCCTTTTTAATTTCAGCAGCATCTGCACCTTTTGAAATGCCTAATATTTCGTAAAAATCTTTTTTCATAATAATTTAAAGTAAATTCCAAATTTTAATCCCGAAACTTTCAGGACCAAATTCCAACCGTTCAACACATTAGAATTTAGGATTTGCAATTTGATTTTTTTAGTTACCAATTACCACTTTTGGAAAACGAATAATTTTATCGCCTAGTTTGTATCCTTTTTCAAGAACATCCACAATTTTCCCTTTCATCTTGTCAGATGCTGCCGGAATTTGAGTAATAGCTTCAGCAAAATCCGCATCAAATGTATCACCCGCTTTAACATCAACTTGCTCTAATCCTTTGGCAACCAACGTTCCTTTCAATTTTTCATGAATCAATTCTACACCTTTGGCTAACAATTCATCTTCCGATTTGTTAATTTCAACCATTGCTCTGTCAAAATCATCCAATACAGGTAACATAGCAAGCAAAACTTCTTGATTAGCTGTTTTAAACAACTCGATTCTTTCTTTTGTAGTACGTCTTTTGTAATTTTCAAATTCAGCAAATAATCTCAAAAACTTATCTTTTTCTTTGGCTAAGTCTTGTGTTAACTGCTCTTCAACACTTAATTCTTCAATAATAAGTTGCTCACCATTTGCATTATTCTCTAATGTTACATCATCTATTTCTTGATCGAATTCTGTATTTTCTGTAGTCATATTACTTTTATTTTTAAAAAAATTCTTAAACATAGTTTTATTCATTAAATTCGATTGCAAAAGTACTGCCAAAACTTCTAAAATGTCAAATTGTCATCTTTTTTTAAAAATAAAAAAGGAACTTTATATTGACACTTTTAATTTCAAATTAAAATTTAATATAATTTTAAGACTATTACGATATAGTTTTTCTATTTTTGAGACAGATTTATATTCAAGCCCCAAAGAATACAACTCTCGATGATTGAAAGTAAGGTTGTTTTCTATATAATTATTAATTCACCATTGCCTTATATTAAAAAAAGCTTCGTTAACTAGAAACGAAGCTTTTTTTGTTTTTATAAAAACAGCTTATTTCAATCGAACACTCCATTCAAAATCCATTTCAGAAACCTGAACTCCTTCTTCATTAGTACCTATAGATTTCATCCAAAATGTTTGACCTTCGCCATTGGCAATTGTCTTTTGAATCGCTTCCTCAATTAAATGGCCGTCTTGGCATACAAAAGTGATTCTGCCTGTCGCTTTTTTAGAAAAGTTAGATTTATTATTAGCTACCAGCATCGATATTTTTTTTCCGCTTTTCTGGATTTTATCAATCACCATCGCACCTGTTGTCATCTCAGCAGCCATTGCCTGTACAGCAAAATACATAGAATTAAAAGGATTTTGGTTAATCCATCGGTGTTTTACTGTCACCTCGCATTTTTCATTGTCAATAGATTTCACTCGTATCCCACATATAAATGCAGAAGGCAATTTGAAAAATATAAATCGATTCAATTTAGATACCGTTAATTCCATGTAATAGATTTTTTTGCTAAAATACAAAAAATACCATGCGTGCATATAAAAATTTTCAATTAACGTTATTTCAAGCTTTTCGCTCCACAACAAGACAAATTAAACCATTGGGTAAAGTCTTTTGGGTTTTATGTCTAAGTTAATAAAATTTGGGTTTTGAGATCGCATAGCTGTCAAAATAAGAGCTTTTTTCTTTCAATACTGCTATTTTTTGTTAATATTGTGTTAATATATACTACTATGTGATACAAGATACTGTCTTTCGGACATATATTTGCATAAGAAATTACTAGGTAAGTCATCTAATTAATTTCTGTCATCAATCATCAATCAAAAAAACGAAATCAAAAAATCAAAAAAATGGAAACTTCAACCGAAAGAAACATTGCAGCATTTACACACTTGAGCACTTTTAGTCAATATATAATTCCGTTTGGGAATTATATATTTCCAATTATCCTATGGACATCCAAAAAAGAACAATCGGAATTTGTAGACCACAACGGTAAACAAGCGCTAAACTTTCAATTGAGCATTTTAATTTACACTTTGGTATTGGCTATGATTGCCATTCCAATATTTTTGTATACTGTTTTAAAGAACATCTCATTCAATGATCTTGTAAACAGTAATGATGTCATTTTTGAAAACTTTGATTATGGCAACAGCATCGGAATCTTGACAGTGGGTGTCCTGGCGCTTTTTGTGCTTGCTTCTATAAAAATAGCTGAATTCTTTCTTGTTATTTATGCTTCAATCAAAGCATCTAATGGCGAAGAATACGACTATCCCTTTACAATACCGTTCCTAAAATAAATAGTAACTAGATCGCTAAGACTTACTCATAGAATCTCATGAGCTCAGAATCCAATCAACTTATTTATAATCATCCCATTAATCAATCATCAATCAAAAATGAACAGTTTCATCAACAAATCAAATCCACTCAAATTAAAAAATTATGAACATTGAAAACACAAAAGCCCAGATGCGTAAAGGTGTTCTTGAGTTTTGTATCTTATCAGTACTAAAAGAGAAAGACGCTTATACCTCAGAAATATTAGACACTTTAAAAAACGCAAAATTGTTGGTCGTGGAGGGAACCATTTATCCGCTCTTAACTCGATTAAAAAATGACGGATTACTCAACTATCGTTGGGAAGAATCTACATCGGGACCACCTAGAAAATATTATGGTTTGACAGAAATTGGACAAACCTTTTTAAGAGAACTAGATGGCACATGGACGGAATTGTCTGATGCCGTAAACCTAATAACCAACCAAAAATAATAGTCATGAACAAAACTGTAAATATAAATCTAGGCGGAATGTTCTTCCATATTGACGAAGATGCATACCAAAAATTAACCCGTTATTTTGACGCTATCAAACGTTCGCTGTCAAAATCATCCGGACAAGAAGAAATCATCAAAGATATCGAAATGCGAGTTTCGGAACTATTGACAGAGAAACAAAAGACAGAAAAACACGTAGTAACCATTAGAGAAGTAGACGATGTTATCGCCGTAATGGGACAACCAGAAGATTACATCATTGAAGAAGACGGTCCAAATTCAACAAACAATAGAGATTATGCAGCTCCAAGAAGTACTAAAAAACTATACCGTGACAAAGAAAACGGAATGATAGGTGGTGTTGCCACTGGTTTAGGACATTATTTTGGAATTGATGCAGTTTGGTTAAAAATAATGTTTTTAATATTTGTTTTTGCTGGATTTGGGACTGGAATTTTGGCATACGTCATTCTCTGGATTGTAACTCCTGAAGCGATAACCACATCTGAAAAATTAGAAATGACAGGAGAACCGGTAACCATTTCTAATATTGAAAAAAAGGTTCGTGAAGAATTTGAAAGTGTTTCCGGAAAAATAAAAAACGCTGATTATGACAAATTTGGCAATCAAGTAAAATCAGGTGCCGAAAAAATAGGAAGTGGTTTAGGTGATTTTATCATGACCGTTTTCAAGATTTTCGCTAAGTTTCTAGGAGTTGTTTTAATAATATCAGGTTTAGTGGTGCTTGTTATGCTATTCATTGGAGTATTTACTTTGGGAACTACTACATCTATAAACTTTCCTTGGCAATCATTTGTAGAAGCAGGAAACTTCACTGATTACCCCGTTTGGACTTTTGGTTTATTAATGTTTTTAGCGGTTGGAATTCCATTTTTCTTCATGACTTTATTAGGATTCAAATTATTGGCACCCAACATGAACTCTATTGGAAACATTGCAAAATACACTTTATTAGCCCTTTGGTTAATCGCAGTTTCACTTGCAATCTCAATCGGTATAAAACAAGCAACAGCATTTGCGGTAAATGGCAGATCGGTTCAAAAAGAAACCATTAATATAAAACCAACAGATACTCTTTTAATCAAATTCAAGCACAATGATTATTTTGCTAAAAATGTGGATGACCGAAATGAGTTTATGATTACTCAAGATTCTTTGAATAATGACATTATTTATTCAAATCAAGTAAGCATCAGAATCGAAAAATCAGAAGAAAAATATGCTTATCTACAAATTGAAAAAGAAGCCAAAGGAAAATCACTGTCTGAAGCTAAAAAAAGAGCTGATGCCATTCGTTACAACTATAAAATCGTTGGCAACCAATTGATATTTGACAACTATTTAATTACTGATTTAAAAAACAAATTCAGGGATCAAGAAATAGAAATCACTTTATACTTGCCCCAAGGCACATTATTGAAACCAGACGATTCAATGAGAAATTATGATCGTACAGATGGTGATTACTTTTTATGGCATCCTGATTCTACTAATGATATTTTCAGAGTAGAAGACAATAAAATAAGATGTTTAAATTGTCCAAACGATGATAATGACTATAATGATGAAGATGATGACAACGAAACAAATGTAACCATCAATGAAAATGGTGTCACTGTAGAAAGTGATTCGGTTGTTAAAACCAAAAAGAATTTCAAAGAATTGAAAATCAACAAAGACGGTATAATCATTAAAACCGAATAAGTAACGATGAAAACCATTCAATTTTTTGCAGTACTTATTTTTGGATTATCTGCCTTGTCTGTTAATGCTCAAAACAAACTTACAATTGAATGCAAACCTGAGCATCCGCTGAAAGAAAAAATCAATGAACAGCAATACAGTTTAAATTTTGATTTTGTTATAGAAAATCTATCCACGGATAGCCTTAAATTAACCAAGCTAGAAATATCTGCTTTTGACAGGCAAAATAAACTTGTCCAACAAAAGTTTTTGGATAATAATGGTACAGCCCCAAGTATAAACACTATTCCAAACATCGAATGGAATAGTGTTTCAAGAAAAATGATTTTTAATCCTTTTCCAGATCTAAATAGTATGACTGATAAATTGGAATATACATTTGTTTTCAATGATAGCATTGAGATTAAAAAAGTAGTTATTCCAACAGATTATGAACAAAAGTCGGATTTCATTCTGCCTCTAAAAAATAAAATACTGGTGTATGACGGGCATGATTTTTATTCACATCACAGGCGTTTTGATTACGAATTTGCTCCAATAAAGCAATTAGGATTCACTGGAAATTTCATGAGATATGCTTATGATTTTGTAGTAGTTGATTCAGAAGGGAAAAAATTTATTTCAAAGGGGGAAAACGATAGAGACTGGTTTGGTTTTGGAACTGATGTTTTGGCTGTTGCAGATGGTGAAATTGCAGCTATCGAAACCAATAAAAAAGACGATAAAACTTTTGATATTCCATCATTAAAAGATAATCCATTAACTTTATATGGAAATTATATTGTTATAAAACATGGTGCAAATTCATATAGCATGTATGGACATTTGAAAAACAAAAGCGCAATCGCATTAAAAGTAGGTGATCGAGTAAAAAAAGGACAGAAAATAGCTTCTATTGGAACCTCCGGTAGTTCATTCTTTCCGCATCTGCATTTTGAAGTTAGAAATTCGATTAATCATCAGGCAGAAGGATTGCCTTCCTATTTTAAAAATTATTATTTAATACTTGGTTCCACCAAAAAAGAAGTACCAACACACACCATTGCAACTGGTGATATTATTCAATCAAAATAAAACCGAATAATCATGTTAAAAGTCATCACATTAATCACCCAATTTATTATCGTTACATTAACGGCTTTGCTTTTTGGATCTTGTAATCAACTGGGAGAAATCAATGCAATTAAAGGAAGCGGCCATGTAACTACTGAAAAAAGATCGGTTACTGGCGATTTCAAAAATGTAGAAGTAAATAATGCTTTAGATCTTGTCATTGAACAATCAGACAAAACCGAAATAATCGTAGAGGCCGACGATAATTTACAGAAAGAAATCACTACCAAAGTAGAAAATGGAGTGCTGATTATTTCTTGTACATCAGGTAACTTTATCAATGTTTCCTCAAAAAAAATAACAGTAAAAATGCCTGTAATAGAAGGACTAGAAGCCTCATCAGCTGCTACTATTAACAGCAAAACGACTTTAAAAGGAAGCAATTTGAATCTTGCATCATCGAGTGCTGCGTCAATTCATGCTACTCTAGAGTACGAAAAAATTCAATTGTCAAGCAGTAGCGCCAGTAATCAAACTATAAAAGGAAAAGCAATGCAACTAGAGACATCGGCTTCCAGCGGATCTGTTATAGATGCCGATGAATTATTGGCCAATGATGTAACGGCCGATTCATCAAGTGGCGGATCTATTTCCGTTCATCCGATTGTAAGTTTAAATGCTAAAGCTTCCAGCGGTGGAAACATTGCGTATAACAACCCCCCAAAATCAATTAAAAAAGAAGAGAATTCTGGAGGAAGTATTCATCAAGAGTAAGTGTATTTTCCTTAAATATTTCTAAAATCATCCATCAAAAATGGGTGATTTTTTTATATTTGTACCCAACCCAAATTGTTTTAAAATGAAATATTTTCACGTACTTGTATTTTTCTTACTTGCAACAAACCTTACTATTGGCCAAAATAAAGAAAGAATAAAAGGTTCTAAAGTCGTTGTCGAAAAACCAAAAGAAATTGACGAATTTACCGCAATTGAAATTGAAGACAATCTAACTGTTTTCTTAGAAAAAGGTCCTAAAAACGAAATAAAAATTGAAGCTGACGACAATCTCCATGACAACATTTCTTTTGACATAAAAGAAAAAACGCTTCGCATTTACACTCCTAAAGAAGCAACTAGTTTCAAAAAACTGATTGTTCGAATGAAATATACCAATGATTTAAAATCCGTTATAGCCAAAAACCTAACAATTGTTAATGCACTTGAAGCCATTCAACTGGATGACATTGCATTTAAATCTTTGGATTTTGCCAAATTATACTTGAATGTCAATTCAAAAAATTTCACATTAATAGCTGACGATAAATCGAAGATTGAGCTTAATTTAAAAGCTGAAAAATCAAAAATTCAATTGAGTAAAAATACACAAATCAAAGCTTTGATCGCAACCACTGAGTTGGCATTTGATCAGTACCAAAAAGCAATAGCCACTATAGAAGGAGAAGCTACCAATGCAATCATACGTCTGGATAACAATTCCGTATTTACAGGAGTTAATTTCACTATAAAAAATGCCGATGTAACTACTGAAAGTAACGCAATTTGCAATTTAATGGCTGATACAACACTTGTGGTTGACGCTATTGATGCTTCAAAAATTTACGTCCTTGGCACTCCTAAAATTGAAGTCCGTAAATTTTTAGGCGAAGCACAATTGATTAAAAAGACGAAGTAATCCCTAAGCTGAGTTTTTAATCTCAGAATTCATATATAAAAAAAGTCCCAACTTAAAAAATTGGGACTTTTCATTTTATAAAGAAAAATTTAGTCTTTAGAAGCCAAATATCTTTCGGCATCAAGAGCAGCCATACAACCAGTACCCGCAGCCGTAATTGCTTGACGGTACACGTGGTCCGCAGCATCTCCCGCAACAAAAACGCCATTAACATTTGTTTTTGAAGTTCCAGGGGTATTTATAATATATCCTGTTTCGTCTAAAGTCAAATACTCTTTAAAAATTTCAGTGTTCGGTTGATGTCCAATGGCCACAAAGAAACCAGTAGCCGGAATATCAAAAACTTCACCTGTTGTTTTGTTTCTTGCTTTAACGGCAGTAACTACTTGCTCATCTCCCAGCACATCTACTGTATCGTGATTCATCAAAATCGTAATGTTTTCGGTTTTACGAACGCGTTCTTCCATAATTTTGGAAGCTCTAAACTTTTCGCTACGAACCAACATCGTCACTTTAGAACATAATTTAGATAAATAATGAGCTTCTTCACAAGCTGAATCTCCGGCCCCAACTATTACAACTTCTTGATTTCTATAGAAGAATCCGTCACAAACAGCACAAGCCGAAACTCCACCACCCATTTTTAGATAGTGTTGTTCTGATGCAATATTCAGATATTTCGCAGAAGCACCTGTAGAAATAATTACGGTTTCGCAATGCAATTCTATTTTATCATTGATCCAAACTTTATGAATATCTCCTGAGAAATCTACTTTGGTAGCCCAACCATCACGGATATCAGTACCAAAACGTTGTGCTTGACTTTGCAACTGTACCATCATTTCCGGACCAGTAACTCCATCTACATAACCTGGAAAGTTTTCGACTTCATTGGTAGTCGTCAATTGACCCCCTGGTTGCATTCCTTGGTATAAAACAGGATTCATATTAGCTCTGGCTGCATATATGGCTGCAGTATAACCTGCTGGTCCAGAACCTATAATAAGGCATTTGATTTTTTCTATTGTGTCTGACATATTTTTTATTTTTTGAGTTACAAATGTACTCTTTATTATAAAAAATACATACCCTAATAAATCCAAAAAATTGATGTTGAAATAAATTTTAATTATTTTAGAAAATCGCTTTGAAAAGCAGAAATAAACCTTATATTTGCACTCGAATTACGGGGTGTAGCGTAGCTCGGTTATCGCGCCTGCTTTGGGAGCAGGAGGCCGCAGGTTCGAATCCTGCCACCCCGACAAAAAAGCCTTCCATAGGCAGTCAAAACCCTTTAAATCGTATGATTTAAAGGGTTTTTCTTTTTATTCCACTCCAAAACATTCAAGTTATATCAAAGAAAATGGGACCTATTCGGCTACCCCTTTTCTTTTTTTACCTTTAGGTCCCAGAAATCAATTTAATCATTTAATTACCAGTCAGTTGTACTCAAATTTTAACATTTGATGCTTCTCGGAATACGCGTTTTTTTAACCAAAAATTCGGCAGTATCGGGACTCATTTTAATGTGCAAATGATCTAAAACATTAAATTTTTGAGATATGAAAGCAGCTACTACAACATTCGGGGTACTTTTTTACCTAAAGATACAAAAAACCACGACGCAAGGTTCGGCTCCTATCTGTGCTAGGGTAACGGTAAACGGAAAGCGAACCGAGATTTCAATAAAGCGATCAGTTAACGCAAATGAATGGGATGAAAGAAAAGGCATGGCCAAGGGAAGTCGTAAAGAAACAATTGAACTCAACATGTTCCTTAATCAGTTCAAGGCAAAGATTATAAATACGTATCAGCAGATGGTTCTGACTGATGTACCAATTGATGGCCCTGCAATCCGCGATAAAGTATTGGGAATAGACCACCTGGCTCCCACATTAGTATCACTAATGGAATATCATAATGAGCAGCAACTACATAAGCTTGCTCCTGGAACTATGAAGAACTATCATACCACACAGCGGTATGTAAAAATATTTCTAAAAGAGAAACTATACAGAAATGATATTGTCCTTTCACAGCTTAAATATAAATTCATCTTGGATTTTGAACGCTACCTTTTTAATTATGTTCCCAAAGACCACCAAAAGCCACTTAACAACAACGGCATTATGAAGCACATTGAACGGTTGCGTAAAATGATAAATATGGCGGTCAAGTTGGATTGGCTGTCTAAAGATCCATTTACCAGCTTCAAGAAGCATTTTGACAAAGTGGATCGGGAGTCATTGAACAGTAAAGAGCTTACAGCATTAGCTAATAAAGAGTTTACGATCGAACGGCTGGAGCATGTTCGGGATATGTTCCAGTTTAGCTGCTATACAGGTCTTTCCTATATTGAACTCGCCGAACTGGCTCCAAACAAAATTATTACGGGTATAGACGGCGGGCTTTGGATATCAACAAGCAGGGCAAAAACAGATATAAGAATACGGGTACCACTGCTTCCACAGGCTATAGAGTTAATGGATAAATACAGAGATGATCCAAGAGCTCTGAATAACGGTACAGTTTTTCCTGTAATTTCAAACCAGCGAATGAACGGCTACCTGAAAGAGATTGCTGACATGTGCGGTATAACAAAAATTCTCACCTTTCATATCGCACGGCATACTTTTGCAACTACCGTTACCCTGAGTAACGGTGTACCAATAGAGAGTGTATCAAAGATGCTTGGACATACAAGTATTCGTACCACTCAAATCTATGCTAAGGTAGTTGAACAAAAACTCAGCGAGGATATGCGTAAACTTGAAGAGCGGATGTCGACAATCGTGTCCTAATATCCCGAATACTATAATTTTTTTATGGGTTCGAACCCCTAATCTTCAACCATAAGAGACAAATTAGAAATATCGCATTAAATTCAATAGATTTTATTAAAAGATCTGACGAAGACTTGTAAACTTTATAAATAGTCTAAAATTGCACAAATGCTTTAGATTGAAAATACCACCTTTATGAGTGGCTATTTCAGAATAGCAAAATCTGCATGCTAACATTTTAAATTAAATGTTTTTTTTCAGTGTTGCTGATCCAGTACAACCTACTGAAGAAGTTGACGACAAATTATATTTGAGCCGTAGCTGCGAATAATCAGTTTCACAACCCAACAAAGTGCGACTGATCTTCGAAACATTATATAGAACCTCTTAAACCTTTTAGAGAGAAAATTTTAGTCAAATTTTCATGTCCTTTTTTATGAAAAGTCAATTTTTGAACTTTGCGTAATTAACTGGAAAAACCGGTCAAATTGACCACCACTTTCCAGTGTAAATTGACCACCAGTTCCGGAGCAAACTGACCACCACTTTCCAGTTCAAATTGACCACCTAATTTCGGGGTAAATTGATTATTAAAAA
>NZ_JAHWYN010000014.1 GCF_019351435.1 Flavobacterium taihuense
AATGGACGATGCCTATTCAAAATTGGGGAATTGTTTTAAACCAATTTACCCTTATATTTGATAAAAGGCTCCGATTATAAAACCGAAGCCTTGACTTTTCAACTTACACACTTTATGGGACAGTGTCTATTTTTTTAACCATATAAGTCATATAAGTTAATAGAATCTAACTTATATGACTTATATGTTTTAATTTTTTTTATTTTGCAACTTCTTTGCTCAAAACATAAAAATCTTTGTTTACTTCTACTTTTTCAATTTTTGAAGCAGTGGTAAATTCAGTCCATTCTGCTTTTGAATTCAAAATAACTTCAGTTCCGTTTAAGGATACTTTTACAGGCATATCAAAACCTGCAACAATATTCGTCCAACGGTATTTTAAAATGTTGTCCTGAAAAGTATATTCAAATGTTGGAATTCTAATGTCTCTCAAATATTGATTAAAGAATGGGTTTAAATCCATTCCTACTTGTTGACTCAAATAATCTTCAATTTGCTTTGTTGTAACGGTTTGATGGTAAAAAGTACTATTTAAGCCTCTTAAGATAGTTCTCCATTTTTCGTCATTATTTATTAACTGGCGCAATGTATTAAGCATATTGGCACCTTTGTAATACATATCTCCTGAGCCTTCGTTGTTTACATCATAATGTCCAATAATAGGCTTGTCGTTTTCAATATTTTTCCGAATACCTCTTACATATTCACCAGCAGCTTCTTTTCCATAATAATACTCAAGAAAAAGACTTTCTGAATAGCAAGTAAAGCTTTCGTGAATCCACATATCGGCGATGTCTTTGTACGTAATGTTGTTCGCAAACCATTCGTGTCCCGATTCATGGATGATGATAAAATCAAATTTTAATCCCCAACCTGTTCCGCTCAAATCGCGCCCTAAATATCCATTTTTAAAACCATTGCCATAAGTTACACAACTTTGGTGTTCCATTCCTAAGTAAGGAGCTTCCACTAGCTTGTAGCTATCTTCATAGAACGGATAAGGACCAAACCAATGTTCAAAAGCTTTCAACATCCTAGGAACATCTTTGAATTGTTCTTTAGCTTTTGCCAAATTATCTTTCAAAACATAGTAAGTACAATCCAAATTGCCTTTTTCTCCTTTGTATTTCTCTGAAAAAGTAACATAATCTCCAATATTGATATTTACCCCATAATTATTGATTGGATTTTTCACTACCCAAGTATAGGTTTTGGTACCGTCTTTTAGTGTTTTTACATTTTGCAAACGACCATTCGAAACATCGATTAATTTCCCAGGAACATTCACACTAATTTTCATTCCTTCTACTTCATCATACATATGATCCTTGTTTGGCCACCAAACACTGGCTCCCAATCCTTGGCAGGACGATGCTATAAAATTGTTTCCGTTTTTATCTTTTTTCCAAGTTAACCCGCCATCCCATGGTGGTCTAACGGCTACTTTTGGTTTACCATGATAAAAGATTTTTACTTCTTTTATGGCTCCTACATTTTGTTTTGAAACTAATGTTATAAAGAAAGCATTACCTTCTCTTTTGTATTTTAATGCTACACCATCTTGAGTAACTTTGCTAATTTCCATCGGATTTTGCAAATCAATTTGCATTATGCTATAAGTTTGTAACACTTTATATTGAATGGTATTAGATCCTGTAATTGTGCTATCTGAAGGATTTACTTTTACATCCAAATCATAGTGTTTTACATCCCACCATGCTCTTTCCTTGGTGATGCTACCTCTTAAAGAATCTTGTCTTGTGAAGACAACTTCAGATTTACCAAGAAGTGCTTGGGCTTGTATTCCATTAGTGATTAAAAATGCAATCAATAATAGTTTTAGATACTTTTTCATGTGTTGATAATTATTGTTTTTAGTAGGTCACACGTAATTCGCATATCGGCATTAGCGTTTGGTACCCCAATGATAGTAATGCTCATTTCATGTATTTGATAATTTTCTACCAAAACTACACACTTTTTTTATTTTTAGAACCAAAAAAAAGCCCAAAAGCAATTAATTTTGCAATCGGGCTTTAGCGTATCATAGTTATTTTAAAATTTAAAGTTTCAGTTCTTTGTTTGAAACTTCAAACTGATTTTTATTTCTGACGGCTTTTCAAAACTTCAATCACGTCATTCAATTGAAAACCTTTGGCTTGCAGTAATATTAAATAGTGAAATAGCAAATCGGCACTTTCGCTCAAGAATAAATCATCGTTGTCATCTTTGGCCTCAATCACCACTTCTACTGCTTCTTCTCCCACTTTTTGTGCAATTTTGTTGATTCCCAATTTGAATAAAGAAGCCACGTAACTTTTCTCGGAATCGGCATTTTCCCTTCTCGTTTTGATGGTGTTTTCCAGATTCGAAATAAAACCATATTCTTGCTTATTTTCGGTTGCCCAGCAAGTATCTGTACCTTTGTGACAAGTTGGTCCCACAGGTTGTACTTGAATCAACAATGTATCATTATCACAGTCATTTTTGATGTCAACCAAATTCAAAAAATTGCCACTCTCTTCCCCTTTTGTCCAAAGCCTTTGTTTGGAACGGCTGTAGAAAGTTACTTTTTTAGTATCTAAAGTTTTTTGGTAGGCCTCGGCATTCATATAACCAAGCATTAAAACATTTTTAGTTTCACTGTCTTGGATGATAGCAGGAATTAACCCGTGTGCGCTTTTTGAAAAATCTATGTCCATATTCAATTTTGGATTTTAGATTTAGGATTTTAGATTTATATCCTAACTTCTATATTGTTATTTTTAAGTTCTTTTTTCAATGCTTTGATTTCTATTTCTTTAAAATGAAATACGCTTGCCGCCAATGCTGCATCAGCTTTTCCATAAATAAAAGTATCTACAAAATGTTGCATATTTCCCGCTCCACCAGAAGCAATTATTGGAATATTGACTAATTCTGAAAGTTTAGCCAAAGCCTCATTTGCAAAACCATTTTTGGTTCCGTCGTGATTCATTGAGGTAAAAAGTATTTCTCCCGCTCCTCTATGTTCTACTTCTTGTGCCCAATCAAATAATCGAATTTCTGTAGGAACCTTTCCTCCTACCAAATGTACGATCCATTCTCCGTCGATTTGCTTGGCATCTATGGCTACCACTATACATTGGCTTCCGAATTTTTGTGCCAAATCATTAATCAACCTTGGATTTTTTACGGCAGAAGAATTGATAGAAACTTTATCTGCACCATTTTGCAATAAAACTTCAACGTCTTCTACTGTCGAGATTCCTCCACCTACCGTAAACGGAATATTGATCGTTGCCGCTACTTTTCGAACCAAATCAACCAAAGTTTTTCTGCGTTCTTCGGTTGCCGAGATATCCAGAAAAACCAATTCGTCAGCACCTTCATCTGAATAAATTTTGGCCAATTCGACAGGATCTCCTGCATCACGCAAATCTACGAAATTAACACCTTTAACAGTTCTTCCGTTTTTAATATCGAGACAGGGTATTATTCTTTTTGTTAGCATTTTTATTTTAGTTGTTGGTTGTTGGTTGTTGGTTATTGGTCAATGAAATAAACTATCAACCGACAACCGACAACTATCAACCTATTATATAATTTTCCAATTGTTTCAACGAAATTCGTCCTTCGTAAATGGCTTTCCCGATAATGGTGCCTTCACAACCTAATTCGGCTAATTTAGGCAATTCATCAAAAGTAGAAATTCCACCAGAGGCGATTAATTTTATTCCTTTGGCTTCCGTCAAAATCTTGGCATACAAATCAAAACTAGGTCCTTCTAACATTCCGTCTTTGGCAATATCGGTACAAATTACATACTCAATTCCTTTGTTTTGGTAATCCTGAATAAATGGTACCAAATCTTCATCAGAATCTTCCAACCAACCCGAAACTGCCACTTTTTCGTTATTGGCGTCAGCTCCTAAAATAATTTTATCTGAACCGTATTCAGCAATCCATTTCTCAAAAATTGCTCTGTTTTTTACTGCAATACTTCCACCAGTGATTTGGTTGGCGCCACTTTCAAAAGCTATTTTCAAATCAGAATCCGCTTTTAAACCACCACCAAAATCAATTTTCAGTTTGGTTTGTGTAGCAATTTGTTCCAATATTTTATAATTGACAATCTTACTTGATTTTGCACCATCTAAATCCACTAAATGTAAATATTCTATTCCGTGGGCTTCAAATGATTTAGCCACTTCCAACGGGTTTTCGTTGTATATGATTTTGGTGTTGTAATCGCCTTTGGATAAGCGAACACATTTTCCTTCTATAATATCTATTGCAGGGATTATTCGCATAATTTGTTTAAAGTTTAAGGTTTAAAAAGTTGTTTAAAATTTGCTCTCCAATATCACCGCTTTTCTCGGGGTGAAATTGTGTTCCGTAGAAATTATCATTCTCTAAAGCCGAAGAATACTCCAATTCATATTCAGTAGTTGCAATGGTTTCTTTGCAAATAGGGGCATAAAAACTATGGACCAAATACATATATTCATTCTCGGCAATTCCTTTGAACAAATCTGATTTAAGATTGTAAATATTGTTCCAACCCATTTGGGGCACTTTCACTTTTGGAGAAAATTTCACAACATCTACATCAAAAATTCCTAATCCTTCCGTATTTCCTTCCTCAGAAGAATTACACATCAATTGCATACCCAAACAAATTCCGAATACAGGTTGTTTCAGCGTTGGGATCAAGGAATCCAAACCGCTCTTTTTTAGCATTTTCATGGCATAACTCGCCTCACCTACGCCAGGAAAGATTACTTTGTCAGCAGACTTTATTTCTTCCGGATTATTGCTCAAAACGGCTTTGTATCCCAATCTTTCGATAGCGAACATAATGCTTTGAATATTTCCTGCTCCGTAATTTATGATTACTATTTTCATTTTATAAACTTTGGGCTTTGAGCTTTGAGCTTTGGGCTGATTGCCGATAGCTGAAGTCTTGAAGCATTTTACAACATCCCTTTCGTACTCGGTAAAATCATTTTTTCTGTATCGCGTTTTACGGCTACTTTTATCGCTTTCGCAAAAGCTTTAAAGATGGCTTCAATTTTGTGATGCTCGTTGGTTCCTTCCGCTTTGATGTTTATATTGGCTTTTGCCCCATCTGAGAAGGATTTGAAGAAATGATAAAACATCTCTGTTGGCATTTTACCTACCATTTCACGCTTAAATTCGGTTTCCCAAACCAGCCAGTTTCTGCCTCCAAAATCAATGGCTACTTGGGATAAACAGTCGTCCATCGGTAAACAAAAACCATAACGTTCGATTCCTAGTTTATTTCCTAATGCTTTGGCAAAAACTTCTCCAAGCGCGATGGCAGTGTCTTCAATTGTGTGGTGTTCATCAACTTCTAAATCTCCTTTTACCAAAATTTCCAAGTCCATTTGTCCGTGGCGTGCAATTTGGTCTAACATGTGGTCAAAAAAAGCAATACCGGTTTCGATTTTACTTTTTCCGGTTCCATCCAAGTTCAGGTTGATGTAGATATCGGTTTCATTGGTTTTTCTTGAAATGCTTGCAGAACGCGCTTCGAGTTTCAAAAACTCATAAATGGCTTTCCAATCAGTTGACTGCAATACGATTATCTCGTCTAGTTCTTCTTTTTTACTTGAAACTTCAGCTACTCCCAATTCTTCTTCCAATTTCATAAAAATAGCTTTGGCTCCCAAGTTTTTAGCCAATTCTACATCGGTCAAACGATCACCTAAAACAAATGAGTTGGCTAAATCATATTCTGGGTTGTCAATATATTTGGTTAACATTCCTGTTCTTGGCTTGCGGGTTGGAGCATTGTCTTCCGGAAAAGAACGATCCACGAAAATGTCGTCAAAAAGAACGCCTTCGTTTTCAAAAGCTCTCAAAATAAAGTTTTGCGTTGGCCAAAAAGTATCTTCCGGAAAACTGTCGGTTCCCAATCCGTCCTGATTGGTTACCATCACCAATTCGTAATCCATTTCTTTTGCAATTTTTGCCAAATACTGAAACGCTTTTGGATAAAATTCCAATTTTTCCAGGCTGTCTAGTTGATAGTTTTCAGGTTCTAAAACAATGGTTCCATCACGATCTATAAAAAGTACTTTCTTCATTTTCTTAAGCTATTAATGCCTCAATTAATTTTTTATTTTCTTCTTCTGTTCCAATAGTCAAACGCAAACAATTATCACATAAAGGCTGAGTTGTTCTGTTGCGGATTACGATTCCTTTAGCAATCAATTCATCATATCTTTTATTGGCATCATCTACTTTAATCAATATAAAATTGGCTTCCGTTGGATAAATTTTTTCAACGTATTTTACATCAAGTAATACTTTAAGTAATGCTGACCTTTGCTTTATAATTGCAGTGATTTCAGATTGTATGGCATCGGTATCATCCAATCTTTCCACAGCTCTTTTCTGAGTTAATTCGTTTACATTGTAAGGTGGTTTTATTTTGTTCAAAACCGCGATTATTTCTGCTGAAGCATAACAAATTCCCAAACGAATCCCTGCCAAACCATAGGCTTTTGAAAGAGTCTGAGTAATAATCAAATTAGGATATTGATCAATTTTCTTCAACCAACTCTCTTTTTCTGAAAAGTCAATATACGCTTCGTCTATCACGATCAAGCCATTGAAATGTTCCAACAAAGTCGTAACGCTTTCTTCCGAAAAAGAATTTCCTGTTGGGTTATTCGGCGAACACAAAAAAATCATTTTCGTATTATCATCAATTGCCTTGAAGATTTTTTCAATTTGAGGTTGAAAATCGGTCGAAAGTAATACTTCTCTATTTTCTACGGCATTGATATTGGCTAATACACCATACATTCCGTAAGTAGGTGGCAAAGTAATTACATTATTAACTTTTGGCTCACAAAACGCTCTAAAAATCAAATCCAGTACCTCATCACTACCGTTTCCTAATAACATTTGGTTCGGATTTACTTTGTGCTGCTTTGCAAGGATACTTTTTACCGAAGCTTGTTGCGGATCAGGATAACGGTTTACTCCATTAGCGTAAGGATTTTCATTGGCATCCAAAAAAACCATATCAACGGTGTCAAAATCCTCAAATTCATCTCTTGCAGACGAATATGGTTTTAAGACCTTAACGTTGTCACGAACTAAACTATCTAAATTAAAACTATTTATCATTTTTTTTATTTTTTTAGACGAAAGAAGTAAAGATGCTAGATTAAAGACTCGATCTTCAATTGCTCAATTTTATTCTTCTTATAGTCTTGCTTCTTGTCTCTATTCTCTATTCTAAACTCTTCAGTCGTAAAGTAACAGCATTTTTGTGCGCTTGTAATCCCTCGGCTTCAGCCATAATTTCAATCGCTGAACCAATGTTTTGAATTCCAATTGGGCTTATTTTCTGAAAAGTCATTGATTTGGTAAAACTATCCAGATTTACTCCGCTATAATTTTTCGCATATCCATTTGTTGGTAAGGTGTGATTGGTTCCTGAGGCATAATCACCCGCGCTTTCAGGAGTGTAATTTCCAATAAATACAGAGCCGGCATTGGTAATGTTATCAACGTAAAAAGCTTCGTCTTTGGTGCAAATAATAAAATGTTCAGGGCCGTATTCATTGATAAGTTCTAAAGCGATTGCATCATTTTCGACGAAAATCAATTTTGAATTCACAATGGCTTTTTCTGCAATGGCTTTTCGGGGAAGAACCTCCATTTGTGAATGAATTTCCAGTTCGACAGCGTCAATCAATGTTTTTGAAGTCGAAACTAAAATTACCTGGCTGTCAGTTCCGTGTTCGGCCTGGGACAATAAATCGGATGCTACGAAAGCAGGAACGGCAGTGTCATCAGCCACAATCAACAACTCGGATGGACCTGCTGGCATATCGATAGCGACTCCAAATTGAGTAGCCAATTGTTTGGCAACCGTTACGAATTGGTTTCCAGGTCCGAATATTTTATAGACTTTCGGAATTAATTCTGTTCCAAAAGTCATTCCTGCGATGGCCTGAATACCTCCCACTTTTAGAATTTTGGTGACACCACACAAATAAGCTGCATATAGAATCGCTGGATTGATATTTCCTTTTTTATCTGGAGGCGAACACAATACAATTTCGTTACACCCTGCAAGATTAGCGGGTACCGCTAGCATCAATACTGTTGAAAATAACGGGGCAGTTCCGCCTGGAATGTATAAACCAATTTTTTGAATTGGTCTTTTTTCCTGCCAGCAGTTTACCCCTTCAATAGTCTCAACGATAACCCGATTTGTTTTTTGGGCAGCGTGAAATTTTTCAATATTTGATTTTGCTAACTGAATAGCTTCTTTTAACTCTATAGAAATAGTTGCAATTGCAGTTGCAATTTCGGTTTGGGAAACTTCCAAATCTGGAACTGAAACACCATCAAAAAGAGACGTATATTTTGCAACAGCAAAATCTCCTTTTGACTGTACTTCCTTGAAAATTCCTTTTACAGTTGCTTCGATATCATCAACTGTTTTAGTTGGTCTTTCTAAAATAGCTGACCAAGTTTCTGGTTTTGGGTTGTATATTTTATTCATTTTTTTATGCTTTATGCTATAAGCTGTAAGCTTTAAGCGATTTAAATAACTTCTAGCCTTAGTAAGAAAGCTTGCGGCTTATTGTCTAAAGCTTATAGCTTCTAAAGTACCATTTTTTCGATTGGACAAACTAAAATTCCTTCGGCACCAACTTCTTTCAAGCGGTCGATTACTTCCCAAAAAGTGTCTTTGTCAATTACCGAGTGTACACTACTCCATCCCTCTTGCGCCAATGGCAAAACGGTTAAACTTCGCAATACAGGAAGGATCTTTCCAACGGCATCGATTTTGTCATTTGGAATATTCATCAAAATGTATTTTGATTTTCTAGCTCTTAAAACCGATTCAATTCTGAATTTTAAGGTGTCAATTATTTTTTGAGATTCAGGGCTTACTTTTGGGGAAACTGCTAATACCGCTTCACTTTTGAAAATAACCTCAACTTCTTTCAAATTATTCTTGAACAAAGTACTTCCGCTAGATACGATATCTACAATAGCATCAGCCAAACCTATATTTGGAGCAATTTCTACCGAACCTGATATTTGGTGAATGTCAACAGTAACGCCTTTAGAATTAAAAAAATTAAGAACTGTGTTGGGATAAGAAGTCGCAATACGCATACCATCTAAATCTTTAACTGATTTGTAGTCAAATGTTTTAGGAACGGCTACAGATACTTTACATTTTGAAAAGCCTAATTTTTGAATTACTTCAATGTTTTTACCTTTTTCAACTAATAAATTATCTCCAACAATAGCAATATCAACTACTCCATCGATTAAATACTGAGGAATATCCGAATTTCGTAGATATAAAACCTCTAAAGGAAAATTGGAAGCTTCTGCTTTTAATTGATCTATTCCATTATCGATTGAGATACCCGCGTCTTTTAGGATTTGGATGCTTTCTTCGTTTAAACGTCCTGATTTTTGAATTGCAATTTTAAGTGTACTCATTTTTAGTTTTTTAGTTTGTTGTTTAAATTAATGCCTGAGTACAAAGAATAGGTAATAAAAAACCCGTTTGATGTACTCAAACGGGTTTAGATTATTGTGATTTACACGCATATCATTAACACATCGCTTGAGAGCAATTATGAGAATGATGATGATGTAATTGAATTGATAACATAACTTTATAAAATTAGATAACTCTTTTTTTCTTTTGCAAATATAGAGGATAAATCAATTACAATCCAATTTTTATTTTAACGTTTCAATAATTATTTGTTAAATTATAAAAAACCAAAATGAATAGATTTATTAAATTAATATACGAAGAATTGATTTTCTAAAAGGTATTTGTTGAAAAAAAACAAAACACCCATTAATATTGCTTTTACGCATTACTAACAGGTGTTTAACCAACCCTAAATAATTATTAGTAACTTACTAATTTAAAACAGCTTCCAAAGAAGGTCCAGCAGCGACTAAACGTTTTCCTTCTTCAGTATCTGTATATTGCTCGAAATTTTTAATGTAACGCTCTGATAAATCTTTTGCTTTACTTTCCCATTCCGCTCCATCTTTATAAGTATCTCTTGGGTCAAGAATTCCTTCACTAACATTTGTTAAAGCAGTTGGGATAGTCAAATTCAAGAATGGAATTGTTTTTGTTTCTGCAGAATCAATTTCACTGTTGATGATCGCATCAATAATGGCTCTTGTGTTTTTAAGAGAAATTCTTTTTCCAGTTCCGTTCCAGCCAGTATTGACTAAGTATGCTTTAGCTCCGTGTTCTTTCATTTTTCCAATTAATGTTTTAGAATACATTGTTGGGTGTAACGTTAAGAAAGCTTCCCCGAATGCTGGAGAGAAAGAAGGTTCTGGAGAAGTAATTCCTCTTTCAGTTCCTGCTAATTTAGAAGTATATCCGCATAAGAAGTGGTATTGAGCTTGATCTTCATCTAAGATTGATACTGGAGGCAATACTCCAAATGCATCTGCTGATAGATAAATGATTTTGCTAGCATGTCCCGCTTTAGAAGGCAATACAATTTTGTTGATGTGATAAATTGGGTAAGAAACTCTAGAATTTTCAGTGATTGAGTGATCATAATAATCAATTTCTCCGTACTCATCAACGATAACATTTTCTAACAATGCATCTCTTTTAATAGCTCTCCAGATATCTGGTTCATTATCTTCAGATAAATCAATTACTTTAGCATAACAACCTCCTTCGTAGTTGAATACTCCATTGTTATCCCAACCGTGTTCATCATCACCAATTAAATATCTTTTTGGATCTGCAGAAAGAGTTGTTTTCCCTGTTCCAGAAAGTCCAAAGAATACTGCAACATCTCCTTTTTCACCTACGTTAGCAGAACAGTGCATTGAAGCCATTCCTTTTAATGGTAAATAGTAGTTCATCATGGAGAACATACCCTTTTTCATTTCACCACCGTACCAAGTTCCTCCAATAATTTGAATTTTTTCAGTAAGATTGAATACAACGAAATTTTCTGAGTTTAATCCTTGTTCTCTCCAATTTGGATTTATTGTTTTTGAACCGTTCATTACAATGAAATCAGGTTGTCCAAAGTTTTCCAATTCATAAACAGAAGGTCTGATAAACATATTCGTTACAAAGTGCGCTTGCCAAGCTACTTCCATTACGAAACGAACTTTAAGTCTTGTATCAGCATTTGTTCCGCAAAATGCATCCACTACATATAATTTTGGAGATGTAGAAAGTTGTTTTAAAACTAATCCTTTTAATTCATCATAAATTCCTTGAGTTGTTGGAAAATTTACTTTATCATCCCAATATATAGTATCTTTTGAAACTGAGTCTTTAACAATATATCTATCTTTGGGAGAACGTCCAGTAAAAACTCCTGTTTTTACTGCAACAGCACCTGTATCAGTTAATGCTCCTTTTTCGTATCCTTTTCTTTTATTAGAAACTTCAGCTTTGAATAATTCTTCGTAAGAAGGGTTATAAACAACTTCATGGTAACCTGTGATTCCTAAATTGTGTAATTCCTGAATAATTTTGATGTTTTTCATGATTTTCTATTTATTATAATTTGATGTGTTATTTTCTTTCTCAAAGGTACTTTAGCAAATAAGGAAAAAAACTGATTTTTATCATGTTTGCAAAAAAAATATACGCAAACGTTTGCGCTTTTATGGTGTTTTACAGGGGTTTACGAAGTTTTTTTTAAGTCTTTGAGTATTAAGTTAACAATTTGATTCTTAGAAAACAAAATAAAATAAAACTGATTTTTATCATATAAAAATACCAAATTATTCAATTCATTTACATTATTATTTACAACTAAATATTATAAAATTATGTTCGAATGGTTTAAAATATTGTTTACTCCGACCGAAACACCGGAGATGACGCAGTCATTAATTGTATTATTTATGACTATTAGTGTAGGCTTTTTCGCCGGTAAACTCAGAATAGGAAGTGTTTCCCTCGGTGTTTCTGCAGTTATGTTTGTTGGCCTTTTTTTAGGTCATTTAGGTTTTAGCATGGAAGCAGAATTAATTCAATTCGTACGGGAATTTGGATTAATCCTTTTTGTTTACGGTATTGGTATTCAAGTAGGACCAACTTTCTTTTCTTCTTTCAAAAAAGAGGGTTTGATTTTTAATGCTTTAGGCGTTGGAACTGTGTTTTTGGGTGGAATTATTGCTTATTGCATTCATTTATTAGCCAATGTAAAAATTGAAAATGCAGTTGGACTAATGTCGGGTTCAGTTACCAATACTCCCGGACTAGGAGCAGCAAAATCAACTCTTATTGAAATTCAAAAACAATTGAATCTTCCCGCCGATCATTTTTCGGATCCTGCTATTGCTTATGCAATTACATATCCTATAGGAGTTTTCGGGATTATACTTATTATAATTTTAGCCAAAAGCTTTTTAAAAATTGATTTAAAAAAAGAAGTGGTATTACTTAAAGAGAAAAACAAAGACTCTGAAAATAAAATTATTCGCCAAAAATGCAGAATTACTCAACCTGAAGTTATTGGAAAAACTATTCGTCAAATATTCAAAGAATTCCACGTAGAAGACGTGATTATTTCGAGACAAAAACAAAGCGGAACCAAGGTAGTTTTTTCGCCTTCATTAGATTCTACAATAAAAGAAAAAGACGTTTTAATGGTTGTGGCCAAACAAAAAGACATCAATAAGTTTATTGACATTGTTGGGAAAGTATCAACAGATTTATTTATTGAATCTGAAGATGATGTTACAACCAAAATTCTTAGTGTAACTAAGAAAACCGCTACTCATAAAACTTTGGCACAATTGGATTTGTATAATCAATTTGGTTTGAAAGTAACCCGTGTAGTTCGTTCTGGATTAGAAATTTTGGCACAGCCTACGTTGGAACTTTATTATGGTGATACTTTGTTGGTAGTCGGTAGTAAAGAAGCCATTCAAGAAGCAGAACATATTATAGGAAATTCTAAAAAAATACTTTTAGAACCTGATTTTCTTTCTCTTTTCGGAGGTTTGATTTTTGGGGTTATCATCGGTTCTATTCCAATTATGATTCCATCTTTGCCAGTTCCCCTAAAATTAGGATTGGCCGCAGGGCCGCTTTTGGCCGCTTTATTCATCAGTCGATATGGTGGTGTTGGGGTAATCCATTCGTACATCAATAACGGAGCGATACATTTCATGAAGGATTTCGGGATTTGTTTGTTCTTTGCTGCCGTAGGGATTAAAGCGGGTCATGGATTTTATGATAATTTTATAGCAAATGACGGGTGGATGTGGATATACTATGGCTGTTATATCACTTTTATACCATTGACGATATTGGTATTGATAAGCCGATTTGTATTCAAACTTAATTTTTACCAAATGGTGGGTATCATGAGTGGTTCTTATACGGATCCTGCAGCTTTGGCCTTTAGTACCAAATATCTAGATTCAGACATTCCTAATCAATCTTATGCTACTGTTTATCCGCTGGTAACTATTAGCAGAATTTTGGTCGCACAATTGCTTATTTTACTATTTGCGAGTTGATCTGTACTTTACTTTCAATAAAAAAAAAGGATGTCTAATTGCAGACATCCTTTTTTTATTTCAATTTATAGTTTCTTCATCAATACTCCAAAAGTGCTTTCAACTCCCTTTCAAATCTGCCTTTCGGCAAATATTGATCTTCCAGTGCTTTTGTAAAAGGAATAGGAGAATCCAAACTCGCCACGCGTTTTACAGGCGCATCCAAGAATTCAAAGCAATTTTCCATTATCAATGCTGAAATATCGCTGGCAACACCTCCAAACATGGAATCTTCTTGGTAAATGATGACCCTTCCCGTTTTCTTAACCGATGTATAAATAGCTCCAGTATCCAAAGGTTGAAGTGTTCTTAAATCCAATAAATCAGCTTTTATCTCTGGATTTTTATCTAATGTTTCAATAGCCCAGTGTATTGCTGCACCAAAAGAGATAATAGTTACGTCATTTCCTTCTTTCAACAAAGCTGCTTTTCCTAGAGGGAGGGTGTAATAGTTCGCAGGCACATCTTGTGACAAGCTTCTGTACAATTGTTTGTGTTCAAAGAAAAGTACAGGATTAGGATCGTTGATAGAAGCATTCAGCAAACCTTTTACATCATACGGAAAGGCTGGATAAACTACTTTTAGACCTGGTGTTTTGGTAAACCAAGCTTCATTGGTTTGGGAATGAAAAGGCCCTGCTTGTGTTCCGCCACCGCAAGGCATCCGAACCACAACATCGGCTTTTTCCAACCAGCGGTAATGTGATTTGGCTAATAAATTTACTATCGGGTTGAATCCCGTGGACACAAAATCGGCAAATTGCATTTCTACAATCGCTTTATATCCATTAATAGACAGTCCCATGGCGGTTGACACAACAGCGCTTTCGCAAATGGGCGTATTCCTAACTCTATTTTTACCAAACTGAGTCACAAAACCATCTGTTATTTTGAACGCACCACCATATTCGGCAATATCTTGTCCCATGATAACCGATTTTTCATGTCTCTCCATCGACTGACGTAAACTGCTGGAAATCGCGTCTATAAAACGGATATTTTCTGTTTCTTCATTTGGATGAAATTCTTCATGAATATACGGTTTGTAAACATCATTTAATTCTCCTTCGTAAGTGGGAACTATTTCGGGTTCAGCATTGGCTTTTGCCCAACTTTCATCGATGTCTTTTTTTATTTCGAGCTGTATTTCTTCGTCATGTTCATTGGTAAGAATATTGTTTTGATACAAAAAGCTTCTATAGTTATCAACTGGGTCTTTTGTAGCCCATACATCCATTAACTCCTGGGGAACATATTTGGTGCCACTCGCTTCTTCGTGACCCCGCATTCTGAATGTTTTGAATTCCAACAAAACAGGTCTTGGATTTTCATTCATCGATACTTTTAGTTCCGAAATTAAATTAAAAACTTCCAAAATATTGTTTCCGTCTACAACATGGCTTTCTATTCCGTAACCAATTCCTTTGTCAGCAAGGTTTTCGCAACGGTATTGTTCATTGGTTGGTGTTGACAAACCGTATCCGTTATTTTCAATTATAAACAGAACGGGTAAATCCCATACAGCTGCGATATTTAGCGATTCATGAAAATCTCCTTCACTGGTAGCTCCTTCTCCGGTAAAAACAGCTGTTATTTTTCCGTTTTTCTGTAGTTTATTGGCCAATGCTATTCCATCAGCAACACCCAATTGAGGTCCCAGATGCGAAATCATTCCGATAATTTTATAGTCTTGTGTTCCAAAATGAAAACTTCGGTCTCTTCCTTTGGTAAAACCATTGGCTTTGCCTTGCCATTGTGAAAACAATCGATGCAACGGAATGTCTCTCCCTGTAAATACGCCTAAGTTACGGTGCATCGGCAGTATATACTCATCAGTATCCAAAGCCGCTGTAATACCTACTGATATAGCCTCTTGACCAATGCCTGAAAACCATTTGGATACTTTACCTTGTCGAATAAGGATCAGCATTTTTTCCTCAACCAATCTCGGTTTTAGAATTCTTTTATAGAGATCTAATAAAGTATCGTTGGATAGATTTTTTTTGTCAAAATTCATTTTTGGTTGATTTATTGGTGCTTTTCAAAGATATAAAAATATAACAGTTTTAAGGGTAATTGTTATAATATTTTAAATTATGCTTTATTATTGAAATGAGTTATCTTTTTTATTTTTTATATTTGTCGTTACGAAGTTTAAGACTTCTAAAGTATTAAATACAGACATAATATGCAAAACATTCCTAGTGTTGACTTGCGTGATTTCCTTTCGGACGACCCGAAACGTAAACAAAAATTTGTAAATGAAATCGGAAGTGCATTCGAAGATATTGGCTTCGTAGCGCTCAAAGGGCATTTTTTAAACGATCAATTAGTTGATGAATTGTATGGCGAAATCAGGAATTTCTTTTCCTTGCCATTAGAAACCAAACACAGCTATGAAATTCCTGGAATTGGTGGACAGAGAGGTTATGTTTCTTTTGGAAAAGAACATGCCAAAGGCCGAAAAGAAGGGGATTTAAAAGAGTTTTGGCATTTTGGACAATATGTGGATAAAGATTCCAAATATGCTTCAGAATATCCAGATAATGTTGAGGTAAAAGAATTACCTCGTTTTAATGTTGTAGGTAAAGAAGCCTATCAAATGCTTGAGAAAACGGGTGTTTATGTGTTAAGAGCTTTGGCATTGCATCTTGGATTGGATGAATTTTATTTTGACGAATACGCCAAAGACGGAAATTCAATACTAAGACCAATTCACTACCCTCCTATTACATCCGAACCTGAGAATGCCATTCGTGCAGCAGCTCATGGTGACATCAACTTGATTACTTTGTTGATGGGAGCTCAAGGTAAAGGATTACAAGTTCAAAACCATAATGGTGATTGGATTGATGCTGTTGCAGAACCAGATGAATTAGTGATTAATGTGGGTGATATGTTATCCCGTCATACCAATAACAAACTAAAATCTACAATTCATCAAGTGGTTAATCCGCCAAGAGAACTATGGGGAACATCTCGTTATTCTATTCCGTTTTTTATGCACCCAGTTAGTGACATGAAGTTAAATTGCTTAGAAAACTGTATCGACGCCGAAAATCCTAAAAAATTCGAGGATATTACTGCAGGAGACTATTTGTACGAACGTTTAGTTGACTTAGGTTTAATTAAAAAATAAGTTCCAAATTTTAAAATTCAAATTCCAAAGCTTTGTGTTTGGGATTTGGATTTTTTTTTATATAATTTAAAAAAAAAATGGATTTACAAGACCAATTAAAAAATCTTTTTCCGGATCACCAAATAGCTCCCGAAGAAGAAATTGAAAAAGAAGCGCATGAATTATATGTTCAAAAAGAACCTATGATCTGCAAATTCGAAAAACGAAAAGGAAAAGCAACCACTATAATTGAAGGTTACGAAGGAACCGACGAGGATTTTAAAATCCTAGCCAAAGAAATCAAAACCAAACTGAGTGTTGGAGGGACTTTTAAAGATGATTCCATTATCATTCAAGGGGATTACCGCGATAAAATAATGAACATGTTAAAAGAAAAAGGATTTAAGGTAAAACGTATTGGAGGGTAGGATTTTAGATTTCAGAATGCAGATTTCAGATTTCATTTTGCAGTCCCTGAATTGATATTATTCATTCATTAAAAATCTTTGCGAGTCTCTGCAAATTCTTTTGCGAATCTCTGCGATATAACAACAACAACAATGGCTATACAACAATCCGAATTAATACTCAATCCTGATGGGAGCGTGTATCATCTTAATTTGAAACCAGAACACATTGCCCACGATATTATTTTTGTGGGTGATCAGGATAGAGTAACAAAAATCACCAAGCATTTTGATTCCATTGAATTTTCTACTCAAAAAAGAGAATTCAAAACCCAAACTGGAATTTATAAAGGCAAACGTTTAACGGTGATGTCCACTGGAATTGGCCCTGATAATATTGATATTGTCATCAATGAATTGGATGCTCTTGTTAATATTGACTTAGAAACCAGAAAACCAAAAGAAAAACTAACCTCATTAAACATCATCCGAATAGGAACATCAGGTTCTTTGCATGCTGATATTCCTGTGGATAGTTTTGTGATGGCTCAATTTGGTTTAGGACTTGACAATATGCTCCGCTCCTATTTGATTGATGCTATTTCTAATAATGAAATGGAAAATGCGTTTATTCAACACACCAATTGGGACTTATTAAAAGGAAGGCCAACAGTAATTCCTTGTTCTTCGGTATTGGAAAAAAGAATAGAAAGTAATGAAATATTCAAAGGAATTACGGCAACTGCAGGTGGTTTTTATGGACCTCAAGGTCGAGTTTTACGTTTAAAGATTCAAGATTCAAGTTTAAATTCCAAAATGGATAATTTTCTTTTTGAAGGAACTAGAATTACTAATCTCGAAATGGAAACTTCAGCTATTTATGGACTTTCGGCTCTTTTGGGTCATCAGGCGCTGTCTCTGAATGCCATTATTGCCAATCGTGCCAACGGAACTTTTAGCAGTGATCCCTACAAAGCAGTAGATGAATTGATTGAATATACATTGGGCAAATTGGCAGAGAATTAAAAGAAGGTTTTAATAGTAACACATCCTAATGACTAAAAAAGTGTTTTCGAATTTAGATCCATTAACCCAACAAATTCAAAATTTAGGAATAGATTCTTGGAAAGACTTATTGATTTACGTTAAAAACATGCCCTACGGCCGAAATGCCAATCGAGATGATTTGTCTTTGGTCTTAATAGAAAACAAAGGCACTTGCAGTTCCAAGCATGCTTTTCTAAAAGAAGTGGCCAACCAAAATAAAATTCCAAACGTAAAACTCATTATTGGAATTTATAAAATGAACGAATCCAATACCAAAATCGGAAAGATACTAACCGATAATAACATTGATTTCATACCAGAAGCCCATTGTTATTTGAATATAAGTGGAGAACGATTTGATTTTACTACCAGATCTTCAAATTTCACAAAAATAAAAGATGATTTGCTTAAAGAAATTGAAATTGAACCCTACCAAGTTGGAGAGTTCAAAATCAAATTCCATAAAAATTTTATAAAAAAGTGGTTGTCGGACTCAAATGCTACTATAACTTTTGAACAATTGTGGGCGATTAGAGAGCAATGCATTATTTATTTATCACAAGGGTATTTATAAAATTACTTTTCTTGTTTTTTCTAAAAGTATAAGGCAAATCATTAAAAGTGCTGAACAATTAGAAAGTAAATCGGCATTCCTATGGTGATGTTTACCGGGAACGTGACAGCGAGTGCCATAGGCAAATACAGACCGGGATTTGATTTGGGAACCGAAATTTGCATTGCTGCGGGAACAGCGATATAGGAAGCACTTGCGGCTAGGACAGCAAAAATGAATCGGTTGGTGACATCATCGGTGACAAAGGAACTCAATACTGCGAAGATACAACCGTTGACCAAAGGAATAATCATTGCGAAAAGGAAAGGAAACCATCCGAAGGAGAAAAATGATTTTAGCTTTTTACCACTTGTTACTCCCATATCCAGAAGAAAAATGGCCAAAAATCCTTTGAAAATGTCGTTAGTAAAGGGTTTGATTCCCTCTGCCTGTTTGGTACTGGCCAAAAAACCGATTACCAAACTACCAAGGATTAGCAATACACTGCTATTGGTCAAAGAGTGTTTTAGGACAGAACTGAATTTTATTTTAGTCGTAGACTGATCTTTATTGAATATAGATATTAGGACCAGTCCAATGATAATGGCCGGCGATTCCATCAAAGCCATTATGGCTACCATGTGTCCGTGAAGTCCCAACTGCTGCGATTCAAGATAGGAAACCGCCGTGACAAAGGTTACGGCACTTACAGAGCCGTAGGCCGCCGCGATGGCTCCAGCATCATAAACACTGAGTTTTCTTTTTAGAATGAAAAAGGTGTATAATGGTATTAGCATCGAAATCATGATTCCAAAGAGCATGGACAATGCAATCTCACTCGAGAATTCTTCATGCGACAGTTCTTGTCCTCCCTTAAAACCAATGGCAAACAGCAAGTAAAGTGAAATAAATTTTGACGTATTTGGTGGTATTTCCAAATCACTTTTTAGAAGTACGGCAATCACGCCAAGTACAAAAAAAAGGAGTGCTGGATTGGTTAGGTTCTCGAGTAATAGGTTTAAGTTCATGTTTTTTTTTGTGTTTATTTATTATTTAATTATTTGCTATCGATTAAAAAAAAGTGTTACTCGATAAACTCAAGTTCTCCTGTGCGTAACGTGTAAAAGGCCCCAACAATTTTTATTTTTCCTTTACTTTCCATTGTTCTTAATATTTCGCTTTTTGCCCTAATCTCACTAATGGTATGACGTATATTGTTATAGGCAACTTCTTTGACAAAGGATTCGTTTTTAGATGATTTTTCGCCATGAAAAGCTTCACTCATCGCAACTGCTGGCTTTATGTTTACGAGCATTGATGTAATGTTTCCTAACTTCACATCATCTATTGCGCTTTTTACTGCTCCACAGTGTTGATGTCCCATTACCAATATTAGCTTTGCCCCAGCTACTTTGCAAGCAAATTCCATACTCCCCAAGAGGTCCGTGTTTACAAAATTACCTGCTACCCTGCCCACAAATACGTCTCCAATTCCTTGGTCAAAGACATCTTCCACGGGCACTCTGCTATCCACACAACTTAGAACCATCGCCTTTGGGTATTGGCCTCCCGTTGCAACTTTTCTAATTTCTTCTGAATGCTCGCGCTGCGTTACGTTACCACTTTTAAAGCGCTCGTTGCCTTCTTTAAATTGAAGTAAAACCTGATCCGGTGTTAATTGATCCTGTTCTGCTTTAGTCAGCACATGTTGATGTTTGTAGGTTGCTGTAAAAGATTTATTGTCATCATTTGAAATCTTGCTTGAATTCGATTTACATGATGGAAACAATTGTAATAACAAAACTGCAGTTGCAACTTGTAACATTTTCATATTTTGTTTGATTTAAAATTTAACATTGCAAAAGTGCGAACTAAAACATATAAATTTTCATTTATATTATTAATTAAACACATTAAAATTATTTATGATTTTTATTTAAGTATGATTATTGATTTCCCAACAATTTACAAACATTCGATAGTTTACAATTAGAGCATAGCGAATTAACTCAACTAATAATAATGATGTTCATCAGTTAAAGTGCTAAATGATAATTTAGTAAATTGGCCAATCTGAGTAGATTATATCTTTGTGTGTCAGACCCAGATCACGAAAATGCAATTAATCATAAATGATCCCAGGCAACAAGTAAAAACCTCCTGCATTAATTTCGCTATAATTTGTATTTGACGATAGCACAATTTGAGTGCCTATTTTTTCGATTCTATCTTTATTCAACAAAACATCGGCAATAATTATTCTACCCTCGTTTACTAATGAGGCGTTTCGGATGATTGTTTTTTCATTCTTTACTTTTTTATAGCCCTTTCCAATCGGTCATTTATAGATTTTCCGAGTCCTTTGTTAGGCAAACGCTCGGCAATGATTACGTCCAAGTTACTTTTGTCCAAACGGTGCATTGTTGCATATAAATTCTTTGCAGCTTCGGCTAGATTTCCTTTTTTGGAGAGCACTTCTTGAAGTATATTTTCGGCACTTTTAATTTTATCCTTAAACAACAGCAACCCAATTTTTTTACCAGAAAATGATGGTATTAACTCGCTTACATTGTCGGTAAGATAGGTGTCGGTCTTTGGTGCGTAATGGCGCGAAAGCATTCCCGGAGCATCCGGTGAACAGTCTTCGTTAGTTATAATTAGTACCTTTCCAACGATTCGTTCTATATCTTTTACTGAAATTGAACCGTGCCGGTAAAGAATCGGTTTATCGTTTTCGAAACCTATGATTGTAGATTCTATTCCGTTTTGGCATACTCCACCATCCAATATAACTTGCAAATTCTCTTTGAAATAGTTTGAAACGTGCATGGCAGTTGTAGGACTTATACAACCAAAAGGATTGGCACTTGGTGCTGCCAGCGGAAACTCAAGTTGTTCTAAAAGTGCTAATGCTATGGGGTGATTCGGCACTCTTACAGCAACAGTCGCTTTGCCAGCAGTGATGATGTCTGGAATATGGGGTTGTTTTTTCAAAACCAACGTTAAAGATCCAGGCCAAAACTCCTCGGCAAGCTTCCAGGCCATATCCGGAATATCAGAGGCAACTATGTCTAAAAATGCGGTAGACTTGATATGTACAATTAATGGGTTGTAAAAGGGTCTCTTTTTTAATTCAAAAATTTTTTTCAAGGCATTTTCGCTATAGGCGTTTCCAGCCAGACCATAAACGGTTTCGGTGGGAATAGCTATTATCTCATCTTCTATCAAAGCCTGCGCAGCTTTGGTTATATTAGTTGTTGTCACGGATTTTTTTTTAAGGATTACAATTGTCACAATACATAGGGTCTTCAGATTCTTTATGGTTCGGATGCATTTCTTCTTTTACATAAAAACACTTTTGGCAGGTATAGATATGACTTAAAGTGGAACGGGTTGGAAAACGACACCATTCACAAGGAAGGCCTCGTTTGCCATCCGTAATGCCAAAACCAGGAGTGTTGCAATTAGGACAACAGGAGTTAATTTTATTTACCAATTTTATGGCAGCACTTTCAATAACCTTCATACGGGTAGGATTGTACATTGCCCGCATATCGGTTTCAATATAAACAGAGCCGTATAATTCGATGAAATGATTGTACACCTCAACTAATTTTTCCCAATCGTTGATGCCTTTTTCAATTTCGCCAAAATCATTGATGCCTTTTCTGGCAATCAAGGCGTGTGAAGGGAATTTTGCCCTTTCGGCAAATTCATCCAACTCTTGTTTGCTAATTATTACAGCACCACTAAAATTGGTATCCAGACTTAACTCTCTGGCAACGATCTCTAAATTATTTTTTTTGTCGATAAAGCATAAAAACTCATCATCGGCATCAGCAAAGAAAATAGATGGATGAGAACCAAAAGAACCTTCGCTTGCTATAGCCATATCACAATTAGTCAACTCCATAGCCATAAGGCATTTTTTCTTAGCTGTTGTTATCGGATCTTCTTTCCTTTCAATTTCTCCAGTAAAGGTTCCTAGTTCATCGGTATCAAGATTTGTAACTACAAAACATTTCACACCTAATTCCTTTGCTATAATTGGAGCAATTACTCTTTCTTTTTCATGTTTGGTTGCAATTAGCAATTTTCTTCCTTCAAACATTTTATTCTTCCGTATTAGAAAAATGAATGTTAACCGTTGATGTTATCACGATCTTCTGGTTTTGTGCTGTTGCTTCAGTTATTATTTGGGAGATTGTTTCAACACTCTCTTTTAGTTCGGGTATTCTTCTTGTTGCGGTTTTGTCTTCCTTTCCGTAACGCTCGTGTGAACTGAAGTTCTTCTTTTCATGAAAATTGATTTTGTTGATGAATAAATTCATCAATAGCTCCTTTGCTTCTGTTGGTGAAAAATTACCGTCTATTAGTATAATTTTCTCAGTTGTTTTCATATGCAATACTGTTATGATTAGAAATTTGAAGAAATTTAAGGCCTGATACTATTGATATCGCAAGAAACATTTTTTGAAATATAACGTCTCCTATCATTAAAGCGGTTATAAAAAATAGAACCATCAATATTGCGCTTGCAAAAAATTTAATGTTGACTGTTTTCATTTGATACTTTGTAATTTAAATTATTTTATGTTGAATTTTGCATGATCCATCTTTTGTGTTATTCATTTTCGAAATGAACTTTTTAAAAGAAAGTCCCGCTGTCCTACTTTTGATATTTGTCTCAATAATTTCAGAATTTATATTTAACAGCACAAAAGTCCGAATTCAAATTCATAAATTTTTATTTATATTTGTAATGTAATGTATTAGATTAATTTATGAATTATACTTTAAATCAACTCCAGATATTTCTGAAAATAGTAAAAACACAAAGCGTGACAAAGGCATCGGAAGAGTTGCATCTAACCCAGCCCGCCGTATCTATCCAGTTAAAAAATTTTCAGGAACAGTTTGATATTCCATTAACTGAGGTGGTTGGGAGAAAAATTTACATCACCGATTTTGGACATGAAATTGCCGAGGCTGCCGAGAATATTATAAATCAAGTGCATGCCATCAACTATAAAACTTTAGCCTACAAAGGACAAATGGCCGGAAAATTGAAAATTTCAATCGTTTCGACGGGTAAATATGTCATGCCTTATTTTCTATCCGATTTCATGAAAGAACATACGGGGATCGAGTTGCTGATGGATGTAACAAATAAAAGCAGGGTTGTAGAAAGTTTAGAAAACAACGAAGTCGATTTTGCGCTAGTTTCCATTTTGCCTTCCAAACTTAATGTAGAAAAATTAGACCTGCTTCAAAACAAACTGTATTTAGTTGGTAATACCGACATCATTTTCGAAAAAGTTAATCAAGAAGAAAGTTTCTTCGAAAATTTACCCTTAATTTTCAGGGAAAAAGGTTCTGGAACAAGGCAAACCATGGTAAGTTTCTTTGAAAGAAATACCATTTCGGTATTGAATAAAATGGAACTCACCTCAAATGAAGCCGTAAAGCAAGCATTAATAGCTGGTTTGGGCTATTCGATCATGCCTCTGATTGGTATAAAAAACGAACTACGCAACAATGAACTGCAAATAATTCCAGTTAAAGGATTGCCCATTACAACAAACTGGAGTTTAATATGGCTCAAAGGAAAAAAGCACTCCCCTGTTGCAAAAGCAATTTTAAACTACATCGAAAAAGAAAAATCAAATATTGTCCATGATAGATTCGATTGGTATGAAAAATATTAATGATTACTTTTGAGTTTTGAATATTAAGATTATTTTTAAAATAATGAGATTCTATTTTTTAAAACTACATTTGCATTTTGAAAAACACGTCAATGAAAATAATACTTACGGGAGCTACAGGAGTTTTGGGATCGCATATTATGTATGATATTCTGGAGCTTTATATCAAAGCAAATAAAAACGGAAAGCTTTTTATTATTGCCAGAAACAAAGGAAAAGTTAGTGCTTTAGACCGTATCAATGAACTTTTGACAAGCGATTATACTCCTTTACTTTTACAAAAAAGCGGTTTAGAAAAACTACATGAATATATCGAAATCATTGATTCTGATTTAGCGAATCTTCAAGATACTTTTTCCGAAAGAATAAGAGGGGCTTACTTTATCCACTCAGCCGGTTATGTCAATTTATCTACTGACGAAAACCTAAAAGAAAAGATTTTTGATGAGAATGCCAAAATAACCAAATCGCTTTTCAATACTTTCCATCCTTTCATCAAGAAATTCATCTACATCGGAACTGCATTTTCATCTGGAATCCGAAAAGGACTAATTGATAATGATTTCCATAATCTGGATTTTACTCCAGAACATCGCAATGCTTATGAGAATGCCAAATTTCATTCTGAGAATTTCATAGCCAAAGAATGCAAAAGATTGGGGTTGCCTTTTCAAATCCTGAGACCGAGTGTTATTGGAGGTAAAATGCTAGGAACCGAAAGCCCTTATTTTATCCCGAAATACATGGTTTTTTATCTTTTGGCAAAGTTCTTTCACTTTACATCTCAGCGAAAAGGCGAACAGGAAAACGTTCGTTTCATCATCAACGAAGAAACAGGTTTGAATATTATTCCTGTTGATTATGTGGCCAAAGTGGTTGTAAACACTTTTGAACGTGACGATATCGAACAACTAAACATCGTAAACGACAAAAGTTTCAACATCGTAAAAGGTTTGCAGTTGATTATGAAAGAAGTAGGATACACCAATTTTACTTTAATCAAAAATCCACTGGATTTCAAATACAAAAACACCATCGAAAAGTTGTATTATGAAAGTATTGGTAAGCATTTGAAGCCTTATTTTATAACTAAACCCAATGAATACGACACCACTTTGCTGAATTCAATTCTTGAAATTCCCAAATTGGACAGTGAAGCCTTTACCAATATGATTCGCTATGCAATATCTAATGATTTTAAAGATATCAATGTCTAGATTTTACCAAGTTTTTAAGATGCTACGAATTTAAGTTTCTTAGTATCTTAAAAAAAATGTTAAACAACCTCTTAAAACAAAAATTTGGTTTAGAAATTATAGATAAAAAAGGTACTTTTACAAATAGCAATACAGATCCCTACTTTTGGGTATTATGATACAACTTAACAAAACTAATTTTCATCTAGTAAAAGCCAAGTTTCAGTTGAAAAAACCTTGGGATAGTTTCGTTATCTTTTTTTTAAGTATCCTGATTACAATTCCTTTATTTATAGTACTTCACCAAAATTTAGTCGATCCTCATTGGTATTTTAATTTGGATCGAATAATGCTATTTATTATCGTTCTAATCATAATTCATTACGCATTATACGCATTACGAACTATTATAATTGTTTGTTTGGCGCTTTATTTTTTGGTGCTTATTTACGGAAGTTTATTTGGTAATTTTAGTTTCAATTCGGTTTTTGACGATTACAATTCAATGTTATATACCATGAATAACAATCCTTTTCCACAGGATATTATCATCGCCAAATTGCTGCCATTCCCCAATAAAGATGAGATTTTAAGAGCTATAGAATATGATAATCCGAAAGTGAGAAACTTTGCCATAATGGCCACAACAAAGCATTTTAAAAATACCAGAGGATATTCGGATTATCGAAATTTAATTCAGTGTTTTGCCGTGTTCAAAGAAATAAATAGCCGGTGGAACTATGTAAACGATCCAAAAAATGGAGATTACATTGCCACCGCCCATGAATCATTGTTGTATTTTTCAGGTGATTGTGATGATCATTCCATTTTGATGGCCGCTGCAATCAGGTCTATTGGCGGGACACCAAGATTGATTCATACCAAAGGTCATATCTATCCCGAAATCTTAATCGGTAGCATGAAAGACCTCGAAAAAGCAAATTATCTTATCAAAAACGTATTGTTTGTCGAGGAAAGTCGAAATAAACAAATCAATTACCACATCGACGAGCGCAACCAAGTGTGGTTGAATCTTGATTATACCGCTAAATATCCAGGTGGTCCTTTTTTATCCGAAGAAATTTTGGGAGCTTTGACATTGGAATAAATATAAATCAATTCGTTAGCTCTCTATATATCATTTGGGAGTGCCCCCGATTAGTAAAGGAGGCAACTTTAGAGACCGCTTATTCGCCTCCTTTACTAATCGGGGTCGGGCTATCCCCGCTACTTTGGTAGCTTGCTGCTATCCCTCACTCGTGACCAAGACATAATATGTTGGTGAGAAACTATGATTACAACCAGTCAATTTTTTGTAAATTATTCTTCTCTAAATACAAATTAGCCTGGCTAAAATGTTTATTGCCAAACCATTTTCCTTGATTAGCACTCATGGGTGAAGGATGCCCTGATTCTAAAACAAAGTGCTTCTCCCTATCAATTTTAGCACCTTTTTTTTGTGCAAAACTTCCCCAGAGCATAAAAACCACATTTTCTTTTTCGTCTGATATTTTTTGAATTACAGCATCTGTAAACAAATTCCATTTGAGATGTTTATGACTGTTTGCATTATCTTTCCTAACGGTTAACGAGGCGTTAAGCAATAAAACTCCTTGTTTTGCCCAAGCTTCCAAATTCCCTGAACTGGGCAGAAAAATCGAATCCAGATCAGTTGTTAACTCTCTAAAAATATTACGTAACGAAGGTGGAATTCGAACCGAATCATTTACTGAAAAGGATAAACCATTGGCTTCGCCATCGCCATGATAAGGATCTTGTCCGATAATAACCACTTTTATATTTTCAAAAGAACAATTGTTGAAAGCCGAAAAAATCAGCCCTTTAGGAGGAAAACAAACTGAATTTTGATATTCTAGGTCAACAGTATCCATCAATTCAAGAAAATACGGTTTCTCTATTTCATCTGATAAAATAGTTTGCCAGGAAGGTATTAAGTTGAGGTTCATTTTACAAAGTTATTGCACAAAGATACACGAAGATTTTGAAGAGAATAGCGAAAGAATTAAAACAAAAGGGATAAATCGAATCAATTCGTATTGATTCCGGCACTGTGAATCTCTGCGAAATAACCCTATGTTTCTTTATTAAATAAGCTTATTTTTGTAAAGTAAAATCAATTTAATAAATGATCTCCATTACCGAAAAAACGTTACAAGATTTGCAATTTCCTACGGTTCTCGAAACGATTTCCGAAATTTGCAATACTGATATAGGAAAACAAAAAGCCTTAGAAATAACTCCTTTTAGAGACAAAGACACTTTGATGAGCGCATTATTGCAAACTTCAGAGTATGTTTCCTCTTTTCAAAATAACAATGCGATTCCCAATCATGGTTTTGATGCCATTACATACGAAATAAAATTTCTAGCGATTGAAGACAGTTTTCTGGAAGTGGGAGGTTTTCGAAAAATTGCCACAATATCCGAAACGACGAATGTTCTTTTGGTATTTTTAAATAAATTTAATGATTATTATCCGAATCTTTGTGCCAAAAGTTCCGGAATTCAACTCACCAAAGAAATTATCACACTTATAGATGCGGTTGTTGATAAATATGGAGAAATAAAAGACAACGCCTCTCCCCGATTGTTGGAAATTCGTCGTGAAATGAATTTGGTTCGAGGCAAAGTCAATCAGAGTTTTGGTTCGGCTTTGACACAATACAATAGTTTAGGTTATTTGGACGATATCAAAGAAAGTTTTGTGCAAAACCGTCGTGTTTTGGCTGTATTAGCCATGTACAGACGAAAAGTAAAAGGTTCCATTCTGGGAAGTTCTAAAACAGGAAGTATCGCTTATATTGAACCTGAAAATACGCTCAAATATTCTCGTGAACTCAGTAACTTGGAATATGAGGAAAAAGAGGAAATCACAAGAATTCTAAAGCAGTTATCGGATGCGGTTCGTCCGTTTTTGTCATTATTGATTCAGTATCAGGATTTCCTTAGTGATATCGATGTGGTTGCCGCCAAAGCAAAATACGCCAATAGAATCAATGGAATTCTGCCAACTATTACTGAGGAACGTCGATTGTATTTCAGAGATGCCTATCATCCAATTTTATATTTAAATAACAAACAGAAAAAAGAAGTTACACATCCGCAAACTATCGAATTAAGCCAAGAAAACAGAATAATTGTTATTTCAGGTCCGAATGCAGGAGGAAAAACCATCTCGATGAAAACGGTTGGTTTGTTGCAATTGATGTTGCAATCCGGTATGTTGATACCTGTACACGAACGCAGTGAAACCTTTTTGTTTGACAGAATACTGACAGATATTGGAGACAATCAATCTATTGAAAATCACCTAAGTACTTATAGTTACCGATTAAAGAACATGAACTACTTTTTGAAGAAGTGTAACAAGAAAACCATGTTCCTTATTGATGAATTCGGTACGGGTTCCGATCCTGAATTGGGTGGTGCTTTGGCTGAGATTTTCTTGGAAGAGTTCTATCATCGTGAAGCTTTCGGATTAATTACCACGCATTATTCAAATCTAAAAATTCTGGCTAACGAACTCCCTTGTGCAACCAATGCCAATATGTTATTTGACGAAAAATCATTAGAACCCATGTATAAATTGGCTCTAGGACAGGCAGGAAGTTCTTTTACTTTTGAAGTTGCTTTAAAAAACGGAATCCCTTTTAGTTTAATCAATCGAGCCAAAAAGAAAATTGAGGTTGGAAAAGTTCGTTTCGACAAAACAATTGCCAACTTGCAAAAAGAGCGTTCCAAAATGGAAAAAACCTCCCAAACGCTGAAAGAAGAAGAAACGAAAGCGCGTCAGGAAGGCAAAAAAATGGAAGACATTAATGTCAAAATCAAACAAAAACTGGAAAGCTATCAGGAATTGTATGACAGTAATCAAAAGACGATTTACATTGGTCAAAAAGTTGAAGATATCGCCGAGAAATATTTCAACAACAAAAATAAAAAAGACTTGATCGGTGAGTTTTTGAAAATTATTGAAATAGAAAACTCCAAACGCAAAAAAGCCACTCCTAAAGAGGCTAAGGCGATTATCCAGAAGAAAAAGGAAATTATTGAAGAAGTTACTGTTGTCGTAGAAGAGATTCGCAAGGAAAAGAAAGAAAAGAAATTGAAACCTGTAATTGAAAAACCAAAAGCTATTCTAAAAGTAGGTGATCGTGTTCGAATGCTGGATGGAAAATCGGTAGGAAGTATTGATAAAATCGAAAAAAATAAAGCCGTTGTCAATTATGGCGTGTTTACTTCAAAAGTGAGTCTGGATGAATTGGAATTGGTTGAAGCAGTTAAGAAGTAAAATTGTTAATCGATTTCGACATTCAGTTTTAAGATGTTGCACAAATAAAAAAATATGCTAAGCCTTCCCCCAAACAAAAAAATAATTCTCTTTGATGGTGTTTGCAATCTGTGCAATTCAGCTGTGCAATTCATTATTAAACATGACAAAAAAGATGTATTTCGATTTGTGGCTTTACAATCGGAAAAAGGGCAAGAGATTCTGGCTTGCATTGGGATTGATTCCAAAAAAATTGACAGTATTATTTTGTACGAACCAGGTATAGCTTATTATTACAAATCGGATGCAGTATTACAAATAGCCAAAAGTTTAGATGGAATATTTTCGATTGGTGTTGTTTTTAAAATTATTCCAACTAGATTGAGAAACGAATTATACAACTACATTGCCAAAAACCGATACAAATGGTATGGCAAGAAAGAAAGTTGCATGATACCTACTCCAGAGTTAAAAATTAAATTTTTAAAATAATTCCATTATATGATAAATGTCATCTCTTTAAACGGATTGATATCATAAATTTGATTAATCTTAAAAGTTAATTTTTATGAGAAATATATCACTCTATTCATGGGATAACGGTGCGTTTATAATGATAGTTGTTTTCGGATTGGTAATTATTGGTTTAATTGGATCCGTGTTTATGATGATGAATTCTGGTAAAAAGAAATGATTAGTTTTTTTTGTCTAAAAAAAGAGGATGCCTTTCTGTGGACATCCTCTTTTGCTTTTTACAAGAATTGAATTGCTACCTAATCAATTTTCTGTATTTCAATCGTTTTGGCGTTAAATCACCGCCCAAACGTTTTTTCTTGTTTTCCTCATAATCAGAGAATCCTCCTTCAAAGTAATATACTTCAGAATTCCCTTCAAATGCTAAAATATGCGTACAAATTCTATCTAAGAACCATCTGTCGTGCGAAATCACTACGGCACAACCTGCAAAATTCTCTAAACCTTCTTCAAGTGCACGAAGCGTATTCACGTCCAAATCATTCGTAGGTTCATCCAGTAACAATACGTTTCCTTCTTCCTTCAAAGTCATTGCCAAGTGCAAACGGTTGCGTTCTCCTCCTGAAAGCATGGATACTTTCTTGTTTTGTTCGCCACCTCCAAAGTTGAAGCGCGATAAATAAGCTCTTGAATTCACTTGTTTTCCGCCCATCATAATGAGTTCTTGTCCATCGGCAAAGTTTTCCCAAATTGATTTGTCTGGATTAATGTTGGAATGCGCTTGATCTACATAAGCGATTTTTACGGTGTCACCAATCAAAAACTCACCTGCATCTGGTTTTTCTTCTCCCATGATCATTTTGAAAATAGTCGATTTACCAGCTCCGTTTGGACCAATAATTCCAACAATTCCGGCTTGTGGCAAATTAAAATTCAAATTATCATACAATAGTTTATCTCCAAAAGCTTTGGCTACATTCTTGGCTTCAATAACATTAGTACCCAAACGCGGGCCATTTGGAATATAGATTTCCAAGTTTTCATCCAATTGTTTTTGGTCTTCATTCAAAAGTTTGTCGTAATTCTGCAAACGCGCTTTTTGCTTGGTTTGGCGGCCTTTCGCACCTTGACGAACCCAGTCCAACTCACGTTCTAACGTTTTTCTTCTTTTCGAAGCTACTTTTTCTTCTAATGCCATACGGCTTGATTTTTGATCCAACCAAGAAGAGTAGTTTCCTTTCCATGGAATACCTTCTCCTCTATCCAATTCTAAAATCCAACCCGCAACATTATCCAAGAAGTATCTATCATGTGTTACGGCAATTACAGTTCCTGAATATTGTGCTAAATGTTGTTCTAACCAAAGTACACTCTCCGCATCCAAGTGATTCGTAGGCTCATCCAAAAGTAAGACATCGGGCTGTTGCAATAATAAACGACATAAAGCCACACGACGACGTTCCCCTCCTGAAAGGTTTTTGATAGGAGTGTCTCCTTCTGGCGTGCGCAAGGCATCCATTGCGATTTCTAGTTTGGTATCGATTTCCCAAGCGCCAAGAGCGTCAATTTTGTCTTGTAAAGCGGCTTGGCGATCCATTAACTTGTCCATTTTATCTGCATCTTCGTAGTTTTCTGGAAGACCAAATAAATCGTTGATTTGATTGTATTCTTCAAGAACTGCCATCGTTTCGGCAACACCTTCACGAACAATTTCGATAACGGTTTTTGAATCGTCAAGGATTGGTTCTTGTTCCAAATAACCTACTGTGTATCCCGGTTGAAAAACCACATCTCCTTGGTAATTTTTATCAACTCCAGCAATAATCTTCAAAAGAGAAGACTTACCAGAACCATTTAGACCTAGAATACCTATTTTAGCTCCGTAAAAGAAACTCAAATAGATGTTTTTAAGCACAGGTTTATCTGCTCCTTGATAGGTTTTACTCAATTTTTGCATTGAGAAAATTACTTTCTTATCGTCTGACATATTTAAATTTTTAATTTATAAAGTGATTCATTATTGGTTTTGAATGTAAATTAAACCCTTCCTTTAAGTGAACTAAATACCCAAGCATTGGCTAAAAAACCAAAACCTACAGCAGCAAATCCCCAGCCCGCTACATCGTCATATCGAAAAGCGCCTAATCCTATCAACAACAACCCCATAAGAATCATTATCAAAGTAGCCCATCCTAAAATAGTGTTTTTATTCATTCCCATAATTGTGGTATTTTAATTTTAAAGAAGTGCAAATGTCGTGATTTTTTAGAACAATTTTGAATAAAAAATTGTTATTCTTGATACAAAATCAGAGCACTTCTGCCAGGAATTACTATAGCTTTATTTTGAATTAAGTCTATTCCTTTTTCATCTATACGTTCTCCATTACAAACTAATTTCCAAGAACCATCAATGGCTTGTGTAATAGCTTTGTCATCGCCATTAAAATATACTCTAATATTTTTCCATTTGTCACCATTAGCATGATTTTTCAAAGTATATCCAATTAATAAAGGGGAATCCAAAAGTAAAAAATCCAAATGCTCCTGAATCATTTTTTCGGATGTCATTTTGAATGCTGGATGACTATTTCTTAAAGCAATTAGGTTTTCGTAGTATTGAACTAATTCTTTATTCTTGTGTTTCCAGTTCCAATCTATTTTATTGATACTATCTGGTGATTTATAAGAGTTTTCCACTCCCATTTTGGTGCGTTTCATTTCTACTCCCATGTGCAAAAAAGGAATACTTTGCGAGGTCAAAATAATGGTATTGGCTAGTTTGTCCATTTGCACCAACTCTTTTTCCGTTGCTTTTGGGTTGGCAATTTTTAATTTGTCGTACAAAGTGTTATTATCATGACAGGAAACATATCCAATCACTTTTGTAGGACTATCAGAGTATGGAAATTGAGCATAACTTCGGTTAGCGTCATATTTTATTTGTGGATGATTTGTAGAAGCCACAATACCAAATTGAATTACTTCTTTATAAGTTTGATTTCCACTTGCAAAACCTTTTTCAGCAACATTAGCCCAATGTCCTTTTACTCCATCCCTAATGTCATCAGAGAAAACGGCAATATCATTTAACTTTTTAACATTGTTTTTCAGCGCTCTTTTTTCTATTGGTAAAGGTGAGTTACCTGCTGTCCATCCTTCACCATATAAAAATATTGTTGGGTCAATTTTCTTTAATTCTACCGAAATAGTATTCATCGTTTCAATATCGTGAATTCCCATTAAATCAAATCGGAATCCATCAACATGATATTCTTTTACCCAATATTTAAGGGATTCAAGCATAAATTGTCTTGCCATTATTCTGTCGGAGGCAAATTCATTTCCACAGGCTGAAGCATCCGAACGTTTTCCATCAGGCCAACTTCTGTAGTAATAACCAGGAACCAATTGGTCAAAAATATCTGTAGAACTCGTGTGATTGTAAACCACATCCATTACCAGACGAACTTTAGCTTCATGTAGTGCCAAAACCATTTGTTTGTATTCTTGAATACGCACTAATCCATCAAAAGGGTTCGTTGAATAAGAACCCTCTAAAGAATTATAATTCTGAGGATCATATCCCCAATTGTATTCTTTTTTGTCTAATGCCGATTCATCTACTGATTTGTAATCAAAAACCGGAAGCAAATGCAAATGAGTAATACCTAATTCTTTTAAATGATCTAAACCTGTTGCTTCACCAAAAGTGTTTTTGGTGTTTTTCTCTGTGAGCCCAAGAAATTTTCCTTTGTTTTTTATACCTGATGATGGATCAATTGAAAAATCACGAACATGTGCTTCATAAAGGATAATATCCGAAACAGATTTTAATTCAGGTTGTTTGTCTGTATTCCAATTTGATGGATTAGTTTGCTTTGCATCGAATATTAAGCCTCGATTTCCATTAACTCCCACTCCTTTTGCATAAGGATCTGGCATTTCTTTGGACCAAATCCCTTTATTTTTTACTTGTAAAGTATAATAGGTATTATGATAATTGCCGTCTAAAACAATTTGCCAAACTCCGTTTTTTGGGTCGTAATCTAGACTTTTAGCTGCAAATACCTCTCCACCATTGCCTAGTTTGTATAAATTAATTTTGGTTTCTTCTACATTGGGACTCCATAATTTAACTGTGGTTTTGTTGGCTGTATAAGTTACCCCTAAATCATCTTTCAAATAGACAGGATATGCATCAAATGAGATGTATTGAATGGTGTTTATTTTTGAATTTTGTGACATAGCAAAATGAACTGTAAGAAGTAAAGCAATTACAAAATGGATTTTTTTAGTAGAAATAAACATGGTATAATTGTTTAATTAAATATTTTATAAAGCATTTCCCTTAATAAATCGGCTTGAGACAAACTATTAGCGCCAACACCTTTACTTTTTACATCGGTATCTCTCAAAGAAGCTACTATTTGACTCACTTTTCGCATTGGATAGTTTTTGATAGCCACATCATAATCTTTTAAAAAAAAAGGATTAACCCCCAATACTGAAGCCACATTTTTCGGATTTTTATCTTTTAATCCGTGGTATTTTAATAATTGGATAAAAAAACCAAAAACCAAACCTGTTGTCATTACCAATGGATTGTCTTTTGGATTTTGGGCAAAATTTTCAGCAATTTTGTAGGCCTTCAATTGGTTTCGCTCCCCAATTGCTTTTCGTAATTCGAAGACATTATAATCTTTACTAAATCCGATGTTTTCTTCGATATCTTTTGCAGTAATGGTACTTCCGGCTGGTAAAATGATTTGCAGTTTTTCCAGTTCATTATTGATCTTACTCAAATCTGTTCCTAGAAACTCAACCAACATAGCCGAAGCCTTGGGTTCAATAGTGTATTTTTTTCCAGCCAATACGCGTTTAATCCAATCTCCTACTTGATTTTCATATAATTTCTTGCTTTCGTAAACAACACCGTTCTTGGCTAAAAGTTTGGTGACTTTCTTTCTTTTGTCCAACGTTTTGTATTTGTAACAAAATACCAAAACCGTTGAAGGCATAGGATTTTCGACGTAACTTTCGATTTTGTCAATCGTTCTTGATAATTCCTGAGCTTCTTTTATAATAACTACTTGACGATCGGCCATCATTGGGTAACGCTTGGCTGTTGATACAACATCTTCTATGCTAACATCTCTTCCGTACAGCACGCTTTGATTAAAACCTTTCTCCTCTTCGGATAAAATATTGGTCTCTATATATTCTGATAATTTGTCAATATAATAGGGTTCCTCTCCCATCAAAAAATAAATAGGTTTGATGTTTCCTCCTTTTATATCATTCACAATCTTTACAACTTCGTCCATTTTTTATGTTTGAGGTTTAAAGTTTAAAGTTTCATGTTGAAGAATATGAAACTTTAAACTTTAAACTAAATTAACTAATTTCGCCTCATGCAGAAACTCAATTTTCCTTCTTATACTTTTCGTTTCAAAAATAGCGAAAATAAAGTATCTATTTTTGATGCCATCAGGAAAAAATTCATCATTCTTACTCCCGAAGAATGGGTTCGCCAACATGTAGTGCAGTTTCTATTAGAAGAAAAAAAATACCCCAAATCACTAGTTAACGTTGAAAAAGTTTTAATGGTAAACGGTTTACGAAAACGATATGATGTGGTAGTTTTCAATCCTGATGGAACTATTTTCATATTAATAGAATGCAAAGCACCCGAAGTAAAAATAGCCCAAGCTACATTTGATCAAATTGCGAGATACAATATGACGCTAGAAGCTGATTTTTTGATGGTAACCAATGGTCTAAATCATTATTTTTGTTTAATGGATTTTGAAAACGAAAAATATACCTTCCTAGAAAATCTACCAAACTACAAAGGTTTGGAATTTTAGACTATTAGCATCTAAATATCAAATAATCCCAATATCTAAAAATCGAATAATCTAAATGAAAATAGCCGTAGTCATACTGAATTGGAATGGAGTAAAACTTTTAGAACAGTTTTTGCCTTCAGTAATTCAATATTCTCCCGAAGCAACTGTTTATGTTGCCGATAATGCTTCGACAGATGAGTCAATAGAATTTGTAAAGAACAATTATCCAACGATTAAAATCGTACAAAATAAGAGCAATCAAGGATTTGCTGGCGGATATAACGATGCCTTGCAACATATTGATGCCGAAATTTATGCTCTGGTGAATTCAGATATTGAAGTTACCGAAAACTGGTTGAAACCTATATTAGAAACTTTTGAAGCAGAACCAGAAACGGCAATCATCCAACCTAAGATATTAGACTTTAAACGAAAAGACTATTTTGAGTACGCTGGTGCTGGCGGTGGATTCATTGATCAATTTGGCTATCCTTTTTGCCGTGGGCGCATTTTTGATACCATAGAAAAAGATAACGGGCAATACAATGATAATACAGAAATATTCTGGGCTTCTGGAGCTTGCTTTTTTATTCGATCTGCTGTTTATAAAGAGCTAAAAGGTTTTGATGAAGATTTTTTTGCCCATCAGGAAGAAATTGATTTATGCTGGCGAACCATTAATAAAGGGTATAAAATAAAATACAATTCAGAATCAATCGTTTACCATGTGGGAGGAGCAACTTTACAACAATCCAATCCGCAAAAAACTTTTCTCAACTTTAGAAATTCATTATTAATGTTAACCAAAAATCTACCACAAAAAACTCTTTTTCAAGTACTTATTATCAGAATGTTATTAGATGGTGTTGCAGGTGTTAAATTCATAATAGAAGGTCAATTTGCTCATTGTTGGGCTGTTATAAGAGCTCATTTTTCTTTTTATGCGTCTTTTTTAAAAAATTATAAAAAAAGGCAAAAAAATCAAGTTGAAATATACTTTAAAACGAAAAGCATCGTTTATGGTTATTATGTTAAAAACGGCACAGTTTTTGCTGATGTTATTTAACAATAATTTACATTTAAAATTAACATTTTAAAACTAACTTTGTAAATCACACGTTTAATTAAATTTCGCATTTTATGAAAAAAATAATGATTACGCTATCGGCTTTAGCACTTTTGACTTCTTGTGTATCCAAAAAAGAATATGCTGCTTTGGAAGCTAAAAATAAGGAGACCCAAGATTTGCTAAATACTTGTACAGTCAAATTAAATTCTTGTTTAGAAGAAAAAGCAGGTCTAAAAGCAACAGTAGATGGGTTGAAAGAAACTAATCAACACTTGATTAGTACTTCAAAAGATATGACTATTTTATCTACTAAAGGTGCTGAAAATATTGAGAAAGCGTTAGAGTCTATCAAAGAGAAAGATTTGAAAATTAGCAGAATGCAAGATGCTTTAACAAAAAAAGACAGCGTTACCCTTGCAGTTGTCACCAGTTTGAAATCAGTTGTAGGAATGGATGATAAAGACATCGAAATCAATGTCGACAAAGGAGTAGTTTTTATCTCTATCTCTGATAAAATGTTATTCAAAAGCGGTAGTTACGAAGTAAGCGACAAAGCAAAAGGAGTTTTAACTAAAGTTGCGAAAGTAATTAACGACAAACCAGACTTTGAATGTATGGTTGAAGGTCATACTGATACTGATGTGTTAAAAGGAAATGCTTGTTTAATTGATAATTGGGATTTGAGTGTTAAACGTTCTACAGCTATTATCCGTATTTTATCTAATGATTTAGGTGTAAAACCTGAACAATTAATCGCTGCAGGTCGAAGTTCGTTCGTACCTTTAGTACCAAATGATTCTCCTGAAAACAAATCTAAAAACAGAAGAACTCGTATCTATGTAATGCCAAAAATAGATCAGTTTTATGACATGGTTGAAAAAGAAATGAAAAAGCAACCAGGAGCAGCTACTTCAGCACCGGTTCAAAAATAATTTATTTTTATAAAAGGAACGCCTCGATAGTATTGAGGCGTTTTTTTATGCTTTAACTTTTTTGAAAGCATTCGTATCCCTTATTACGTTCAGAGACTATAATATATCGACACTTCCTTTACCCTCTCTTACCACAATAGGCTCATCTCCAGACAAATCGATGATTGTTGACCCGATATTATCTCCATAACCACCATCAATTACCATGTCAACAAGATTTTGCCATTTTTCGAAAATAAGCTCCGGGTCGGTAGTGTATTCGATTACTTCATCTTCATCTCGAATGGAAGTCGAAACTATGGGATTTCCTAATTGACGAACAATTTCTAATGCAATCGAATTATCGGGAACACGGATACCAACGGTTGTTTTCTTTTTAAACTCTTTAGGTAAATTATTATTTCCTGGAAGAATAAAGGTATATGGTCCTGGTAAGGCTCTTTTAAGTAACTTAAAAGTTGAAGTATCTATTTGTTTGACATAATCAGACAAATTACTCAAATCATGACAAATAAATGAAAAATTGGCTTTCTCTAATTTTACTCCTTTTATTTTGGCGATTTTTTCAAGAGCACGAGAATTGGTAATATCGCAACCCAGACCATAAACGGTATCGGTTGGATAAATAACCAAACCTCCGTCTTTTAAAACCTTAACTACTTTGGCAATTGCCGCTTCATTGGGTTTGTCTTCGTATATTTTTATAATTTGAGCCATAAGATTTTTTGTTAAAAGTTCAAAAAAGTTTAAAAGTTTAAAGTCATTCGTAATGGAACTTTAAACCTGAAATATTTTCTTAACCTATGATATCTAATTTTGCAAAACGTAGTAACAATTTTTTTAAACCACCTACTTCAAACTTGATTTCGGCTTTTTTATCGGCACCAACACCTTCTAAGTTGATGACTTGTCCTTTTCCAAAGCGTTCGTGCATTACCACATTTCCTGCAACTAGCTTGTTATCAAATAAATTAGCACTTCCAGTCGAAGGATTACTTCCTGTCATTGGTTTGAGTTTTCTAATGCTGCTATCGGGTTTCACTGGCTCTTCTGGAGTTGGAGGGCTTCCTCCTATCGGTTTTGCCAAACGCAATTTGGATTTATCCACATCGCCAAAAATATCACTATCAATCATAGGTTTATAGCGGTAATTACTTTCGACTGGCGTAAGGTATTCCAAATATTGTCCGTCTATTTCTTCAATAAAACGAGAAGGCTCACTATCTGTTAATTTTCCCCAACGGTAACGCGATTGTGCATAGGTTAAATAGGCTTGATGTTCCGCACGAGTTAAAGCTACGTAAAATAATCGACGTTCTTCCTCTAATTCGCTTCTCGTACTCATACTCATGGCACTAGGAAACAAATCCTCCTCCATTCCTACCACAAATACGTGAGGAAACTCAAGTCCCTTGGCTAAGTGAATCGTCATTAAAGCCACGCGATCCTCATCACTGGTGTCTTTATCCAAGTCGGTGGCAAGAGCAACATCTTCCATAAATTCTGATAATGCACCACGAGCGCCATCAACTTCTCTTTGACCTTCGATGAAATCCTTGACTCCATTCAATAATTGTTCAATATTTTCAATTCGAGCCATTCCTTCGGGCGTAGCATCTTTTTTTAATTCTTGAATCAAGCCTGTTTTTTTGGCTACATGTTCTACAACATAAAAAGCATCCTGATTCTCATTAATCACTTGGAAACTTTGAATCATAGTAACAAAATCCAATAATTTTTGTTTCGTTCCCGAGTTTAGTTTCAGGTCAATTCGTTCAATGTTTTGCATTACTTCAAAAATCGAACGCTTATAGTGATTGGCTGCAATTGTAAGCTTCTCGATAGTAGTATTTCCAATTCCTCGCGCTGGATAATTGATAACACGTATCAAAGCTTCTTCGTCTTTAGGGTTAATGACCAATCGTAAATAACACAGCGCATCTTTAACTTCTTTTCTTTGATAAAAAGATAAACCTCCATAAATGCGGTATGGAATATCTCTTTTTCGTAAGGCATCTTCCATGGCTTTTGACTGTGCATTGGTACGGTACAAAATGGCAAAAGCACCATTGTGCAACTGATGGTTCATTTTTTGTTCCCAAATAGTAGCTGCCACAAACCGCCCTTCTTCATTATCAGTAATACTACGGTGTACTTTTATTTTTGGACCAAATTCATTGGCTGTCCAAACTACTTTATCCAGTTTTACTTTATTTTTATCAATGATAGTATTGGCTGCTTCAACAATATTTTTGGTTGAACGGTAATTTTGTTCCAATCTAAAGGTTTTTACACCTTCATAATCTTTCTGGAAGTTCAGGATATTATTGATATTTGCTCCTCGGAAAGCATAGATACTTTGTGCATCATCACCTACCACGCAAATGTTTTGAAATTTATCCGACAAAGCGCGAACAATCAAATATTGCGAATGGTTGGTATCCTGGTACTCATCCACCAATAAATAGCGAAAACGGTTCTGGTATTTTGCCAAAACTTCTGGAAAACGAGTTAGTAATTCATTGGTTTTTAATAACAAATCATCAAAATCCATCGCACCCGATTTAAAACAGCGATCCACATAATTCTGATAAATCTCTCCCATTCTAGGCTTTTTGCTCATGGCATCGGCTTCTTGCAAATCAGGATCATTAAAATAGGCTTTTACCGTAATCAAACTATTTTTAAAGTTCGAAATTCGGCTCAAAACCTGTTTCGGTTTGTAAACATCACGATCCAATTGCATTTCCTTTATTATTCCCGAAATGGCGCGCAAAGAATCTTGCGAATCATAAATCGTAAAATTTGAAGGATAACCCAAATGCTCTGCTTCCGAACGTAAAATTCGAGCGAAAACGGAATGAAAAGTTCCCATCCATAGATTCTTAGCCTCACTAGTTCCAACTATATCCGAGATACGTTTTTTCATCTCTCTCGCCGCCTTATTGGTAAAAGTAAGCGACAAAATATTGAATGGATCTACACCTTGATGCATCAAATAAGCAATTCTGATGGTAAGCACACGAGTTTTTCCGGAGCCTGCACCCGCAATAATAATCATAGGACCATCCTTTTGCAATACAGGTTCGCGTTGTGCCTCGTTAAGTTGTTCTATATATTTTTGCATGAAATAACTACTGTTTGATGCAAAAATAAGAATTTAAGAACGAATAAACGAGTCTTAGTGAAATTCAAATAACAGTTTCCAAATGGCAGTTTTGAGATTGCAGTTTTCAGCAGGAAACTCCTGCTTCAAATTCTACAATCCTATACATTATCCCAGAATTTTAAAAAAAATCGTTTTCTGCCATCTCAAAACTGCCATCTGAACTCTATAAGGTAAATTATCCAGGCGTGACCACAATAGCAAAAGGGGCTGTTTTTGCAATATCTTCATTAGCCCCTTTCCCTATTGTGGTCGGGTCATCCGTGCTACTTCGGTAGCTTACTACTACCCCTCACGCGGCATCCCGTAAAAATTAGAAATTTATTTGCTTAAGAATTAACTTTCTAATGATCAATCCTTTCCCCATTAATTCAAAAAAATCTATACAGTAGTTTCCAAGTTACGCTGTTTCGACTTAATTCTTTTCTTCAATATTTTTCTCGATTTGATTTCGATAAAATGATAAGTAAAATGAGCGCTAAGCAATGTTAAACTCATGAACATCGTTACAAAAATCACTTTCATACCAAGCGTTAGCGTTTCAATACCGTAATTCGATCTTAAATACGGCAAACAATACCAAAACACCATAAACCAAACGCCATGCATCATGTAAATGGAATACGAAATATCTCCCAAGTATTTGAAAATGCTTGTTTCCAGCATTATTTTTATTGCTCCATTATTGTACGCTGTTGTCAATAATAAAAGACAAAAAATTGGAAGTATAAACAGGTCATTCCAACTGAAATGAAAAATTAACACTATAAAAGCGAAGGCAAAAAGAAATAAAATACTTTTTGAAAGCCAACTTTTCCACAATCCATTCATATACATCTGATATAAAACAGTTCCCAAACTAAACTCAGCCACACATCTCACCCAGCCATAATCAAAAGTAATATCCAAATTCCCTTTCCAATACACCATAAAACTTAAAATAATTACTGCAACTACCGCAAGAATACCATTCTTAAACCAGCTTTTATTAAAAACAAACGGGATAATAAAACAAGCGGCAAAATACGTCCACCACTCCGCACCTATTGACCAAGACACTAGATTCCAAGACAAATAAACATGTTGATTCATAGAATTAAGCAGCAATAGATGGCTGGGTAAAGCAGACCAAGCCATGAATGTTTTCCAACTCCCATCAACGACAGCAGCAGAAATCACAGGAAATACTAGTGCGAAAGGAATTAACAATAGCAATGTAAAAAAATGCAATGGATAAATACGGCAAAATCTCGCCCACAAATAAGTCTTGATTATTTTCCATTTTCCAAAATGATGGGTCAACGTCTCACCATACACATGACTAATGATAAAACCACTCAACAAAAAGAAAAAATCAACCCATAAATACCCTTTAGCAAGGATTCCTGATGTTTCATGAGGAATAAGAGTGCCAAATTCACGGTAAAAAATAATAACATCCATGTGAAAAAACATAACCCAAATGGCTGCAATACCACGCATTGGTGTCAGTGAGTTAATATAATTTGTTTGCATATTCAATAAGTTGGTTTATAAAATTAATTTTGATTTATGGTAAATATAGATAGTGTATAACTAGATATGTTTATACCCTCGAACATAATCGATAACAAAGTTTTTAGGATAGATTTTATCTTTTTTATCATCAATTTCTGTTGGAATTTCATAAACACCCAGCATAAATTGCATCGGATAATTGGGAGACTGTCTAATCTCTCTAATTTCCTGGTTGTCAATATAAAAAATCACTCTCTCGGGAGTCCATTCGGCTGCATAAATATGAAATTGGGTAACATCAATGTCAAAATCCTCTTCATAAAAATCCTCTTTCAATTTTGGATCATTGAACTTATGAATTCCATAGCCAATTTTTGCTTTGTTTTTCATCACGTTACATCCTTTGACTTCAAAAATGCAAATCTCCGCTGATTTTTCTGGACTGTCTTCAAATCCGATCATCCATAAGGCCACTACATTCGACCGTGTATCTAATGATTTGGCTCTAATTTCAAAAAATCCATATTGGGGTAAATAAGTCTTGACGGTGGTTTGCTTTTCTCTTACCACACAATTTGGATTAAATTTGTGTTGTCCAATGCCACTTCCAACCTCTCCGGAAAAAACACCCGTTTGAATTGAAGAGCATTTGATGTCACCATTAAATTCAGGACACCAAGGTTTTTGCTCGTCGGTAATTTGCAAAACTAAATTCCTATTATTGATTTCGTAGTTTGGTTTCGACATTTCCTTGGAACTCCACTGCGGCAAATAGAACGGCAACCAATTCTCAGTATCGATTACATCTTTTACAAATTCATCATTGAATTCCAAAACAAAATTTTCTTTTATTTTAGAATTGGCTGGAAAATCATATTTAGAAAACTGTAGTTTCATATTGCATTAAATGCTGTTTAAAATAAAAAATAAAGTTGCTAAAATAGACAAAAACATCAATCCAGATGCAATTTCTTAATACATCCAATTGATTATTGCATTAATTCTCCCAATATTGCAATATCAATATCTTCTAATTTTTGGATCGAACAGGAAGCTTTGCTCGTTTTATGTTTTCCTAATTGAGTAAGCAAAGATTGTTTCTCTTCAAAAGTGGAAGCGCTATACACGGTAATGCCATTTTCCCTTGAAGAAAGCAAAGTAAGAGTAGAATTTACCCCATGTCCGCTATCATTGTTGCAATTATAAATACCAAAACCAACAATGCTGCTTCCCCTCCTTTTGGTTTAAAAACCGGATATTTTGCATAGTAAATTAATTATTAGCACACAGTCTTCACGCTTTTTATAACGGGTATCGAAGTTAAAAAGACGATAAAACTATTTTCGGTTTCTTTTTTTTATTTTTTGCCATACAATCTTTAACAATTTGTATTTGAATATTTTTTTGAACTATCAAAATTTAAAGATAAAAAAAACTATGACTTTTTAAGATCATAGCTTTTAGTTTTTATGTGTTCTAGATTTTCTTTACCAATGCACAATTTAGTCATGAATTGTTCTCGATTGACAGCAAAAAGTGCGCTAAATTTTATTAAACTTAAACTTCTGGCCGCCAACAGAGGCCTCATACATAAGCCCACCTTTTTGCATGGTAAAAACCATAACACCATCTGTGTACTTAGCATTTCCAGAAGCACCGGCCTTTGCAGCTACTGCCGAAACCTGAGCTGCAAACTCGAATTTACTATCTTTAAACCGATCCATAGCTTTTTTGGACTCAAAAAAGATTATCTCGCGATACGCTTGCCCCCCTGCCTGTAACCCTATACTCAATTGTGATAGCTTTGCCATACCAATCAATTTGTTGTTTTCATACACGGCGCCATTACCAGCTGCACCGCCTACACCAACTCCTCCTTTACCTACATTTGGAAAAATAACATAGCCATATGCTTTTTCAAAAATGCCACTCATAAGATGATCCGTTTTAATAAACTCAGCCTTTGCTGTATTACAATCCGCAACAATTTTATTCTTTTTAGAATCAGATTGTCCAAAAGTAGAAGTAATGTTTATAACACAAACCATCATCATTACCCAAATAACATTTAATTTTTTCATAGTACAAGTATATTAAATTGTTGTAAATCTTTTTTATCAAAGTTAGCAAAAACTACTCAAAAAAAAGCAAAATAACTTGATTATCAACAATATAAAAAACACTATATTCACTATATAATTTTTTTTCAACTGTTTTTAAGAATATTGTATTTTCTCAATTCAAAAATATTACATAAATAAAAAAAGAGACCAAATAGTAAGAATATTACTTAATGTTTTTTTTTAATGTCGTTATGCTTTATTTTTTCCATATCTCCATTTAGCTGTAGCAAGCAGTTGATGTAGTCACAACAATTTGATTTTTTTAGACAACAATTCTAAAAAATATAAATAAAGCTATAATTAGTAAAAAAAAGAAAAATGAATTTAAAAAAAGCAGCATTCTTTCTTAAATTATATTTAATTCTGATTCATCTTCTATATTCACTATCAATGAGTTTTGGTTCATATTATTACTTACTTTTCCTTATAATTACAATAAATGGATATTTTCTATTTTGCTTTGCAATGGAATAGCGATTTTCTTCATCTTTTGATGCTGGTTCTTTTATATTAAAATTTACACCTGCTATTTTTAATATTATATTGTTGATTTGTATATTTTGATTAAATTACATCGTATTTATCTGCTAATATTAAATACTGAATCTATTATTACCCATTATTTATTCGTAAATTAGCAATGGCTATTGCTATAATTATTAACTAAATAATTTACTATTATGAAAAAATTAGGCCTATTTTTTTTGTTATTGGCTTGCATTGGACTCCAAAGCTGTAAAAAAAATGAAACCCCAAAAGAGGTAGCGGCTCCCCCAGTTCAGGATGAAAAGCCTATGAGTGTAACATGCTACAAAGCGTTGTATGAAAATGATACTATTGATTTGAAAATAAATATTTTAAAAAATAAAAAAGTAACTGGGGACATGGTGATGAAAATTATTGATATGCCTTATAAAACCGGAAAAATTTCTGGTGAATTCCATGGCGATACATTATTTGTAGACTACACCTTTATTCAGGGAACCAATGATAAAAAAATATTCAAAAATCCAATGGCTATGCTAAAAAAAGGTGACGAACTCATTTTAGGTAGTGGAAAAATTGAAACTTATTTAGGAAGATCTTATTTTGCCAAAGACACACCAATAGATTTTGAAAAAGTGAAATATAAATTTACAACCGTAGATTGCGTTAATAAATGATATGTGGATAACAAGGAGGAAAAACTGTTCTTTGTGAATTTAATTTGTTCCTAATTATTCCGAAACCTATAAAAAATAATCAGTCCTTGTGAGTTCCAAATAATTATGGGAACCCACAAGGACTTTCAGTTTGGTGTTGTTTGTTTTTCTTTCTGGACATTGATAGCAAATCCGAGTGATAGGTCAAAATGATTTTATGTTTTTGAAAGTTTATTAAATGAATACAGAAGAGGCTGACTTTTTTTTAGACAGCCTCAAGAATATGACTTTTTTAAAATTATTTTTTGATTATTTTTAAGGTATTAAAGAGATTTCCTTGTCTAACCTGAACCAAGAAAATACCAGGTTTTAAGTCTTTGCCAAATGATGTGGTTTCTTTTGTGCTGCCATTTAGGTTTGAAATTACATTTCCGTTGAAATCGAATATTGAAAAGGAAACATTTTCATTTGAAGCAGATTGAACATCAAGGTTAAAACTATTGGTACTTGGATTAGGCCATATCTTTGTTAGTAGTTCATTTCCAGAAGTGTCAGCTGCAATATCAGAACCATTTATTGGATTGGAAATAGTTGTTGTATTGCCTTTATCATGCGGCACTTGCACTGTTACAACTTTGGAGGAATAATTATAAGCATTATCGTAACTTACGATATTGATATAGTAGATTCTTCCAGTTCCTGTTCCAGAACGTTCTGCTCTAAGGAGTATATTATGAGGATCTTTTATTTCCCAATCTGTGGCTAAATCTCCATCACCAAGTCCATTATCAGGCTCATTGCTATAAACGTAGACATAGGATGTAATAGTTCCTCCACAATTATTGGATGTAGAGTAATCCAGATGAATGGGAACCATTTTGTGATTAGGAGGCCAAAGAGGTGGAAGTTCATCAGCTATACCAGATATTATTGGTGGATCAGGATCCCCGTATACAAATACGAAAAAGCTACAAGTGGATGTCTTTCCTTCAGCATTTGTAATTTGATAGGTATTTAAAGTATTCCCTATTGGAAAAAAGGAACCACTGGGCAATCCTTCCGTTTGTTTTATGGTTACTCCTTCACCTCCACAATTGGGGGCAGCTACAACTGGGTCATAATAGACATTTGCTCCACACGCTCCAGGCTGACTGTAGGCGAAAGCGCCCCATGGACATTGTATTGTAGGTTCAGGACATGTTGTTGCTGTAAAGCTGTATTCTCCTGAAATTCTGTTAAATGCAACTTTATAAGTTCCAGACTGAACATAAATATCAGGTCCATTTATTACGGCAAATCCTTTTGGAAAATTATAACCTCCCCAGTTCACTTCCCAACTATTATCCGCTCTGAATTTTATATAGCCATCCATAAAATAATGATCATTCAAAATATAGTTTACTCCGTCTGTAGTTTCCATATCAACATCTGTATCCCAACCGTTTAAGGCAGAACCAAGTATTCCGATGCTCGGAGTCGTAAAGCTATAATCTCCAGTAGTACTATTAAATTCAACATTGTATGTACCTGAAGTAATAGGAATGTTTGGGCCATTTAAAGTCGCAGTTCCAGTTGGAAAAGTCGTATTTCCCCAATTTAAACTCCAACTGTCATTTTGCCTAAATTTAGCCTCTCCATTTACAAAGGTGTAGTTTTTTAGTGTATAAATTTTACCATCTTGGGAATACATATTAATATCAGGCTCAATACCATAATTGGGAGGAACTGCAGTACCAATGATGCCGATACTAGCAATACAATTATTTGTACACGTAAATATGTATTCTCCTGTTGTTCTATTAAATGTAATATCGTAATTGCCCGAAATTGCAGGAATATTTGGACCGTCTTGATATCCAACACCTGACGGGAAATCTGCACTTCCCCAATTTAAAGACCAATTATGATCTTGTCTGAATTTTAAGTCACCGGTCGGTAAAGGATAGTTGATGAGTTTATAGAGTATTCCATCGGTAGTTTGCATATCGATATCATTATCCCAATTATTAAATGTACCAACAATGCCAATGGTAGGTATATAAGGCCCCAAGTCTTCCAGAACAATATTATCAAAAGAAGTTGTGGCATTTATTGTACCTAATTCAAAACTAACTTTGTGGTTTGGAAAAACGGATGTAGCGACAAAATCGAGTGTTATGGTTTTCCAAGTTGTTGTTGCGTATTGCAGGTATCTGTCATACCCGATTAAATCCGTCCATAAGCCACCGTCTTCACCTAAAAAAACACCAAAGGAATGTTCTACATCCGATTTAACATCAAAAGAAAGTCGGTACGAATGCCCTAATGCTAAAGGAAATCCTTTTTGGATAAGCTGTACATCTGAAGTATTGTACCCAAGATTTGTCACCTCAAAGTTACATATACCATCTTCAATTGTTATACTGTTGTTTATTTGATAGTTTTGCCAGGCAAACCAAGCTTTATCTGGGCCTGCTGAATCATAGTATGAATCAATAACAGTGGTTGAAGTGAAACTACCATCATTCAGAATGTTTTGGGCATGCGATTGTGATAAAAAGAGCACTGCCAAAACTGTTAAAGTAAAGATTTTTGCTTTCATATTGTTTGAATTAAAAGATATCCTACTCTTTTAAAGGATTTTCAGATTCCTCCCAAAACAATAATTTTTAATGTTAAGATTAATGCAGGTATGGTAAATTTGAAAGCTAAATCTATTCAAGAAATAATCAGATTTAAGTTCACTAAAAGTAGTGAAAAAATTCCATAAAACACTGAATTTTAACTAATTATAAGTAATATTAGCATTACTTTTGCAGTTTTTTTTAAAAAATTGATTGTTTGATATTAAAAAAAAGCTAAATAAACTTTTAGTAGTTTATTCGAAAGATAGCTGCCTTTTATGATTGATTTTATACTTCGGTTTTTTTTTTAATTAAGCCTGCTTATTTAATAATTTCTCAAATATAGGCTAGTCCATAATTCCCCTAATAGAGTAAACCGATGAAATAAAAAATATAGTAGATTATTTAAAAAAAACATCGTAGGCAAAACGAAGCAGTGTACCAATCACGACAACCAAAAAGAAGATTCTTATGATTTTGTTTCCTCTGTTTATGGCTAGTTTAGCACCTATCCATCCTCCTGTTGCGTTGCTGGCAGCCATTGGTAATGCAATAGCCCAAATGATTTTGCCTTTGAGCATGAATAGACAAATGGAACCAAAATTGGTGGCGAGATTGACCATCTTGGCATTCGCGGAGGCATGCAAAAAATCAAATCCCATTATGGCGATGAAGGCAACGACAAGGAAGCTTCCTGTGCCTGGGCCTATGAATCCGTCGTAAAAACCCACTACAAAACTGATTCCCACGGCATTCAAAATTTGGGTTCTTGGGGATAAGTTTCTGGCTTGGTGTTGTCCAAAATTTTTCTTCGCATAGGTGTAAATCAATAAGAGCGAGAGCACCACCAATAATAAAGGCTTCATAAAATCATTACTAACATAGGTCAATAATGTTGATCCCAAAAAAGCCGCAGGAAAAGCCAATAGCATCATTGTGCCAAGGATTTTCCAATTGACGTCTACTTTTTTCATATATTGATAGGCGGCAAAAGAAGTGCCACTAAAAGCAGGGATTTTTAAAGATCCTATCACTGTAGAAACGGGAAGATTAGGAAGTAATATCAGTCCTACCGGTGTTTGTATGAGCCCACCACCACCAACAATAGCATCTATAAATCCCGCAAAAAATGCCGCTAAACAAAGTAATACTATGATGTAGGTTTCCATGTGTTTGAATTTCGTTTTTTTTTTACCTCAAAGTTAGTAAGACGTAAAAAGACAGTTTTAAACTTTGTGAAAATGCGTCTTTTCAAGCGATTGCAAAAATACTATTCCACTTTAAATTATTGCGATAAATTAGCCCTTGATTTAGTTTCAAAAAGATTATTTTTGCTTTTTTTAAAACGAAAACAAAATGGATTTATCAAAAATGTTAGAATTACTAAGTTATACTTTACCTGCAATTATTACTGGGATGGTTGCCTATTCCTTTTTTAATTTACACACCAAAAATGAAGAAGGAAGACGTCGCTATTTATTGATGAAAGAGGGACAAAAAAACTCAATGCCTTTGCGTTTACAGGCCTATGAACGTATGACTTTGTTTTTGGAACGCATTAGTCTTTCTAATTTATTGACTAGAATTTCTCCTATTTCGACCGATAAAAATGATTACGCTAATTTTGTCATTGCTCAAATTGATCAAGAATTTGAACACAATTTGGCACAACAAATATACATGACCGACGAGTGTTGGACGATTATCACCACTGCCAAAAATGCTACGATTCAGATGATTCGTAAAGCAGCGATGAGTCCTGTAGTTAATAATGCAGATCAATTGAGAGAAGCATTATTGAATGATTTGATGGATAGACAAACACCTAGTAATGCAGCTTTGGGCTATATTAAGAAAGAAGTTAGCCAGCTGTGGTAGATTCTTTTTAAAGTTGCTAAGAACCTGAGAGGCTAAGTTTCTGAGTTTTTTTTTATGCTCTTGATTAAAGTATTAGTTACTTAGATTCTTAGAAACTTTTTTACCTTATTTCACTCATCACTTCACTTTTGTTTTGGGCATATAGAAATCCAAGTTGCCACCATTTTTTCATTTTCTTTTGATTAAAAATGAGAGCGTTATTAGTAAGTTTGGTTGGTGTATAGTATAAATTGAGTTTTACATTATGGTTTGTAGCCGATAATTTTCCTATGGACACATCATGTTTCCCTAGCTGATCTAAAGAAAACAAAAACAAGTCAATCATTAGTGAAAATGGATTCTTTCCCAAAGTGGTTTTGGTCAATGTAATTTCGGTTTCCAAGATAATAACATCAATTTCTGTAGCACCGCGATGAATAGCTTCTCGTATCGGAACCAAACTTGAAAATCCTCCATCACCATATTCGCACCCTGATTTTTTGACCAAACTCATGAAAGGAATGTAGTTACTCGATATCCAAATCCAGTCGCAAAATTCATTATAGGTACAGTTTTTTATGGATTTGTACTCTGCCTCATTTTTGGAAATATTGGTGACGGTTACAATCACATCTGTTGGCAACGATTGTAAGTATTCGAATTCGGAGACCGAGAGGTTGGCTTTAATAAATTTTTGCAGGTTTCTGCTTTCGCCAAAAGTTCGCTTTCCTCTCAAAAATTGTCGAATGACGTTGAAATGGTTGATTGTTACATAATTTATTCCCTTTTTCTTTTTGACAACAAAAGGATTGATGTCAAAAATCTTATCCATATTGACGCTCGTGTAAATGGAATGGAGTTTCTCAATATTTCCTAATGCCAAATGCGGAATCAATAAGCTTCCGGTAGATGTCCCCAAAAATAAATCATAAGTACGGCCTTTATTTTGCAATAAATACTGGGCGACACCACCTGCAAATGCGCCTTTACTGCCTCCTCCTGAAATTACTAATGCTCGCATATTGAAAAAGTTGCTGAAATACTAAGTTACGGAGTATTTTTAAAGTTTTTAGATAAAATTCTTATAGTCTTAACCTCTCAGAAACTTTGAATCTACTCTTTGAGTAATCTATCCAATTGAAATTGTTCTTTTTCATTTAAAGAGGGTAATATCGTTTGGAAATCAGTTCTTATTTCAGGTTTTTTTAATAAAGAACGAATATTTTCTCTTCCAAATTTAGAAAATTGCCACATATGATGCGTGGTGGCATTGACTAAATTCCTCAATACCAACTCATTGATGACATAGAAATCGATCAAGTATTCCAAAGCATTTTGACGAGTTGTTGCTTCATAATTAGGCGAAGAATAATTGACTAATTCTTGAATATAGGTTTCTTTATTGTTGGCATATTCAGGTGTTGCTATGGCTAAAGAAAGCCAAAGAATTCGAAGATTATGATCATTAAATCCCACCCAATCTTTCGATTTTTCCAAATACACTGTTCTTTTATTTTCAAAGCTATTCCACAAATAATACAGTGCAATTTCTTGCGTTTGATAGGATTTGTCATCGAGTAACGTTTCGTATTCGGATCTGAATTCTTCAGGGATTTTTTGTACAGTATTAGCGACAGCTTGACGAACTTGGATGTTTTGAGTTTGCAAAGCCAATAGCAATAATTGTTTTTTGTCTTCAAATTTCTCTTTCAGGAGTTGGCCAACAATAGCTTCTTTTACGGTGAAATACACATTAGACTGTAATGTTTTTTCGAAAAAAGTATATTTTTCAGCCAACGGTTTGTTTCTGAGTTTAGCGATTTCCAGTTGGACTTGCATTGCTTTGTTTTTGGCTAATAAAGGATTGGCAATATCACTGTTAAAACCGGGTGTTTCCAGCCATATTTTGCTAAAACTATCTAAATCATAATCGGATACTTTTTTAATTTCATCGAAGAAATTTTGAGTAGTTACGTTTTGAAAAGCATATTTCGTGAGGTAATTCTTCACCGCTTTTTTGAAGGCTTTCTCCCCTATTCCTTCTCGTAAAACGTGCAACGCCCATGCACCTTTTTGATAAAAGGATAAAGAACTGGCTTTTGCATTCAGTACTGGAATAGTATCGGTTTTGGAAGCTTGTTTGATTTGCATTGACGATTCATATAATTTGGAATAAAAATAATCCTCACCATAAATTGCCTTTTCAGCCAATAATGCATAATAAGTTGCAAAACCTTCCTGAAGCCAATGGTCTTTCCCGCTTTGGGCGGTAATCAAATCACCAAACCATTGATGAGCCAGTTCGTGAGCATTGACATTGGTGTAACTTCGATCTTCAAAACCTAAGGCATCAACTACATATCGTGTTGTAAATAGTGTTGTACTGGTGTTTTCCATGCCAGCATACAGAAATTCAGAAACAGGAATTTGTCTGTAAATTTTCCAAGGGTACTTCATTCCTATTTCTTTTTCCAAATAATCAAATAGTTGTTTGGAATAGCGATAGGTTGGCTCTTGTTTGCTGACATCTTTTGGATCAATATACATTTCTAACGGAACTCCTGATTTGGATTTTGCTAAACTTTTTTTAAATTTTCCAATGGCAACCATTAATAAATAAGAACTCATTGGTTTTTTCATTTGGTAACTCCAATAGGTAATTCCATTATTTTCAACTTTATTTTTTAATAGTCCATTTGATACTACTTGATATTTAGAATCAAAAACGATATCCATATTGAAAATCACTTTCTCATTGACATCGTCAAAACTAGGGAACCAATGACTGGTATATTTACCTTGTCCCTGAGTCCAAATCTGTAAATTGTTTGTCGCCTCAGAACCTATAAAATACATCGTTTGCTTGGGTTTCGCTTCGTATGAAAACTGGATGTGATTTTTTCCTTTTCGGAACGGGTAAATCAACAATAACTCTTTTCCATTGGTTGCAAATGGAATCTTTTTTTCATTCAGTTCCACTTCTGAAAAGGTCATGTTTTGTGCATCAATTTTTAGAGTGTCAATGGATTGAAGTACTTCAAATATATAGTCGACGGTACCAGTCACACTTTTTGTATTTGGATTGATATTGATTTGACCATTAACCGTTTTAAAATCAACCGATTTGGTTTGTTGTGCGAATGCAAATGCGGATAGAAATAAGAAAAGGTATTTCATTAAAACTGTATTTGAAGCTTAAGTTATTCAAAGTTACAAAGGTTTGACCAACAAATCGAACATAATTTGTAAGTTTACTTCCGAAATAAATTAATAGAAAACAATTGAAAAAGAAAGCCCTATTTAATTGGAGCAGTGGCAAAGATTCTGCTTTAGCATTATACAAAATTTTACGAGAAGAAGAATATGAAATTTGCTGTTTGCTAACTAGTGTAAATCAGCAGTTTCAACGTATTTCTATGCACGGGGTTCGGGTCGAATTATTGAAACAGCAAGCTCAAAGCATTGGATTACCACTGGAGATCATGCAAATTCCCGAAATGCCAACGATGGAAGTATACGAAGCCGTAATGCAAGCGACACTTGCTAAATTAAAGAAACAAGGTGTTACGCATTCTATTTTTGGTGATATTTTTTTGGAAGATTTAAGAAAATACAGAGAAGATAAATTGGCTGAAATTGGTTTTAAGGGCGTTTTTCCTCTTTGGAAAGTTCCAACAGCAGATTTGATTCATGAATTTATAGACTTAGGATTCAAAACTATTGTGGTTTGTGTTAATGAACGCTTTTTGGACAAAAGTTTCGTGGGGAGGATAATCGATCAGGATTTTATTAATGATTTACCCGAAAATGTAGATGTTTGTGGAGAGAATGGTGAATTTCATACCTTTACTTTTGATGGACCAATTTTCCGTAACCCAATTGAATTTGAAGTTGGTGAAGTAGTTTACCGCAAATATGAAAAGCCAAAAGAGGAAGATTCTTCAAACACGGCCTGTGATACGTCGGCTTCGGATGCCTTTGACTATGGCTTTTGGTATTGTGATTTGTTGGAGAAATGATGGCTTAATTTTTAATGAATTCATATGTTAGCCAATAAATATAGTAGAGAATTAGAAAAGGTTTTGTTTTTTTTGAACGAAATTGGGATAGCTATTATCGAAAAAGAATTGGATGAAACCACTTTTTTACCAGGCCTATGTTTGGGTCCCAATTGTATTTATGTTGATTTTGGAAAGCTATTGTATGCTGGTGATATTTTGCACGAAGCAGGACATTTGGCTGTTACCACTGCATCCGAACGGGAATTGGTTGGAACAAATCACATCTCTAAAGACTGGCCTACTCAAGGGGATGAAATAGGTGCTATATTATGGTCCTATGCTGCTATTTATCATTTGGAATTGCCTTTGGAATTTGTATTTCATCCTAACGGATATAAAAATAACTCAGATTGGTTCATTTCAAATTTCAGTAATGGAAACTATATTGGTTTGCCTTTTTTAGAATGGACAGGACTTACTTTAAGTGAAAATCGAGCAGTATTGGAAGGAAAAAAAGCTTTTCCGGTGATGCAAAAATGGTTAAGAGATTAAGCTATGGAAGAATTAGTACGCACGATAAAATTCCCTATTCTTTTTGATGCAGAACGTTTGAAAACGGATGTTGAAAAAGTATTGAAACAAAATTGGATTGATCATTACAATACCAATGATTATTCGGGTAAATGGACTTCTATCGCCTTGATGGCACAAGGAGGAAAATCAGACGCAATATATGCGTTCCCAAATGGTAATGAACCAATCAAAAATACTGAGGTTTTGGAGTCCTGTGATTATTTTAAATCTATTTTGAATGATTTTTTATTCAAAAAAACTGCTGTTCGTTTATTGCAATTAGCTGTTGGTGCAGAAGTGAAACCACATAGTGATCATTGTCTGGGATATGAAGATGGTTCTTTTCGATTGCATATCCCAATTATTACGAATACTGAAGTTGAGTTTCTTTTGGATGGTAATCGCATTATAATGAATGAAGGTGAATGCTGGTATATTGATGCAAATTTTGTGCATTCGGTGGCAAATCGGGGAACAAGTAATCGCATTCATTTAGTTATAGACGGTGTTCGAAACGAGTGGACTGACCAACTTTTTTTTAAGGAAGCCAATCCTAATCAATTTATAAAGTCCAAACCTGTTATGAGTAATGAACAAAAAATGCTCATGATAGCCGAGTTGCAACGCATGAATTCCACTGTAGCCAATGATCTGATTAAGGAGATTAAGTAAATCGTTCTTAATTTGTGAGATTATCTTTTTCTACCACTGTATTTTCAAGTATCAAAATATCTAAAGCCGAAATCTCAAATAAATAAAGTGCTTCCTTTGGCGTTTCAACAATTGGCATTCCTTTTTTGTTTAAACTGGTATTAAGCAATACGCCAATACCGCTCTGTTTTTCAAATTCATTTAACAATTTAACAAACCGAGGATTCCATGTTTCTTCAACGGTTTGTACCCGAGCTGATCCATCACAATGCGTTACATTACACAATTCCTTGAGGTATTCAGGACGGGTTTTATCAACCAATATCATATAAGGGCTGTTTCTGCCGCTTTCAAAATAATCACTGACTTTTTCTTTTAAAACAGCTGGAGCAAAAGGACGAAAGTCTTCCCTGAACTTAATATTTTTATTAATGTGTGCTTTCATTCCTTCGATTCCTGGGTGAGCTAAAATACTTCTTCTGCCCAAAGAACGCGGACCAAACTCAGAACCCGATTGGAACCAAGCGATTGTTTTGCCTTCATTTAGTTTTTGGGCACAGTATAAAATTAAAGGCTCATCTGTTTCAAATTTCTTTTTATTGTAGTTTTTATTCGATTTCTCTTGGAGTGCTTCATTTATTTGTTTTTCACTGTATTGCTTTCCAAAACAAGTACTTCCGTCATGACTTACTTTTGGCATTTTTAAATAGTCAAGCCATCCATAATAAGCACAACCCAATGCCAACCCATTATCACCAGCTGCAGGTTCAAAATAAATATTTTTGGCTATTTTGGCATCTTCCAGTTTAGCATTGGCGACTGCATTAAGGGCAACACCTCCCGTATAACATAGATTTTTGTGCGGAAATTGTTCCAGTCGATTTGCAATACAAGTAATGACTGCTTTTTCTACCTGCTCCTGAGCCCACTTTGCTACATTGGCATAATAAGAAAAATGTTTTTTAAAATACTCATATCCTTTTGAAGGATTTGTGAAATGTTTTTTCCAATTATTTGTTACCAATAGCGACCCCGATTGGAACTCAAAGGCATTAAAATTAAAACCCTTAGCATTGCCAAATGGAGCAAGCCCCATTAATTTTCCCACATCATCCATGTCTCCAAATACATACAAACTAACAGCTGCATAAAAGCCACCTATGGAATGTTCTGTGGTTGGAAGCTTTAATTCGGTTGTTGTTGCACCTGACATTTTGCTAAAATCTTTGATTAATGGAGTCAATTTTTGACCGTCAAAATGATAAAAACTATCTTTTTCACAGATCATCTCTGTTTCATTCAAAAAAGAAGAGTCAATATTCTTTTTCTGTTCCGGATGCATACTCAAAAACTGATTCAGCGGACTGCCACAACCATCAATAACCATCACTGCACATTCAGAAAAAGGAGAAGTTCCCACAGCACTATAGGCATGTGCCAAATGATGCGATATATTTATAATCTCAGGTTTATTTACCGTAGCAAAAATTCTTTCTCCCCTAAATTGATTTCTGTCCGGAATATCAAAATTAGCGCATTGAACTACTAAAGAGACATCACTTAGCGAAATACCCTCGGCATCCAAGCAGTATTGGATTGCTAAAGTATCGTTACCTCCATCGTGCTTTTTTCTGCTGATTCGTTCTTTTTCGATACCCACACAAACTTGGCCATTTTTTAATAATACTGCCGAACCGTTATGTGAAAGTCCTGTTCCAAGTACATAAATAGGTGGAGCCAATTGAATATGTTTTTTGAGGTTAAATAGAAAGTATAATGATAAACCAAAATGATTATGCTAATCCAATTTGGGTAAATTAAAAGCATCCAAAACACTTTTTTCTGCCATCAGCTCTTCTATATCACTTGATTTTCGTGGAGCTTCAGTTGATAGAATAACTGGAGCATTATCCGTTACCAATATATCATCTTCGATTCGTACTGCAATTCCCCACCATTTTTTATCACAATCACTACCATTTGGAATATATATACCTGGCTCAACAGTAAGCACCATATCTTTCTCGAAAGTATTGTACATACCAGGATCATGCACATCCAACCCAATATGGTGAGAAGTTCCGTGAGGAAAGTATTTTCTGGAATCATCTGCTGTTTTGATGATTCCTAATTTTAGTAAACCATTGCTAATAATATCGCGAGCTGCTTTATCAGGAGCTATAAAACTATTGCCAATTTTTACCGTTACAATGCCCGCTTCTTGTGCTTCATAAACCAAATCGTAAATTATTTTTTGTTCTGGAGAAAATTTACCATTGGCAGGAATAGTTCGGGTGACATCGGCTGTATAACCATGATATTCAGCTCCGAGATCCATTAAAACCAAATCATTATCGACTTTCATTTTGCTATTTTCGATGTAATGCAAAACACAGCCGTTGTTTCCTGCGCCAACGATAGAAGGATAACCTTCGTATTCGCTGCCATATTTTTTATAGACAAATTCATGAATCCCTTGTATTTCAGCTTCAGACATTCCTGAATGCATGGCTTTCATAGTTTCGCGTTGACCCATCGCCGAAATACGAACCGCTTTGGTTAACAAAACCATTTCTTCCTTGGACTTAACCTCACGTAAACTCGCCATATAATTGGTAATAGTCTTGGTGTCTATGTTTGCTTTTTTAGGTGTAATGCTCTTAGAAGCATTAATTTCGTTTTGAATTTTAGAATCAGCATTGGTTTTAGTTTCAACTTTTGTATTGTAGCCAATTTGGTTTTTAAATGAACCTACTAATTTGTATAAATCAGCGTCCTCTTTTTTAGAATCGCGATAATCGTCTTTGAAATCAGTAAAGAAGACGTTGCTAAAATTATAAAAATCGATTCCTGAGTTTAAAAATTCTTTTCCATTAAGAGCGTTTTCAAAACCTAGATTTTTTTTGGTACCATCCACTCCTAAACGTACGCCTGTCCATTGTTCTGCTTTTGGATTTTTTTCTTGAACATAAAGAAGTTCATTATATGTTTTACCTTCTTTATTGGTTTGATTATCCGAAAAAATCACCAAGACACAATTAGGCTCTTTATATCCTGTCAAATAATAAAAATTAGGATCTTGATGGTATATAAAATCAACATCATTCGCTCTATTTCTAATGGCATTTCCAAAAAAAACGGCTACACTATTCTTCGGCATTTTTTTGCGTAAAGCTTCTCTTCTTTCCTTGTGAAATTGAGCCGACAGATAATCCGTTGGGTTTCCATTTTGAGCTATTGCCGTACAAACAAGTATTGCTGTGAGGATAAAAGAAAGTTTAAATTTCATATTGTTTCGGTTTTAGGATAATACCCGTTTGTTTTTAATGAATTGAAAGTAAATATAAATATTTTTTGCAGTTGGCTTGTGTTTTTTTCTTCCTTACTTACTATTACAAATAAAAAAGAGAACAATAAAGCAATGTACTTTAGAGCTCTCTTTTCAAAAATTGTAATAATTGAAAATTAACCAAACATTCAAATTATTAACAAAACGGGTAAACAATCCTCATCAATTTACCTTTTGACATTCTAATTCAGGATTATCTGAATTGTACTTATTCTTTGACAAAGAGTTCTTTTTTACAAATAGAATTCAGTATCAAAATGTTTAGTACCTACATTACTATAGATGTTGTCTTTAATAAAAGGTTGCGTCAAATTAGAATTATTTTTTCGCATTGTTAAATTTATCTCTCTTCATACATTTTAAACAACTGTGTAACGGTATTCCAATTGCGGATTGTTGCGGTTACATTCAGTTTTTTCTCGATGTATTTCTGATCAAATTTGGTTTTTCCTGCTCCTACAGCATATTTAATAAAGATTCTGTTTTCGTCGATGCTGGCTTCGTCTGGTTTTACCTGACTCATTTTTAAATCATTAATACTGTCACTTCGCAACGCAATTGAAACGAAAGCCACATATAATTTTTTAGAGTCAACATCATTTTCTTTCAAAAATGGATTGTTTTTGAGACTTTTTTCTAAATCCGATTTTCCAATAACAACGATAGGAACTTCGTGTCCAAAAGCTTTGAAAATTTCCTGTTTGATTTTAAAACCAACTGAAGCTGGGTTTTCCTCCTCGGTATCCACAAAAACATTTCCGGATTGAATATACGTTTGTACATTCTTGAAACCAATAGCTTCTAAAGTAGTTTTTAAAGCATCCATTTTTATCATATTGTGACCTGAAACATTGATGCCACGAAGCAGTGCGAGATGAGTTGTCATTTTTTTATTTTTATAAATGCAAAAGTATTGTGTTTATAGGTAGTAATGAGTGTTTATTAAATTTTCACCTTTACGACTACTTTTTTCACTTTCGAAATTTGACCTGCTTTGACTCCTGGTCTATGGAGATCTTCCGGAAAGAATAGTGTAAACATTCCTTCCTCTACTCTAAGCATTGAAGTTTCACCTTTATAGAAAGTGTAATCTTTTTCTAAGTTTTCTTCTACAACCTCTTGATTGGTTAAAGGGGTAAATCCCATCAGTTCAACTCCTTGAATAACATATTGTATATCGATGTATTTATGATGTCCTTCCAAAACACAATCTTTCTCTTCTTTGGTGTCATATTCCTGAACGATTGCAAAAATATCATCATTGTCAATTTGGTATTTTCCTGATTCTATTGTGGTCAAGTCAGTTTCAGTAATAAATTCAAATCCTTTAGCCAATCTTTTGGTAAGCTTACTGTATAGTCTGTAATTTTCTATTTTGTCGATAACCATTTTGTGTTTTTTTTATTTGATTTCAAAGGTATTGTGAATTATAAGAATTTCCTAAACATTCCCATTTCCAAATTTCCAAACAAAAAACTATCTTCGCTTTTTTAAAAAGAGAAAAGAAAATAGAACAAGGAGAATAGACTCCAAAAATCTAAATTCTAGAATCTGCAATCTAAATTCTGTAATCTAAAAAATGTCCAATAATCTCCTAGAAACTCCCATAGAATATCTTAAAGGCGTAGGTCCCAATCGGGGCGCGTTGTTGCGTAAGGAATTGGGAATTTTTAAATATGGAGATTTAGTCAATTTTTTTCCAAATCGTTACATTGATCGCACTCGTTATTACAAGATTAATGAGTTGCAGAACAATATTGCCGAAGTACAGATTATTGGTAAAATCATCAATATCAAAACAGTTGAATTTGGTCGCAACCAAAAACGATTGGTAGCTACGTTTGTAGATGATACAGGACAAATGGATCTCAACTGGTTTCAGGGACACAAATGGATTAAAGAGAGTTTGAAGCTCAATGAAGTCATTGTTATTTTTGGAAAATGTACTCAATACGGAAGCCAATACAGTATGGCGCATCCAGAAATCGAGTTGTTGAGCGAACACGAAAAAAGTTTGCGTTCCGCAATGCAACCTGTTTATCCTTCAACAGAAACATTGGCCAATCGCGGCATAACGAATCGCGTGGTGAATAAAATGATGCAGCAATTGTTTCTCGAAACGCAGGCATTATTTAGCGAAACTTTGCCTTCTTATTTGACCAGCGAACTCAAACTGATTCCCAAAAACGCAGCTTTATTCAACATACATTTTCCCAAAAGTGCCGAAATTCTGGCGAAAGCACAATTCCGATTGAAATTTGAAGAATTGTTCTTCATTCAATTGCAATTGATAACGAAGAATTTGATTCGGAAACATAAAATAAAGGGGCATCCTTTCACCACAGTGGGAGAGTTTTTTAATGACTTTTATCAAAATCATTTGCCATTTGAACTGACAAATGCTCAAAAAAGGGTAATCAAGGAAATAAGAACCGATATGGGAAGCAACGCCCAAATGAACCGATTACTGCAAGGTGATGTTGGGTCAGGAAAAACCATTGTGGCTTTTATGAGTATGCTTTTGGCACTGGATAATGGTTTTCAGGCCTGTTTGATGGCGCCAACAGAAATCTTGGCCAATCAGCATTTTATAGGATTGTCTGAATTGGCTGCTTCCTTAAATATCAACATAAAAATACTCACGGGTTCGACCAAAATTGCCGCCCGCAGAATCATACACGAAGAACTGGAAAACGGCACTTTGCAAATCCTTATCGGTACTCATGCTTTATTGGAAGACAAAGTTAAATTTCAAAATTTAGGCTTGGCAGTAATTGACGAGCAACACCGTTTTGGAGTCGAACAGCGTTCCAAATTGTGGAAAAAAAATACGGTTCCACCTCATATTTTGGTGATGACGGCCACTCCTATTCCAAGAACTTTGGCGATGAGTTTGTACGGCGATCTGGATATTTCAGTGATTGATGAATTGCCTCCGGGTAGAAAACCCATTCAGACTGTACATCGTTTTGATTCGAATCGACTAAAAGTTTGGAAATTCATTCGGGATGAAATTGCGTTGGGTCGCCAAATTTATATTGTTTATCCATTGATTCAAGAATCGGAAAAAATGGATTACAAGGATTTGATGGATGGTTACGAGAGTATTTCTCGTGATTTTCCACTGCCGCAATATTCGGTTTCGATCCTTCACGGAAAAATGAAACCTGCAGACAAAGATGAAGAAATGAAACGCTTTGCTGAAGGTAAAACAAATATTATGGTAGCCACAACCGTAATTGAAGTAGGTGTAAATGTGCCTAATGCGAGCGTTATGATTATCGAAAGTGCCGAGCGTTTTGGACTTTCACAGCTTCACCAATTGCGGGGTCGTGTAGGTCGAGGTGCCGATCAAAGTTATTGTATCTTGATGACTTCTTTCAAATTGTCAAGTGACAGTAAAACCCGAATGGAAACGATGGTGAGTACCAATGACGGTTTCGAAATTGCCGAAGTCGATTTGAAGCTTCGTGGACCTGGCGATTTGATGGGGACACAACAAAGTGGTGTTCTAAATCTCCAAATTGCCGATATTGTTCGAGACAGGGATATTTTAATGTTGGCACGAAACTATGCTATAAAAATTCTAAAGGATGATGCTCCTATGCAAAAACCGGAAAATGCTATCCTAAAAGCCGTTTTTATAGAATTGACCAAAAAGAAAAATATTTGGAATTACATTAGTTAAGTTACTAAGGTTCTGAGGTGCTAAGATTCTAAGTTTATAGAACATCTATTGTAAATTAAAGAAAATAATTAGGAGCGAAACAATAGGCTTTATCTGGAATTATGGGTTCCTGCTGTCCGCTATATTCCATCTCGCAAAAAAACGAGATGGAATACCACTTCCATCAGGGCTAAAGAGTCGGCAAAGTCTTAAAAAAAATCGCTATTGCACTTATTTTATTTTGTTCTAAGTAAAAAAACTCAGAATCTTTGTTTCTTAGCTGCTTAGGATCTTTTTCCAATTAAACCTTTCTATTTTTTTACTGTCTAAACCTTTAAGTTAAGTAGCGGTTTTGGCTAAATTTTAATATTTGTATGTACAAACGTTAAATAAAAATTAACAATTCAATTTTTCACAATTCTAAAACCTAAATTTGTCTTTTCCTTATCAAAGGATATGTTAAACTTCTTTTACTTTAAAAAATGAAAATAAAAAATCTTGTTTATGCCTTATTGTTAATAGGGTTTGGTGGATTTATCGCCTATAGAATTACTTCCAACAACGCAAAAAACAGTGGACCAAAAGATAAAGATGACAAAGACAAGCCAATCACCGTAACAGGAATAGTGGTTCATCCTAAAACTTTTGATAATAATTTATCACTTTCGGGTTCTATCGAAGCCAACGAACAAATTGAAATTCGTTCTGAAGTTTCAGGAATCGTTGAGGGGATTTATTTTCAAGAAGGAAGTAATGTGACAAAAGGGCAACTTTTGTTCAAAGTTAATGATATTGAATTAAGAGCACAATTGGCTCAAGCCAATACCAAAGAAGGTTTGGCTGCCGAAAATGAAAGAAGAGCTAAATTATTGCTACAAAAAGAAGCCATCAGCCAAGAAGAATATGACATTGCAAGAGCCGATCATAAATCTACTCAAGCCCAAAGTCAATTAATCAAAGCCCAAATTGCAAAAACATCGGTACGAGCTCCTTTCTCAGGAAAAATTGGACTTCGTTCTATTTCGCCAGGAATCTATATCACACCAACTGTTTTGGTTGCTAAATTGATCAACAGCAGTAAATTGAAAATTACTTTTTCGATTCCAGAGAAATATGCTTCTCAAGTTAAGACAAACGCACCTTTGAGCTTTACGGTTGAAGGTTCTGATGAAAAATTTACTGCTAAAGTCTATGCTATCGAGCCAGAAGTAGCCGTTACCACCCGAACTCTTCAGGTAAGAGCGATTACAGAAAACAGTCAGGGAAAATTATTGCCGGGTACTTTTGCAAATGTAGCAATGCCTTTGAGCATTATAAAAGATGCAATTGTCGTTCCTACCGAAGCGATTATTCCAGTTCAAAATGGTAAGAAAGTATTCATAGCCAAAAATGGTTTAGCCAAAGAACTTATGGTAGAAACAGCTACTAGAACAGATGCCTCTATCTTGGTGCTTTCTGGTTTGAAAGCTGGGGACACTTTATTAACAAGTGGTGTTATGTCCTTAAAAGACGAAGCACCAGTTAAAGTAATCATTAAATAAAATACCTATTTATTTAAGATTTTAGTATTGAATCTAAAATCTAAACTATAAAATCTAAAATTTTCTAAATGAGTTTATCCACTTTAAGCATAAAAAGACCTGTAATGACTATCGTTATGAACTTAACGATTATTTTGTTTGGTATTATAGGTTACACTTATCTGGGAGTTAGAGAATTTCCATCGATAGATCCAGCCCAAGTTTCGATTCGAACGAATTATACTGGAGCAAATTCGGATATTATTGAATCCCAAATTACTGAACCTTTAGAAAAAGCAATCAATTCTATAGATGGCATTCGAAATGTAACTTCCTCAAGTGCTCAAGGGAGCAGCACAATCACTGTCGAATTTAATTTGGACAAAAATCTAGAAGAAGCAGCTAATGATGTTCGTGATAAAGTATCACAAGCAATTCGAAATTTACCACAAGACATTGATGCTCCTCCTGTTGTTTCAAAGGCTGACGCTAATGGAGATGCTATTATTTCTATGACCGTTCAAAGTGATACTCGAAGTGCGCTGGAACTAAGTGATTATGCCGAAAATGTAATTGGACAAAGACTCGAAACCATTCCGGGTGTTAGTGGAGTTCAAATTTGGGGACAAAAAAGATATGCGATGCGATTGTGGATTAATCCAGAAAAGTTAGCCTCTTACGGTTGTACAGTTTCTGAAGTTCGTGATGCCCTAAACAGTCAAAATGTAGAATTACCTTCTGGAAAAATTACAGGTGATAATACTGAATTGACGGTTAAAACAGTTGGAAATCTTTCGAAACCAGAACAATTCAATAACATTATCATACGATCTGTTGGTGAAAAAATAGTACGCTTTAGCGATGTAGGTACTGCTGAATTAGGTCCTGAAAACGTTGAGACTAAAATGACGCAATCAGGTACTCCCCTAGTTGGTGTGGCGATTGTACCGCTTCCTGGAGCGAATTATTTGGATATTGCAAGTGCATTCTACAAAGAATTTGAGCGCCTAAAAAAGGATTTACCAAGTGATATCAAATTAAATATAGCGATTGACAACACTGTATTTGTGAAAAAATCAGTAATTGAAGTAGCCGAAACGTTAGGAATATCAATTGTATTGGTAATTTTAATTATTTTCTTGTTTTTTAGGGATTGGGCAATTGCTTTCAGACCTTTAATCGATATACCGGTTTCTTTGATCGCAACATTCTTCATTATGTGGCTTTTCGGATTCTCAATAAATGTGTTGACACTTCTCGCCATTGTACTTGCCACTGGACTAGTTGTGGATGACGGCATTGTGGTTACCGAGAATATTTTCAAAAAAGTAGAAGAAGGAATGTCGCCTATAGAAGCCGCAATAAAAGGGTCTAACGAGATTTTCTTTGCTGTAATTTCCATATCTATCACTTTGGCGGCAGTATTTTTGCCTGTTATTTTTCTCGAAGGATTTGTCGGACGATTGTTTCGAGAGTTTGGTGTGGTAATAGGAGCTGCAGTATTAATTTCAGCTTTTGTGTCCTTGACATTAACCCCAATGCTAAATGCCTACTTAATGAAAGGTGGTGAGCAAAAGAAATCAAAGTTCTACATTCGTACTGAACCATATTTTCAAAAATTAAACAGCACTTATGCCAATGCATTAGAACGTTTTATGAAAAGAAAATGGTTAAGTTTCCCTATTCTTATAGTGTGTTTTGGATTGATATATTTGTTTTTCAATATTTTGAAAAAAGAAACGGCTCCTTATGATGACCGAAGTGGTTTTGTGATGCGCATGACAACTCCCGAAGGTTCTTCATACGATTATACGGATCGTTTTATGCAGGAAGTTTCTAAATTGGTAGATGATTCTATTCCCGAAAAGAAAGTCAGTCTGGTGATTACTTCCCCAGGTTTTAACTCATCTTCTGTTAATAGTGGTTTTATTCGGGTTTCATTGGTGGAACCGGATCAAAGAAAAATGTCCCAAAAGGAAATTGCAGATAAATTGACCAAGTTAACCAGTCAGTATTCGGAGGCCAAAACATCGGTAATTGAACAACCTACTATCGCGGTAAACAGACGTGGTGGTTTACCAGTTCAGTATATTATTCAAGCTCCCAATTTTGAAAAACTTAGAGAAAAGATTCCTTTGTTTATGGATGAAGCAGCAAAAAGTGATGTCTTCTCTGTAACGGATGTGAATTTAAAATTTAATAAACCCGAAATCAATGTTTCAATTGACAGGGCAAAAGCCGAAAGTTTGGGAATATCAGTGAAAGATGTTGCTCAAACATTACAACTTTCTTTAAGTGGTCAGCGTTTTGGGTATTTTATTAGAAACGGAAAACAATACCAGGTCATTGGTCAGTTTGAAAGACAAGATCGTTCAAAACCTTTGGATTTAACTTCAATGTATGTTAAAAACAACAAAGGAGAACTCATTCAAATGGATAATGTGGTCAAGATTGAAGAACAAAGCAACCCTCCTCAATTGTATCATAATAATAGATATATGTCTGCTACAGTTTCTGCAGGTCTTGCTCCAGGCAAAAGTCTAAGCGATGGAATTGATGCGATGAATGAGATTAAAGCCAAAGTGCTGGATGATTCATTTACTACTGATTTAGGTGGTGAATCGAGAGATTTTGTCGAAAGTAGTTCGAATACTTCTTTCGCTTTTGGATTGGCTTTGCTACTGATTTTTCTAATATTAGCGGCTCAATTTGAAAGTTTTGTAGATCCATTTATCATTATATTAACTGTTCCAATGGCTGTTGCAGGGGCTGTATTTTCGCTTTGGTTGTTCAATCAAACGTGGAATATCTTTAGCCAGATTGGAACTATCATGTTGATTGGTTTGGTAACCAAGAACGGAATTTTGATTGTTGAATTTGCCAATCAATTACGGGAACAAGGTAAGCCAAAATTAGAAGCTATTTTGGAAGCTTCAGAATCCAGGTTGCGCCCTATTTTGATGACCAGTTTGGCTATTTCATTGGGAGCATTGCCAATCGCATTGTCACTTGGTGCCGCAGCTACGAGTAGAATTGGAATGGGAGTTGTAATCGTTGGTGGTACTATCTTTTCTTTGATACTTACTTTATTTGTAATACCGGCTCTATATCTTATGTGGTCTAAGGCAAGAAAACATTACCCAGAATTTGATCATATTGATGAATATGAAAGTGACGTAAAAAAATAATCTAAGACTCTAAGTTACTAAGGCTCTACCTTAAAAAAAACAATATGAATACCAAACTATCTTTTAAAAGTTTCCTACCGTTTTTCTTTTGCTTTGCAATAGGAAATGCACAAGAACTGCTTACTCTGGAAAATGCTGTTAAAATTGGATTGGAGAATAATTATGAAATAAAAATTGCCGACAATAATTTAAAAATTGATAAAACAAATGTAGCTATTGGAAATGCAGGAATGTTGCCTTCTCTAAGTGCAGTAGCCACAGACAATAATAGTATTTTGAATACTTCCCAAACCCGGTCAGACGGAACAACGGTAAACTTAAAAAACGCCAAAAATAATAATTTGAATTATGGCGTGGCTTTGGATTGGACCATTTTTGATGGTTTAAAAATGTTTGCCAAATATGATCAATTGAAAGAATTGCAAAATATGAGCGATGCGCAATTGAAAATGACCATTATCAATAAAGTGAGTAATGTCAATTCGGTTTATTATGATTTGATTCAGGAACAGCAAAAATTATCAGACTTGGATTCAACCATTATCATTTCCCAAAAAAGGCTAGAATTTACCAAAAATAGATACACAATCGGCAAAGGATCAAAACTCGACGTGCTGAATGCTCAAGTGGATTTAAATACGGATCTTGGTAATTTATTGAAAGAAAAACAGACGTATTCTAATGCTAAAACGCTTTTGAATCAGATATTAGCCAGAGATTTGAATGCAGATTTCAAAGTATCTCAAGGAATTAACGTGGACCGAAAATTGCAATTGGCTGAACTAATGGCTTTGGCTGAAAAGCAAAACCCTGAATTAGAGATGCAAATCATTAATAAAAAAGTATCGGAGCTTGAATTGAAGCAAATAAAAGGAGAACGATATCCAACGATTAAGTTGAATTCAGGTTACAATTTCAATGATACAAAATCAAGCCTTGGTTTTACCACCCAATCATCAGCACGTGGCTTGAATTATGGTTTTTCAGCCTCTTTGAATTTATTTGATGGTGATGCTCAAAACAGAAATGAAAAGATTGCAAAAATGCAAGTTGACAATTCTAAATTGCAAATTGATCAGCAATTAATTCAATTAAGAAGTAATTTGACGGTTGCTTTTCAAGTGTATTTAACCAATTTGGATTTGATTGATTTGGAAGCCAACAATACGGCTATCTCCAAACAAAACCTTGAAATCACTGCCGAAAAATTCAAAATTGGAACAATTACTTCAGTAGAATTCAGAGCTGCTCAATTAAACTACATCAATTCCAGAATTCGTTTGAGCAGTGCACAATTTCAAGCAAAATTATCTGAAATAACATTAAGGGAATTAGCGGGTAATCTTAATTTTTAGTTATTTTTGATGCCAAAATTGACAGAATGATTCCATACAACCCCAAAATTTGGTTAGCTTATATCTTTCGTTTTCGCAGATCGGATACTTTTAGAAATTTGTTCCCATTAATGCTATTTATTGCTATTTATACAGGAATAATTGCTTATTTCGAAATTGAATATTTCAAATTAACAGAGACTAGCCACGTAAAGAATCTTTTTGTGATTCATACAACTTTAGGTTTCGTCATCTCTTTATTGCTGGCATATCGAATCAATTCGGCCTATGATCGTTGGTGGGAAGGACGGAAATTATGGGGCGCTTTAGTTAATAATAGCCGAAATTTGGCCATTAAACTTTCTGTTATATTGAAGGATGAAAAAGATTTGGCATATTTTAGAAAGTTAATTCCAAGTTATGCATCGATATTAAATAAACATTTGAAAGATGAAGAAACGAGTATGCAATTGTTTGAGCATGTTGATTTGGCATTAGATCATTACAAACATAGACCGAATCAAATCGCTAAAATGTTATTTCAAAAAATTAATGACTTATATATTACTCATAAAATATCAGGAGATCAATTGATTATTTTAAATAATGAAATTCAATCTTTTACTGATATTTGTGGTGGCTGTGAGCGCATCAAAAATACCCCTATCCCCTATTCTTACAGTACTTTTATCAAAAAATTTATATTTATTTTTGTTTTAACTCTTCCTTATGCATATGTGTTTACTTTAGGATATTATGTAATTCCGGTTGTGACTTTTATTTTTTATGTATTAGCAAGTATAGAGTTAATTTCAGAAGAAATTGAAGAGCCTTTTGGGTATGACGATAATGATTTACCTACCACAAAAATTTCAGAAAATATTAAAAAACATATTGAAGAAATATTATAATAACAGTCGAGAAATTTGTGACAATAGAGGCAAATTTTGAGCCTAACTAACTTTGACCCTCAAGAAACATTGATTATATTTGCGCCCTCTACCGGAAGGTGGACGGACGAAGAAATCTTGAAAAAAACGTAACATGAAAATATCTTATAACTGGTTAAAACAATTTATTAAAATTGATTGGAAATCGGATGAAACAGCTGCATTACTTACCGATTTAGGACTTGAAGTAGAAATCGTCGAGAAATATCAATCGGTAAAAGGCGGATTGGAAGGAATCGTTATAGGACATGTTCTTACTTGTATTCCGCACCCAGATGCTGATCGCTTGAAAATCAGCACTGTAGATTTAGGTAATGGAGTTCCTTTGCAAATTGTTTGTGGTGCCAGTAATGTTGGTGCAGGACAAAAAGTGCCGGTTGCAACCATAGGGACCGTTTTATATGATAAAGATGGAAATTCCTTTATTATCAAAAAAGGGAAAATTAGAGGACAGGAAAGTCATGGGATGATATGTGCCGAGGATGAATTAGGCCTTGGCGAAAGTCATGAAGGAATTATGGTTCTTGATGAATCAATTCCTGCAGGAACATTGGCTTCAACAGTATTTAAAATAGAAAATGACGAAGTCTTTGAAATTGGTTTAACACCAAATCGTGCCGATGCCATGAGTCACTTAGGTACTGCACGTGATTTAAGAGCAGGACTGATACAAACTGGCATTAATGTAGAATTAATAACTCCATCAGTAAGTAATTTTAGAGTTGACAAAAGAACTTTAAAAATTGATGTTGATGTCAAAGATATTCAATTGGCTCCAAGATATTGTGGAGTTACTATTTCTGGTATCGTTGTTAAAGAATCTCCGGAATGGTTGAAAAACAGATTAAAAGCCATTGGAATCAATCCGAAAAATAATATTGTCGATGTTACTAATTATGTTTTGCATGATTTAGGTCAACCACTACATGCTTTTGATGCAGCTAAAATTAAAGGAAAGATAGTTGTACAAACACTTCCAGCCGGCACAAAATTCACCACTTTGGATGATGTAGAAAGAACTTTGCATGAAGAAGATTTAATGATTTGTGACGAAAAAGGTCCTTTGTGTATCGCTGGTGTTTTTGGAGGTAAAAAATCAGGAGTAACAGAAACGACCAATTCAATTTTCTTAGAAAGTGCTTATTTCAATCCTGTAAGTATTCGTAAATCAGCCAAAAGACATCAATTGAACACTGATGCTTCTTTTAGATTTGAAAGAGGTATTGACCCAACAATTACGGAATATGCATTAAAAAGAGCTGCTTTATTGATTCAAGAAGTGGCTGGTGGGGAAATCACATCGGATGTTGTTGACATATACCAAAAGAAAATTGAAGATTTTCCTGTATTTTTAAATTTCAAAAATGTTGACCGAATTATTGGCCAAGAATTGCCTAAAGATACAATTAAACAAATTTTAGCTTCTTTAGAAATTAAAGTAAACAGTGTATCAGATGCAGGCTTAGGATTGACAATCCCTGCTTACAGAGTTGATGTACAAAGAGAAATTGATGTAATCGAGGAAATTTTAAGAGTGTATGGATATAATAATATCGTATTTTCTAAAAAATTAAATGCCACGGTTTCTAATTCTCCACGCAATGAGGACTATAAAGTACAAAATATAATAGCTAACCAATTGAATTCTCAAGGTTTTCATGAAATGATGGCTAACTCATTAACTACAGCGTCTTATGTACAACTTTCAGAAACATTGAAAGAGGAATACAATGTAACAATGCTAAATCCATTAAGCAGTGATTTGGCAACAATGCGTCAGTCATTATTGTTTTCTGGATTGGAAGCTATATCCTATAACATTAATCGCAAAAATTCCGATTTAAAATTATTTGAATTTGGAAAATCATACCATAAGTTTCTTTCTGGTTATGAGGAAATCAAGCACTTAACCTTGTTTCAAACTGGAAATAGAAACCAAGAAAATTGGACAAATGCTCAAAAACCTTCTGATTTCTTTTTATTCAAAGGATATGTGGAAGGTGTACTTTCAAGATTAGGAATTTCGAATACTAAAAGCATAGCAGTAGCTTCTGATATTTTTTCAGAAGGAATTGCTTTCGGTTTGGGCAGTGATTCTTTGGTTGAATTTGGTGTAGTTAAGAAATCGGTTTTAAAGCATTTCGGAATTAAGCAAGAAGTTTTTTATGCTGATTTTAATTGGGCTAAAGTTTTAAAATTAATGTCGAGTAAAATCAAATACACTGAAATTCCAAAATATCCAGAAGTTCGTAGAGATTTGGCTCTATTGGTTGATCAAAATGTCACTTATAGTGCTATTTATTCTATTGCTAGGCAAACAGAAAAGTCATTATTGAAAAATGTCAATTTGTTTGATGTATACGAGGGACAAAATTTGCCTGAAGGAAAAAAATCCTATGCATTGAGTTTCACGATTCAAGACACTGCCAAAACACTTGAAGATGCTCAAATTGACAAAATAATGAATAAACTAATAAAGAATTTTGAAACAGAACTTGGTGCAAGTTTGAGATAATTTTTTTATAATGAATGTAAAATCCCAATACTATAAAAAATAGTATTGGGATTTTTTTGTCCAGATATGAATGAGGACTTGCAACAAATCAATCAACAACAAGCAAAAAATTATTGTTTTGGCAATAGCACAGTGTCAATCACATGGATTACACCATTAGATTGGTTTACATCAGCAATTGTTACTTTAGACTTTGTGCCTTTTTCATCTGTGATGTATAAATCTTTCCCTTGCATCCAAGCGGTTAATGTCCCACCGCTCACAGTCTTCAACATCGCTTTTCCATTTCCTTTTTTAATTTCATTCATAATATCTGTAGTATTCAATTTTCCGGACACCACATGATAGGTTAAAATGGTTTGCAATGTTTTCAAATTTTCCGGCTTCAGTAAATTTTCTACAGTTCCTTTTGGCAATTTATCAAACGCAGCATTTGTTGGGGCAAAAACGGTGAAAGGTCCGGTACTTTGTAAAGTTTCAACTAAGCTAGCTGCTTTTACTGCAGCAACTAATGTGGTGTGATCTTTTGAGTTTACTGCATTTTCAATAATATTTTTGGTAGGATACATAGCAGCTCCTCCGACCATGAGACTTTTTTGAGCAAAAGAAGTTACTCCAAACATTAATCCAAAAAATGCAATCGATAAAAATTTTGTAGTTTTCATAAAAATCTATTTTTTAAAGTTATATATAGACATTTACGCAAACGGATTACTTTTGGATTTAAAAAATATTTTTTTTTAAAATTATATTTCAAATTGCAATTTAAAAGCTACCATTGAATTGTATTTCAATCTTTTAAAATAAAAAATAAAACAACAACAAGATTTAAAATTTTATTGTTGTTTTACAAAGGTGATATTTTCACATATTATAAGTTCTTAATCACAAACTCACTTCTTCTATTCAATTCGTGTTGCTCTTCATCACAGGAATCTTCAGGAATGCATTTTACAATTGGAACGGATTCTCCATAACCTTTAGCAAGAATTCTATTTTTGGGAATTCCTTGTTCCAAAATATAATTTCTTGTGGCATCGGCTCTTTTTTGGGAAAGATCTGTATTGAATTTTGCATTACCACGATTGTCAGTATGTGAGCCAATTTCGACTACCATTTCTGGATATTTATTCATTAATTCAATGACACGATTTAGTATTCGTTTTGATTCTTTTCGAATATACCACATGTTGTAATCAAAATAGATTGGATCAGTTTTAATGATTAATCTATCTTTATCCTTTACAACATCTTTTTCGGCAGCAACAATAGCTGCTGTTTTCTCTTTTTTCTTTGCTAAAGCTATCTCTGCCGCTTTTTTATCAATAATCAATTTGTCCTTTTTAAATTGTTGAACCGCTGCTATATCGGCCAATCTTTTGGATTCAAGCGCAATAGCATCTTCTTTTTTCTTTTGTTTGAATGCATTGGCATCAGCAATTTTCTTTTCCTGTAGAGCAATGGCATCTGCTTTCTTTTTTTGTTCCAAAGCAACCAATTCGGCAGCTTTCAGTTGTTGGGCTATAAGTAAATCGGCTGCAACTTTTTTCTCCAAAGCTACTTGTTCCTCTTTTTTGATAATCTCCATAGATCGAATTTCCATAGAACCATCATTCGATTTATTTCTTTCTTCGGAAACATCGAAAGATTTAGAACTCTCCGTATAATTTTCTTTAGTCGCCAATAAAGAGTAATTAGATTCACATCCGACTGTAAAACTAAATTTCCCATCAACTGTAGTGGTTGCTTTCTCAAGTTCTTGCTTACTGCCATTTTTCAAAATTACCACAGCATTTTCTAAAGCTAAGTGCGAATCGACATCTGTAATGATACCAGCAATATATTGTTTGCAATCTTCAATAAGCAAATCTTTGGTTTCTTTGAAGGAATAGATATCGTCCTTTCCTTTTCCTCCTGGTCGATCCGAAGAAAAATAGCCATATTTAGTATCAGAATCAACATAATAGGCAAAATCGTCATAACCGGAATTTACAGGAAGTCCCACATTTGAGGCTTTAGAATAGGAATTATCTTGAATATCTGAAACAAAAATATCCAAAGCACCATAGCCTTCATGACCGTTGGAAGAAAAATACAATTTATTGTCATTTGATACAAAAGGAAATTGCTCTCTTTTAGCTGTATTTATTTTATCTCCCAGATTCACTGGTCTTCCATAAGTCAACCCATCTACAGAAACACTAAAGATATCCAACGAACCTAATGTTCCTGGCATATCCGATGCAAAATACAAGGTCTTTTCATTTGGGCTCAACGCTGGGTGCTCAACAGAATAATCAGGACTGTTGAAAGGCAATGACTTTACATTAATCCATTTATTATTGACTAATTCAGCTCTAAAAATTTGAATGTTTGATATTTTATCTATATTCTTACCTCTCTTACCGTTCTTTGAATTATTTCGCGTAAAATACATCGTTTTACCATCTTTTGTAAAAATAGCATTCGATTCGTGCATAGACGATTTCAAATCTTTTGAAAAATAAGTTATTACCACAGAATCATTTAATTTTTTTAATGGAACCGCAACAAGATTAAGATACGATTCATTATTCCATTTATAGGTTTTATCAAATAAATTAGGCTTCATTTTGACAGCTGCAAATACTAAATTATCTCCTAAAACTACTCCCCCAAATTCTGAATTAACCGTGTTTAGCGCTAAATTTCTGATATCAAATCTTTCTCCAATCGCAGTAATATTTTTTAAGGTTTTGATATCTCTTTCCAATTTCCCAATGGCTGCATCATTATTGGAAGCCTGATAAAACTTTCTCATTATATCATTTGCTTCAGCGTACTTTCCTCTAGCTTTTAATGTTTGGGCATATCGAAAATAGTAACCTTCATCCAGATTTTTGTTTTGAATTAGAAGAGCATATTGTTCTTGTGCTTTACCATAATTATTGGTAAAATAATAACAATCCCCCAACTTTTGAATAACATCAACGGTTTGGTTCTTTTCGCTAATTTTTTCATACAAAGGAATTGCGGTACTATAATATGTTTTTCCAAACAATAGGTTTGCTCTTTGCAAATCCTGCTGTTGGGCATTTGCGAACTGGATTAAAAATACAATGAGGAGTATATATATTCTTTTCATTTTTTACTTTTTTAGAAGAACCTAGGTGATTTATCGTATCCTTTGCCTAATAAATCCAAGTTATATAATAGCACAATTTCATGTGAACCGGAATTAAATTGACTTAGATTTGAGATGGTGTAATCATAGGAATAACCAATTCGTAAATTGGGCGTTACATTTATATTCATTAATAAACTAACCGAATCATCAAATCGATAGGCAGCTCCAAGTTCAAACCTTTCATTATACAATACATTAGCCGTTAAATCTACAGAAACGGGCGCTCCTTCAACAAATATGGCCATTGCTGCAGGTTTTAATTTAAATGTTTCATTGATATCAAAAACATAACCTCCTGTTAAATAGGTATGCATTTTATGGCTTCCAAAAGAATTAATTTCGTCACTAGATGTTCTTATATGTTCAGCTGAAAGAAAATTTGGAGTTGAGATTCCTATATAGTATTTATCGGTAAAGTAATAGACACCAACTCCAATATTGGGAGCAGTTGCATTTGTGTTTTCGGCAAATGCTAAATCGGTAGTTGCATCACCACTATTCAATTGAAAACCATTAAAGTTGGTACTTATTGAAGAAAATCCAGCTTTTAGTCCAAACGAAAGTTTTTGTTTTTCATTCAATTTAAGGATATAGGCAAAATCGGCAAAAAAATTGGTTTCTTTCTTGGCTCCATCCCCAATATCATCCGAAATTAAAGAAAATCCACCTTCTACCTTTTCATTTAATGGTGCATGGGCAAACAGAGTAAGCGTCTTGGGAGCTCCTTTAATTCCTGACCATTGGTAACGATACAAACTTCCTAAATTTAGAATAGCTGGGGTTGCTGTTGCATAAGCAGGGTTTACAACACTCATATTTGTCATATACTGAGTGAAATGAGGATCTTGCTGAGCGATTACCTTTAGTATGGAAAGGAAAAAAAACACAAAGAGTATTATTTTCTTCATCTGAATATAGTTATAAGTAAAAAAAATTAGAATTATCGGTTTAAATAAAGTTGACCTTGTTCTGGAGGTAAGTTTTCTTTATTATAATTGATAATATAAAAATAAACTCCTGTTGGCGCATCGCCATCAATAAAACTTGAATTGGAATTTTTTCCATCCCATGCAGGTTTGTTTATATTTCCTTTGAATAATAAGTTTCCATATCTATTAAAAATTTCTAATGTATAATTTGGGTATAAAAATTCGATATCCACAATTTGAAATGTATCATTCACACCGTCTCCATTTGGTGAAAATCCATCTGGAATAGCTAAGTCATCTGGAGTAACAGTACAGTCGGTAAGAGAAACCGCTACTGGTAAAGGACTTGAATAACATTGTGCAGCTGTATCATAATCAAAACCATAATAGGTAACTCCTTCTGCTAGTAAATGGGTATTTGTCAGTACGATTCCATTTATTGCTGCATCATACCACTTTAAATTCCCTGATGCTATCGTGTTATTGGATAAATTTTGAATTGTTGGCTTATCAGCACCGCAAAAATCTTCCCCATTTGATTTTAAAACTGGAGTAGGAACAACATTTATTAAAACACTAATTGGAGTAGGAAGAGATCTACAAGCAGTAGTTAGATTTTCTTCCTTTAAATAATAATCTGCAGTTACCAAAAGTACATTCGAATTTAAAGGTGTTGTACTTATCGGAGTATCAAACCATTTGTACTGATTTCCGCTTGGAACTAAATTGCCTACTGTAGCAAGCTCTGTTTCACAAAACGGTTGATGATTATCTGCAGTTGGGCTGCTTGGAATAGCATTTATTGTAAATTTTTGGGAAACCGAATTTATTATAGTAGAACAACTATTTCCAATATTGGTTAAATCAGTTATGGCTAACGTGTTCTCTCCAGTACTCAAAAGATTAGCAGCGGGAATTAAAAAGTTAGTGTTACCACCCACTACTAACAAAGAAACAGTTTGAGATACTATTGTATTAGCACCTGTTACTGCATAATTCAAAGAAATATTCGTTAAAGTCCCCAATCCAGCAATATCAACATTAACATCTTGTCCCAAACAACCATCTTTGACAGTGACAACCATGTTGGATACATCAGGCAATGGATTAACAACAAAAACTTTTGTTAGATTTGATACATTTGCACAACTTGTCAACTGATTTATAATACTAGTAATTGCAATTGTGGTATTGCCTGACTTCGGAATTAAATTGGAAGGTATTGGAAATGAAAATAAGCCACTTGTAACAATTACATTTGCAGAAACCGCATTTACTATATTACTATCACTTAGATTGTAGAGAATATTATAATTCCCATCCATAAGACTGGTCGATCCCAAAACACTAGCATCAGAGCCTTGACAAATGGGCAAAATTGTTAATGTTGCGTCGTTTATATCAGGCGTAGCGTTGATAATTACGCTAATCCCTTTCAAACTAGATTCGCATCCTGTTGTTACATTTACTTCTTTGACAAAATAATCAGAAGTAATTAAGGTAGTAGTAGCAATTAATGGTACTGTACTTGTTGCCATATCAAACCATTGGTATTGATTTCCTTGTGGCATTAAATTAGCTACAGTTGCATTGTCTGCAGTACAAAATGTCTGAATATCAACTGCAACGGGAGTATTAGGTATCGGATTTACTGAAAAATTCGTTTTATTGTTGATAGCCAAAGTACAACCAGTTATAGTATTGGTTATATCGGTTATGGTAAAAGTTGTTATTCCTCCAATAGGAATATCGGTTGCAGGGATAAAAAAGCTAGTTTCACCAGCTACAACTGCTAACGGAATAGTTTTAACACCAACGGTATTTACTCCCGAAAGGGTATAATTAATCTCAATAGATGTCAAAGTTCCTAAGCCTTTTAATTCTACTTTAGCGGATTGACCTTGACAAACATCTTTAGTTGTTACTATCAAATTGGCCACATCTGGTAAAAGATTTACAATAAAATCTTGTTTAAGGGTAGATGTACTGGAACATTGCGTAGCAGAATTATTGATTTCTATAATCGAGAGTGTATTGCTTCCAGCAATTGAAATCAATGAACTTGGAATGATAAAAGAACCTGATCCACCTGTAATACTCAAAACAGCAGGAATCGAAAAGGCTATATTAGCACCACTTACATCATATAGAATATCATAATTTCCATCAGCAAGATTAGAAGTACCAGAGAAACCTACAAAAGCATCTGAGGTTTGGCAAATTGGTGAAATTATTAATGTAGCGTCGTTTATAACTGGAGTTTCATTAATAAGCACACTAACCATTTTCAAACTAGATTCGCAACCCGTTGATGCATTCACTTCTTTTACAAAATAATCAGCAACAATTAAGGGAGTGGTGGCAATTAATGGTACGGTGCTCGTTACCGAATCAAACCATTGGAATTTACTTCCTTGTGGTTTTAAATTGGCCACAGTTGCATTGTCCGCAGTGCAAAATGACTGAACATCGGCCGCTGTTGGAATATTAGGTATTGAATTTACTATAAAATCAACATTCCTATTGAAAGACAATGTACAACCAGTTACAGTATTAGTTATAACTGATACGGTAAAAGTTGTTGTTCCTACCATAGGAATATCGGTTGCCGGAATAACAAAACTACTTACACCTGCTAATACGGTCAACGGAATGGTTTGTGCATCTAAGGTATTTACTCCCGAAAGTGAATAATTAATATCAATAGCTGTCAAGGTCCCTAGGCCTTTTAATTCAACTCTAGCAGATTGACCTTGACATACGTTTTTAATTGTTATTGCTAATTTACTAACATCAGGCAAAGGATTTACTGTAAAATCTTGCTTAAGTGTTGATATATTTGTGCAATCGGTAGTAGGATTTGTAATTTGGGCAATTGTAACGGTGGTCGTACCTACTTTTTGAATAAAAGCTGCAGGTATGCTAAAAGACGATAGTCCTCCTATTACATTAAGAAAAGCTGGTATTCCGTTTAGAATATTGCCGCCACTTAAATTATAAAGAATATCATAATTACCATCTGCAAGATTGGACGTTCCAGAAAAATTCACCAATGCATCTGAGCTTTGGCAAACTGGAGAAATTGTAAGTGTTGCTGCATCAATTTTAGGAATGGGATAGATATGCAAAACATCTTCAATTATTCCTAAACTATAATTACAAATCTCAAAATTATTTGCATCAGTAATTTTTATTATATGTATTGTATAATCTTTAGCTTGTTGGAAATTTATTGAAGGTATAGGGAATATTAAAACACCGTTGACAAAATTTTGTCTTGATATCAATGGGGAAGATACCCCAGATATGGTATAGACAATATCATAAACTCCATTTGGAATAGATTGTGCTCCTTGTTTTAGAATTCCTGTATAGCTAGCTGTAGGAATCTTATCCTCACAAATATCTGAACTTACCTCTAATGTTGACCCAGTAAAATCCAACTGTTTTTCTATTATAACATCAACACTCGAGGACTCATTAATACAAACCGTATTATTTGAAATTACAGTATATGTAAATCTATAAGCACCTGGCCCTTTTGTATTGTAAATATTTTGAATATCAATATTGGAATCTAAACTACTGCTTATTTCCGAAGTTCCAGATTCTGACCAAGTTCCTCCAGGATCAGCCCCAGCTAATTGTGAATTTAAATCAAAATTCGTATATCCCCCTAATTGATTAGAACATAAAAGCAAATTAGATGCTTTTCCTGGTTCTGGAGCACGATAAATGGATACAAAAATTTGAACTGGTGGTGGTGCGGGACATGAGCCAATTGCATCTATGCTATAATTATAAGAATATGTATCATTAGGAGTAGGAACTGATGCATTTAATGTTCCCGCATTTGGGTTTAGTCCTCCCGAGTTATCATTGTCATGCCAAAGCCCTCCGATTTGAGGAGATAAATTAGGCAATCCCTCAAAAACTTGAAATAAATTATAAGCTGTTTCAGAACTACAAATAGACGCATTGGGCGCAGGAACTCCCGTATAACCCCCTACTGTTACAGTTACCACCGCGGTGTTATCGCCACATCCTGTAATACCGGGAACTGTGTAAGTATATTTATAAATACCACTTTTTTTAATTTTCTGCACATTTAGAACTCCCGTATTCAGGTCTAAACCTCCAGAATTATTATCGTCATTCCAAGTACCTCCAGTAAGAGGAGATCCTCCTAATGCACTAAATAGATCTACAACTGAACTACTTGGGTCAGGAATATTACAAACATCTTTTATACCATCATCTCCAGCACATTGAGCATTAATATCAATGGAATAGAAAAAAAGAATACAAAAACTTAGATAAGTAACCAATTTAAAATGGTCTGAAAAAAGTAGCTTTGGTACCATAAATAGCATTTGTTTTAGCCAAAAATAAACATTTTCATTCTAGTTAACATAGCATTAACTTTTTTATTTATGATAAATTGGGTTTTAAATAATTAACCGATTAAAAATCTACCTTTAAAATTACTTAAATAGAAAAAAAAGCATCACAAATTGTGATGCTTTTTGCATTAAAAAAACAATTTAATCAATCAAATATGTTTTTTTTGTGAGTTGAATTATTTAACGCTAAAACCTATAATCCATTTTTCCCAAACTAGTTCTACATCAGTTGCATTAATAATATATGTCAATTTTTCAGTACTTGAATCAGCAATTTGCTGTTTCACTTTGACGCGTAGTTGATCTTTTCTTTCATCATATTTATAAGCTCCCCATTGTTTAGGTTCTTTATTAAAAATAATTACGCATTCGGTTTGGCTTGGAATAACAAAAAAAGAATACTTACCTGCAGGCAATCTTAAACCTTCAATTAAAAGATCTTTATTTGTTTCAAAAGTTGTAGCTTCATTGGCTCCGGCGCGCCAAACTTCACCAAAAGGTACTAATTTACCCCAAATTTCCCTTCCCCTAACGGAAGGACTTCCATAATTAATTTGAATCGTTGCACCGTTTATCATTCCACTCACTTTTTCAGCGGGACTCTTGGGCTTCTCTTGGGCAGTTGCAACAGAAATGGCAAGGAATGTTATTATTGCCAAAAGAGCGAATTTTAAAATTTTCATAGTTTATATCTTTATTTAGCATTAAATTTAAATAATCATAGCCAATATTGTACTATTACATAGTATTTTATGAAAATTTTAACTATACTACAATTTATGAAATTTAGTTTTTAAGGCTTCATTTTGCAACCTATTTTTATTATTTTTACAAGCATTACTTTACAACAAAACTATGAATACAATTGCCGAACATATTGCTGAATTTTTGAAAGAATACCCGCCATTTGACAACTTGACTTTCCAAGAACTATCAGCGATCGCCACAAGTATCCGGGTTTTGAATTTGGAAAAAAATGAAACTCTGTTTCAAATAAATGACAAATTACACGATTGTTTTTATGTGGTTGCATCTGGAGTAATCCATTTGTCTGTTATAGCTGATGCTGAAGAAACACTTTTGAATAAATGTCATGTTGGTGATGTATTGGGATTAAGACCTTTTTTTGCCAAAAACAATTACATGATGACAGCCAAGGCTCGTGAAGAAAGTATTGTTTATGCTATACCTATAGCAACTTTCAGACCTTTTGTTGCCAATAATCCGGATGTTTTAAATTTTCTGTTGGAAAGTTTTGCTACTAACACTTGGAATCCTAAAGACAAAGAAAATCTTAGAGGTAAATTGTCAACTGATAATGTCTTTTATGTTGACCAAAAATCCGAAATGCAGTATTTTCAATCGTTGACCTACAATAGATCACCACTTACTGCAACTATTGATGAAACAGCCAAAGACATTGCGTTTCGCATGACTGAAAATCTCTCCACCAGTGTCATAATTTGTGAAAATTTTTTACCTATTGGAATCGTAACGCATACTGATATGTGCTCCAAAATTGCAACTGGACAATTTCCATTAACCGTCACCATGAAAGCAATTATGTCTTCTCCTGTGGTAACTGTTGTCGAAAATGTATCTTTGGCAGAAGCACAACTAATGATGTTAAAAAATAATGTGACCCATTTGTGCGTAACTTTAGACGGAACTGACAAATCCGCTGTTAAAGGTGTGATTTCGGAACACGATTTAATTATCGCCCAAGCCAATAATCCCGGTGTTTTGATTAAAGAAATCAAAAGATCTTCCAATGCAAAAGAATTAAAACAGCTTAGAGAAAGATTGACGGAATTGATTCAGAATTCAATTCATAAGAACATTCCGCTTTCAAATATAAACAATATAGCCAGTGAGATTAATTCTGCTATTCTAAAGCGTGCAGTAGAATTATCAATTTTAGATTTGGGTTCTCCTCCGGCCCGATTTGCATGGTTAAGTATAGGAAGTCAAGGTAGAAAAGAACAATTGCTTCTTACTGATCAAGACAGTTTATTGATATTTGAAGACGTAATGCCTGATAAATATAGAGATGTTAGAGATTATTTTTTAAAACTAGCAAAGAAAACAACTGCAACACTCGAAAAAGTTGGCTACGAATTATGTCCAAACGGTCATATGGCAAGCAATATGCTCTGGTGTAAATCACTGACAGACTGGACCAAACAATACGATAGCTGGATGAATACTCCTGGCGAAAATAGTAATGATCTCAGTAGTATATTCTTTGACCTAGAACTGGTATTTGGAGAAAAAAAGATTTTCGAAGCTATCGAAAATGTCATTCTAAAAAATTTGGAACACAATTCCTTATTTTTTGATTTCTTGGGTAATGATGCTTTAAGGAAAAATTCGCCACTTACTTTTTTCAAGAAATTTGTATTGGAAGAAGACGAGCCGAATAAAGATAAATTTGATATAAAAACAAGAGCCTTAATGCCATTAATTGATGGCGCAAGATTATTTGCGTTGCATTTCAATATCAAAGGTTTAAACAATACCTATTTACGTTTTAAACAATTGGCTATTATTGATTCGAAAAATTCAGATATTTATTTAAATTGTGCCGAAGCATTTTTAATTTTGTCAAAATTTAGAGTGAACGAAGGGTTAAAAAATGAAAATTCAGGACAGTATATCAATATTAGTGAATTAACCAAATTAGACAAAGAAAAATTAAAAAACGCATTAGCCCCAATGAAAGAACTAGAAGAATTAATTAAAAGTAATTTCAAACTAACGCAATTTTCATAATGATGCTCGATTGGCTTAAAAATATAAATAAAGAATATCCTGATTTCTGGAAAACTTACCTTTCTAAGTTTGAACATAAATCAAGACGTTATGTTGCATTCACAACAGAAACTTCTGGTTTGAATCCTGATAAAGACGTAATTTTATCTATTGGCTCCTTTGCCATTGTAAACAATAAGATTCATATAGGAGATAGTTTTGAATCTATTTTATTGCAATATAAATATTTTCATGATAATGGTTTATCCAATGAATTTATTCTGGAGAGCAAAATGAAAAAATTGAGCGAACCAGAGGCGATTCATGCTTTTATCGATTATATTGGCAATGCAGTATTAATTGGACATCATGTTGATTTTGATGTTGATATGATTAATAGCGCTTTGGTAAGATTGGGCTGTGGTAGATTAAAAAATGAAGCATTGGATATTGATGTCATGTATAGAAAATTAATGGACATTAACGACAAACAATTTTCATTGGATGAATTATCAGATCTTTTTAAACTTCCTAAAAGTTACAGAAAATCTCCATCTGAAGACGCTTACACTATAGCTTTACTATTTTTAAAATTGAAAACAAGACTTGGGATTAAATAGTTTTATAGAATTACTTTAATGTTATTATCTTTTGAAAACGCCCATGGTGAGTTATAGAAACTGGGATCATTTTATTTGAAGTTACGTCCAAAGTATAAGGAATTCTATTCTCTTTTTTTATATTTTCTAAAGTTTCTAGAACCGATATTTTATTAAATAGACCTATATCAGAGACGGCTATTGAATAAACATAAGAGTCTGTAATTTGTGTTTGGGTATGAAAAACAAAGTCACTAACAATTACAGTTCCTGAATTCAAGTCTTCATAACTACAATTTAATCGCCAAGGAAAATAGCCACTAATTCCGGTATTGCGATTGAATATTTTATAAGCTGCCTCCTTCCTGCTCCATAAATTCCAAACCATGATTTCTGGATTTGAATCATTATGGATTAAGTATTGCTCTTCCAAAGAAAAAATTTTCTCCAAAAAACCTTTTCGTTGCCAATTACTTTCTTTTCGAGCCAAATCAAGATCAACAATATCGTTACCTATCATTCTTTGGACAATTCAGTCTCAATGATACTGATAGCCGCTTTGACATTGACCATTTTCTCCATTGATTCATTATCAATGATGATATCAAATTTCTCTTCAATATCTAAAATAACATCAACTAAATTTGCCGAATTTATCCTCAAATCATTTATAAAGTCCGTTTCTTCTGTGAGAGAATCGAAAGCCTCCTGATTTTGAACATAGGGCTTTACGATATCCTTTAATTTTTCTAATGCTGCTTCCCTACTCATAGATTGGATTTTATTGTTCATAAATTATAATTTACTAAGATACTAACTTTTCCCACTTAATGATAATTATTATCAACCTCAAGTAAAAAAAGGTGTTATTTTATAGTAATCCAATGTTTTTACAGCAATTTATGCAATTAAAATACAAAATGAAGAATACAATTAAATTTAAAAAATTGATTTTTACGAATTTTTCCAATATTGTGGGTTCGTGTCTTTAGTTCTTTGAAACCAATAATCTTGGGTTACTTTGTGCCCGTCCAATGTTTTAAGTTTACGCTCAAAAATAGCAACCGTAGGATTAAAAACCATATCAGTCACCGCCACAGTATACAATTGTGGACCTTCTTCTGATTTTTTGCTTTCTGCATCAATAATAACTTCAAAACCGTTGTGTTCCAAGAGTTGCTGCAAGAAAATTTTACGCTCTTCAGTAACATTTTTTTCTACAAAAGTAACTCTAGTTTCTCCGATGCTTCCAAATAAATGTTTCCCCTCTAATGTTGCCATAACTTATTTATTAAAAATGGTACTTAATTCAAATATGTAATCGTATAAAGGACTGTATAAACCAAGAACCAGAATACCAATTACAGCAATTATTAATCCCAAACGCATATAAATTTTGCTTTTAAAAAACGGAATCGGATCCTCACTTTTTCGAATGAACATGGCTCTGATCACCAATAAATAATAGTACAGTGATATTGTTACGTTGACTACCGCCAAAAACACCAAAAAGTAATATCCTTTACTTGCCGCTGCCGCAAAAAGAAAAAATTTACCAAAAAATCCTGCCACAGGCGGTATTCCAGCCAATGAAAACAAAGCCAACATCATCACCAAGCTTAGGTTCGGATTGGTTCTGTACAAACCATTATAATCGTCTCTATTCTCTTTTCCAGTTTGTAAGGAAATGGCTTGAACTACTCCAAATGCCGCCAAGTTTGAAAATATATAAATCAAGACAAAATAAACAATAGTTGCCGTTCCTAATTGAGTTCCGGAAATCAAACCCAGTAAAATAAAACCTGCTTGGGCAATCGATGAAAAGGCTAAAAAACGCTTCATGTTTTGTTGGCGCAAAGCAAATAGGTTTCCAATAAACATTGTGGCTACCGCAATTACATAAATAATAGTTTGCCAAATGTGCATCAACGGTTTTAAAACAGTAAACAGTAAAATCATCAAAATAAACACAGCTGCTCCTTTTGAAATTACGGATAAATAGGAAGCTGTACTTATGGGCGCTCCTTCGTATACATCAGCAGTCCAAAAATGAAATGGAACTAAAGATATTTTAAAAGCCAATCCTGAAAAAAACAAGATTGAACCTAATAATGTCAAATTATTTGATGTTAAAGTCGTCATGACATCATTATAATAAATGGAACCTGTTGCGGCATATAATAATGAAATCCCAAATAAGGAAACTCCAGTAGCCAATCCAGCCGAAAGAATGAACTTGACACCTGCTTCACTCGAAATTCTTTTGGAGGTTTCAAGTGCTACCAGCGCCGCTACAGGCAAAGTAGACAATTCCAATCCAATAAAAAACATCAGAAAATCACCGGACGATATCATAAAATACATTCCTAAAAGCGAAGAAAACATCAGGATGAAAAACTCTGTCCCTTTGTTCTGCCCTATAACTTTTTCCTGAATCCAATCTGCCGATTGAAGCAACAATACAAATACACCAACATTAAGAATATTTTTGAAGAGATGAATCATATTATTGGTACGAAACATTCCACCAAACAAGCTACTCTCCTCAATGTTACAGAATCCCACAATAGTATGAATCCCAAATAGGAATAATGCCAAATGTACGATGTACCTTTTTTTGTTTTTAGGAATAAAAATTTCACCTACAACTAGCCCAAGTGTAATTGCCAGTAACAGAATTTCCTGTCTCAGTATTATAAAACTATTGAAGTCCATTTTGATGTCAATTTTAGAATTTTAATACTCCTTTTATAAACGGTTGTATGCTTGCCATTATCATATCGCTTAGCCAAAGTGGGGCTACTCCCATTCCGATCATCGGAATAAGCAATAACAAAATACCTGTTATTTCATACCAAGTTGTTTTTGGTAAATCTAAAAATTCAGCATTATTAATTGGCCCCATCAGCATAATTCCCAGAACCCGAAGAATGTAAACCGCTGTCACAACAATTGCCGATACCGAAATTATGGTGGCTACTCTGTAAAACAATTCATCATGTTGAAAAGCCCCTACAAAAATGTTCATTTCGGCAACAAAGCCGCTAAATCCAGGCAAACCCAATGACGCTAATCCCGCAATTACATTAATAACGGATATAAAAGGAATCACTTTTAGTAAACCTCCCAATTTAGTGATGTCTCTAGTGTGAGTTCTGCCATATATCATTCCGATTAAAGCGAAGAATAATGCTGTCATAAAACCATGGGAAAGCGATTGTAAAATGGCACCATTCCAAGCGGTTTTGTTTAGCATTAACAAAGCAAACAATACCATTCCCAAGTGACTTACGGATGAATAAGCATTGATGTATTTCAAATCAGTTTGTTTTAAAGCACCAAATGCACCATAAATTACTCCTATTGCAGATAATATGATAAAAAACCAAGACCACTCTTTTGCTCCTTCGGGTAATAAAAACATGGCGATTCTAAAAATTCCATAGCCTCCCAATTTCATCAAAACTCCTGCGTGCAACATGGATACCGCTGTGGGTGCCGAAGCATGACCGTCTGGTGACCAAGTATGAAACGGAAACAATGCGCCAAGAACGGCAAAGCCAATAAAAGTAAGCGGAAAAAATAATTTCTGGGCCACAAATGGAATGTAAACTTTGGAAATTTCCAAAATATTGAAAGTCAAAGCACCACCATTCGCATTTGAGTTAAAATAAATTCCGAGAATTCCAACCAACAAAACAGCCGAAGCCCCCATTAACATTAGCGTTAATTTCATTGCTGAATACTCCTTTGGACCAGAACCCCAAATTCCAATTAGTAAATACATCGGTATTACGGCAATTTCGTAAAAGACAAACATCGTGAATAAATCAATCGATATAAAGAATCCATATACTCCAGTGGCCAGCACCAAAAGTGAAATAAAAAATTCTTTGGGCAAATCATCTATTTTCCATGAAATAAAAACACCGGCCAAAACTATGATGGATGTCAATAACAATAAAGCTGCCGAAATTCCATCGACTCCTGTGGCAAAATGAATGTTGAAATGCTCAAACCAAACTCTGTCTTGGGTAAAAAGCATAATACTTTTATTAACGGCTCTTTCTTCGAAATAAGAAAAAATCAAGTGGATAGCCATTCCCAATTGAACCAAACTGCCAATCATTGCGGTTATTCGTGCTTGTTTCAAGTCTTTGGTAAAAACCAAAGCCAATATTGTTAGTACGGGAACAATGACAAAAAGTGATAAAATATCCATAGTCCTTATATTAATTTGTCCATATATAAATAAAAACCAATGCCAAAACCACAACCCCTCCCACAAAGAAAAAGGCATAATCTTGCAATCTCCCTGATTGCAATCCTTTAATTTTATTGGAAATCAATACTGTTTTATTTCCGATTCCTTCCATCGTGCCGTCAACATACTTTTTATCGAATCGGGCAATTGGTGTAGAAACATGGTCGAAAATTATTTTTTTGGTTACAAATAAATAAATTTCGTCAAAATAGAATTTGTTGCTCGTCCATTTGTAAAATATTCCAAAGAAGGAAGAAAATATCGCTGCCAAATCATTTTCTTTTTTATAAAAAAGCCAAGCAATAATAATTCCTGTTAATCCTATAGCAACAGCAACAACTGCTAGAGGATAATCCATATGTCCTTCAAAACCAATTTTATCAGCAGTGACCAATTCGCTAAAAGGAACAAATCCTGCCACAATGCTCATAAAAGCCAAAAACAATAAAGGAAAAGTCATTGACAGCGGTGATTCATGTGGTATGTGTTCGTATTTAGTTTCTTTTCCCCAAAATATTCCAAAATAGAGTCGGAACATATAAAAAGCGGTTAATCCTGCCACAAATAATGCCACATAATAAAGCAATCTATTGTTCTCGAATGCCGCAACCAAAATTTCATCTTTACTCCAAAATCCAGCAAATGGTGGTACTCCGGATATTGCCAAAGCGGCAATTAAAAAAGTAATATTGGTAATTGGCATATATTTTCGTAATCCGCCCATATCTTTCAAATAATTACTATGAACAGCATGTATAACAGAACCAGCGCAGAGAAACAACAAAGCTTTGAACATCGCATGGGTAAACAAATGAAACATAGAAGCCATATAACCGACACCTTCAATGCCTTTATAACCGGAAACACCCAGTGCCAACATCATATAACCAATTTGAGACATGGTTGAAAAAGCCAAAACCCGCTTGATATCGGTTTGTGTGACCGCAATTATTGCCGCAAACAAGGAAGAAAATGCCCCTACATAAGCTACAATCTTCAAAGCAAATCCATCTTCAACAAAATAATACATCGGAAACAGACGAGCTACCAAATACACACCAGCCACAACCATGGTTGCTGCGTGAATTAAAGCTGAAACTGGAGTTGGTCCTTCCATTGCGTCAGGTAACCAAATGTGTAAAGGAAACATGGCCGATTTACCCGCCCCCCCCATAAATATCAACAATAATGCCCAAGTGATTACGGACAATCCCATATAAGAAGTAGATGCCCAATTTAAAATAGCGCTGCCTTCAGGATTATTTAATGTCTCAAAATCAAATGTTCCAGTATAATATCCAATGATTAGAATTCCAATTAGAAAACCAAAATCAGCAAAACGAGTTACAATAAAGGCTTTTTTGGCCGCTGCTATTGCCGAAGTTTTGGTGTAATAATAACCTATTAATAAATAAGAAGAAACACCCACCAACTCCCAGAACATATAAATTTGAAAAAGATTTGTCGCCAATACCAACCCAAACATTGAAAAGGTGAACAACGACAGAAAGGAAAAAAACTTAGTATAGCCATCATCTCCTTTCATATAACCACGGCTATAGATATGAACCATCAATGATATGGTCGAAACCACGACCAACATCATTACTGATATGGGATCTACCAAGATTCCCATATCAATATGTAGCGTATCGGTAAAATTCATCCAAACTGTTTTTTTAACAAAAGTTTGATAAACTTCATCGACTTTTCCATAGACAAAAAAGTATTGATAAGCCGCATAATACGACAATAACGCCGAAATTGATAATCCGATCACGCCAATGTATCCGGAAATCGCTGGTTTAATTTGTTGATTGAAAATACCCAAAAGCAAGAAAACACTAAATGGAATCAACGGAATGAGTATTATATAAGTTATATCCATATCTTTAGAATATTAATATTTCATGATTTCAGTGTCTTTTACCTCAACAGAACTGATTTGTCTATACAGATTAATAATAATTGCTACTGCCAGAGCCGTTTCGGCAGCGGCAACTGCTATTATAAAAATCGAAAAGAAAACCCCCTGTAGCACCTCAGGATATAAATACTTGTTGATGACAACAAAGTTTATCGCCGAAGCATTTAAAATTAATTCGATAGAAATTAAAATCGAAATCAGGTTTTTTCTGGTAATGAACCCATAAATTCCAATAAAAAACAAAATTGAAGTAAGGGTAAGAATTTCGTAAATGCTAATTCCGGCTATCATATTGTTTCATCTTTTTGGGTTAGTTTATCTCCTTTTCCAATAATTATGGCTCCAATCATAGCAGCCAATAACAAGATACTGATTACTTCAAAGGGCAAAATAAAACCTCCTCGATCATAGCTTAAAAGACCCGAGCCAATATCAGCAACTGTGGTAGTTTTATAATTTTCCACAACTTTGAAATCATAGGAATAAATTGTTGCCAGAAAAACACCAAGTCCAAATAAACAAAGAACTCCAGTTAGAATTTGCTTGGAAATTTTGGCCAATTCAAGCTCCATTTCGATATGGTGAACCAACAAAACAGAGAAAATTACCAAAACAATAATCCCTCCTGCATATATGGTAAGCTGAATTGCTGCCAGAAAATTATAATCGATTAAAAAATAAATTCCCGCTATCCCAATCAATACAAATAATAAATAAACCACTGATCTAAGCATTTTACGACTGGTTACAGAAGCAATTGCAAAAACAATCATTAGTAGTGCCAAAATATAAAATACAATTTTTTCCATAAGATTAATCTTCTAAACCAGAAACCACGCGTGATCCTGGTTTGTTTAATACTCGAGTTAGGTAGGTTCTGTCATAAACGGAATTCTCAAAATTCTGAGCCCATTTTATGGCATCTGTCGGGCAGGCTTCAATGCAAAGTCCACACATGGTACACATGCCTAAATGATAAATGTGTTGGTCTATCAATTTTTTCTTTTTACCGGTTTCCGGATCGATTTGTCTATCCCAAATAATTTCGATACTTCCGTTTGGGCAAGCCAGTTCGCATTTTTGGCAACCTGTACAACGGTGCTGATTATTTTCATCATGAGGCATTACTACTTCGCCACGAAAACGATCAAACATTTTTAAAGTAGCTCTATTATCAGGATACTCTTGTGTTATAGCTCCTTTTCTTGCATGCAAAAAATACTTACCGGTAACACTCATTCCTGTAAGAAGCGAACCTATTGCATGATATATATCTGAAAAATAACTCATAATCTTAAAATTTAATGGTTAATTTAAGTAACACTATCAATGCCATTAATACTAAGTTCATTAAGTTTAACGGAAGTAAATATTTCCATTCCAAAACAAGGAGTTGGTCAATTCTTAATCTCGGAAACGTCCACCTGAACCACATCATTAAAAAAATGAGTACCAAGGTTTTTGCCAAAAACCAAAATACACCCAATAAAGGAATCGATTCGGTTATCCCGAATGGAGATAAATAACCTCCAAAAAAAACGGTTGTGGCAATAGCCGAAATAATAAACATATTGATAAACTCGGCCAAAAAGAAATAGGCAAACTTCATTCCCGAATATTCGGTATGGAAACCGGCACCAAGCTCGGATTCAGCTTCAACCAAATCAAAAGGCGCTCTGTTGGTTTCGGCAGTTCCTGCAATCATATAAATCATAAAGGCGATTATTGCGGGAATATGTCCTTGAACAATAAGCCATCCGTGTTTTTGAACTTCAACTATTTCAGAAAGCTGAAGTGAACCAGTCATCAAAACCATAGTCATTAATGATAATCCAACCGAAAGTTCATAACTAATGGTTTGAACTCCGCTACGCATAGCACCAATCATCGCGAATTTATTATTGCTGCTCCAACCTGCCAATAATATGCCGATCACTCCAATCGATGATATCGCTATCAAAAAGAATATACCAATGTTGATATCAAAAGCTTGTAATTCTTTAGAAAAAGGAAAAAGTGACAAAGCCATCAATGCGGTTACAATTACAAAATAAGGTGCTAAATTGTATAAAAACTTATCGGCTTTGATCGTCACCGTCAATTCTTTGGACACTAATTTTAAGGCATCGGCAATAGTTTGCATCAATCCATGAAAACCTACTCGGTTCGGACCAAGTCGTAACTGAAACCAAGCTGCAACTTTTCTTTCAAGCAAAACCAAAAATAATCCAGCAATTGCAAAAAAAGCCAAATAAACCAAAGCTATTAACGTCATTTCTACAATACTTGCCGCTGTTTCGGGAAGTATAGCCAAAAGCCATTCGTGAATATTTTTTGTGATGTTCATTGCTATATACATAGTATGGAATTTATCGGTCAATATCTGGAATTACAAGATCTAAAGTTGCCATTGTTGCTACCAAATCCCCTATTTTACCACCAACGGCAATATGGTTCAATAGTGATAAGTTTGAAAATCCTGGTGAACGAAATTTTAATCGATAGGGATTTTTTGTTCCTGTACTTATAATAAAAACGCCCAATTCTCCTCTGGCAGTTTCTACCTTTTGATAATACTCTCCGGCAGGTAATTTGATTACTGCATCGGTTGTTGCTTTATAGCTACCCTCGGGAATGTTATCAATTAATTGCTCAATAATGGACATAGACTCCCACATTTCCTGAATTCTAACTTGGTATCGCGCAAAAGTGTCTCCTTCTGTTTTCAATACTTCGTTAAAAGTCACTTTATCATAAGCACTATATATATGGTGCTTTCTAACATCACAGGAATATCCTGATCCTCTTCCTACTGGCCCTGAAGCCCCAAATGCAATAGCATCCTCTTTTGTCAAAACACCAATTCCTTTCATTCTTTTTTGAAAAATGATATTTCCTGTCAAAAGCGTGTCGTATTCCGGAAGTTTTGTTTTAAAATGGGCAATAAACTCTTTAACCCTTTTTACAAAATTGGGATGAATGTCAAACATTAATCCTCCAGGAACATTGTAATTCATTGTCAAACGAGCTCCACAGGTTTCTTCAAAAATATCGTTAATCAATTCGCGATCCCTGAATCCATAAAAATAAGTGGTCAAAGCTCCAACATCCATCCCCATAACTCCCCACCATAACGTATGGGAAGCGATTCGGGTTAATTCGGCTATAATGGTGCGAATCACTTTTACACGATCGGGAACTTCTAGTTGAAGAGCATTCTCAACCGTAAGACAAACTGCTTCATTGTTGATATGAGCGGATAAATAATCCATTCTATCCGTTAAATGCACAATTTGTTGATAGCTGTCGTGCTCACATATTTTTTCAATAGAACGATGAATGTATCCTAAATCGGGTTCCACTTTTTTGATTATTTCACCATCTATAGTTAACAACAAACGCAAAACACCATGTGTTGCGGGATGCTGCGGTCCCATATTGATAAAATACTCTTCGGATTTAAGGTTATTGATTATAGTAGTTGCATCCATATTTCCTTATTTGATGATCATATTAATTTCATCCACATAATCTTTTCGAAGCGGAAACCCATCCCATTCCTCAGTTAAAAAGAGTCTTTTTAAATTGGGATGATTGTTGAATTTTATCCCGAAGAAATCAAAAACTTCTCGCTCATGGAATTCGGCTGTAGGCCAAATATCAGAAACCGTGTCAAAAGTTGGATTTTCTCTGTCTTCCGTTTTTACTTTTACAACAATAATATGACGGTGAGAGGTGGACTCTAAATGATAAACAACACCCATCTCTTTTTCCCAATCCACACCGCTTAAACAAAACAGATAATCGAAATTCGTTTCACTATTGCTTTTCAACTGAACCATTAGTTGATGAAGTCGTTCCGGCTGAACGGTGATATTCAAAAACTGTGATTTCTCTTCGGTAAATTCCAAACCATTGGTTATCGGATCAGGATTCCAACTGTTTATTAAACTTTGTAATGCTTCGTTTGTCATAATCTTCATTATTAAAGCCCTTCATCAAAGCCGTCAATAGGATATGTTTTATTTTTCATACTCTCTGTTCTAATTTTTGCCTGAAGCATCAACATCCCTTCCAATAAAGCTTCAGGACGAGGAGGACAGCCAGGCACGTAAACATCTACAGGAATAACATGATCTGCTCCTTTCACTACTGAATAGGAATTATAATAAAAAGGCCCTCCAGAAATAGCACAAGCTCCCATGGCAATTACATATTTGGGTTCGGCCATTTGATCGTACAAACGACGTAAAACTGGTGCCATTTTATTGACGATAGTCCCCGCAATAATGATTAAATCGGCTTGTCTGGGTGAAGGTCTTGCAACTTCAAAACCAAATCTTGAATAATCATGGCGAGCGGCTCCTGTTTGCATCATTTCTATGGCGCAACAACTGGTTCCAAAATACAGAGACCAAAGAGAATTAGATCGTCCCCAATTTATAATTTGGTCTAATGAAGTGATGACCACATTGGCTCCATTTCCTGCAGGGATAACTTTTCCTGGGAAATCTGCAGGGATTTCCGGTATGTTGTTTATTCCCATTTTAATGCTCCTTTTTTCCAGGCATAGGCTAAACCTAATCCCAGTATGACTAGAAATATGATAATTTCAACGAATGCAACCATTCCTATTTTTTGAAAAACTACTGCCCATGGAAGTAAAAATGCTACCTCCACATCAAAAATCAAGAATAAAATGGCATATAAATAATAACCCACTTTAAATTGAACCCAGGTAGGCCCAATGGTTGTCATTCCGCTTTCGTAAGGCTCCCGTTTTTGTGTATTATCGGATTTTGGCGAAATTAAGTCTGATAAAAAATTAGCACCTGCAACCAAAACAATTCCGGCTAACAAGAATACTATTATTGCTTCTGAACCCATATTTATAAAGTTTAATTCGTTTGTTCTATTATTTTACTTCATATGTTTCACCCGAAAAGAATAAATCATCCGTTTTCGTGAAGGGAGAATTTGCTTTGACTTGAGCAGTTAAGGCTGCTTCTCTTTCTTCTAAAGTTACATCATCAAAACTTCTGATTACCCCTGTTGCCAATGGATATTCCAACTTAATCAACATGTGGTGAAGTGTTGTATCTTTTTCTTTGGCATTATGAATCAAAATATCCTCTTGGGTTATTCCGTTTTCGCCAATGGTTACAACCTCTAATTTCAGTCCGTTTAACACTAATCCTTTATCACGGTTTTTTCCAAAAATCATCGGTTTTCCATGTTCCAGAAAGATTTGTTTGTCTTCTTTCACTTCTTTATCTGAGATTTGATCATAGCAACCGTCATTAAAAATCACGCAATTTTGCAAAACTTCAATCAAAGATGTTCCTTTAAATTGGTGCGCTTCTATGAAAATTTGTCCCATTTCTTTTGGACTATTCCCCACAACCCTCGCAAAAAATCGCGCTTGGGCTCCCAACGCCAGTTCGCCAGGTGAAAAAGGAGGTTGCGTATTGCCATAAGGAGAAGATTTTGTTTTTTGTCCAATTAATGAGGTTGGCGAAAATTGTCCCTTTGTCAAACCATAAATTTCATTGTTGAATAAAATAATATTCAAATCAATATTTCTACGCAAAACATGGATGAAGTGATTTCCTCCAATAGCCATTGCGTCACCGTCACCAGTAGCAATCCAAACGCTTAGATTTGGATTGGCCAATTTTACGCCTGTAGCAATTCCGGGAGCTCGACCATGAATACTGTGAATTCCATAGGTTTCCATATAATACGGGAAACGGGAGGAACATCCAATTCCTGAGACAAACACAACATTTTCTTTGGCAACACCCATTTCGGGTAGTACTTTTTGCATCGTACGTAAAATCACGTAATCATCACAACCAGGACACCATCTTACTTCTTGATTACTTGTAAAATCCTTGGATGTATATTTTTGATCAATAGTTGTTTCCATAATTATACGAGTTCTTTAAATTTTCTAATGAGGTCGTTACTGCCAAAAGGTAACCCCTGAATTTTGTTGAATTGCAAAAATTCGAATGTGTCGAAATTAATTTTTAAAACACTCGCAAACTGACCTGAGTTTAATTCACAGACAACAATTTTTTTGAATTTTGATAAAATTTCTCCGGTATTCTTAGGCAATGGATTGATATAATTAAAATGGGCATACCCTATATTTTTATATCCTTCCATATTTATTTGTTTTACTGCAGAATGTAAAGAACCATAGGTTCCGCCCCACCCTATCACCAACAAATCACCTTCTTGTGCAAATTCCGTTTCTAAGTCGGGTATATTAAACTGTACGCGTTTAATTTTTTCAGATCTAATGGTAGTCATCTTCTCATGGTTTACAGCATCATAAGAAATATTACCCGTTACACTGTCTTTTTCCAAACCACCAATTCGATGTTCTAATCCTAGAGTGCCAGGAACTGCCCAATTACGAGCGAGAGTAGTAGCATCTCTATCATAGGAGTGCCAATTTTCTTTTACCTCCGTAATTTTATTGTTTTTGATGGCAGGCATTTCAGCCACCGTTTTAATTTTCCACGGAGCTGATCCGTTTGCGATGTAGCCGTCTGTCAATAATATTACTGGGGTCATGTGTTCCAAGGCCAGTCTCGCTGCTTCATAAGCAAAATTAAAACAGTTCGCCGGTGTGCTCGCCGCCAAAACAATGACAGGGCTTTCACCATTTCGGCCATACATGGCTTGCAATAAATCCGATTGTTCTGTTTTTGTAGGCAATCCCGTTGAAGGTCCTCCTCGTTGCACATCAACTATTACCAACGGAAGTTCCGTCATCACGGCTAAGCCAATGGCTTCACCTTTTAATGCCAATCCTGGGCCCGAAGTAGTTGTAATCGCCAAATCACCTGCGAAAGCAGCACCAATAGCCGATGTGACACCTGCAATTTCGTCTTCTGCCTGAAAGGCTTTTACGCCAAAGTGTTTGTGTTTGACCAATTCGTGCAAAATATCGGTAGCTGGAGTAATAGGATAAGATCCCAAAAACAATTCCAAGCCCGATTTTTCTGCTGCTGCCAGAAACCCCCAAGCCGTGGCCGTATTCCCCATAATAATTCTATAGGTACCCGCAGGCATTTTTGCTGGAGAAATTGAGTAGGAATTTGGCATAAGTTCTAAAGTTTCGGCATAATAATATCCCGCATTTAAAACTTTGGTGTTAGCTTCAATTAGATTAGGAGTCGCTTTAAATTTTTTATTCAAAAACTCAACAGTATGTTCAGTAGAACGATTGTACATCCAATAAATCATACCCAATGCGAACATGTTTTTGCTTCGGGTAATTATTTTATTGTCTAATCCTTCAATGTCTTTTAAAGCCTCTCTGGTCAATGAAGTCATATCAACTTCTATAATTCTATAATTTTCAAGACTTCCATCTTCTAAAGGATTAGTAGTATATTCGGCTTTTTCTAAATTCTTTTTTGAAAAGGAATCCGAATCTACTATAATAGTATGACCTGGTTTTAAGGCATATAAATTTGTTTTTAAAGCGGCAGGATTCATCGCCACCAGTAAATCCAAATTATCACCTGGAGTACTCACTTCAACACTGCCTATGTGTACTTGAAATCCGGAGACTCCATACAAACTTCCTTGTGGAGCTCTAATTTCGGCAGGATAGTTAGGGAAGGTTGCAATATCATTACCAAACATCGCAGAGGTATCAGAAAACTGGGTTCCGGTTAACTGCATACCATCTCCTGAATCACCAACAAATCGAATTACGACTGCTTCTAGGATTTCAGGCTTGGAATCAAGTTGGGGTTTTAATTTATCTATAATCATAATTTTAAAAGAATTAAATTTTTCGAAATAGACTAAAAACAACATTTGAGATATCAAATATAATTTAACATTTATCGAAAAAACATGACATAAATCATAAAAAAAAAATAAAATAGCAATTAAATTTACCTATAAATATTAAATACATAAAAATATGGCTATTATTATAACTGATGAATGCATTAACTGCGACGCTTGTATTTCAGAATGTCCAAACAATGCAATCTACGAACCAGATGACAAATGGTCCTATTCTGATGGGACTACTTTAAAAGGAATGGTAAAATCTCCAAAGGGGATTGAAATTGATGCAGATGCAGAACACAAACCTCTTTCAGATGAGTTTTTCTACATTGTATCCGATAAATGCACAGAGTGCAAAGGCTTTCATGAAAAACCTCAATGCGCTTCTGTTTGTCCTGTTGATTGCTGTATACCAGATGTAAATCATGTAGAAACCGAAGAGGAATTGCTACAAAAAAAGGAATGGCTGCATAGTTAGTAACGCATCTAATACAAGAATCGAAAGCCTTTAAATATTATATTCAGTTGATTATTTTTAAAATTTTCGACCATAAACCCTATACTGTCAATAATTTGTATCTGTGTGTGGAATAAATAGTAAGCAGCAAATTCATGATGGTAAACAATCATTTAATCTTATGAAAAACAAAAAATTTCCTAAATTAATTTGTGATGCCAATGAAGCGGTTGCTATTATAGCTCATAAAACAAATGAAGTCTGCGCTATTTATCCCATCACACCCTCTTCGCCTATGGGCGAGCATGCAGAGCTTTACAGTTCTAAAGGTAAAAAAAACATTTGGAATAATGTTCCTAGAATTATTGAATTGCAAAGTGAAGGTGGCGCGGCAGGTACTGTTCACGGGGCTTTGCAAGCTGGAGCTTTGACTACAACTTTTACTGCCTCGCAAGGTTTATTGTTGATGATTCCTAATATGTACAAAATTGCAGGAGAATTATTGCCCTGCGTTATCCATGTAGCGGCCAGAACAATCGCCACTCACGCTTTATCTATTTTTGGTGATCACTCCGATGTAATGGCATGCAGACAAACAGGATTTTCTATGTTGTTTGGTGGATCCGTTCAAGAAGCACATGATTTTGCCCTAATTTCACAAGCAACAACATTAAAAACACGAGTGCCAATTATGAATATTTTTGATGGTTTCAGAACTTCTCACGAAATCTCAAAAATAGATGCTATTCCAGACGATATCATTATAGCAATGATACCCGATGATAAAGTTATGGAACATAAAAAAAGATCATTAGATCCTGACCATCCCGTGTTAAGAGGAACAACCCAAAATCCCGATGTGTTTTTTCAAGCCAGAGAAGCCGCAAATTTATTTTTTGATAAAGTCCCTAGTAAAGTTCAGGAAACTATGGACGAATTCTATGAGCATACCGGACGCAAATATAATTTGTTTGATTATATAGGACATCCAGAAGCCGAACGAGTAATCATAGTTATGGGATCAGCCGAAGGTCCTGTAAAAGAAGCCCTAGACGTTATGATAGCGCAAGGTGAAAAAGTAGGAGTTGTATTAGTTCGTTTATTTAGACCCTTTTCTATTGCCCATTTCATTGAAAAGCTACCAAAAACTGTTCAGAAAATAGCTGTTTTAGACCGAACAAAAGAGCCGGGTAGCATTGGTGAACCTTTATATTTGGATATTGTCTCTGCTTTTGTCGAAAGTGGTAGAAAAATGCCAGTTATAATAGGAGGTCGTTATGGTTTATCTTCTAAAGAGTTTACTCCGGCAATGGTAAAAGGAATTTATGATGAGCTTTTAAATGACAAACCTAAAAACCATTTTACTATTGGTATAAATGACGATGTAACTTTTAAAAGCCTATACTATGACCCTGTATTTGATAGTAAATCAACAACTATTAATTGTATGTTTTATGGTTTAGGGTCAGATGGTACCGTTGGAGCGAATAAAAACTCCATCAAAATCATTGGTGAAACTACCGATAATTATGTACAAGGTTATTTTGTTTACGACTCCAAAAAAGCGGGTGCCCAAACTATTTCACATTTGCGTTTTGGTCCAAACCCAATTAACTCCAATTATTTAATTGATAAAGCCGATTTCATAGCCAGTCATAAATTTAATTTCATCGAAAAATTCAATATGATTGCCGACTTAAAACAAGGAGGTACCTTTTTGCTAAATTCTCCTTATCCAAAAGATGAAATTTGGGATAAATTACCCCAAAAAATTCAAAAAGGAATTATTGACAAAGAAGCAAAATTCTATGTAATTGATGCAACCCGCGTTGCTCAGGAAGCCAATCTTGGTAAAAGAGCCAATACGATCTTGCAAACCTGCTTCTTTGCTATTTCAGGGATTTTACCAAAAGACGAAGCCATTCAAAAAATCAAAAATGCTATTGTTAAGTCCTATTCTCACAAAGGAGAAAAGGTTGTAAACATGAATTTTAATGCGGTGGACAAATCACTCGAAAATTTGCATTTAGTTGATTATCCAAAAGTAGCAACAAGTGAAAAATCAATGTTATCGGCAATGAGAAATGCCCCAGACGGCTTTGTTAAAGATGTATTGGAAAAAATATTGGCTGGTTTTGGAGATGAACTTCCTGTAAGCGCTTTCACAGTGGATGGAACTTTCCCTACTGGAACTTCACAATACGAAAAAAGCGGAATTGCTGATTTTATTCCAATTTGGGATGACGAAAATTTGTGCACACAATGTAATAAATGCATCGCCATTTGTCCTCACGCAGCCATTCGATCTAAAGTAGTTTCAAATGATGAATTGTTTGGGCTACCAGTATCTCTCAAAAAAGTACCTACAATAGGAAGGCCTTTTGCTAATGACAAAGAATCCTATATTTTGCAAGTTTCACCAGAAGATTGTACTGGCTGTGATCTTTGCGTAGCGGTTTGTCCAGCCATCAGTAAAGAGAAAGAAAACTTTAAAGCCATCAATATGCATAGAAAAATTGATGTTGATGTCGAAGAAAATGTAAACTGGAACTATTTCGTCAACTTACCGTATTATGACAGAACGGTTTTGCAAACAACCAACGTAAAAGGAGCTCAATTTTTAGAACCTCTATTTGAATTCTCAGGAGCATGTTCCGGTTGTGGTGAAACCCCTTACATTAAATTACTTACTCAATTGTACGGAGACAGCATTATGATAGCCAATGCTACAGGATGTTCTTCTATTTATGGAGGTAATTTACCAACGACTCCCTATAAAACCAATGAATTTGGCAGAGGACCCGCTTGGGCAAACTCTCTTTTTGAAGATAATGCCGAGTTTGGTTTGGGTATGAGATTAGGTTTGTCAAAAAAACAAGAAATTGCCGTTGATTTATTAAAATCATTGGAAACAGAAATTGGTAGCGAAATAGTACAGTCTATTTTAAATAATACTGAAGAAACAGAAATCCTTAAAAAAGAAAAATTTGCTCAAATTAATGCACTAAATAAAGTATTAGCCAATTTGGAAAATAATGCTGACGCCAAAAAATTAAGTCAATTAACAGAATACCTGCGCAAGAAAGCCGTTTGGATTCTTGGTGGTGATGGCTGGGCTTATGATATTGGTTATGGCGGTGTTGACCACGTTTTATCCACTGGGGAAGATATTAATATTATGGTATTAGATACCGAAGTCTATTCTAACACTGGAGGACAAGCCTCAAAATCAACTCCTCTTGGGGCTAGTGCCAAATTTACTATTGCGGGCAAAAAAACCAGTAAAAAAAATCTGGCGCTACAAGCTATTTCTTATGGAAATGTATATGTTGCCCAAATTGCAATTGGAGCTAAAGATTTACAAACCCTAAAAGCAATTGAGGAAGCTGCCGCTTATCCTGGACCATCATTGATTATTGCTTACTCTCATTGTGGCGAACATGGTTATGACTTGAAAAATGCAATTTCCCAACAAGAAAAAGCTGTTGAGACAGGTTATTGGCCACTCTTTAGATTTGACCCTTCTAAACCGAAAGGAGAACGTTTTAAATTAGATTCTAAAATGCCTAGCGCACCATTAGGCGAATTTATGTATAATGAAACCCGTTTTTCTAGAGTAGCAAAACAAGATCCTAAACTTGGAGCAGAATTGCTTCAAAGAGCACAAGAAGAAGTGGAATCCAAATGGGAAAGATTGGAACTTTATAGAGACATGTAATACCGTCCGATTTCAGCATTTGCAACAAAACCTGCACAGAAATAAGCCCGTGCAGGTTTTTTATTTAGTGGTATCTAGTAAATAAACAAGAACTTATGTTTATATCAATTCTTAAATTTCTTAAAAACAACACAACCATTAACATCGCCAAAACCAAAACTGGCTTTCAGAATAATATTCAAATCTTTTTCAAGCAGTTCCTGAGGAATTCTTGAAGAATCAATTATGGCTGTGATTTCGGGATGTAAGTCCTCACAATTTTGATTAGGAAAAACAAATCCTTGATGCAATTGCAAAACACTCGCTACACTTTCAATACTTCCAGCTGCCGATAAACAATGTCCTACAGTCGATTTTAATGAATTAATATAAGGAAAATCTATACCGCTTCTGTTTAAAGCAATACTCCAATTTGAAATTTCTAAACTATCCTTTGTCGTTGCCGTAAGATGACCATTAATGGCATCTACTTCTTGACCAGTAATACCAGCATTTTCCATCGCTTTTTGAATGCATTTTTGAACAGCCACAGGATTCGGCGCTGTTAAAGACCCCAAACCTCTTTGCCCTCCCGAATTTAAGGCTCCGCCTAAAACTTCGGCATATATTCTGGCTCCTCTCGCTAAGGCAGTTTCTAAATCTTCTAGAACCAAAGCCCCGGCTCCACTAGCAGGAACAAATCCTGAAGCACTTGCAGACATGGGTCTTGAGCCAGTTTCAGGTGCATCATTATGCTTAAAAGTACATACTCGCATCGCATCAAATCCTCCCCAAATGTAAGGTCCAGAATCACTCGTACTTCCTGCTAAAATTCTCTTGGCCTGTCCCGATTTTATACGATCAAAAGCCATAATTATACTTTCAGCCCCTGTTGTACAGGCTGAAGAATTGGTGGTAACTTGATTACCCAAACCCAATTTGCCCGCCAAATAAGCACTGATACCACTATTCATCGTTTGAATAACACTTGTGCTTCCTAAATTCCGAGTTTTAAAATCATCAATCTTATAAATGCTTTCTCTAAATTTTTCTATTCCAGATGTTCCTGCTCCAAAAATTGTTCCACTATCCCAATCAGGATCGTCTTCTATTTCCATTGATAAGCCTGCATCTTTCCAAGCATCAATTCCGGCGATAACACCATACAAAATACCGGTTGCATTAAAATTTTTAAACTCCAACTCGGTAAAATAGTTCAAGGCCAATTCATTTGAAACATCTGGCAGTCCAGCAATTTGACAGGAAAATTTCAATCTTTCTAATTCCTCAAAATGTCTGATTCCAGAAATACCGTTTTTTATAGCATGTTCAAACGCATCCAGTCCCACCCCATTTGGAGCAACTACACCAAGACCCGTTATGACAACTCGATTTTTCATTTTAATTGTATTTTAAATCATCATTCCTGAGATTGTCCCGCTGCAAACTGTTTCTTTTTTCTCATTTTGCATACTCACTTTGCATTTTAACTTTCCAAATCTGAAATAGATTTTTTGAGAAATAACAGTTACTTTTTGATTTGGAAAAACAGGTTTTAAAAATTCGATTTCAGCTGATGCTAAAGCGATTAATGAATTTGAATTTAATTTATCATTTAATAGAAATATACCCAAACAAACCAAACCAATTTGAGCCATCACTTCGATCAAAATGACTCCTGGCGTAACTGGATTATCTTTAAAATGCCCTTTGTAAAAATCTAAAGCAGCATCAAAAGTATATTCTCCCTCCACTCCATTTTCATTAATTTTGATGATTTTATCCACAAACAAAAACGGTTTGGAATACGGCAATTTCGATAAAATATCTTTTTTATCCATTGATTTATTGTAAAAGAATCTAAAACTGTAACAAAACTCTTTGAGCCGAAAATCCGGGTCCAAAGCTTAACATCAAACCTTTAGAGCCTTTTTGCGGTTTTTTATCCATAAATCGCTCTAAAACATACAATACGGTTGCACTTGACATATTTCCATAAAGCTTTAAAACTTCTTTCGTGTCATCAATATTTTTTCCATATCCTGAAAAGAGATCTTCTACAATTTGTACAATTTTTTTTCCACCTGGATGAAAAATCAAATGATCGACATCTTCTATTTCCATATTGTTCTTTTTCAGAAAAGGATGAATAATAGCTTCAAAATGTGACGCAATAGTTTCTGGAACTTCGATATCCAAAATCATTTGCAAACCAGAATTCGTTAATTTGAATCCCATCATATGAATATTGTCGTAAAAATGATACATCTCTTCGGCAATAATCTCAGGTCCTTCCTCATCTTCAACCGAAGAAAGCAAAACACAGGCAGCACCATCACCAAAAATAGCAGCACTTACTATGTTTGCCATCGAATAATCATTCAATTGAAAAGTAGCTGTCGGACTTTCAACCGCAATAACTGCAGCTCTCTTTCCAGGATTGGCCTGAAGAAAGTTTTTAGCATAAATAATCCCCGATATTCCTGCTGCACAACCCATTTCGGTAACAGGCAACCGTATAATATCCTGCCGCAATTTCAAACTATTAATCAAATAAGCATCCAACGAAGGAATCATTATTCCTGTACAGCTTACCGTGATGATATAATCCAACTCTTCGGGCTGCCATTGCGCTTTTTTCAAAGCTTTATCCAAGACTTTTTCACCCAAATCAATTACTTCCCTAACATAAATATCATTTTTAGCTTCAAACGATGAGCTTTCAAAAACTTCTATCGGATCCATAATCGAATATCTTTTGTCGACTGCTGCTCCCTCAAATATTTTTTTTACTTTTCGAATAAAACGTTCCTCCTGACCTTCTAACCAAATATCCAAAAAAGGAAGAATTTCTTCGGTTGTTCTTGAAAACTTAGGCAATTGCTTGCTAACACATTTAATTTTTACACTCATTATTTTTTTGTCAATTTTGAAATATAAAATTTCAAATTGTTACTATTTCTCCACAATCCATTGGTAACGAAAAGCCCATTTCCACTGAATACTATATTTTTTAAATTTTAAATTTTCTGAAAACCCGATCAATTCTTTCTTCTTAAAGCCTCTTAAAATAGAGGTCAAACCATCTTCTCGTGACATTTTATTTAATCTAAAAACAATGCAAAACCCTTGAAATAATCGATAAGCAATTCCACTTCTGTGCAAATCATTCACCACAAAACCAAGCCTTGAATTTTTATTAAATAATGCTAATAATTTGACAATTTCACTGTTTTTAAAATGATGTAAAGTCAAAGTGCACAATGCTATATCGTATTTTAATTCATTAAAAGATTCACTAAAAATATCTTCAAACCTATACTTGATATTTGGATATTTCACGGATAAATCAATTGCGTAATTTATAGTAAAATTATTAGCATCAACCCCAATAAGTTCTAAATTCAAATTATTTTGCAAACCGAAATCAGCTAATTTTCGCAACATATCTCCATTTCCACAACCAACATCCACAATGGTGATTGAATTTAAATGAGGAACTTTTTTGAGTAATTTTCGAACCCCTCTCAAAGTCAATTGATTCCCTCCTAAAAGCTGGTTTATAGATGCAATTTTATCTAGAGCTTCTTTCAATTCGTCGCCTTCTAAATCAAAATCATCCATGATTTCTGGCTCGTCCGTTCTATTTTGTGTATTTACAAGCACTAATTTCAAATTATTTTAAATTAATATTCCAATTACTATTACTATAAAAATGCATCATTCAACAGAAATTAGCTTGCCGTGTGTTTGCTTTATAATGATTGGTATTAAAAATGGAAATTTAATCATTATCCACATCAAAAACTTGTAAAATTTTTGGTTTTGCAGTATAAATGTCAAAATACGTCCAATTCTTAATCTTTTTTCAAAATTACCCTTCCATTCTGCAATGTACTTTTTCTCTAATTCCTCACGAGATTTTATTTCATTACTATAAACTTTTCCTATTAATTCTGATACTATCTTAGCACTATGAATTGCCATTGCCATTCCATTTCCGCACAAAGGATGAATAAGTCCTGCCGTATCGCCAATCATTAAAATATGATTTTCCACTGTTTCTTTTTTATCAAATGACACCTGACTAATCGTTAAAGGAGCTTCAAAAAGCATTTTACTCCTATCAAAAATTAATTTCAGATGTGGATTCTTAACTACAATTTGATTTTGATAATCCTCAATATTTTTAAATCTTTTGAAAGACTCATAACTAGCCAAGTAACAAATATTAATCGCATCATTTTCTACTTTCGAAACCCCACAATAACCCCCTTCAAAATTATGCAAACTCACTAAATTATTTGGAAATTCACCTGAATAATGAGCTTTTACAGCTAACCAATGTGATTTTTTTTGAACAAATGACCTTTTTAATTTCTGATCAATAGTAGATCGTTTTCCAAAAGCTCCTATTACAATTGATGAGGTAAAAATCCCACTATTTAAAGTTGAAATCTTGAAACTATCATTTTCATAAACAATATCATCAACACTATCCTGCATGATTTCACACCCCATTTCGATGGCTTTTTTACATAAAAAAGCATCCAGAGCAAATCGGCTAACACCAAACCCTCCAAGTGGTAGATCACAATTGATTTTGGTTCCGTCTGCAGTTGAAAACTCCAGTTTCGAGATATGAGTGGGGTTTAATTCGGATATATTTAGTGAAAGCCAATCCAAATAAGGAATTATTTCATTTGAGATGTATTCTCCGCAAACCTTATGCTTCGGATATTCACTTTTTTCGATCAAAACGACTTTTATGCCAATTTTAGACAAATGTATGGCTGCCGTAAGTCCGGCCAATCCTCCTCCAACAATGGTAACTCCTTTAGAAACATCCATAGAAAAGTCATTTAATAACAATAAGGAATTAATCCTTGGTGAAAATACACAAATGTTATTTGAAAAGCGAATCGAACTGGTAATTTTACAAGAAAATAATAACCTCATAAAATTAAAATTTAGGAACTTGTTTTTTGATTTTTCAAGTCCTATATTTGCTTTCGAATAAAAAAACCTATGGAACAATTTGTAGTATCGGCACGTAAATACCGTCCACAAACATTTAAAGATGTGGTGGGACAAAAAGCGATTACCAATACGCTACTCAATGCCATAGAAAACAACCATTTAGCTTCAGCCCTTTTATTTACTGGACCTCGTGGAGTTGGAAAAACAACTTGTGCTCGTATTTTGGCTCGAAAAATCAATCAGCCCGGTTACGATGATCCTACGGAAGATTTTGCTTTTAATGTATTCGAACTAGATGCTGCTTCCAACAATTCAGTAGACGATATCCGAAATTTAATTGATCAGGTTCGTATTCCTCCACAAACAGGGCAATACAAAGTATATATCATTGATGAGGTTCATATGCTGTCTTCGGCTGCTTTTAATGCTTTTTTAAAAACATTGGAAGAACCGCCAAAACACGCCATCTTTATATTGGCAACCACCGAAAAGCATAAAATTATTCCAACGATATTATCGCGTTGTCAAATATTTGATTTCAAAAGAATTACCGTAAAAGACGCCAAAGAACATCTTGCTGATGTAGCTACCAGTCAAGGTGTCGCTTTTGAAGATGATGCTTTGCATATCATTGCCCAAAAGGCAGATGGTGCCATGCGTGATGCTTTGTCTATTTTTGACAGAGTGGTTTCTTTTTGCGGAAATAATCTTACTCGTCAAGCGGTTACCGAAAATTTAAACGTTTTAGACTACGAAACCTACATCAACGTTACTGATTTAATTCTTGAAAATAAAATACCTGACTTATTAATGGCATTTAATGATATTCTGTCCAAAGGGTTTGACAGCCATCATTTTGTTTCAGGATTAGCCAGTCATTTTAGGGATTTATTGGTAAGCAAAACTCCTTCAACACTTGTATTACTTGAGGTTGGAGAGCAAGCGCAAAAAATGTATGGAATTCAAGCACAAAAATGCAGTCAAGAGTTTTTACTAAAAGGAATCGAAATTGCCAATGATTGTGATTTAAAATACAAAGCCAGCCAAAATCAACGACTACTTGTCGAGCTTTGTTTGATGCAATTGGCCTCTATCACTTATGATGGAGAAAAAAAAAAGTTGAACAATTTATAATTCCACCCACTTATTTTAGAAAAGTTGCAGATTATTCTATAGCTGAAATTTCAAAGGAAAAAGCCCAAACTCCAATTGCAACCGAAGGAATTGCAAAGGAAATTGCAAATAACGAAATCTCAAAGCCTACAGCTTCAATAGAGGAAAAATCAAAAGTTCAGCAAACTGAACCGCCAAGTGTACCCAATAACGAAACTAAATTTTCGGCTTTATCGCTTTCGAGTATTCGTGCTAAAAAGGCTTTAGAAGAAAACTTAAAAGGATTTATCAAAACAGACAATACCGCCACATTGCCTACAGAACCATTCACGGAAACAGAAATGATGCTGCAATGGACAAAATACGCGCAACGTCTTGGTGAAAAAGGATACAAAATAATGGAATCCCTCCTTTTGATCAATGATCCAAAACTTGATGGTACCAATATTACATTTGAATTACCTAATGAGGGATCCAAATTGGATTTTGAAAGCGAAATGATTGGTCTTTTGGGACATTTACGTGGTCATTTACACAATCACAACATTACCATAGAAGTGAATGTAAATGAAACCATAGAAATCAAAAGAAGCTTTACCGATCAAGACCGCTACAACAGACTACTGGAAATCAATCCAAATATCGAATTATTGAGAACAACTTTTGGTTTGGATTTAGATGCCTAAATGATCCATTACCATCAGAAATGAATAATTTCTATCATAAAATGTCATTTTCGTATCAATTGATAACGAACTATAACGTTATTTTTAAACTTTACTAACTATTAAAAAAAACTAAAAAATGGAGAACAAACTAGCTAATCCTGCGCCATTAGGTCTATTGGGTTTTGGAATGACCACAATTTTATTGAATATTCACAATTTAGGATTCTTTCCCGTCAGTGCCGTAATCATTTCGATGGGTATTTTTTATGGAGGATTGGCCCAAATAATAGCAGGAATATTGTCATTCAAAAATGGAAAAACATTTGCGGGAACTGCTTTTGTTTCCTATGGCTTTTTCTGGATTTCTCTTGTAGGTATTTGGCTTTTCCCAAACACCGGTTTTGAAATGGCAGGAACAACTCCAGCTCCATTCTTCGGATGCTATTTAGCCATTTGGGGAATTTTTACCGCATTTATGTGGTGGGGAACCTGGGGTGGCAGCAAAGTACAGCAATTTGTTTTTCTTTCATTAACCATTTTATTTTTCCTTTTGGCGGTATCAAAATTCACCGGAAGCGAAACCATCACAGTCATTGCTGGAGGTCTTGGCGTAATTTGCGGAAGTAGTGCTTTTTATTTGGCAATGGCCGAACTTTTGGAAGAAGTAAAAAATAAAAGAGTTTTACCTTATTAACAATCAGTTCTTCAATGCCATACAAAAGGCTCCAGACAATTATTCGTTTGGAGCCTTTTTTAATTTAAATCATTAATATTTTATGTAGTGATTCTTTATTTGGGCGAGTCCCTTCGTAAAAACTACGGGTCGTGCTGTCCGCTCCCGCTTTTTTCTAATCAATTGCCACGGGTTTAAACCCGTGGCAATTGATTAGAAAAAGAGCTCCGCTTCCATCACTCTCGCAAAAACTGCATATAACCTATTCTCGTTTTAATTAAAATGTATCGATATCCAAATCCCAGTTTAACGCATTACTGTACCATAATTGACCTTGAGAAACTTGCAAAGGGCAGTCAAAATTATTAGTATATAATGCTCCTGTTCCCAATCCTTGTGGCATCGAATTGTTGAGTAAAAAAGTCCACTGAGCAATAGCATTCAATCCAACATTACTTTCCAAAGCAGAAGTAATCCACCATCCAATATTATGCTTTTCTGCCAAGGTGATCCACTCTTGAGTACCACGAAATCCACCCACAAAACTAGGTTTCAAAATGATGTATTGTGGCTTAATTTTGAGTAATAAATTCTCTTTTTCAGCAACGGTAAACACCCCTATCAGCTCTTCATCCAACGCAATAGGAAAAGGAGTAATTTTACACAGCCCTGCCATACTGTCAGTATTGTTTTTTTGAATTGGCTGCTCTATACTATGTAATTCAAATTCAGATAGTTGATTTAATTTACATAAAGCTTCATTCGAATCAAAAGCACCGTTGGCATCGACTCTTATTTCTACTTGCTCTGGAGTGAAATGTAGCCGAATATAACGCAATAATTGCAGCTCTTTATCAAAATCTATAGCTCCAATTTTGAGTTTAACGCATCGAAATCCATCAGCTAATTTCTCCTCGATTTGTTGCTTCATAAAAGTGGCTGAACCCATCCAAACCAATCCATTTATTGGGATTGATTTTGTCCCTTTTGTGAAGTCTGACGGAAATAGTAAAAAAGGATTTTCACTAGCCAAAGACCGGAAGGCCATTTCGACTCCAAACTGTATGGATGGGAACTCTAATAAGTCTTCCCAAAGTTGATCTTTACCAAGATGAATATTAGCACACGCCCATTGTAATTTTTCTTCATAATCGGGACGATCGTCAATACTCAATCCTCTCAAAATGCCACACTCCCCTATTCCCTTTTTACCGTCTTGCTCCAAAACAATAAACCAGGTTTCTTTTTCGGTCATTACTCCACGAGAAGTTCCGGATGGACGTTTGAAATTTAAAATGTATTTGTGGTACGTTGCTTTCAAAGTGAATAGTTAGAGGTAAATAGTTTGTATTAAATAACTTTTATTTTAAGTGAGTTTTTTTAATTTTAAATAAGAAATTCCTATTAATAACATTCCAAAAAGTAGTATCGCAAAAAACAGGTATGTTGGCCATTCATTAAAAACAAACATTTTGAAGTTTAAAATTATTCCAACTAAAAGAAGAAACAATCCTAGATAGCGTATGAACAAAACTACTTTTTTCATGTTCTATTGATTAATAGATATTTTTATTTACAATGCAAAACTTAATAAATTAACTACTCCAGTAATTTCAAAATACGCTCAAAATCCTTATTTTGAATTCCTGCTTTTTGAAAAGCTTTAAAATCCTGCTCGGTTTTTTGAACCCAGCTCAAACTATCGGTAACATTTTGGTTTTGGTATTTCTTGTAGATTTTTTTGGCTTCTTTGTAATTGTCGTTCAGCAAATAGGCATGTGCCAAATTCAACTGCAACAACAACTCTGTACTATCGAGTTTTTCACCATCTTGAAGATACTTTAATCCTTTTCCGAATTGCTTGGTCAAAAGATAGCAGCTCCCGATTGCACTGTAATCTAAAACCGTAGCCTTACCATCGCTTACAATTACCCCTAATTTTTCAATTGCATCCCCATATTTTGCTTTTTTTATCAAAAGTGATGCTTGGTTACGCAAATCAGAATAAACAGCGTTAGAAGTGCTTGTTTCTCCAAAACAACTGTTTCCCGAATCTTTAAAAACTTTGGATCGTTCCACTGTCAATAGCTTTTGAAACTCCTGATACTTGTACTTATTTTGGATTTTATCTAACACACATACGCAAAAATCATCCGAATTGCCCATTTTTTGAGCTAAATTAGAAGTCTTACATTGGTCAATAATCGCTTTTCTATTGTCCAGACTCCATCCTCTGCTTAGTTTTTTATCCACCCAGGGCACTACTTCTAAAACGATTTTTTGGTTCATGATCCAGTTTTTACTTTCAAAACCAAACCATAAGGCTGATCCGTTTCCACTCAAACAACTTGACTTATCAACTGAAAGACGTTTGGCATCTTTGCTCACTGGTTCGTTCTGAACCAAACAGGATTCCAATGTTTTTCCTGAATCTTTGTATTCTAACGCTAACTTATCTGATGAAAAAATAGCGTAGGTACATTTATCATCTCCTGATATTTTGGACAAAACAAAAACAGCTCCGGCAGATCCTTGACTGATTCCGGTGGGGTCAGGAATTGATTTTAGAACCGAAACCAAACTATTGGCCAATTGCTGATTTTCGTCCAAAAGGGTAATTCTGTACACAATTTCGGTAGTTCCAAGTGGTAAATCTTCAGTTTTTATTACAATTCGATCTCTAGCAGAAACGTTTATTTCTTTGGTCGTCGATCTGTCTTTATCCCAATATCCGTCTTGTTGTGAAAATGTAAGCGTTGTAAATAGAAGCGTAATGAATAAAAGAAACTGTTTGGCCATTATTAAAAAGTTAATCTAGTTTTAAAAAAAGGATCTTGAAATCTGGTATGACCTAGCCCTGATAGAAGCGATATCCTTTATTGAAGCGATTTTTCTTCGCTTCAATAAAGATACAAGCGGATAGCAGGATTAGCTCCTAATTATAATTCTATAAAACTGCCAATTTCTAGTAACATCAAGTCTTTTCCTTTATCGAAGAATTTTTTGATGGCTTGTTCATGATTGATTTCGATATAACCAAATGTGTCGTAATGAATACCTAGAATTTTATCGCAGGCCACAAAATCGGAAGCAATTATGGCGTCCTCCACATCCATTGTGAAATTATCTCCGATAGGCAAAATCGCCAAATCGAGCTTGGTTCGCATCGGAATCAGTTTCATATCCATTGTAAGGGCAGTGTCGCCGGCAATGTAGATGTTTTTGTGCTCGCCTTCGATCACGAAACCGCCAGGATTCCCGCCATACGTTCCATCAGGAAAAGAACTCGAGTGAATGGCGCTTACATATTTTAGTTTTCCGAAATCGAAATTCCAGCTTCCACCGTGATTCATTGGGTGTGATTGAAATCCTTTTTTGCCATAATAACCTGCAATTTCTGCATTCGAAACAATCACGGCATTGGTTCTTGACGCAATGTATTCTACATCGAGAATATGATCACCGTGAGCGTGCGTCAACAGAATAAAATCAGCTTTCAGATCGTTAATATTGATATGTGAAGCCTTTGGATTGGCCGAAATATAAGGATCAACGAGAATGTGTTTGCCACTAACTTCAATTCCCAAAGAAGCATGACCGTAGAATGTTATTTTCATTTTATTATACGTTTAAAATGTTAGAAAATACTACTTATTGATTTTTGAAATTATTTATCGTCCACCCAAGAAAACATTTACTATGATGTCTGAAATTAAAGAAATCATACATAAAGATAATAATATCGAAAGCAAAAAGGTACTCAATGCTACTTTCTTTAATTCGGGGTCAAGCAATTTTGGATCTTGATTTTTAGATACTGTGATTAAATGTTTCGTTAACGGAATGTATGCCAATAAAAACAAATATTGATCAAAGCGGAAATTACTGAATATTGCAAATGCAACTACCGAAATCATAGCCGAAACTATTAAGAAATAGTGGTATTTTTTGGCTTTCTCGGCGCCCATTTTTACCACAACAGTGTTCTTGCCTGATTTGGCATCCGAGGATTGGTCACGCATATTGTTCAGATTCAAAACAGCAACACTCAATAACCCGATTGCAATAGCGGGCAAAATAAGTACCAAATCCAATTGTTTTGAATATAAAAAGTTAACTCCCAAAGTACTTACCAATCCGAAGAATACAAAAACAAAAATATCACCATAGCCTTTGTATCCATAAGCTGAATTCCCCACAGTATATCGAATTGCCGAAATTATTGCCATAATTCCTAAAGTCAAAAAGAACAAGGAATACACGAGATTTGTCTCTCCAAAAGCAACATAAATCAAAAAGATTGCCGAAAATAATGTAAGTACAGAAGTTATTACCAAGGCACGTTTCATTGCCTGAGGAGTTATCACACCACTTTGTATAGCGCGTTTCGGCCCTACTCTATCTTCATTATCGGTTCCTTTTACACCATCTCCGTAATCATTGGCGAAATTTGAAAGCACCTGCAGTCCTAAAGTGGTCAATAATGCAAACGCAAATATCTCCCAATTGAAAACATCTGTTGGTGTCAATACATTATCAGTAGGGTTTGCTAACGCGTACATACTTCCTACGATTATTCCAGAAACAGATAATGGTAATGTTCTTAATCTCGCGGCTTCAATCCAGTGTTTCATGTTTTTTATTTAAAGTTTAAAGTTTCACGCTTTCAGACTCCAAACTTGAAACCTGAAACTTGAAACTATTTGTTTTACATCCAATTGCTATCGGAAGTTTCTATTTCGTACAACCAAAGATTGACGTATTGTTTTATGGCAGTAAAATTACCCAATTGAAAACTAATATTCCCTCCTGCGGTATGCAAAGTTAAGGAACCAATATTAATATTTTTATGCCAAAAGAGTTGAGAAGTTGTAATCGCTTGAATTTTACTAGGTATAATAATATTATTAGTAACATCCCAAGCCCCGCTTTGCAGGATTATAAAGTCATCATTAATATAAAGACGATTGTTTTTGAATATAAAAAGCTGAATTATACCAATAAAAACAACAAACAACAATACAAAATAATCAATCGTTGGCAATTCTTCAATTAACAGATCTCTAACAAAATAAAAGACTAATAGTGGTAATCCAATAGTTAGGAAAACAGAAAATCCCAATTTTCTAAAATTAGGTTTGAGCATTACACCTTTTTCGGGAATTTTTTGAAACAATAATTTCAAAATCGCATCTTTCTCGAGTTTGTCACAACCCGGAATTTCGATAGCGAGTTTATTGTCTTCTTTTTCTCCACCAGTTGCCTGCTTTATTTTTAAATGCAAAACATTCATTTTCTTTTGAAAATAATTCTGGGTAATACTTGTAATCTGAACCTTTTCGGGCTTAATGATGGTACTTTTGGTGTTTAACAATCCGTAAGAAAGCAGCAAGGAACCTTTTTGTCTGGCAATTTTATAATCAAAAAAGGTGAAAATTGTTTTGACTAAATTAATTACAATAACTGCCAAAAAGAAAGTGATAAATAATATAAAAAATGCGGTCACAACTTGGCTTTTATCTACATAATCTTCGATGTTATCATCGTGCAAAACATCTTTTCCTGTTATTTGTTTGATGTGATCGAAAAGCGTGATAAAAAAAGCCAGTAAAACAAAAAAGCTTTTTACATAATTAGAAGTAATTCCAATTTTTAATAAACTTAAAAAACTGATTTTTATAAACGGAGCTTCTGTATCAATAGTTTTTTCTGTTGAAATTTCCTCTAAAGTACTGATTGTATCCTCAACATTTACAGTTTTTTTATTTTCATTCTCTAATAAACGAGCTTTCAAGTCCAATGCCAATTCGTGTGAAATGGCTCTGATATTTCCTTCTTTTTTATTAGAACCAGCTGTATCTACCGCCAACTCATAAACACCTACCAATCTTTGAATTAAAGATTGATTAATATTTACTTGTTGGATTTTATAAAGTTGTATTGTTGTTTTTGTTTTGTTGAAAATTCCTTCGGTTATAATAAACTCCTCATTTTCATGATCGATATGAAAGGTGAAGTTTAGGAATCTTAAATAAGAAATAATTCCTAATACAATGAAAAAAGCCAAAACACATAAGATCCCTATTACTATATTGGATTTTTCATATTCATTAAATCTTACTAAAAAAATGATTAATACAGGCCATAAAGCTTTTGTATATCCTTGTAGCGAATAAACAAACATTACAAAAATCCCAATAATAGATTGTCTTTGAGGCTGATTGAAATCTGCTTCCATTACAATTGTTTTTGAATTTTGCCCATCAAAAGTTGTTTGATATTTTCAGCTTGCTCTTTTGCTATTCCCGGAATTTCAATATCGCTGGAACTTCCCCCGGCAGTGAAGATTTGAATTTTGGCCAAGCCAAAAAATCTAGAAACTAATCCTTCGTGTAAAGCCACGTGTTGCACTCTGTTATAAGGAATTACAAGCGTATTTATAGCAATTATTCCATATCTAAACAATACATCGTGATTCCGAAATGCAAATCCTTTATTCTTGAAACTTATCCTCGAAAAGAAAATCACAAGTAGCAATAAAACTACATAAACGATACTAACTTTTGAATTAAATGGATAAAGTTCTTTATTAAAATATAATACAAGTCCTACTCCTATCCCCATAAGTAAAAAAAATACTGACAAACTAATCAAAATTACTTTCCAATAATTGGGATGTAACACAGAAAATTCCACTTCTTCAAATTTAGGAAGCTGCGTAGTATCAATAGTTTCATTTGTGAAGTCTTCCATTTTCTTTTTTTCTAAGTAACTATAAAATTTAAGGTTTCAAATCGCAAAACTTGAAACCCTTAAACTCTTAAATATTTAAACTTTCAAACCATTTTTATGGCAACCATTTTTTTTCAAAATTAGGTTTACGTTTTTCAAGAAATGCATTTCTGCCCTCTTTAGCCTCTTCGGTCATGTAGGCCAATCTTGTTGCTTCACCAGCAAACACTTGTTGTCCCACCATGCCATCATCAGTAAGATTCATAGCAAACTTGAGCATTTTAATAGCCATAGGCGATTTCCCAAGAATTTCCTGTGCCCATTGATAAGCAGTATCTTCTAATTCAGCGTGTGGAATAACAGCATTAACCATACCCATATCCATAGCTTCCTGGGCAGAATAATTTCGTCCCAAAAAGAATATTTCTCTTGCTTTTTTCTGTCCTACCATTTTGGCAAGATAAGCAGAACCGTAACCTCCGTCAAAGCTTGTTACATCGGCGTCAGTTTGTTTAAAAATGGCGTGTTCTTTACTTGCCAAAGTCATATCACAAACCACGTGCAAACTATGTCCACCACCAACAGCCCAACCTGGAACTACGGCAATAACAACTTTTGGCATGAAACGGATCAAACGTTGTACTTCAAGGATATTCAAACGATGTTGACCATCATCACCAACATAGCCTTGGTGACCTCGAGCGTTTTGATCGCCTCCGCTACAAAAAGAATACACGCCATCTTTTGATGATGGTCCTTCAGCAGAAAGCAAAACGACTCCAATAGAAGTATCTTCTTGCGCATCGTAAAAAGCTTGATACAATTCGGATGTTGTTTTTGGTCTAAAAGCATTTCGTACATCAGGCCTATTAAATGCGATTCTGGCAACACCATTGCATTTTTTGTAGGTTATATCTTCAAATTCTTTAGCGATAATCCAATCCATTCTATTTATTTTTAATAATTATACTGTAAAAATAAGGCATTTTTTATATTTCTAAAGTATAAAATATTTTTAAACACCACTTATTGCTAATAAATAAAATTCAAAGCACCCATAATTACCTATTTTTGCATAAAACTTGGGCAAGCACCCATTATAGCAAGGGGGTAAACTTTAGAGAGCGCTTGTTCGCCCTCTTACCATAATGCCGTCGGGCTATCCGCTCTACTTCGGTAGATAGCTTCTATCCCTCTCCCAATCCCGTTTTTACAACACCTTTATTGGCTAAACTCTTCATTCTATAAACAAAAAAACAGCCCCTCTAAGAGCTGTTCTGCATAAATTCGAAGTAAATGTTTTTCTTAAAAAAATAACCCAATTAATTTACCGTGGCCACATTTTGGTTTTTTAGTTTCATATCGTCTTTGTACACTTCAGCGATTGATTTTCTGGACAATATTGAAGTTTCATTGGTGATCACAATTTCGTGAGTTACTTTTTTAAGATTCGTTTCCACTTCCAAGAAGTAAACTCCATCAGGAAATTCCTCAAGGCTGTACGTTTTCAAAATCCCACCTTTTCCGGTTGCCATTTCAGAATAAATCACATTATGGTATTTATCATAGATTGTCACATTGGCTTTTTGGATTTCATTTACAGAAAAACTAATTTCTTTACCAGTTCCTTTTTTTACATTAAGTAAAAAATCACCATCGATTGCATAAGTACTCATGGTAGTCATCGCTACTAATACTACTAGACTAAGTTTTAAAATCGTTTTCATAATACTGTTGTTTTAAATTAGTAATAATTTCTATTGCTAAAGTAGTATCATAATTTTGTTCAAAATACAACTGTATTTTCCGATGTAGCTGCTATTTTAACCTTACGAAAACGATGTATTTAATATTGAGATAATTCTGCATATAATTAAGATAATTGCGCATAGTTCTAAATTTAAGTTTTTAAAAATCTGTTTTTTTAAAACTATTGTAAAACAAAAAACCCCGTTTCTTTCGAAACGGGGTTTTAGTAAAAAAAGGCAGCGACATACTCTCCCACATAACTGCAGTACCATCTGC